>JANQFQ010000025.1 GCA_028277765.1 Desulfobacterales bacterium
TTTAAACTTTTTCGCCAATAATACGCCCCTCTCAAGCGTTCTATTGGCAATCAAGATGTCACCGGAATGATTGCTGATCAGGTGTTCCACGGCAAGTTCCGCCATTTCACCAGCACCGACCAGCAGGGTCTTTTTCCCTTCAAGACTCCCAAATATCTTTCTACCCAGTCCAATTGCAGCATAACTCACGGAAACAGCATGGTCTCCTATACCGGTTTCATGCCGTACCCGTTTTGCAACGGAAAATGCCTTGTGAAGCAGTCGGTTAAGAACAACTCCAGTGGTTTTCTTTTCGGTTGCAATATGATAGGCTTCTTTAATCTGACCGAGGATCTGGGGTTCACCAACAATCATGGAATCAAGACTTGATGCCACCCTGAAAATATGACGCGATGCCTCATCCCCTTTGTGCGTGTAAAGCGCCTCATTAAAATACTCTTCACTAATTCCTTTGAAATCAGCAATAAAGTTCCGGGCGGCCCTTGCAGCATCCTCCCCGTATTCTGCTGTCATTAGTATTTCAACCCTGTTGCATGTTGAAAACAAAAGGACTTCACGTATCTCTGATCTGTCACGCAGGGCCTCAAGGGCTCTAGCTGTCTCTTCGCTTGTAAAAGCGATCTGCTCCCTTATTTCAACCGGCGCTGTCCGGTGGTTTAATCCTAAAAGTATGATATCCAGCATGTTTTACTGCTTTTTTATTATAAATAGACCAGGGTTTTACCTGACCGTAAACTCGCCATGGTGTCCTTCCAAAAGGGAATTAACGCCAAAAAAAGTAAATAAAAGCACCGCAAATCCGATAATAGCCATTATCGCGGCCCTTCTTCCACGCCACCCAACCGCAAGGCGTTCATGCAGAAGAACCGCGTATAGTAGCCAGGTGATTCCTGACCAGACCTCTTTGGGATCCCAGCTCCAAAACCTGCCCCAGCTCATTTTAGCATAAATCAGCCCAGTAACCAGCCCGATGGTCAGCATCGTAAATCCGATAACAATGCAGGCATATCCGGTACTGTCAAGCATCTCAAGAGAAGGGAGACGCTTGTAAAAAAAACCGTGTTTTTTAGTCTTGATGGCATGTTCCTGTATGAGATACATCACACCTATCCCAAAAGCCATGGCAAACCCGGCATCGCCAATAAATATGGTGATAATATGCATGACAAACCATATGCTCTTGTATATGTCATTTGTCTCAACCGGCACACTCGGAACAAAGGATGCGGCTATCATCACACCAGCAGCCAGCGGAGCGGCGTATAATCCAAGTATTTTTAAATGAACTTTATACCTGAGTAGGAGAAAAACACCAGCAACCGCCCAGCTTGAGATCGAAAGGGTTTCATGAAGATTTCTTACCGTCATATGACCTGCTTCAGCGAATCCGAGTATAAACACCAGACAATGGCACAGAAATCCGGCAAGGAGCAGAAAATAACCTGCCTTTTGCAGTACATTTTTCTGGAGAAAGAAATAGACAGTGTAAAAGACGGTACTCAGCACATATAGTAAAATAATTGATGCTATCAAAAATTCCATAAAAAATCGCCTTTTTAAATCAGTTCCTCAAATTTAAACCCATCACCAAGAATTTTTTTAAGCAGTCTGTTTATCTCATTAATACTGCGGTTCTTTATCATCTCAAGCAGGCCGCCAGCTATGAGCTGCTCAAAACATTTTTTATTAGCTTCAACGCTTCTTTTCTGGGCAAGCAGCCTCTCCCTTATAGTGCCCATTAACATAAGAAATTCAGCATATTCCTCTCCAAAGTCATTTTCTAGGTCCTGCCTGAGCTTTTTCGCAAACGCCGGACTCGATCCTGATGTTGAAATTGAAATCACAAGATCACCCCTTTCAACGATCGCGGGCAGAATAAAATTGCACTTATCAGGCACATCAACGATGTTGCAGAGAATTTGCCGCTGAGCTGCATCCGAACTTATCTGCCGGTTCAATGTCTCATCATTGGTTGCGCCAATAACAAGAAACATACATTCAAGATCCGAGGACCGATAAGGACGCTGTAGGATGTTGATGGCACCGCTGTCAGCTGTCCGGACAAGACTGTCTGAGACATCAGGACTAACCACTGTCACCTCAGCACCGCACCGGAAAAGCGTGTTAACTTTCCGCTCAGCCACGGGGCCTCCGCCTGCTACCAGACACTTCTTTTTGTTAATATCCAGATTAATCGGATAATATTTCATGGTGCTCTTTTACAGTTTAATGGTCATAAGGTCCTCAGCCAGGATTAATGGACCAGCATATGTTTTTCTGCACTGTTTTTCAATATCAACTTTATCACATTCAGGGTAAAAATGGGTCAGAACCAGTTTTTTTACATTTGCCTGAGACGCAATATCCCCTGCCAGGGAAGGGGTAAGATGACCGCTAACCTTCAGTTCATCCGGAAGAGCTGATTCACAAATCAATAGGTCTGTATCTGCTGACAGGGAGATCAGACCAGTACTAACATCTGTGTCGCCAGAATAGACAAACGACTTCCCCTTGGTATCTGTAATTTTAAAAGCAATACTCTCGCTGTTATGTTCTACTGGCGCGGTGTCAACTGAGAACCAACTGAAATTTTTACTATCTTTGCCCATATTATCCATTTCAATGATACTAAAGATACCCTCAGGAAGTTCAATCCAACTACCATAAACATCTTTAAATCTTTCAAAAAACGCTATAACTCCTTTGCCTGCGATAATCGTAAGCGGCTTTTTCCGGCTGGTTTCATCAGGATACTTGGTTGAAAAAAGAAACGTGGCCATTTCACCAGTATGATCGGGATGAAAATGGCTGTAAAATATATAGGTGATATCAACCAATTCAACCCCTGCCTCAAGAAGCCGTTTCATTGTCCCCGGTCCAGTATCAAAAAGAAGCTTCTGGTTGTCGATTTCAGCCAGAACAGAACAGGGATTTCGTGAAAGAGATGGAACGCAGGTTCCTGATCCAAGAATGGTCAGCATCGTATCAGCCATATGTCTATATCAGATCTTCTTTTGTCAATGTTATTATCAAACTTTTAAAGATTGAAAAATACTATTTTTTTATCTTTTTTTACAATATAATTCTTTAAAACGCTCCGCCTTTGTATTATGATGCTCAAAAAAGGGAACAAAGGGTTATTTTTCAAGTGAATTTTCTTGCTGTTATCATTCTGGCCGCTGTTTTTGCTGATTTTATTCTGCACTTATTGGCTGATATCTTAAACTTGAAAATGCTGAGAAATGACCTCCCCGAGGAGTTTAAAGAGGTTTATGATACTGACAGGTACCGTCGGTCACAGATATACCTACGTGTTAATATCCGTTTTGGATGGATAGCATCCTTTATTGACCTTGCCTTACTCCTTGTCTTCTGGTTTGGCCGTGGTTTCCCCTTTCTTGACGGCTTGATTCGGGGATTAAACCAAGGACCTGTTTTAACGGGCCTTTTGTACATGGGGACCTTGATTGTTTTTAAAGCCTTAATTTCCCTGCCGTTTAAGATATATGATACATTTGTAATTGAAGAAAAATTTGGTTTCAATAAAACCACCTGGAAGATATTTATACTTGATATAATTAAAGGAACATTCATAGCCTTGCTGCTCGGCACCCCACTTCTGGCCAGCATACTCGCTTTTTTTGAGTACACTGGATCTAACGCCTGGCTGTACTGCTGGGGAGCAGTTACCCTGTATCTGCTTATCGTTCAGTTCATTGCGCCAACATGGATACTCCCCTTGTTTAACAAATTTAATCCTGTTGAAGAAGGAGCGCTTAAAGACGCTATCATGTCATACGCAAAATCCATACAATTCCCCCTTGAAAACATATATGTAATGGATGGGTCAAAACGCTCAGGCAAATCAAATGCTTTTTTTATGGGTTATGGGTCGCATAAACGGATCGTACTGTTCGATACGCTGATTGAACAGCATACAATCCCGGAACTGGTCGCTATCCTGGCCCATGAGATGGGCCACTACAAGAAAAAGCATATACAAAAAATGCTGTCAGCCGGTATTCTTCAAATAGGGTTGATGTTTTATCTCCTGTTCCTTTTTATTTCATGCCAGCCTCTTTTTGACGCTTTTTATATGGAGTATATATCCATCTACGCAGGCTTCATATTTTTCGGAATGTTGTACGCGCCCATTGATTTTTTTATGTCAATCTTTATCCAGGCTTTTTCAAGAACAAATGAATATGAGGCAGACCGTTTCGCAGTTGAAACAACTAACGATTCAGTCTCCATGGTAAATGCTCTAAAGAAACTGTCCGTCAGCAACCTGGCAAACCTGGTCCCACATCCTCTTTATGTTTTTTTAAACAATTCTCACCCGCCAGTCCTTGAACGGATAAGGGCGATAAAAGATATAACCGATCCTGCAAAGTAACGATATTGTATTGGAGAGCCAGACGTTAACTTGCATATAAAAGGGAAAAGATTAACTTATTTAATTAAAATCTAGATATTGAATACGAATTGCCGTTTAGCTTATGTGGATACCATTAATTTTATTGGCTGCCCTTTTTTTTGCGCTTAACCATATTGTTAAAAAAAAGATTCTTGAAAGCGCTGATGTCATAGACATGATGATCATAAACGGGTGTATCGGTTTTTTGATCATGCTTCCGCTGATCTCTTTCGTCAGTTTCAATGTGTCATTGAAAAACATTAGTTTAATCCTCTTAAACACCCTTCTCGCTTATTGTGGTTCTTTTCTGCTGAACATTGCTTATAAAAACTGCGAAATTTCAACGGTTTCTCCCCTTCTCAATATAAATCCTCTGTTTATTATTATCATCTCTTTTTTTGTTCTTGATGAAATGCTGAACATCATTCAGTTTACAGGTGTCTTTTTTATATTAACAGGCGGTTACATTATCACATTAAAAAACATAAAAAGCTTTTTTCAGCCATTTACATCCATGCCGAAAAAGTTTTTTCTTTATGTGCTGGGAACCCTTGTGATGTGGAGCTTCTGTCCTGTTCTGAATAAAGTTGTTCTGAAAGAATACGATCCACTATCTTACATGTTCTTTTTTGTCTTTTTCATATTTATTATTCAGGTCGTTATGCTGGCTGTGACAAACAAATATGCCAGTGTGTCAGCCTTGGCAAAAAAAAGCTGGCCCCTGCTGATCCTGGCAAGCACATTCTGGATAATCAGCGATTTTCTTCATCTCGCGGCAATCGCCGTCCCAACAGCTGTTGTCTCTCTTATCATTCCAGTCAAGAGGCTTTCAAACCTCTTTACGGTTGTACTTGGTGGGAACCTGTTTAAAGAGAGTAATCTAATCATGAAGACTGTCGCGTGCGCGATTATGCTCACAGGGCTGTTCATCATCGGCATATTTTCATGAAACCGGGATATCCGGATACCCTGTAATAGACCGAATCTCTTTGTAAAGGGGACTTAATGACGGGTACATTTTTTTATAGACCCTGTTATAAAGCTTCCTGTAAATCACTGTATTTTCCGGTATCGGCTCAAAAACCGTCTCATGCCTTACCATTTTATCAATAGCGGTTTCAAACGATTGATGGATACCCAGACCCACTGATGTTACAATCGCCGCCCCCAGTCCTGAAGTCTCATGAGTCTTTCCCCGAACAAGGGGAAGATCAAAAATGTCGGCTGTTATCTGGCATATTTCATCACTCTGTGACGCGCCTCCTGAAACAGCCACCTTTTTAACACTTGTCCTTCCAGCCTTTTCAATGGCACGGAGGCCGTCCAGCAGGGCGTAGCCAAGCCCCTCAATGACTGCCCTGTAAATATGCGCCTTAGTATGAACACCGCCAAAGCCAATCATGGCGCCCTTTGCGGAAGGCTGTTTCAGACCCCCGCCCCAGAAAGGCTGAACAGTCAACCCCATTGAACCGGCTGGCACTTCTTTTAACAGGCTGTTCAGAACAACTTCTGGCTGAACACCTTTTTTCCCGGCTTCAAGCACTTCCTTGTACGCAAACTCATCTTTAAACCAGGTGATCATCCAATAACCCCTGAAAATTTCAATTTCAGGATTATAACGGCCGGATACAGGCGCGGGATACGGAGGCATAAATTGTCGAGGTTCAAAATAACTGTCTGATGTCGTTTGAACAGATGCGGTTGTCCCAAAGCTTAAATTTGCCATATGAGTGTCAATTACACCCATTCCGATGGTTTCACACCCCTTGTCAGATCCACATGCAATAACAGGAACTCCCCTTGGGATTCTTGTCTGTTCTGATGCCTTATGCGTTATTTCACCAATAATGCCACCAGGCGCCATTATCTTAGGCAGTTTTTCCTCTTCAACCGGAAATAGCATGGCATTCAGTTCATTCTTTCTACACCATCTCATTTTTTTGTAATTAAAAGGGATGTAACCGATCTGTGACGCTGTTGAATCAATGAAATTCCCGGTAAGTCTGAAATTAATAAAACCTGAGACCTGAAGATATTTGTGAGTTTTTTTCCATACTTCCGGCTGATACTGCTTCAGCCAGTTGCATTTACCATCAGTCTGCGCCTTTTTAAGCACTTCTTCCATCCCAACAGCACGGTATAATAGTCTTCTAAAGCCTTTAGGGGTATAATCGCTTTTTGCCTGCCGCTGATCAAGCCATGTGATGACTGGTCTTAAAGGTAAGCCGCTTCTGTCAACGTTTACCATACTGTTCCGAATGGAGGTGATCCCCACGCCGGCAATTTCCGAAAATAAGCCCTGGTTTTTCTGATTTAACAAAGAACAGGTATCACACAATGCCTGCCAGTAAATTTCCGGATCCTGCTCCGCCCATCCAGGCTTCTCACTCACATAAGGCTCATATCTGATTTGAGCCTTATCAAGGACTTCTCCGGAAGAAGAAAAAATAATCGCTTTTAAGCTTTGTGTGCCACAATCAATTGAAAGAATAGGCATATCCATAACATCCAATTTATAGCAGAAATAGATGATTAAACAGTTTAAAACTCGCTTTACAGGATTGTGAGAAATCCTTTATTCTCCCAACTACCCCTGCAACTGTAACACCAGAGAATTTCTCAATAGCTTCAATATTTTCCTTCAGCATATCATCAGGAATCTTTTTCTCCCCATTATCAATCAGTATAACACACACAGGATAAATGTCACGCCCGGCAAGCGCTTCAATGGTCAGCAGCGTATGATTTATTGTTCCAAGGCCAGCCCTGGCAGCTATGATCACTCCTGCATTTATCATCCTTACCAGGTCGATCATCAGTCTCTTTTCATCAACAGGCGCCAGTATCCCCCCGGCACCTTCAATAATAACAGGTTGATGTGTTATATTTTTTTCTTCAATCTTTTCAAGAATGTTTTTCAAATCAATATTATTTTTTTCATGACGGGCAGCAAACCATGGGGCTCTCGGTTTTTTAAAACAGTACTGGACTGATTCCGCTGGATTCTTTTGTTTTAACGGCCTAACATACTGGTAAATAAATGCTGCATCACTCCCTTCTTCATAGGGATCTCTGCATCCGGTTTGGATCGGTTTGAAATAAAAAGGTGTTTTCCCTGCCTCAAAAAAATACCGCATCAAAAGAAGAGACAAAACCGTTTTCCCGACACCGGTGTCTGTTCCGGCAACAAATATTCTTTCATAATTTTTCAACTGCTGCTCCATACAAATCCTTAAGTTTATCAACAAAATATTTTACATCCGCTTCATTGTGAAGCGCTGTCATGCCTATACGGAGTATTGCTTTTCCAATAGGTACCGCAGGATACCTGGCTGGAAACACAAAAATGTTTTCTTTCAGTAATCCGCGCGCAACAGCCAGAGCGCGTTCTTCCGGTCCCATTTGCACAGCTATAATGTGAGCATCACCCGTCACACTAAATCCTTCCTGTTTTAAAATATCCCGCATGAACTGGCTGATATCGTGCAAGTGCTGTCTTTTCTCTCTGCTTGATTCTATAATTTCAAGCAGCTCAATGGCTGAAGCCGCGTGCGCTTCAGGAAGTGCAGTGGAGTATATCAGAGGGGAAGAAAAGTTTAGTAGATATTCCTTAATCCTTTCAGGAAGCAGAACAAACGCGCCGAAAAGCCCAAAAGCCTTGCCAAAGGTGCCGACAGCTATATCTGCCGCATCAAGGGCTACTCCCCGCCCCTTTTTTAAAGACCGGATGCCGATAGCACCAAAAGCATGGGCTTCATCCACCACACTAAAGAACCCATACTCTTTTTTCAGTTTTTTAAAACCATCTATATCCAAAAAATCGCCGTCCATGCTGAAAAGTGATTCCGTGATCACGCCAACTGATCCCCCTCCGCACGATCTAAGCCTTTTTCCCAAATGGGACATTTTATTGTGCCTGAAACTGTGAAATTCAGCCCCGCTTGATCGGATGCCCTCAATACTGCTGGCGTGAACATGCTTGTCAAAAAAAATGGTATCTTCTTTTTCAAAAAGCGCTGATATAATGCCGGTATTCGCCTGATACCCTGAAGAGAAAAACAGGGCCTGATCATATCCAAAGTATCTCGCGTACGCCTTTTCCGCTTGCGATAAAACAGAATAATTTCCTGAAACCAGCCTTGAGGATGATGCAGATGCACTGAATTTTTTAAAGTTGCTTGCTACAATTTTTTTCAGCTTATCTGATGAGCCAAGACCGAGATAATCATTTGATGAAAAATTTAATACTTTACGGCCCCTTATATGAACATACTTCCCTTCCTTTTTCATAATCTCAGGAGGGGACCTGTAAAGCCCCTCAGCCTTCCTGGCCTCGAGTCTATTTTTGTACCTGCCTAAAAACATTGGATGTTATTCCTAATAGTTATTCCCCGTTAAAAAGAAGCGGGATCTACGTTTCACTACGACTAGACATCCAGCATCTAGCTTCTAGATTAAGCGCCTTGATCATTTCCAAATCCATCTTGATATCTCTGCCATGTGTGGTTAGGTAATTGCCGACCATAAGGCCATTTGCGCCTGCAGTGAAAACCCAGGACTGGAAATCCCGCAGGGTTACTTCTCTCCCCCCACAGATGGTAATATCTTTTGTTGGATTGATAAATCGGAACAGGGCTATGCATTTTAACGCTTCAAGGGGTTGCATCAGGGGCCTTTTTTCCATCTTTGTTCCCGGAACAGGGTTAAGAAAATTAATCGGGATAGAATCAACATCCAATTCTTTCAGGGTCCAGGCAAGTTCTACACGCTGTTCCCATGTTTCACCCAGTCCCATGATACCCCCGCTGCAAACCCTTAATCCAGCTTTACGTGCGGCTTCAAGCGTCCCAATATCTTCATTATAATCATGGGAAGTACATACTTTTTCAAAATAACTCCTGGCTGTTTCTAAATTGTGATGATAATTTGAAATACCGCTTTGTTTCAGCAGCTCTGCAGCAGGCGTGTCCAGCATGCCCACTGAAGCGCATACAGTCATATGGGTCCTGTTTTTTATAGCTGAAGCTGTATGGCACACAGAATCAAGATCTTTATCAGAGAGCCTGTATCCGCTGGTAACAATAGAAAAATTCGTAGCACCCGATTTTTTCATCAGGAACGCCTGCTTAAGTATTTCTTCTTCACTGATCAAAGGATATGTATCGATTTTAGTTTTATGATGGGAAGATTGGGCGCAGAAGGCACAGTCCTGGGAACATCTGCCGGATTTTGCGTTAATTATTGAACAGGTAAAAACATCCTCTTTCTTGAATTGGGTCCTGATCTTTTCTGCGCATATGATAAGATCCATGGTATGTTCTATGGGCATTAAAGCGAGTTTGCAGGCCTCTTCATACGACATAGACCAATTGTTCGCCTTCAGGATTTTTTCAGTTATGCTAACAATCGTGTGGTTAAACATAAAAATCCCCTTAAAGGTTATTTTTTTTGAAAAAAAATTAATAACATGCTTTAATCAAAATCGCCAACAATTGTCAACTGCCATATTTTTTTGGTTTACAATCAACGGGCTTTTAAAAGGATTGGGTTGTGGACACACGTAACAAACTGATTTTATATTTAAAGCAGAGTGAAAGCGACTGGGTTTCCGGAGAACACCTGAGCAGACGTCTTAGCATAAGCCGTGCAGCCATAAACAAGCATGTGAGTGGTTTGAGGAAAATAGGCTACCAAATCAAATCTTCCACAAGAAAAGGGTATCTTCTGGAAAAATCGCCTGATATCCTGCTTGCAGGTGAAATACGAGATGGACTTAGTACAACAGTTTTTGGAAAACAAGAAATAATTTATCTACAGGAGGTTGATTCCACGAACACCCGGGCAAAGGAACTGGCCGCCAAAGGTTCTCCTGAAGGTACAATCGTTATTGCTGAGAAACAGATCATAGGACGGGGCCGGATGGGAAGAAGCTGGTTTTCACCTGAGAATAAGGGTATTTATATATCAATGATTTTAAGACCTGCCATGCCGCCATCCAAAACCTCTGTCATAACCCTGCTGACCGCTGTCGCTGTTGCAGAAGCCCTGCTTTTGCTTACCGATATGGATGTAAAAATCAAGTGGCCAAACGATATTCTAATAAAAGGGAAAAAAATAGCCGGGATTTTGACAGAAATAAGCATGGAAATGGATTCAATCGATTTTATCATCATTGGGCTTGGTCTTAATGTGAATACATCCCTTGACGAAATGCCGGAAGCAATACAGCAAACAGCCACATCTTTTTTCATTGAAACCGGCTTACCAGTATCCCGAGCCGCGATTATCAGGGCGTATCTGGAAAAATTTGAGCACTATTACGGAATATTAGGGAAGCATGGTTTTAAGCCTGTCATGGATCGATGGAAGGCACTTTCAGGCATTATAGGGAAACAGGTCGACATTGATGTGATGGGTAATAGATATAAAGGGATGGTTGAAGACATTGATAATGATGGCGTACTTATTCTCTGTGATAAAAATGGAGACTATCACCGGATTTTTTCAGGGGATGTTATTGTCAGATAATGTTGGTGGCCTTCTGTCCTCTATAAAAGTAACCATCAGAAAATATTTTCTGAATCTTGACTACCTAAATCTGCGAGGCGTTCGGACCAATGTGCCTGGAAGAATATTCTCGATAGAACGGGTAACAAGAACCGTAGATGTTCTTTTTTCTGAAAGAAGAATGAAAATTGTCCCGACATCAACTTCACCCTTAACACCTTTACTCAAGAATTCTTCCTTAAAAAGGGTGTATTCTTGTCCACGGTCAACCCCATGATTTTTCCCCACACTAATAAATGCCAGGGTCCATTCTCCAATCAGTGCGTTGTGGTCCACAGCCAAGAGGACTTTCCCTTTAACCCCCTTAGGCGGTTTCTTCACCGCAATATCACGATCTTTACGCTTATAGGGTATTAAAACATCATCCAGGCGCAGTTCTCTGTAGCTTTCAACAACTTTTCCCACAGCATAATTTGGATTAATTTCCATTATTTCAACCACACCTTTAATATCATGCTGGAGACCGTAATAAACTTTAGGCTTCTTCGTCTTTATGGGTTTTTCAAGGATTCTGCATACCGTATACAGCATGCCCTGATTAAGCTGCGGTGATTCCTCCTGATAGTCTTTCCATGGGAGGTACTTATTCGCTTCAGGCCTTACGATGTAAACAAGATCTCCAGTACTAATCATCTTCTGATAATCTTCCCCAGCGCCTATCTTTGAAATAACACCATGGGGTGTAACAGGCTTATCTTTAATAAAACTAACGTGATCTATTTCATTATATCTTATAGGAGGTTGATCTCCTTGGTCTCCAGTCATATCCACAACCTCATCATCTTCAGGCGGTGGTTCGATGATAGGGGCTTGTGTAACAGCTGTACCAATGTCAACAGCGCCACCATCTGTCAGTTCAGTGGCTGTTTCAGACTCATCTGTTATCGTCTCAGCAATATGTTCTGTTTCATGGAGAAATATCCGTATGCGGTTTCCCGGATAGATCAAATGGGGATTGGCAATCTGTTTGTTCCCTGCCCAAAGCTCGGGCCATACCCATGGAGAATCAAAATACCGTGCAGATAGATCCCAGAGAGTATCCCCTTTTTTAATTGTATGATACATACCTGCTTCAAACTTTACAGCTTCTTGTTCATCAGCATAAGCGGTTAATTGAACAGGAGCAAAAAATACTGTCACGGCACATAACAATGTTGTAAGACAAACTGCGATTCTGGAAGGCATAAGGAACTCCGATTTTTTAATTGTTATGGATTCAATATGTTACTATATGTATTGTGAATTTTATACCGTGTTTGGCTTTAATTTGTCAAGCTTTTCAGTCATTTTTGTTAACTTCCATTGATTTTAATTCTTTATAAATATATAGAAAATAGCTGCAAAAGCATATCTGAAAACTGATGTTGGTAATTAATATTAAACTCGGATTAAAAGGAAATAAAATGAAAAGCATAACAAAACTCCTTTTTGAAGCGAACATATTAAAAGAGATACCTAGATCTGGTTACCATTTTCTTGGAGCTGGGAAAGAGACAATCGCCGAGCATAGTTTCATGACCGCCTTTATTGCGTATGTCATTTCACAGATGGAACCGGAACTCGATGGCTTAAAACTTATTCTCATGGGCCTCTTGCACGATCTTCCTGAAGCAAGAACAGGTGATCTGAATAGCGTCTGGAAACGATATGTCGAGGCTGATGAAAAATCTGCTTTAAAAGACTTAACCAACAACATACCTTTTGGCAAAACGCTTACCAGTTTGATCGATGAGTTTAAGAAACAAGAAACAAAAGAAGCAATACTTGCGCACGATGCTGATCAGCTGTCATTTATTATAGATCTCAAAATTCTTATAGACGCGGGATACTCTCCGCCTGAAAAATGGCTCCCCGCTGTTTTGAAACGCCTAAAAACAGAAACCGGAAAAAAACTCGCTGAAAGTATAACCAGCACAGAAAGTGATTCGTGGTGGTGGGAAGAGTTGTAAAAAATGGACTTGAATCTATATAGAGCAATAGGCTTATTTTAAAATAATATGCTTGATTTCAACCAAAGATAATAGAAATCCTTCACTTAAGGCACTTGTAACTTATAACTTATAACTTAAGGCACTTCATTAAGTTTATGACATTGAATTTATTTCTTAACTAGCTCAAGCACAATATTCTTATTCAAGATAGCATTCGCTGTCTTACTAAACTGCTCTGTAATATCTGACACAAAAAAACGGGTTTCCCCTTTTTTAGCCAGCAGGTCATTAACTTCGGGGTTGTTTTCGACATAGTTTTTAATGCTCCCTGCCACAGCCAGGGATGAATCTATAATTTTTACCCTTTTCCCGGCCTTCTCCTGTATGATCTTTTTTAAAAGAGGATAGTGGGTACATCCGAGGATAAGTGTATCTATCTGACGTGTTTTCAGGGGATGAAGATATTTTTTTACGATCATCCTTGTTTCTGGTTTATTCATCCATCCCTCTTCCACCAGAGGTACCAGGAGAGGGCATGGGGATGAAAAAACACGCGCCTTTTTATTTTTAATTTTAAGTTTCTTTTCATAGATACCACTGCTGATAGTGGCCCGTGTTCCTATCACCCCTAAGTTTAACCCGGTTGAAACCTGAAGGGCCTGGGCAACCGCGGGGGTAATCACTTCAAATACCGGCACACTGTATCGGTTTAAAATGGTTTCCGTTGCAACACTTGACGCTGTGTTGCATGCCATAACAATGACACTGGCACCGTTCTCCAGCAGGAAGTCGGTATTTTCAATGGAATACCGTATAACCGTTTCCCGGCTTTTGGTGCCGTAAGGCGTACGGGCGGTGTCGCCAAAATAGATCATGTCATAACCCGGCAGGCGCTCCATCAATGCACGTACAACCGTCAACCCGCCAAGCCCGGAATCAAATATGCCGATCATAATATTTAAAATATTAAAAAAAAAGTTTTAAAAAATAGCTGTTCCTGCTATAAAAATACATATGGATCAAAATAGCCGGACAACTTCCATCAACCAGAAAATCTTCACACTTGACCTCAGTGTTGAAACCGTCTCTGTCTACCTGCTATGCTGTGGGCTCGTAGATGCTGACTCAAGCATCACAACAAAAAATCTTCTCAATATATGGAACAGCTCCCCAGAAGCATTACACAATGGTCTCAAAGATCTTGAAAACCATAATATTCTTCGCAGGATAATATCTGACAGAAAAGAGAACAGTGCCTACAGCCTCACAGATGCGGAGACATGGAAACTGCCCTGACATATAAGATGGGCGACTTTAAGCACCATCAATCTTTATCAGTTCCTCTTTAATCAGTTTTTCAAGAATTCTGTCCGGCACATCCGTGCAGATACCCGGACAGGTTCCAGCCATTATCTCCCAGTTTTTTTTGTCAGCAAGCACGGATTCGATAAAAGGCCACGCCCTGCACATACGCGGCTTTACAGGATGGATTGTGCACAATTCATCCCAGAACACACAGTACCCGCCTGTTCCCTGTATCAGCACGTACTTTCCACCCGACAGCTGACAATAGTCCTTAACAAACGTCTCAGTATCACAATTGATAAAGTCAGCAATCATCTGGATATCTTTTTCCGTTACAAACGTTCCGCCAAAACCTTTACAGCACTCACCGCATTGACGGCACTGAAAGGCATCCTGCCATGATGAGTCTTCAGAACTCATGACGTTTCTCCATGGCTGCTTTAAGCGTCACCTGATCAATATATTTCAGGTCACCCCCAATCGGCACACCTGATGCTATCCGTGAAACCCTGGCTGGATAGCGTGCCAGCCGCTCGGCAAGATATGATGCGGTTGCTTCCCCTTCAACATTTGTACCTGTTGCGATAACAATCTCCTTAACGCTTCCCCCCACAACCCGCTCAATGAGTTCCTTTATCCTTAAATGATCAGGCCCGATATTATCCATGGGAGAAAGGGCGCCCTGCAGAATATGATACATGCCTTTAAATGCACCGGATTTTTCTATGGCAACCATGTCCGCCGGATGTTCCACAACGCATAATAACGATGCATCTCTTGAAAGATCTCCGCAGATTTTACATAATTCACTGTCGCTTAAAGAAAAGCACTTGGAGCAGAGCCTTGTTTTCTCTTTTAGTTCCATTATACTTCTGGAAAGCTGCTCAGCTTCTTTTAAAGGGGCTCTGAGAAGATGAATCGCAAGGCGTTCAGCTGTCTTTCCGCCGACACCCGGTAGCTTGGAGAAGCTTTTAATCAGATTTAAAATAGATGATGGATAATGGTTCATATGCGCCTAGTTACATCATGCCTGGAATGTTCAGCCCACCGGTCAGCTTGCCCATCTCTGACGAGACCATTTCCTGTGATTTGGCCAGGGCATCATTTACTGCCGCAAGCACCAGATCCTGGAGCATTTCCACGTCATCAGGGTCAACAACCTCTTTTTCAATCTGGATTGAAGCGATCTGCTGTTTTCCGTTTGCAACCACCTTAACCATGCCGCCTCCGGAACTTGCTTCCACGGTTTTTTCCCCAAGCTCCTCCTGCATTTTCATCATTTGCGCCTGGAGCTTCTGGGCCTGTTTCATCATTTTTCCCATACCCTTCATAATTATATACCTCCTGAAAATTAATATGCTCTTAAAAAGAATTTATGCTTTTATGCCTGACAGAAGAACCAGATCGGCTATAAAAGTTTTATATCGATAACCTTTCCGTTGAAAACGTCAATCGCTTCTGAAACAAGGGGATGGCTAAGCGCCTCCTGTTTCATCAGATCCGCTTTATTTTTTTTTTGCTTGGCCTCCTCGTTACTGACAGTATCCGCAATGATGGTGATATCCATCTTTTTCCCGAAAATATTACCGCAGACACCCTTAAGAATAGTCATCGACTTTTCTTGTTTTATTTTATTTATATTAAAACTGCTTCCGCCAACCGTAATCTCCATATACCTGTCTTCTAGCTTAGTTAGTGAACTGTTTGCCAGATAAGCGGAGAGCGGGGGATGTTTCTTTGATATGCTGTTGAGCACCTCTTTCCAGGCTGAAGTGGGATCTCCGATGTTTTTTACCGGAGACACCGTACGAGGCGCTTCATGCTGGCATTCAGGGACAGGGTCATTAACCGCCTCCGGATTATCCTTATTGCTGTGCTGAACGACATCAGACGTCTTTTCGGCAGGAGCAGCAGATATGGCTTCCGCGTGCACGTCATAAAACTCTTTTCTTAGATGGTTAAGCCTGTCGATCAGAGTATCAATCGACAGGGAAGGGGGCGCCTGGAAAATCCTGATAAAAGCAATCTCCAGCGCCACTTTTGGCTGAGACGAAAATTTTACAGCTGCTTCCTCTTTAAAAAGAATATCCATGACCCGGTGTAGAAAGGTCTCGGCAACATCTTTAATCTGGTCTTTCATAAGCCCAATCTCATGTACGGGCACGTCCAGGAGTTTTTCCGCGTCACCCCCTGACTTTAAAACCAGCAGGTTCCTGAAATGTTCAATAAGATCTGAATGAAGCTGTTTTAGATCATGTCCGCGGCTGTATATGTCATCTATGGTATTTAGAAGCTCCGGTATTTCCCCGTCCAGAACCGCTTGGGAGATGTCAAACATCAGTTGCCGGTCAACCACACCAAGAGTATCAATTATCTGCTCATGGCTGATCGTCCCTTCGGAACAGTTCATTACCTGATCAAGAAGACTAAGGGCGTCCCTCATACATCCCCCTGCTTCACCAGCGATAATCGACAAGCTTTGTTCCTCAATGCTGAAGCTTTCCTTTTCGCACACAAAGGCAAGGTGTTGTGAAATAGCATCAAGGCTGATCCGCCTTAAATCATGACGCTGGCACCTGGAATGGATAGTGACCGGCAGCTTGTGCGGTTCGGTTGTCGCGAACATGAACTTGATGTGATCAGGAGGTTCTTCCAAGGTTTTCAAAAGCGCATTAAAAGCCGCTGTACTCAACATATGAACTTCATCAATAATATAAATCTTAAAACGGTTGTTTTGCGGCATATACTTTATATTTTCACGAAGTTCTCTAACCTGTTCAACCCCGTTGTTTGAGGCGCCGTCTATCTCAAACACATCTGCTGAACGGCCGTCAGTAATCTCAATACACGAACGGCATTGATTGCACGGTACTGGAGCCGGTCCTTCCTCACAGTTTATGGCTTTCGCCAGTATGCGGGCAATGGTTGTCTTGCCGGTTCCCCGGGGACCTGAAAACAGATTCGCATGGTGCACCCTGCCAGATGTGATAGCGTTCTGAAGCGTCGTTGTCACATGCAGCTGATTAATGACCTCCTCAAAGGTCTGGGGACGATATTTACGGGCAAGGACTAAATAGGACATGTTATTTTAATTTTACTAAAGTGCATAGAAACCAAAAAAATAGATACTTTTCCCCTGTCAGACAATTTTTTAAAATCCAATGTCCAGCATCTAGTATCCAGTATCCAGCATCTAGATCAGTTCTGGCGGAGAGAGGGGGATTCGAACCCCCGGTACCGGTTAGGGTACACACGATTTCCAGTCGTGCACCTTCAGCCAGCTCGGTCATCTCTCCGCTGATTTATGGTAACCTATATCACCTGATTCATGAAAAAAAGCAATCCTTTTTTAATGCCATGTGTTTTTCTTAAACAATGAAAACATTATATTATAACTATAAAATCAGCGTGTTATATGGCGGAGAGGGTGGGATTCGAACCCACGATCCCGTTTTTGACAGGATACTGCTTTTCGAGAGCAGGGCCTTCAGCCGCTCGGCCACCTCTCCGTATAATATCCGGAAATGTATAAATTAAATATAATTTATTTATATAAAGTGTCAATGATCTTCTTTTCTTGTTTTTCTTCTTGAACAATGCCTTCCTTTTTAGTATTTGCATATATCTATAATACTTATTTAAAAGGATTTTTTACAATGGCTAAAGTTATACCCTTTCATGGGATCTGTTATCATCCTGATAAGATTAAAGATTTATCAGATGTGGTTGCGCCGCCGTATGATGTAATATCAAGTGAAGAGCAGCAAATACTGCATGACCGGCATCCAAACAATGTTGTCCATCTGATTCTCGGCAATACAACAGAAGCTGATACAGCTGATAATAACCCACATACACGGGCTGCGAATTTTTTCAACACCTGGATTTCTGAAGAAATACTGATACAGGATAGTTCCCCGGCCATGTATCTCACATCCATGGAATTTCCTCTTGGAGAAAGAACCATTACACGCCATGGCATTATCGCGCTGGTCGAATTAGAGCCGTTTGAAAAAGGTATTGTACTCCCTCATGAAAAGACCTTTTCAAAAGTAAAAGCGGAAAGGCTTGAACTGTTCAAGATATGCAAAACCAATTTCAGCCCGATTTTTTCACTCTATTCAGACGGTGATAAAATTCTGAACTCCCTGACAGAAGCAGCAACAGATAAAGCACCAGATACGGATATTATCAATGACAAGGGGCACAGACATAAGATGTGGCGCATTACTGACACCAGCGTTCAACAGCATGTTTCAAGAACCATGGAGGATAAGCGCATCTATATTGCCGACGGTCATCACAGGTATGAAACATCCCTTAACTACCGCAACTGGCTGTCTGAGAACAGCCCTGATTTTAACGCGGACCATCCCTCAAATTTTGTGATGATGTATTTATGCAGCATGGAAGACCCCGGACTTGTCATACGGCCCGCTCACCGAATGCTTACAGAAGTGGCAGATTCGAGCATTGACTCATTTTTCGACAAAGCAGAAGAATGTTTTAACATAGAGACAATTCCCTTTAATGATATTGGACCAGAAAAAGCTCTTGAACAACTGATGCTTAAACTGGAAATGAAAACGTCAAATAATTCTGTCGGCGTTTATCTGAAAAACATGAAGGAATTTGCCATCCTAACTCTGAATTCGGGAATCATGCAAAGGATGTTTGGAAAAGAGCTTCCAGCTTCGTTAATTGAACTCGATGTTACAGTTCTGACCCGGCTCATCTTCATGGAAATATTAAACTTTGATCAGACCATGCTGGATAACGAGCAATTGATAACATATTCGAGTTATGAAAAAGACGCTATTGCTACCGTACTAGACGGCAGATGCGACGCTGCATTTATTTTGAACCCAACAAAAATAGAGCAGGTTCAAAACGTTGCTGAGCGAGGTGAAGTAATGCCAAGAAAAGCAACTTATTTCTTTCCAAAGGTTATCACAGGGCAAGTGATGAATAAGCTATACTAATATTTCCTGACCAACACTTGATTTTACATACAATGTCATATCTAATTGGGATTCATTTGTTTCAAAAGTTTTAAATCCGAATATCGAAATCCGAAATTCGAAACAAATCCAAAACTAAAATGTTCAAATGATCAAAACCAAAACGCCTATAGTTTCGAATCAAATTGCTTTTTGTTTTGGAATTTGAATTTTGGTCATTTGATATTGTTTCGGATTTCGATATTCGTGCTTCGGATTTAGAACCTTACGGCTCAAACATCTTCTCCACCTCATCTGTATAAACATTCTGTTTTTTATAGACAACCAGAGGAGGCAGCACCGTCAGGCCCTGGTTTCCTCGGTGAATCCCTTCTATCACAAACAGTTTTGCCTCTTTCTCCCAATAAGCGTGTATCATCCTGAGTGATTTGGGTTCGATTCCGGAATTGTGCATCTGTATCATCAGTTCTGTCAGCCGTTCAGAAGAATATATCGCGACAAATCGTCCCCCTGTTCTTAAAAGCCGCCGAGCTGTCTCAACAATTTCAGAGAGCGTGATGTAAATCTCGTGTCGGGCAACCGCCTTCTGTGTGTCTGGATTAATTCTTCCGGATTCAGCTTTTCTGTACGGCGGATTGGTCACAATCAGATCACATGGGCCATTGATCCCTTTCTGATCAAGTAACGTCATATCTTTACAGACAATCCGGACCCGGTTTTCCATGCTGTTATCAATAACATTAGATGACGCCAGGTCAGCGAGTTTTTCCTGTATTTCAATACCGATAATTTCTGTTTCAGGATGGCGAAAAGCCAGAATAAGTGGAACAATCCCACAGCCTGTTCCCAGGTCTACAATTTTATCACCATGCACTGGATTTGAGTGCCATGCAAGGATCGCGGCATCAATCGAAAACCGGTAACCCTTCACATCCTGTTTTACGGTTATACGGCCGTTAAAAAAAGTGTCTGATGAAAGATGTTTCACGCTTTAACTATATGGTTTATTTGCCGGCCTTAAGCTGGGCAATCATCTTTTTTATGGAATTGCGTGCAGATTCATTATTAGGGGCCACCAAGAGAGCCTTTGAAAAATGAGATATAGCGTTGTCCCTGTCCCCCCTGCGGATAAATGCAAGACCAAGGTTAAAGTGCGCTTCAAAATATTCAGGATTGATCTTAAGGGCCTTTTTATAATAGTTCATCGCTTCATCAAGCTGGTTTTCATTATTCATCAATACCAGGCCCTTATTGCACATGGCATTGACATTATCAGGTTCCAGGGTTAGGGCTTTATTAAAATGAGTCAAAGCCTCTTTATATTTACCCTTCCTGGCCAGATCAACACCGATATTGTTGTGGTCAGCTGCCGTTATTTTTTTCAAATGTTGTTGTTTTTCGTCTTTTTTACTAAGAGTCGCAACTTTTTCTTTCGCCATCCGAACCTTCTGTAGGCTCTGTCTGATAAACGCATTGTTAGAATCAAGTTGCAAGGCTATCAAAAGATGTTTTATTGCATCATCAAATTGGCCTGCCCTGGCAAGTGCCAGGCCCATATTACAATGAGCATCGATATAATCAGGTTTTATCTTAAGGGCGTTTGAAAAAGATTTTACAGCATCAACCAGTTTGCCTTCCTGATTCATAAAGGCCAGCCCCAAATTGTTGTATGCTCGAAAATATTTCGGAGAAACACTGATAGCATTCTTAAAGTATTGTTCCGCCTCTGCATATCTTCCCCGCTCATACATGGTAAGTCCCAGATTGTTTTGGGCCAGGTAATTTTCAGGATCAACCCTTATTGCATGCTGAAACAAGGAAATATTATCTTTCCAGTAGCTGGTCTGCTTCCATGTCATCGCAGTGAAAATCAAAACCAATATGATCGCGGCAAGGCCAAAAACCGTTTTTCGATTTTTCAAGTTTTTAAATATAACAGGTATCCCCCAGGATATAATGACAAAAATACCGACCAGGGGAAGATACATATAACGGTCACTCATGACTTGTTCTCCCACCTGCACAAGTCCGATCACAGGGACAAGTGTTCCAAGATACCATAACCATCCTGTAATAATGTACCGCTGTTTTTTAGCTAATTTAATACTCAAAACAGTAATCAGTACAAGGAAAAGCGTGGCGCCGATCACTTTCCAGGCCGGAAATACTACCGGTCGGGGATAGAAACACGAAAGATCATTAGGAAAAACCATTTTCAGGAGATAGCCCACATAAGACAGCAATGCATTACCAATACGTTCAGTCATGGGGATCGCTGATAGGGTCAAAACAGCGCCGCCTTTTTTTTGTGCCACAAAAGTAATTACACACGATGCTGCGGTAAGCATAAAAAAAGGAATTTTTTCGATTAATAGACGGTTAAGCCTGTTTTCAGTCACATCCCGGCCTTCAGCATCATCCTCAACCTCAGTGCTGCTAAGCCTCTTCCCTTCAATGTTTAAACGTTTTAAAGGCCAGTAGTCCATCAGGAGAAATACAAACGGAAGAGTCACAATCATCGGCTTTGAAAAAAGACCGAGCGTAAAAAAAACAAGAACAAGAATATACCGGGGGGTATTTGGCTTCCGTGTGTATCTGACATACGCGTACATGGCGGCCAGCCAGAAGAAAGCACAAAGCACATCCTTTCTTTCCGCGATCCATGCCACGGATTCAACATGTAGGGGATGTATGGCGAACAGGATGGCGACAAAAGCACTCCGCCGTAAAGCGCCTGTCATGATCTTGAAGACCAAAAACAACAGAATTGAATTAGCTATGTGAAACAACAGGTTAATCACATGATGCGGACCAGGATTAAGTCCGAACATCTCGATATCGATCATATGGCTTATCCATGTCAGCGGATGCCAGTTGCTGGCATGGGTTGAAGTAAAAGCCCAGTGTATCGATTTCGAGCTAAGACCGGAAAGGACATTCGGATTTTGTGTTACATAGACATCGTCATCATAATTGGTAAATTCATTCTTTGAAACCTGCCAGTAGGCTACAGTATTTAATATAAGAAGAATCAGGCAGACAATTATTGTGTCGCGTAAAACGTCTTTTTCAGAGGATGACCGTATTTCGGATGGTTCCATATTATGTCCTGACCTATACTTGATTTTACAAACAGTGTCATATCACATTGGGTTTCATTTATTTCAAAAGTTTTAAATTCGAAACTCGAAATCCGAAACTCGAAACAAATTCAAAATCTAAATGTTCAAATGATCCCCGACAACGTGACAGGCAAAACCATAAACCCCTAAATTGTCGAATTTAATTGTTAAGTGCCGTTTAATATGGCTGAATTATGTCATGATGTCAAATGCCGATTTTAAACTTAATATCACCCACAAGCTTTTTACCTGCAACATCATTAATCTTTTTTATAATGTCCGATTTGATGAATTGAAGCTGCTGCATCCAGACTGAGCTGGTAACATGTACAAGGAGGAGGTCTCCCTTGAACGCCGCCGGCTGAGCGTTTTCAATGATCTCTTTTTCCAGGATATTATCCCACATTTTCCAAACCTGTATCATTCCCGCGTCAACTTCCCGGCCGCACTTTTCCATTACACGGTCAAGTATGTTTCCAATGTGATCAAGATCTTTTTTTTCTCTCTTCATAATCGAAATAAAAGCATACCTGAATTATATTCAAAACAAATTAAAATTATTCATAGCAGAAAAAAAAGGTTTAATCCACAGGGAATAGCTATAAAAAAAGCTAAAAGATGGGTTTAAAGAAAAAACGCACCTTGCTTTCAACTCTCCGTTCCATGCTCTAGTCGTTAAACCGCCCTACCTCTAGCATTTCCACTAAAACCAGCAGGATCTCCGTTTCACTACGACCAGCCATCTAGTATCTAGCATCCAGTATCCAGTATCTAGCACTGTTTTTTCTTGACACTCCACAGTAATTAGCAATAGAAATCGTTTAATATTTAATATTTTATTTACCCACTAACAAAAAGGTGTATTCAATGAGCTGGGACTGGGAAAAACTTCAGAAGCAGCAAAAAAAGAACAAGCAACACAGACGGCAAGATTCAGACGGACCAGAACCGCCGGATCTGGATGAAATTGTAAAAAAACTGCAGGCTTTCAAGTTCTCCGGCGGATCGATTCTAATTGTCGCTATTGTAGTGATTCTGGCCTTATTTTTTATGACGTTCTTCACCATCGTCTCCGGCCAGGCTGGCGTCATTCAGCGGTTTGGCAAATTTGATAGGATTGCGGAACCCGGTCCAAATTTTAAATGGCCTCGTCCCATAGAAAAACTGACCAAGGTCAATATGGAGTTGATGCGGACCGAAGAGTTTGATCCAAATGTTGATGTTGCGGGCGGCAGGCAGCGATACGCTTCGGAAACCGAGACAGGAAACGTGTCACTCATGCTCACCGGCGACCTGAATGTTGCCCTTGTCCCCTGGGTCATCCAATATAAAATCAAAGACGCTTATCAGTGGTTGTTTAAGGTAGATGAACCGATCGGCTTGCTCCGGGACATGTCTGAAACATGCATGCGCCTTGTTGTGGGGGATAGAAGCGTTACCGAGGTCATCAAACGCCAGGGAATAGCCAGTGAAGTAAAGATGCTCCTTCAAAAAGAACTCGACAAAGCTGAAATCGGTGTCATCATAGAAGCTGTACAGCTTAACACCACCAATGTTCCCAGGCCTGTTCAGCCTTCCTTTAATGAAGTCAACCAGGCTGTTCAGGAAAAGGAAAAGATGATATATGAAGCAAATAAAGAGTATTTCAGGGCTATTCCTGAAGCCAAGGGAGAAGCTGAAAGGGTGATAAAAGCTGCGGAAGGCTATTATGCCGAGCGGATCAATAGAGCTGAGGGGGATGCTGCTCGGTTCAAATCTGTTTATGATGAATACAGTAAGGCAAAGGATGTTACAAAAAGAAGGATGTATCTTGAGATGCTCAAGGAGCTATTTCCAAAGCTTGGGGAAAAATATATTATCGATTCTGACCAGAAAAGCCTGCTCCCCCTTCTCAACCTCGGCAACAAGAATGGTGAAAAAAAATGAAACGACAAGGAATATTTTTATTAATCTGTATAATCATAGCTAGTATTGCTTTTGGTTTATGTGCCTATGTTGTTGACGAGACTAAACAGGTAGTTGTCACCCGTTTTGAAAAGGTCGTTCGGACGGAAACGAAGCCAGGACTTAAATGGAAACTGCCAGCCCCGATTGAAATAGCGATATATTATCCGCGTAACCTTCAAAACTGGGACGGGAAAAAAGAAGAGATTCCAACCCTTGAAAAAAGGTATATTTACGTTGACGCGTTTGCACGATGGAAAATTGTAGAACCGAACGTATTTTTTAAAACCGTTAGATATATCGATACAGCTAAGAGCCGTTTAAGTGAAATCATTAATGCTGAGGTACGGAATGTTATCACCGATCACAGGCTGATAGAAGCTGTCCGTATGAGTTCCAGGATTATGGATATTGAGGCCGGGATCAGCAAAAAAGAGGATGCTGGACAGGAAAAATACGCCATCAAAACAGGGAGAGAAAAGATAACCCAGATGATCCTGGACCGTTCCATTCCACAGATCTCAGAGCTCGGCATAGAACTTGTAGATGTAAAAATAAAACGGATAAATTATGTAGAGAAAGTAAGGCAGTCTGTTTACGACCGCATGATAGAAGAACGGAAACAGATGGCGGAAAAACTCCGTTCAGAAGGCCAGGGCGAAGCAAAAATAATCAGGGGTAACAAGGAGAAGAAACTCAAAGAGATATCATCAGGTGCTTATAAGGCAGCCCAGGAGATCAAAGGTAAAGCTGACGCTAAAGCCACAGAGATATATGCCAAAGCTTACGGAGTGGATCCTGAATTCTATTCCTTTATAAAAACTCTGGAAATCTATAATGAAACGCTGGATGAAAACAGCTCTGTTGTGCTTTCAACTGATTCAGAATTTTTAAAATACTTAAAGGGGTATACTGGAAAAAACAAATAAACAGAAAAAAGCATCTGAACAAAAGGATAGTACAGTGCTTTTTCTGTTTAATAAGAATTTAATAAACTGGTATTAATTGAGACTGGAGGTCTGAACTACTTACCTTTTCTTCTCTGATGCCTGGTGCGGGCCAAGAGTTTTCTATGTTTATGTTTGCGCATCTTCTTTCTTCTTTTTTTAATTACACTGCCCAACAGATCACCTCCAAATCTAAAGATTAAATAATTGGTTTTTAAAACTTGCAACGTTTACAATAAATATAAAGGTTTGTCCATAGTTTTTTAAAATATTTTTATGAAAAGACTGGAACATTTTTCCGAGGAACAACTAGACATCATCAATAATTCAGTTGAAATGGCTGAAGACCTTGTATGTGATTACTATAAGATGTCCGAAAATCAGTGGCTTCGGAGCAGATATGATGTTAAAACCCTTGCTGATCTTGATGAAAAAGAGATTGTCCATGGTCATTTTGCCCAAGTCATCAGGTACGCTGGCCAGAAAAAAGACACAGCCCTCGGTTCTGGCTCATACGATTTTTATAAAATATGCTTGCAGGATCATTCTATAAAAGAAGCCCTTAAAGGAGAACCTGCCCTGAAGCTCCTCCCGTTTTCCCTTTATATCGTCACCCATGAATTGATTCATATTGTCCGTTTCAGTAGGTTTCTTCAGATGTTTGACGCCACAGATAATGAAAAGCTCGTCGAAGAATCCCGAGTGCATGAAAAGACTCACAACATTTTAAGCAACACCGATATCACAGGCCTTAAAGATGTCCTCAGTTTTTATAAAAACTGGCGTATGCCTATTGATTAATTAGAAAATTTAACAAAAAAGTTGTATCAGGCCTTGACATTGATACATCTCTGACTTATCTTAACCTGTACTTTAAAGATCGATTATAAATGTTTTTATAACTATTTGTTTTAAAAACATATTTTTAAGGGGGTTCATGGCATGCCGATTTATGAATATGAATGTACAAAATGCGGAGAACATATTGAAGCCATTCAGAAATTTTCCGATAAACCACTGAAAAAATGCAACAGCTGTACAGGAAAGCTTCAAAAACTTATTTCGCAAAGTGCCTTTCATTTAAAAGGTTCAGGTTGGTATGTCACCGATTATGCGGGCAAGTCAGGAACAGCTTCAGAAAATTCATTAAAAAAAGAGGAAAAAACAGCAAAAAAACCAGAAAAAAAAGAAAACACTTCCAGTAAATCTTCAGAATAGAAAAATCTATTTTTTTCTCTTTACAAAATAAAAAGTGTGATTATTTTTTAAAAAACAATAACGGCCTTCAGCAGCAGGCCCGCTGGATGCCTTATATAATTTATAATAATATCATAACATTAACGATCTTTTTTATGCAAACCAGTTTTGTTTGAACAAGCACAATGAAAAGGAGAGACAGGAAATGAAAATCAGACCATTACAGGACCGAATTTTAGTGAAACGTGTTGAGGAAGAGACCACTACAAAGGGCGGTATCATTATTCCGGATACAGCCAAGGAAAAACCGATAGAAGGCAAAATTGAAGCTGTCGGAAAAGGCAGGGTAGGAGATGACGGCAAGAGAATCCCCCTTGATGTAAAAAAGGGAGACAGTGTACTTTTCGGCAAATACGGCGGAACAGATGTAAAGATCGGCGGCAAAGAGTTTCTGATTATGCGCGAAGATGACATTCTTGGAGTAATCGAATAATTTTAACATATAGGAGGTAAGATCAAGATGGCTAAAGAAATTAAATATGGTGCCAAGGCACGTGAAGCGATGCTTCAGGGTGTTCAGACTCTGGCTGACGCGGTCGTCGTAACTCTCGGCCCAAAGGGAAGAAACGTCGTTATTGATAAATCATGGGGCGGACCCAATGTAACCAAAGACGGTGTAACCGTCGCAAAAGAGATTGAACTTGAAGGCAAATTTGAAAACATGGGCGCCCAGATGGTAAAAGAGGTCGCCAGTAAAACCAGTGATACAGCTGGTGATGGAACAACTACGGCCACAGTCCTTGCTCGTGCGATTTATGAAGAAGGCCAGCGGCTGGTTGTCGCGGGAAGCAATCCCATGGCGATAAAAAAAGGGATTGAGAAAGCTGTTGAAGTAGCAGTCAAAGAGCTTGCGGAAATGAGTAAGCCGACCAAAGATCAGCGCGAAATCGCACAGGTCGGTACCATCTCAGCTAACAGTGATGAGACCATTGGCAACATCATTGCAGAAGCCATGAATAAGGTTGGCAAGGAAGGCGTTATCACTGTTGAAGAAGCAAAATCAATGGAGACAACCCTCGATGTTGTGGAAGGGATGCAGTTTGACCGCGGATACCTTTCTCCGTATTTTGTAACTGATGCGGAAAAGATGGTAGCCTCTCTGGACAACCCGTATATATTGATAAATGAGAAAAAAATCAGCAATATGAAAGACCTTCTCCCCTTGCTTGAGCAAGTCGCAAAAATGGGCAAACCACTCATGATTATTGCGGAAGATGTTGAGGGCGAAGCGCTCGCCACACTGGTTGTAAACAAAATCCGCGGCACCCTGAACGTGGCTGCTGTCAAGGCCCCTGGGTTTGGCGACAGGAGAAAGGCCATGCTCGAAGATATTGCTATACTGACAGGCGGACAGGTTGTTTCAGAAGATATGGGTGTTAAACTGGAAAATATCACCATTACAGACCTTGGACAGGCAAAAAGGATCACCATAGATAAGGACAACACGACCATCGTTGATGGCTCTGGGAAACGGGCCGACCTTGAAGGCCGTGTTAAAATGATCCGGGCACAGGTTGAAGAGACATCCTCTGATTATGACCGTGAAAAACTACAGGAACGTCTTGCCAAGCTGATCGGCGGTGTTGCTGTTATTAATGTGGGCGCTGCCACTGAAACTGAGATGAAGGAAAAGAAAGCACGTGTTGAAGACGCTCTGAACGCCACACGCGCGGCTGTTGAAGAAGGTATCGTGCCCGGCGGCGGCGTAGCTCTGCTCCGCTGTATAGATGCCCTTGACAACATCAAGATGAAAGCTGAACAAAAGCTCGGCGTTAAAGTCGTTATGCGGGCAATGGAAGAACCCATCCGCCAGATAGCAAACAATGCCGGTGTTGAAGGTGCTGTTGTCATCAACAAGGTGAAGGATGGAAAAGGTGCGTTTGGATATAACGCTGCAGACAACAAATATGAAGACCTTATCAAGGCCGGTGTTATCGATCCCACAAAAGTCGTGCGCTACGCACTTCAAAATGCGGGAAGTGTTGCTGCACTGATGATCACCACAGAGGCCATGGTCGCTGATAAACCTGAAGAGAATGAAGGCGCTGGTATGCCCGCTATGCCTCCTGGAGGCGGAATGGGTGGAATGGGCGGAATGGGCGGAATGATGTAATTTAAGCCTTTCCTAGTCTATTAAAAGATTGATTAAAAAAGCCCTTATGTATTAAACGCATAAGGGCTTTTTATATCTGAGACAAGCCAATTAGACCGATATAACCAATCGAACCGATAAGACAAATATAATTTAGCTCGCTTGAATTACCGCGTTAATTTTTTGTAAGATGGCTTCATCTGGTGTGTCAGACAAATCTTCAATATCATCTTCATCAATATTCTTTTTAAAAAGCGTTTTTGTTGATGACCTGTCGTCTTTTTGTATCAACAAGCGCCATACATTCCGTTCTTCAGTGTCTCCTTTTTTTCTTTTAGTTAAATTAGCCCGCCGTTTGTGCTGTTTCAGGCTAAAGCTGTATTTGCCGTCTTCATTGAATCTATTTTCTATTTCTTCCCATGTTAAATCCGTTGTCAATGCTTCCATATGTATTCTCCTATAAATATAGATTATTTAATGCTCTCAATTTAGAAAAAAGAATAAAACATAAAAATTCTTCGATTTCAATGTTTTTCATAAATGTATCCACCTCCCTGCAATTTTCTTGACACCCAGACAAAGCTCTTATAATTTATAGTAGAAATAATATAGACTTAACACAATATATTGGGCTTTTCACCTTTTGACTTTTTAAAATATTAACATATATTATATTTTTATAATTATTATTTTTGTCATTTGTATTTCGTTCATTTGATATTGTTTCGCTTGTCCCGTCACTAGGGGATTTCGTCCCGCCTTTAGCGGGATTCGTATTTTGCATACACTATGGCTTAACCATCTAGCTCTGACCCGGCCATAAAGACCAGGTTTTAAACAAGAATAATATCGTGGAGTTATATAATGGGTCCTCATAGATTAGATGTAATTGAAATGATACTGAACGCCGGCCTAATGGTGCAGTTCGTGATGCTTCTTCTCCTTTTTTTTTCTATAACATCATGGGCCATCATACTGATAAAATTCTTTTATATCAGGAAAGCTTTCCGTCAATCCGATATGTTTATAGAGTTTTTCTGGAAAAGCAGAGATTTTTCCGATGCTTTTTCAAAAGCCAAGGAGCTTAGTACAAGCCCGATTGCCAGAGTCTTCCGCATCGGCTACATGGAGCTTAAAAAGCTGAGCCGTTCAGGCATACCCCTAAAAGATGCTGCTGCTTCCCCAGCCTCATCAGAATCCGATACAGTCTCTTTGAGTACAAGGATTACAGGGTTTGACAATGTCAAACGGGCCCTTCGCCGTACAAGCAACACAGAAATAACAAAGCTAACACAAATGGTTCCGTTCCTTGCCACTGCAGGCAATACAGCACCTTTCATAGGCCTTTTTGGGACCGTATGGGGTATTATGAACTCTTTCCACAGTATCGGCCAAAGGGGATCAGCCAGTCTGGCAGTCGTGGCCCCCGGTATTTCTGAAGCACTTATCGCTACTGCTATCGGTCTTGCCGTGGCAATACCTTCTGTAATTGCGTTTAATTACTTCACCCAGAAAATCAGGGTTATCGAATCTGAACTACAGAGTTTTTCAGCAGATTTTTTAAATATTGTTGAAAGGGACATTCTACTTTCAAAGGAGGCCGGTTAATGGCGCACACAGGCGACACTAAAAGCCTGATGTCGGACATCAATGTGACTCCGTTTGTGGATGTCATGCTGGTTCTTTTGATAATCTTTATGGTAACTGCGCCGATGATGATACAGGGAGTGGATGTGACACTTCCTGAAGCTGATGCTGGTCCGCTCGCTTCAGAAGAAGAAAAGCTGGTGATATCGATTGACAGGAAAAACAAGATCTATATTAACGACCTACAGGTTACAATCGATTTCCTCCAGGAAAAACTCAAAAAAATTCTTGAGAACCGTGTAGACAGGGAGGTTCTTCTCAGGGCGGACAAGGACATAGCTTATGGGCTGGTTGTTCGCGTAATGTCTGAAATAAAAGGGGCCGGCGTTGAGAAGCTCGGCATGCTGACCGATCCGGTCAACACCGGCAAAAAGAAATCAGGAACCAGATGAACCGTTTTACAAATCCGGTTGTTTCATTAATAAGCGGGGCTGAAGATAATTATAAGAACCTTTATCTGTTTTTTTCAGTCTCAACGGTCTGCCATATTGCGGCCATCGTCATTTTCATCTTTTCCTCCAGGCATGTTTCCCACGGTCGGTTTTCTCCCGAAATTATAAGTGTTGATCTAGTCTCACTTTCATCGCCCATACCGATAAAAAAAAGAACTGTCGCTCCTGCAATTAAAAAGAAAAAAGACCTTATAAAAAAAAACGTTTCCGTGGAAAAAAACAAAACAAAAAAACATCTTATACAAAAGAATATTAATGATAAACCTAATCAACCGGTTGATGTATCAAGGGATGCTTCTGTAACAGAAGCGATAAACCGGCTGAAACACCAGGTTGAGACTAAAAACCGTAACAAGCAGTCCGCGGGCTCCAGAAAGCACTTAGAACAAATTGATATATATAAAGCAGAAATATTTACACTGATAAGTAAGAACTGGAACATGCCGCCCTATCTTGCGGACAGCAGTTCTGGTCTGATGTCTGTACTTGTAATAAAAATCTCGCCGAAAGGAAGGATAAGGGATCTCTGGTTTGAAAAAAAATCCGGGAACAGGGAATTTGACAATATATGTAAAAAAGCTGTGATAAAAGCCTCTCCGCTGCCGCCGCTGCCAAAAGGCTTTAACCGGCCCTATTTTGAAATTGGATTAAGGTTTACACCCCTTGGTCTTAATTAAACGTTGAATGACTGACAGCTCATAAGGTTAGATACCATGACCATAAAAAAGACCTGCATAACACTGATAACCGTGTTTTATTTTTTAATCCTCCTGCCGACGGTCTCCGCGGCTGCTCATGATTATATAGATATTACCAACCCTTTTTTAAAAAAGATGCCTATCGCCATACCTAAGTTCGCTGAAATGTCCGGGGCAAAAGAGGAAAAAGAGATCGCCGAACAATGCACTAAACTTCTTGCTAATACGCTTGAGTTTACATGCTACTTCAAGATACTCGATCCCGCTTCCTTTCTGGAAGACCCAAGAGAAACAGGGATAGGAGCGTCCAATATCAATTTTTCCAACTGGCGAACCGTTGGCGCCGAACTTTTAATCACAGGCGGCATTCAGATTGATGGAGACAGCTTCTTGGCTGAGATGAGACTCTTTGACACGTTTATAACAAAACGGCTTGTTGGGAAAAAATACAGGGGTAATGTAACGGATCTAAGGACAATCATCCTCCGTTTCTCCAGCGAAATAATTAAGGCTCTTACCGGCAGCCGTGGCATATTTGGCAGCAAAATCGCCTTTGTTTCAACAGGTTCTGGTAACAAGGAGATTTTTGTTTGTGATTTTGACGGTTATGCCCCTTCACAGCTGACATTTGACAGCAACATCGCTCTTTCTCCCGCATGGTCCTCAGACAGCAGCTGGATTGCTTATACATCATACAAAAAGGGAAAGCCAGACCTGTATCTACAACATCTGAAAGATGATCGGCTTTCTATTGTAGACAGGGAAGGGATAAATATCACACCAGCATGGCAGCCGGACAAGTTCGCACTTGCGGCAACACTCTCTTTTACAGGGGATCCTGAAATTTATATGTTGACCGGTACAGGAAAAATTATTAAAAGATTAACTAATACATGGGGGATAGATGTATCACCCACATTTTCACCTGACGGGAAAAAAATGGCTTTTGTGTCAAAGCGGTCCGGAACGCCACAGATCTATGTCATGGAAATTGCTTCAGGAAAGGTAAACCGGTTGACGTTTGAGGGGGACTATAATACGACACCAAGTTGGTCTCCTAGTGGAAATAAAATAGCATTTTCTTCTATTGTAAATGGACAATTCAATATAAATATGATAGATAATACTGGTGGCAACTCAATACAATTGACAGAAGATGCGGGAGACAATGAATCGCCGACCTGGTCCCCGGATGGAAGTCTCATAGCATTTAGTTCAACCCGCGAAGGTACAAACAGAATTTATATCATGACTGCTTATGGAACAGACCAAAGGCGTCTGCTGATGCTGCCGGGAGAACAGTCAAACCCGAAATGGTCGCTTCGAGCAGACAGAAATTAACAATTTTTTTCTTTAATAAGGAGGTAAATATGAAATCAAAATTGAATGTGATTATTGCTGTGTTGTTTTTTGTTTCAGGTATGCTTCTTTTCTCGTCCTGCGAGACAACAGGTTCCAGAACCGGTAGTAGTGCAACCGACAGTTCGGCTGCCACTACAGGCACTGCTCGTTCAAGTGACGAAGACCTTGTTGAGGAAGATGCCTCAAGGGCTGAAAGAGTTGCAGCCATGAATGCATTTATTAACGAGGATGTGCTTTTCGATTATGACAAGGCCACACTTAAACCTGAAGCCCAGGAAATTTTAAGAAGCAAGGCTGACTGGCTGATCAAGAATGCTGATGCATCAATTGTTATTGAGGGACACTGCGATGAACGCGGATCAACCGAGTACAACCTTGCGCTTGGTGACAGACGAGCCCAGAGTGTGAGAATGTTCCTGATGGACCTTGGTGTTCCCAGGTCCCGCATGTCAAAAATAAGCTATGGTGAAGAAATGCCCGTTGACAGACGTCACAATGAGGCAGCATGGGCAAAGAACCGGCGTGCGCATTTTAACCTGGAATAATCTGTCAAATATTTACCTTGTCATTTTTTCTTTTATCGGAAAAGTTACAGGGCTTCTACCATGTGTAAATTAAATTTTTATGTATTCATTGCATCGGCCCTATTAATAGCCTTCAACGGATGCGCATCTAAGACTGATGTTGAACTCCTTGACAGCCGCACCGATGCCCTTATGAAAAAAATCTCCCAGCTGGATAGTCAGCTCAATACACTGGATACAAAAAAAGGAAAGAGCGACAAAGGCTTTAGAAATCAGTATGCCAGTTTACGGGCAAACCATGATCAGCTGAAAGATGAATTGCAGGTTCTCAACGGAAGGCTTGAAGAGATAGAACACCTTTTTGAAAAACAGAAAGCTGTTTTTGAGGATTTGGAAGCAATAAAAGAGAGCCGAGAAAACAGGTTAGAAGAAACGGTCACCAGCAATTCAAACAGGATATTCCTCCTTGAGCGTTACCTCGGTTTTGAAAAAACAGACACGGTTGCTGAAAAGCCATCCGGAAAAAATAGTGCTGAAAACAAAAAACTGATTGCCGAAGACAAGCTGTATAATGCCGCTAAAAAAGCTTTTGATAAAGGGGCTTATTCAGCAGCACGCGAAATATTTCAAAAGTTTCTTAAACAGCACGCCGCGTCTGAAAACGCCGATAACGCTCATTTCTGGATCGGCGAAACCCATTATCAGGAAAAAATGTATAATGAGGCCATTCTCGCTTACCAGAATGTAATCGATAATTATCCTAAAGGAAATAAAGTGACTGCCGCCCTGTTAAAACAGGGACTGGCGTTTTATAACCTGAAAGATGTGACAAATGCCAGGCTGATATTAAAGGAACTGATCAATAAACACCCTAAATCAAACGAATCCGAATATGCCCGAAAAAAACTTGAGGAGATGGAACAGATTCAATAACTCCCGCGGGAAGAACCGTTTGCCTGACACCCCGCGCTGCTTGTTTTGTTTTATTACATGATAAAGATTGCAGGTATAGATCCGGGCCTGGCCGCTACCGGCATTGGTATTGCCAGGGGAACAGGATTAAAAGTTGAAAGCTATTCTTTCGGCACAATTTCCACCAAAGCCGCCAATCCCCTTCCCAGCCGCCTTGACATTATTTTTACCAGGCTTTTAGACATCTTACAGGATGAAAAACCAGACCTTTTGGTGGTTGAAGATGTTTTTTCTCTTGCAAAGTATCCCAAATCCGGAATAAATCTGGGAAAAGTCACAGGCATCATTCTTCTTGCAGGCCACAAGACAGGCCTCCCTGTGGCTGAAGTTCCGGTTCGTGAAGCAAAAAAAATTTTAACAGGGAACGGCAGGGCAACCAAGAAACAGCTAGAAAAGACGGTCAGGCACATCCTGAACCAAAAAGACCCCATTAAACCGGACCATGCGTCTGATGCGCTGGCAATGGCAATTATTGGGCTGTTCCGCTTTGACAGCATAATAAAGGAATATTCATCTGGAAGGAAAAAATGCTGAGATGATTGGATATCTTGAGGGCACGTTGCTAAAAAAAGAAGAAGACAGAATACTCCTTTTGGTAAATCAGATCGGCTATGAGGTCCTGCTTCCGTCTGTGGTTATGAGCACTCTAAATACACGGGAAATCGGCGAAACTATTTCTCTTTATATATACTACCATCAAACAGAAAGGCAGCCTAAACCTGTCTTGATAGGGTTCAACCTGGAAAATGAAAAGGAATTTTTCCAGCATTTTATTTCTGTAGAAGCGGTTGGCCCCCTGAAGGCCATGCAGGCCCTGAGTATCCCTTTTAGTGAAATCGCCGACGCGATTGAGAACAAAGACGCGGCTAAGCTCACCCAGTTGAAAGGGATAGGAAGCAGAACAGCACAAAAAATAATAGCGACTCTGGAGGGTAAGCTGGAAAAATTTGCACAGCCGCATGCAAAACTTAACATCGCAGAACTTCCGCCAGACGATATTACCCAACCAATTCTTGATGTGCTTGTTAAGCAGCTGGGCCACAGGCACACGGACGCAAAACAGATGATAGCCGAAGCCGTTAAAAGAAAAAAATCTATCACAACCCCTGAAGAACTGTTTGACGAGATATACCGGGAAGGCAAAAAACCATGAAGGATGATACCTCACAGCAGTCAGAGAATATACACGGAATGGTCTCAGGGGTGTGTCTGCCCGATGACAAAACACCTGAAATTCTTTCATTGCGGCCAGAAAAGTTTCCTGATTATGTTGGCCAGGAAAACATTAAAGAGACGCTTGAAATAGCCATAGAAGCCGCAAAAAAAAGAGATGAACCATTGGATCATGTTCTGTTCCATGGCCCTCCAGGTTTAGGCAAAACAACACTGGCCCATATCATAGCCAATGAAATGGGGGGTGACCTTACGGTCACATCCGGTCCTGCTCTGGAAAAAGGGGGAGACCTGATGGGACTTCTTACCAATCTTAAGGAAGGGGATATCCTATTTATCGATGAAATACACAGGATTCGTAAAGCTGTTGAAGAGTTTCTTTATCCTGCCATGGAAGATTTTGCAGTAGATTTCGTTTTTGACAAGGGAGCATATGCCAGGAGTATTCGGCACAGACTTGACCGTTTTACCCTTGTCGGGGCAACCACACGGATCGGCCTGCTGTCCGGCCCCTTAAGAGACCGATTCGGCATACAGAGAAGTCTCGATTTTTACAGCGAAGAAAACCTGATGGAAATTTCCAGACGTTCTGCGGCCCTGCTTGACATTACAATCGATGAAGACGGGGCAAAAGAACTCTCAAGGCGGTCCAGGGGCACACCCAGAATAGTGAACCGGCTGCTTAAACGTGTCCGTGATTATGCGCAAGTCCGCGCTGATGGTGTCATTACAAAAAAAATTGTTGAAGAAGCCTTACAGTATGAAGAAGTTGATGAGAAAGGGCTGACCAGCCTGGATCGGCGTTATTTAACGACCATAATCGAATTTTATAATGGCGGCCCTGTTGGCATTGAAGCAATTGCAGCGACACTTCAGGAGGAAACAGATACTCTTGTTGACGTTGTTGAACCGTTTTTGCTGAAAATCGGCCTTATTATACGGACATCTTCTGGAAGAAAAACAACAGGTACCGCATACAGCCATCTTGGCGTCAAAAAACATGGTCAGCTATTTGACTAAAAAAATTCAGAAACATCATGTCCGTCATCACCCTACTCACAGACTTTGGAACCCATGATTCATACGCGGGTATTATGAAGGGGGTTATTCTTTCCACCTCTCCTTCTTCAACAATCGTTGATATTACTCACCATATTGACCCCCAGGATATCACACAGGCCGCTTTTATTCTTCAATCCGCCTTCAGATATTTTCCCGGAGGAACGGTCCATACAATAATTGTTGACCCAGGAGTCGGAAGTGGCCGAACGATAATAGCCGCTCAAATAAATGAGCATTTATTTCTGGCTCCTGACAATGGCGTATTATCTCTGGTAATGGACGAGGAAAGGGTTGAAGCCATTATCCGTGTGAACAACTCTGAATATTTCCTGAAACCTGTAAGCCGGACCTTCCACGGCAGGGACATATTCGCTCCAATTGCCGGACATCTGGCAAATGGTATAGCCCTTGAAAGACTAGGACCGCTGGTTGAAAAAAAGACTATTTGCCGGCTTGAAATAGATCAGCCCAGCATCTCTGATACTGGGGAGCTTTCCGGGACTATTATAAGGATAGACCACTTCGGTAATTTAATCACCAATATTGATTATCACCTTCTTAAAGAAATCATTAAAGCCGGCTCCCCTAAAACCCTTGACTTCAGGATCGGAAAAAAAAATGTAAAGGGACTGTCCCAAACTTATAATGACAAGCTCCCAGCTACGCCGCTAGCCTTGATAGGGAGCACCGGCCATCTGGAAATCTCTGTGAACTGCGGCAATGCAAGCCAATATTTTAATGCAAAAAAAGGTGATCTTATTACAGTTATTCCAGGATAAACCTCTTTAACTTGTACTGAAATGTAACTAAGCATCGTAGCATGGGCTATGCCCACCAAATATATCAGCATACATTATGAATCAGTAGATGGTGTGCTCAGCCCACCCTAAAAAAATAGTCTTATCTTATTTCCCCCAGTCCTTTTTGCTATCTAGCATCCCCGCTAAAAACCATCGGGATCTCCGCTTGTAAGGCTCTGCGTGGTTTCACTACGACCAGCAATCTAGCATCTAGCATCCAGGATCCAGGATCCAATATCTAGATGTGTTGACTTCTTAATTATTGTGCGTTAATTATCTATAAATATAATAAGTTTATGATAACTTAATTCAAGAGAGGATATCTTCTTTGGTTTTACTGGGAATTATCAGGAAAATTACAACCTGTTTTTTAACAATCTTAACCAGCATCCTGTTTTATACTTCGGTTGTGTGCGCTATGCCGGATATAAATTCGGCAACTGAAAAAATTCCTGACATGATCATTTCGCTGCATACTGGAGAGAAAACCGAATACGTTATAGCTGTTGAAAAGGAGTCGCAGCAGCTCTTGCTGTATGCCTATGACGGGACTTATAAAATCGTTGACCGTTTCAAATGCACAACCGGCGAGGTTGCCGGGGCGAAATCCATCTCCGGCGACAAAAAGACACCTGAAGGTGTTTATTTCTTTACTGATGAGTATAAAAAAAAGGATCTAGCGCCAATATACGGCAGCCGGGCCTTCCCAATGGACTACCCGAATTATGCCGATCAGGCCAGGGGACTTGAAGGTAATGCGATCTGGTTGCACGGAACAAATAAACCGATTAAACCAAGGGATTCCAATGGATGTGTTGCCTTAAAAAACAGTGATATTGACCGGCTGTCTAAAAAAATAGCTCTTAACCGGACACCGATCATTATGGCTGAGAAACTGACCTTTGTGGCGCCTGATTCCACTGGTGCGGTCAAAAAAAGCATTATGAAATTTCTTGATCATTGGGAAGAGACGCTTAACAACGGAAACCCTAAAGATGTCAAAAAGTTGTATGATGACAGTTACAGGGAACATATGTCGTGGTGGAAGGACTGGATGGTTGTTAAACAAAGGACCAAAGCTTCTTATCCTTCATTTTCAGCTGGATTGGATAAAAAATCAATATTTAAGCATAATGGCGTATATATCGCTATGTTTGATGAAACAGTTAAATCTTCTTATAAAAATATGACGGCTGGTACCAGAAAACTTTATCTGGCATATAAAAACGGGAAAGCCACGGTCGTAGGTGATGAATATCTTGGAAAAGAAAAATCTGATGTAGGGACCATGCTTATTGAAGCTGGCTTAAAGCTGGAAGAAGTACTGGATAACGAATATGAAATATCCATTTTTGTCGAAGCCTGGCTCAAAGCGTGGGCCTCACGCGATATTGAAAAATATGGTGACTGCTATGCCAATGACTTCATTTTCAGGAAAATGGACCGAACTGAATGGTTAACGTACAAAGACAACTTGAACAAAAAATACAGCTATATCCGCGTTGGCCAAAAAAATCTGGTCATTAAAAGAAACGGAGAGCATGGGACAGCCACGTTTGAGCAGAATTATGAATCAAGCGGATTCAGGGCGCATGGAATTAAACAGCTGACGTTAAAACGTGAAGGTGGAAAATGGAAAATCTTCCGCGAAACCTGGAGAAAATTGTAAACAATCTAGCTCCGACGAATTTAACAAAGGAAGTCGGCCGCTGGAGCATCCTGTTTGTAGATAACCATGGAAAAATCATATCGGTTAAATGGCTTAAGGGACTATCTATAGCAGCGATATTCCTGCTGATCGTTTCCATCATCTCCTCTGTTTCTTTCTTTTTTCTTTACGCGGGGCATTCTGCAAAAAATAAAAAACTGCAGGCCAGCTTGGATGCTTCACGCCAGCAGGTCAAAGACTTGCAATATGAGATGGATCTTAGGAAAGCTGAACAGGTAGTAGCAGAAGAGAGAAAGCAAAAAGAACACCCCCGCCCTGAAATGACGGAAGATCTGTCTGAAGAAGTCCCAAAAGAGAGTCGCCCGGCAGAGGTGTCCGTTTCAGATCTAGAGGCCGGATCCGCCCCGGCGATAACATCGAGCGGAAAAAATGCCGGTGTCAGGGACTTCAGTGTAACGCATGAAATTAACAACAAGATGTTAAAAGTAAAATTTGTCATTGAAAACAAAAGTGAGAGTATTGAAACGATTGCCGGAAGGATTTTTGTCATTCTTAAACATGACAAGGCCAGGCAGAATAGCTGGCTGACCATGCCGTCCGTAACACTTATTTCAGGAAAGCCGTCAAATCCTTACAGGGGACAGTACTTTAAAATTTCACGCTTTAAAAGTGTTATTTTTAAAATTGAAAATGAAACAAGGACTGATTTTTTTAAGACAGCATCCCTATTTGTATATTCAACTAAAGGTGAACTGATACTCGAAGAAGACATCCCGGTAGAGGTAAAATCAGTCGTGGCGCTTCCCGAACCACAGACTGGAACTGCAATGAATGAAGAAGCCAGAGAGGATAGCTCTGAAGAATCGATTAGCAATCCTCCTGTTTCGCCCGGGCGCGAAGAGAGTACAGCCAGTGAAGAACCGTCAGAGGAAACTCCTGCTGGAGGATAATATTAAGGTATAATGAGGAAATTATGTTTTTAGTAAGAAATAAAATATCAGAATGGCAAAAGATTTTCAGAGCCACTGCCGGAACCTTGCTCATCGTAATTATGCTTTGTGTTTCGGCAAACGCCCAAAAAAGAACCCATACTATCTTTTTTGAAAATTCAGATCATGAACTTCATATATATCGAATATATGGTGAGGAACCAGGGAAAACACTCTTAATCATAGGAGGCATTCAGGGGGATGAACCTGGAGGGTTTCTTTCTGCCGATCTTTACGCTGATTGTGTGCTCGCCAAAGGGAATATGATAGTAGTGCCCAGAGCTAACCTATATTCAATTGTTAAGAACCGACGTAAAATTAATGAGGACATGAACCGCAAGTTCGCGGAGGACAAAAGAGACAATTATGAATCAAAAGTTGTTAACATTCTAAAAAAGCTCATCGCGGAAAGCGATTGCCTCCTTAACCTGCATGACGGCTCAGGATTTTACTCGGAAAAATGGATCAGCAAACAGAGGAACCCAAAAAGATACGGCCAATCAATTATAGCTGACTGCGAAACATATGTGAACCGTGAAACAGGGGCAACATTGGAACTAGGTAAAATGGCTGAAATGGTCATCAAAGACATCAATAAGTATATTAAAAATCCTAAACATCATTTTCATTTTAACAATCACAGGACAAAAGCTCAGGACACGTTGCACGCGGAACAGCGTAAATCAGCAACGTATTATGCCCTGTTTACTCACGGCATACCCGCATTTGGCGTTGAAACAAGCAAGTCTCTCCCTTTGGAACAGAAAGTTCGGCAACATAATATAGCCATTAACGCTTTTATGAAACAGATGGGAATTGTTCCAGAAACTCCTGGCATTAAACTCGAAACCCCTAAACTGATATATCTTGTTATCTCAATAAACGATTCTCTCCCGGTCCTGATTGAAGACGGGCAGACCCTGCCTATAAAAAAAGGCGACACGATCATGCTGTCTCATATTGAAGCCAACTACGAACGCGGCCTGACCGCTGATATCGAGGGGTATGGTGGTAAAATAAATGATTTGCGAAAAAAAATAAAAATTACAAAGCCAGCTAAAATAATAGTCAAAAAAGACTACCACAAATGCGGCACTGTCTATCTGGCAATGGACGGGCATAAAAAAACCGCCAGCGCTGTTACTGACCGAACAGTGATAAAGCCTGAGGCTCCCTTGTTCAAGGTAACGATAAATGGGGAAGACATGACCTTTGTGAACAATACGCATGTAAAACTTATAAAAGGAGATACCTTTAAAATTAATGATGTCTTTACCGTCTTCGGTGATTCCAAGGATCTTGTCGTAAACTTTAAAGGTTTTGTGGGCGACAAGAAATACAATACCGGTGAAGACAGGGGGTTTACTATCAACACGGACCGTGACCTCTGGGTAAGATATTCTCTTAACAAGAAAGGGAAAACCTATCCGATTATCGTAACCCATAAAAAAGATAAGATCGGAAAACTGTATGTGGATATTACAACACCGGTTATGAAACATCTTGTTTTCCAGCTGGGAGATGAAAGTAAATACTGTTATTATCCAGGCGACACAGCTGTCGTAGATATTAAAAAACCCTTAAAACTTATTGATGTGGTGACAAATATCTCGAAAGATAAGGATGTAAAAGTGTATATTGCTGGAAAAGGGATTTCAAAACAGCTGGTAGAAAAAAAGAAAGCAGTTAACCTGAAAAAACTACTTAGAAATAAGGACGGCGGTAATGCAGGCCCGGAAAACTGCCGGATAGATGTTAAAAGAAATAAAACAATCCTCGGTTCAGTTTACTTAAAACTTGTTTCAGGAGATGCGTCGTGAAGGAAGAAACAACAGCAAATCTATCGATCATTGATAAAGAGCTAAGGGTGGATGGTACCATATCCAGCAAGGGAAGCCTTGTAATACGGGGAATAGTAAAAGGGACCCTTGTGGGTGAAAGCGTGATTATTGCTGAAGAAGGGGCAGTTTACGCTGATACTGAAGTTGACAGTATGACTATCGGCGGTATCTTTGAAGGTGAAATCAGCGCATCAACAGAACTGATCATTCTTTCAACAGGCAGCTGCTCCGGCAAGGTCTTATGCAAAGATCTAACAGTTGAACGTGGCGGTCTTTTAAACGCCTCGGTTTCTTATATATCAGGAAAAAATAGACCTGAAAAAAAGGCTGTCAAAACACAGGAAAAAGTCTGATCTGTCATGACTAGTTAGGCCATTCATTATCTTCATTAACAATCTGGCCTTCATCATCTGCATGAAATGATCCATTCCGAATATCCTGAGAGTACTTTTCAAACAGATCATTGAGCGAGGCTGCAATCACGCGAAGCCGCATACACTCGGCGTCTTCCTCGACAACTTGACCTGCCTTTGACACAGTCTCTAACAGCTTGGCTATTTGATCAGGACCAGCTGGAGGGTTGAGATTGCCAACGCTCTCTGGCGCAATAGCTCTCACCAATTGAATAATGTTAGAAAATCGATCCCCCATGGCATCTCTCGTTTATATTTTGGATCGGACCAGACCTCACAATTAATTTTTATTCCTAGTTTTTCAGTCACTTATAAGGGGGCTGAAACTCTAGTTATGAATTACCATCAAAAATGGTTACTGTGGTTGAATCTTCTCCGTAAGTCACATTTATATCTATAGACTCTTCAAGAAATTCAATTGGTATGCTGGTGATAAAATAGATAAAAGATACCCCATCATAAACCGGCACATCATTATAATAGCCGCCTTCTATGTTATCGTATCCATATGAAACAGTTACTACATCAGGAAGCGTACCTGGGAGAGGATACAAAGGTTTAGGAAAACAACCCATAACCAGAATTCTATTGTCTTTGGTTATCATATTATCAGGAGGGCTGATCAAATCTATTTTTGACATAGGCGTATGATAATAGGTGTATGGCGGTTCAACAACCAGAGGAATTTTTTCAAAATTCATTTCATCATTAACTTTCAATATATATGGGTGGGCATAATCAAAAGATTCATCGAGATAGGTCTTTGGCGCCGGAAATTCAGGAAAAGTAAGTAAGCTATTTGGATCGGCTTTAGAAGGATCAATGGGGATCCATTTCCCATGAATATTAACGATATTATAAAAATGATTCTCAACGCCGCTTACAGAATGCTTCCAATTTGAAAGGACTCCGGCTGTAGCCGATAATGGTATGCCTGAAATCCGCATAAGCACAGCAAAATATTGAGCCTTGCGTGTACAGGTGCCCCCCCAGACAAACCCGCCAAACTGTTCAAATTCCTGTGCTCTCCATAAAACACTCGGAAACTCATGATTAGGCATAGACCAGATAAAATCCCAAGCATCCAGAAATTTGGGATCTCCTTCTTGGATTTCATAAGTCAGAAAAAACTGCCAGATTTTATAAATTTTTTCCCATATCACCTCATGAGAATAAACAACCGTGGGATCAACACCAATGGCGTTTATTAAATTTTGAACCGCCGGATCATTTGGGTCATAATCATCGCCATAAAATGGATTGTCAAGCTTGATTTCAGATTCATCTAAAAACCAATTTTCTTTATGAAAAAGGCTTAGAGAATAAGTTGCTGGAGATGGCTTTGTGTGCAGAATTTTATTTTCTGCCGTTACCCAGGAACTGATATCTGCAATTCTAAATTCGCCCACATGCCCAACAAAAGAAGCCGTATCAGGGAAATTAGGCGATTTGCCGATATATAAATCTCCCACCCCTGAACTGGAATCCATTACCCCCATATGAATACCATTCATGCTGAATTTATCATTGATAAAAAAACCAACATTATTATTTCCATCGTAAATGATGGCCACATGATTCCATTTCCTCATGCGTAAGACGTTTTTATGGGATATGGCACTTTTCCACCCGATAGACGGTCCATTGTAAATATAAAAATAAATACTCCCATCAGCCCTCAATTTAATCATAAATTGATTTTTACGTGATGCTATGATGGTATTAAATTTCTTAGGCTTTATCCAAAAATCTATGGCAATAGCGCTAAGATCGCTAAAACTTATATTGTCATCACCATCTGTTGGAATAGAGATATATGTGTTTTCCGGAATATTTACATAACCGCCGACAAGATGTTTTGGGTCAATGTATCTTTCTGCTGGATTTATCATTTTTCCCTGATAATCCGTACCAGCATAATTGACCACCTTCTTTGGCGAGGCATATTTTTCATCAAATGTGATATCCAGAAAAAATTTTGAATTGAATACCGAAGTATACTGATTGCTATAAATTAAAATATCATCAATCAGCCAGCCTTTATAAAAATTACTAAACTCATCAACAGAATCAAACTTAAACTTAATAAAAATATTCTGTCCTTTATAGGCTGACAAATCAATATCTTTAAAATTGGCCCACTTTTTTTTTGATGATGATTACGAATCGTCTGGGTATTCAGAATAACATCATATGGGCCGTCAATTCCGAATTTACTGATTTCAACCGTCATAAGGTCCTTATCCAGACTTGTTTCAGTCTCCCATAAATACCAAAAAGATAAAAGAAGGTCCTCTTGAGTATTTAAATTAAAGGAACCAAATATTATTTCAGCTTTTGCAGGAATGCCATTGATAGAATTAATCGTGTTACCAGGAGAGTTCCTGTTAATTGCAGTCCGTTTAGCATATGCGACATAGTTATCAGCCTTTTCGCCTTGAAAAGCAACTATAGTTGAGCCATCATCTTTTGTTTTTATAAAACCAATACCCGTATCATACTGATTGATTGTCACATCACATTCCTCATTTATGGGTATATACTTGAATATTTTAGGTGAATGAAAATTTCCTCTATAGGAGTTTGCCGTTGTGCTTAGAATGAGAGTAAAACAGATTACTACGAGCCTCAAAAAAGTCTTCATATATTACCTCCAAAAGGATTCTGTTGTTTGATAATTAATACAAAGTATCAAAAATCATCAAAATAGGCAATAGTATCATTGAAGAGGCTAAAGCATGGAAAGCCTTATCTGCTGATGAAATTGTTGATAAATATTCAAAAGGGTTATTATCTTTATTGTTATGGATTCTTCATCGTGGCATTTAGGGAAAAAGCAAATCATTATGCTGAATGAGGCAGTTCAAAGTTTTAAAAACAAACATCCGGGTTCTCCCATATTTGTTTTTTCACATATACCACCTGAATATAAAAATTTGGTAATTATTACTTTTTGATATTGTCGGCGATAATTTTAATTGTGATTCGTGAAGTTTTGTTTATAATGAAAACCAAATCATAAAAAAGCGGTTGAGTCTTCTGACGCGCCCCTCACGCCCGCTATTAAAGTCTATATATAATGTTTTGCCTGTTTGATCCTGGTGTCTTTGAGCACTTCAATGTTAATTGCGTGGGGTCAAAGAAGTAATAAGTAGGACTTTGAATCATATCTGATATTTGGTATTATAATGAAGTTCGTAAATTATTCTCTAATTATTGAAGACTTATTTGGTGTACAAATAAAATTTCACTGGTCAATATTACCAGCGATGTTTATTTTCTCTGGATTTTTTTTTCAACCAGTCCGTTTTTTATCCTTTTTTGTGTTGATATTAATTCATGAAGTGGGGCATGCGTTAATCATAAGATCATTTTCCTTTAAAAACCATGAATTGATTATACATGGTGTAGGGGGAGCTTGTGTTTGGTCTGGGTTTGCCACACAAAAACAGAAAAGTATAATTGCATGGGGTGGTATTCTTGCACAGCTCTTAGTCTTTATTATATTTCTTTTATTGCCTAATTTTGTAAATTTTCAGTCATATCATTCTTTTTGGGATCAGATCTTTCGTACCTTATTTAGAGAATATAGAAAGCAAATCAAAGAATAGGCTAAAAACCCATATCTTGTGTCTGGTCTTTTGAGAAAATAAGTTTTAAATTTGTTTCCCGGCCTCAAAAAGATGAAGATATTCTGAAATATCCAACTGGACATTTTCAAAATTACTGAAGGTAACATCTGAAAAGGTAAGCTTCAATTTATCTTTAATGAGTTCAAACATCTTGAGATAATTCAGAAGGATCCTTTTTTTCCATTCAAGACCCAATGTTTCAGAAAGACTGAGAATATCCCCTTCTCTCCCCTCAATCTCCAGGAAGCTGCCATACGGCAGCTCATCCACGCAGAAAACAGTCTCTTCCATCAAAAAACTTTCACGCCATTTCTTGTATACCTGGGTTTTGTTAAAGCCGAGTTCTTTTAAAATCATCTCCATTTGAGATAAGTCGCTGATCTCAACCTCCAGCTCCCTGAAGATTTTAAACTGGTCCTCATGAAGATCCGGCCGAGACTCAGGTGGCGTTTTCAGGGTAAGGGTCGTTTTGGTGTCCTGGCGGAGGCGTAGGAGGACTTTCCGTTGGAAAAGATCTCTACCCGGCGTGTCATAACGCATATTGGTTTCAAATGACCGGCCCCTGCTTTTGGCCCCAAGTTCAATCAGGCTGCTCCGCATGGAAGGAACATCCGGAATGTAAAATTTTACTTCTATTTCCAGGGTTTCTGCTGATGTCGGCTCTGTTGTCATAATAGATCACAATAGGGTAAAATTATACCAGGTGTCAATATCAACCCGCCTTGTGCTGATCTGCTTTGAATCTAAAGTAATTCTAATCAGATGCTTATTTTTCTTGACAGAAAAATTATTATATATTAGTAAAGTTGGATTATTTTGTAACAGGAGCAGAAAAGTGAAAAAATATACACCCAGCGCGAAACTATCTGATAATAAAGACAAATGGTATATTGTAGATGCTGACGGTCTTGTTCTAGGAAGGATGGCGTCAGTGATTGCCGCCTGCCTCAGGGGCAAAAACAACCCGCTTTATACACCTCATGTGGATACTGGTGACTCAGTTGTGGTGATAAACGCTGAAAAAGTGAACCTCACAGGTAAAAAATGGGAAAAAAAGACATATTACCGCCACAGCGGATATATGGGGGGCATCAAGAGTATTACAGCAGAAAAACTTCGGGATAAAAACCCAGAAGATATTATTCGCATGGCTGTCAAAGGGATGTTGCCGAAAAACAGGCTGGGAACACAGCTTTTCAAAAAGCTAAAGGTCTATAAGGGCGACAAACATCCGCATGGGGCACAAAAGCCGGAAGTGCTTGAGATATAAAACCAGAAAAAGGGACATACAGACAGAGAGTTTATGGCTAAAGAAGATATTTACTACGCTACGGGCAAACGGAAAAGGGCTATCGCCAGAACATGGCTGAAGCCCGGAAAAGGTGAAATTATTATTAATGGCCGTCCTTTTGATGAATATTTTAAAATAGGCACGTCCAAAATCAAGCTGACACAGCCGCTTGTACTGACAGAATCACTGACATCATATGATATTAAAGTGAAAGTGAAAGGCGGCGGTATTTCAGGCCAGGCAGGCGCTATCAGGCACGGCATTACTAAAGCTCTGCTGCTGGCTGACCCGGAATTGAGAGCCCCTCTAAAGGCCGCCGGTTTTGTTACCCGCGACTCCAGGATCAAAGAAAGAAAAAAATACGGGCAGCGCGGCGCAAGAGCCAGATTTCAGTTTTCCAAGCGTTAAAACCGATTTTGTATCTTATAAGGGGGATAGGGCTGTTTTGCTCTCTCCCCCTTTTTTTGTCCAACTGACTTTAGACGTTTTCATTGATAATGCAAGAGAAATCCAATGACGATTAAAGAGCCTTCCATCAATGATCTAAAGAAAAAAATCAGGATTTTGGAAGAAGAGGTCGTACAGCTCAGACAGAATGCTGATATCCAGAACAGGGACGCTGAGAAATACAGGATTATCTTTGAACATGCCAATGACGAAATTATTATCATCGATCGAAACGGTACAGTTGTCGATGTAAATGACAAGATCGAAGACATCTTCGGCTATAAACGGAGAGAGGTTATAGGGAAAGATTTCATCGATTTTGAATTTATCAATCCAGAAGACCTTCAGAGTAAAATTGAAATTTTTTCGGATATTATTTCCGGTAAAACCGCTCAATTCATGGAGTTTGAGGCTGTTCACAAAGACAGGAAACAGAAACGATTTGTTGAAGTTAATCCCCATGTGATAAAAAAAGATGGGGAGGTTTACTGGATCATCGCCATGATCAGGGATATTACACAGCGAAAAAAAATCGAGAACAAGCTAAAAAAATACAGGGAGCATCTTGAAAAACAAGTGGCTGAGCGTACTGATGAACTGGCAAATTCAAATGTACAACTGAGAATGGAAATAGCTGTTCGGCAGATGGCTGAGAACGCTCTACAGGAGAGTGAAGGGAAATACAGATCTCTTGTGGAAAATTCTTTGATAGGCCTGGTGATCTTACAAGATTTTAAAATTGTTTTTGCCAATGAGACCATTGCACAGATGATCGGTTTTAGCGTACAGGAGATACAGAACTTGACCCCCGAACAGATCCAGGAAAGGATACACCCTGATGATCTGGCCATGGTTTGGGAGCGTCTCCAGATGCGCTTGCAGGGCATGGATGCTCCCCCATATTACACAGTTTGTGCAATCCACAGAGATGGATCTTCACGTTGGCTGGAAACTTACAGCAATCTGATTGACTACAAGGGAAAACCTGCAATACAGGGAACATTAATCGATATCACGGACAGACACAAGGCTGAGCAGGAACTTCGCCGCCACCGTGATCACCTCAAAGAACTGGTAAAGGAACAGACGATCAATCTTGAAGAAGCGAATGCTGCTTTGAGGATACTGTTGAAAAAAAAGGATAGTGATAAGAGCGAAATTTCAGAAAAGATGGCTCATAATGTAAGGGAATTAATCCGACCCTACATCAGCAAACTAAGTAACAGCGGATTGAATGACCGGCAAAGAACCTACCTGGAAATTATTGAATCTAATATGAACACTATCATTTCTCCCTTGCTGCACAGGCTCTCGTTAAAACATATTAAATTGACACCCTCTGAAATGCAGATAGTCAATCTCATTGTTCAGGGAAAGAGAAATAAAGAGATGGCTGAATTGGCCAATCTTTCCGTGCGCACAATAGAAACACACCGGGATAATATTAGGAGAAAACTCAAAATTAATAACAAAAAAATTAATTTAAGAACTTATCTATTGAACCACCTGTAACTTGAGTGTAAAAGTTATCATTATACTTTACATGCAGCATCAATTTTAGTTTAATCATCTCTCTGTTTTAATTCAGTAAAATTTTTAAAAAAAATTCATGCTTGATTTTTCCAAATTTTCTGGCATTATGATCCAATCTACGTGCAAAAAAACACTTACTTCAAGAGAAGGGGGAAGAGATTGAAGTACTGTGATCGCTTACATGCTGTTTTGGTAGACAGCTTTGACGAAGATGCTGTCTGGACAATCGATGCAATGAAATTGTCCGCCATGATCAATATGCCGGAAAAATATCCTTCATTTGTTGTCAGAAAAATTGAAACCGCCGTCAACAGGATCAATAGAGATACCTCTCTTGACATATCGCTCGATGTCAAGCGTCCGCGCCATGGAAAAGCCATTTTAACATTCCAAAAACGGTAACCAATTTTAGCCGTTGACACTGGATTGGTATTGACTGTTCTTCCGGTATTCAATAGTTTTTTTACAAAAAACAACTGCTCAAAAAACAGCTCTCTCAGAAAAACATTTTACACAACTTAATTTGATTTTTTCCTTTTTTTATCAACAGGTTATTGTTATGTATGTGCGGTGTTGTTTTTTCATTTTTTTCTTTACTTAGTTTGCAGTAACTGCTACAAAACACTTGAATTTTAATATTAAAAATATGTTCTGTGCGTATCATTTTTTTTGCGGGTATACGCTGAACAGGACTAAATAAATGTCAGGAGAAAAAAATGAACTTGAGCAGAAGATTGGGCATTCTTGTTTTCTTTGCTGTACCGGCGATCATAGGTGGCGGCATTGTTTACCACTTTTTTCATAGTTATATTCCGGTTTGCATTTTTGAGATAGCTCTATTGCTTGTTGCAGGCGGATGTGCCGGCAAGTAAACAGCCAGCATTGTATAGTTTGCATAACCCCTTTCTATATTTACCAGGCTTCCGGGTTTAATGCCCGGTTTTACTGAAGGCATCCTGCAAAAAACTGCGGTGAAATAAATGAAAGCAAAAGCGCATCGAGATATCATCCTGTGGTTTTTTCTGGCACTTCTTATCGCCTCAACCATAATGTTGGGATGGCTTTTTCTGCCGTTCCTGCCGGTGATTATTCTCGCATACGTTGTATCTGGAATATTCAATCCTGTATATCGTAAGATAACAGTAAAAGACAAGATAACCCCTCCTTTTGCTTCCCTTTTTACATGTCTTATCATTTTTATCGTCCTATTTATACCGATTGTCGTGTTTGTGGGGATACTCTCCAAGGAAGCCCAGGAATTACTAGGCTTGGTAAAAAACTTTGTTGCAAGCGGCCAGCTAAAACAACTGCTGGCGAACAGCCTGGTCTTTGAAAAATTGAAGAGCCTACTGCTGATTTTTAATATCCAGCTTACTGGTGAAGACCTGAACAAAGCGATTGCTGAAATCGGGCAGAATCTAGGACTTTACCTGTTTAATCAGGCCCAAAAGATAGCAGCAAATATGCTGACATTTATTGTATATTTCTTTTTTATGCTCCTGGTCACCTTCTACTTCCTGCTGGACGGGAATAAGATCATATCCTTTATTACCGATCTTTCCCCTTTGCCCAAGGAACAGGATGAAAAGCTGATACTCAAATTCAAAGACATGACAGGGGCCATCCTGATCGGCAATGGTGTATGCGGTATTATCCAGGGAATTGCGGGCGGAATCATCTTTATGCTCTTTGGCCTGCAGTCAGCTTTTCTGTGGGGTGTGATCATGGGAGTGCTGGCATTCCTCCCGGTCATAGGCATAGGGATCGTCTTTATACCGACAGCGCTGCTGCTCTTTTTAAAAGGCCGAACACTGGCGGGATTTTTTTTCATCGTATTCTATGTTATCCTCTCAGGCGGTGTGGAATACCTCCTTAAGCCGAAGCTTGTGGGCGAACGAGTTAAAATGCATACCCTGCTTGTCTTTTTATCGATTATCGGTGGGCTTCAGCTTTTCGGTATCCTGGGTATTATTTACGGCCCGCTTATCGTTACCGGGTTTTTGACGTTAACGGATATTTACCGGACCCGGTACCAACGGATTGTTGAACATGACGAAATTATTGAAGACACATTGACATAGAAGCGATGGCGTTTGGAGAACATATGGAACAGACAGAAAAACAACCCAGAATAAGTATCGAGAACGAAATGAAAAAATCGTATCTCGAATACGCCATGAGTGTCATCATTGGAAGGGCGTTGCCGGATGTGCGTGACGGCCTTAAACCGGTTCACCGCAGAGTCTTGTATGCCATGCGGGAGCTGAAAAACGACTGGAACAAGCCATATAAAAAATCCGCTCGTGTTGTGGGTGATGTTATCGGTAAATATCATCCCCATGGCGACACAGCGGTTTATGATACAATCGTTCGGATGGCCCAGGATTTCTCCATGAGGTATCCCATCGTTAATGGTCAGGGAAACTTCGGTTCGGTTGACGGGGACGCTCCTGCTGCCATGAGGTATACAGAGGTCAGGATGATGCGGCTGGCCCACCAGATGATGGAGGACCTGGACAAGGAGACAGTAGATTTTATTCCAAATTATGATGAAACACTTGAGGAGCCTTCTGTGCTTCCATCAAAGATCCCGGCACTTCTTATTAATGGGTCGGCTGGTATCGCCGTCGGCATGGCAACCAATATCCCCCCTCATAATCTTTCAGAAACAGTTAACGCGTTAATCGCCTTAATTGATAACCCTGATCTTTCCTTAGAAGACTTGGTAAGCTTGATTCCCGGCCCTGATTTTCCAACAGCAGGCATTATTCACGGAAAACAGGGAATTTACGACGCCTATAGAACCGGGAGAGGAAGGATAAAGGTTAGGGCAAGGGTTACGGTTGAAAAAGATGAGCGGTTAAAAAAAGACACCATACTGGTCCATGAACTTCCCTACCAGGTTAACAAAGCAAAAGTGATCGAAAAAATAGCTGAACTTGTACGTCATAAGCAGATTGAAGGGATACAATATGTAAGAGATGAATCAGATCGGGACGGCATGAGGATAGCTATAGGGCTGAAAAAGGACCAGGTTCCGGACGTCATCATTAACCTGCTTTATAAGCAAACCAGGCTTGAAACAACGTTCGGTATTATTTTCCTTGCCGTCGTAAACAACCGCCCGGAACTCTTGTCACTAAAAGAAATCCTTGAACATTTTATTTCCCACCGCAGAGATATCATCGTCAGGAAAACAAGATTTGACCTGAACAAGGCTGAAGCGACCGCCCATATCCTGGAAGGCCTTAAAATCGCTCTGGACAACCTTGATGAAGTGGTGGCTTTGATCAGAAAATCGCAATCACCTAGTGAAGCTAAAAAAGGGCTGATAGACCAATTCAGCCTGACAGCGATACAGGCTCAGGAGATACTGAATATGCGCCTGCAGAGGCTGACAGGGCTTGAACGGGAAAAAATTCAGGACGAACACACAAACACGCTAAAGAATATCGCCCGGTTCAAGGAGATTCTGGCGAATGACCAGCTAGTCTTGAACATCATCAAAGATGAGCTTACTGAAATTAAGGAAACGTTTGGGGATGAACGGCGCACGGAAATCATACACGCGGGGCCTGAGATAGTATATGAAGACACTATAGTTGAAGAAGACATGGTGGTAACGGTTTCCAGACAGGGCTATATAAAGAGAAACCCGATTACGCTTTACCGCAGCCAGGGACGCGGTGGCAGGGGTAAAAAAGCGATGGGGATTAAGGATGAGGATTTTGTTTCACTCCTTTTTATCGCCTCCACCCATGATACGTTTATGTTTTTTACAAACAGCGGGAAGGTCTACTGGCGGAAAGTATACGAAATCCCCCAGGCAAGCCGTGCCAGTAAAGGAAAAGCGATTGTTAACTTCCTTAACTTTGAAGAAGGGGAAAAACTGACAGCAGTGCTGAACGTGCCGGAGTTTGAGCCTGGTTCGTATATTCTTATGGCCACTAAAAAAGGTACGGTTAAAAAGACCGATATCATGGCCTACAGCCGACCAAGAGAAGGAGGCATTATCGCGCTGAAACTTGCGAAGGGTGATGAGCTGATAAGCGCTAAAATTACGGACGGAACCATGAACGTGTTTCTCGGCTCTGCCTCAGGGCAATCGATCCGCTTCCTTGAATCAGACGTCAGGCCCGCGGGCCGAGTTTCAAAAGGTGTCCGGGGAATACGGCTTGAAAAAGACGATTCCCTTGTAGGAATGGAGGTGCTGAGTCATGGACAGACTCTTTTTGCCGCGACCGAAAACGGCTACGGTAAAAGGACCTCTATCGATGAATATCCCGTGCAGAACCGAGGTGGCAAGGGAGTCATCACCATAAAAACCAGTGAGAGGAACGGTAAGGTTGTCGGGATTCTGCTTGTAAAAGAAGAGGATGATCTTATGCTTGTAACAGACACAGGAAAATTGATCCGCATGTCAGTGGACGGGATATCCGTAATAAGCCGCAATACTCAGGGAGTAAGACTCATCGGGCTTCAAGAACATGAACGGGTCGTCAGTACTGCCAGGCTTGCGATTATTGAAGAAGATACTGAAGAGAAGGAAGAGACTGAAGAAGATGAATAATCATGTTGAGATTGATATAGATAAAATCAGAATAGGTGTAGTGGGGGCCGGAAGCTGGGGAACAGCGCTTGCCAATCATCTTGGAAAAAAAGGATTTAAGCTTGACCTTTGGGTCTTTGAAGAAGAAGTAAAGGAACAGATAAAAAACGATAGGGAAAATAAGGTGTTTCTCCCTGGAGCGTCATTGTCGGAAAACATTGAACCATCCAACGATCTTGAAGAAGTTGTTTCAGATAAGGATATTGTTCTGATTGTTGTTCCTTCACACCTGATGAGAGAAGTGTCAGAGAAAATGGCTGACTTCCTCCCTGAAGACGTGATTATTGTCACTGCATCCAAGGGGATCGAAAACAAAACCCATCTGACTATGACCGGCATATTCAAAGAAACCCTGCCATCGGTTCCTGAAGAAAACCTGGTCGTCCTTTCAGGGCCAAGTTTTGCAAGAGAACTGGTACAGGATGTCCCTACGGTTGTAACCATAGCATCAAAAAAGGAAGAAAACGCAGTCTTTATACAGCATATCTTTGCCACCCCTCTTTTCCGTGTATATACTAGCGAGGATATGATCGGGGTTGAGTTGGGCGGCGCAGTTAAAAATGTTGTTGCCATCGCTGCCGGCATCGTGGACGGGAAGGGGTTGGGCTACAACACCAGGGCTGCCATGATTACAAGGGGACTTGTGGAAATCAGGAGGCTCGGTATGAAACTCGGCGCAAACCCGCATACATTTGCCGGCCTTTCAGGCGTCGGCGACCTGCTCCTCACCTGCACTGGTGAACTGAGCCGGAACTACACTGTAGGGAAACAGCTGGGCCAAGGGAAAACCCTTAAAGAAATCCTGTCAGAAATGCGGATGGTTGCAGAGGGAGTAAAAACCGCCAAATCAGTCCGCAACCTCGCGAAAAGGCTGGAAGTGGATCTTCCCATCTGCAATGAAATATACAGGATCCTCTATGAAGACCTTTCTCCTGATGAGGCAGGACAGAGACTGATGACCCGGGAACTGGGACCAGAATATGTAGAATAAAAAATAAGTATAACGCTACAACATAAAAACCAGATATATATTTAAAGCCAAAGCTTAAAAATCTAACTGAAAGCAAAGCCAGGGAGGGCAAAATGACAAAACAGCATAAAGGCGAGGGACACAGGAAGAGACTGCGGGAAAAATTTCTTACTTCAGGCCTGTCAGGCTTCCATGACTACGAAGTTGTTGAACTCCTTCTTACACTAGCAACCCCCAGAAAAGACTGTAAAAAAGCCGCTAAAGAAGCGTTAACCAGGTTTAAAACACTGCAGGGTGTGTTTGAGGCCTCTCCTGGCGACCTTTGCGGAATTCCAGGGATAGGAAATAAAAATCAGCTGGGAATAAGACTGATAAAGGAGGCAGCTGAACGGTATCTTGAAAAAAAGATAACCAACACCACCCCCTTAACCAATTCAACGGACCTCTACAATTACCTTAAGCTTGATATAAGGGATAAAAGTGTAGAGTGCTTCAATATTATCTATCTGGATGCAAAAAACAGAGTGCTGGCCGCTGAAACACTTTTTAAGGGCACTTTGACCGCAAGCTCTGTATACCCACGGGAAGTGGTCATTTCAGCCCTTGAACACAAATCCGCGGCCCTTATCTTTGCCCACAACCATCCTTCCGGCGACCCGAATCCTTCTCCCGAAGATATCGACATTACCCGCCGGCTGATCTTCGCCTGCAGGGTAATTGGAATAGTCGTTCACGAACACATTATCATCGGCGGCAACGAGTATTTCAGTTTTGCCGACCAGGGATATATTGCCAGGTTGAACCGGGAATATGAAAATCAGAAGTGGAATAAATCTTTTGCCACGAATGACACGAATAGACACGAATAGACACGGATAACATATCATATTATCTGTAAAAGTCTAGATTTGACTTTACAGACAGTGTCAGGTTCTTTTCAAAGCAATGCCGTTAAATAAATATTAAAAATCAAGTATTGGTCAGGACATATTATCACAGCTCCGCCATCTCCCTGAAACCATCTTCCCAGTAGGCTTCCCCATACGAGATAAGGAGCTGCTCGTCTTTTTCAATATCCCTGCCGGCCTTGAAAAACAGAACCCATTGGCCTTGATACAGGGTGTGCTCCACCTCCACATTCGGCTCGTTGCTGTGATTAAGAAAACGCATTTCATTACCTTCAAGCCGGCCGTTAATCTCCAGAGTGGGCCCGCCCTTGATATTATCCAGGTAATACCATGTAAAATCGGTTTCAAATCCTTTTCCATTTTCATCGTCAAAATCTTTGTATGAATCCCCGATTTGTACAACACCCGTGTATTCACCCACAAAATCGTCCTTGGCAATGGTTTCAGCGGCAAACACACCGTATCCGATCTCATCATCGATTTTTTTGATATATATGGGTGCTATCCGGCATTCTTCAATGGCATCACCATATAAAGCGGCAAGCCTTTTAAATTCCTCTTTATTTTCCTTATAATAGGGACTTCTACTAAACTTTTGATTATGCAGCGGCTTCCACCCGATTCTTGCTCTTTTGCGGTATATAACGCCCTGATCCTTAAAAAGCTGAAGGATTTCCTCTTTTGTTGAATAGTATTCAGACATAAAAAAACCTGTATCCTGTTTCATCAATCAGCCCTCTTTATCTGTTTAAATAGCTCCCAAATTCTTCCATGGCTATACTAATAGGGATAGCAAATCCCAAGCCCTCCACTCTTTCATGGCTTATTTTCAGGGTATTTATCCCTATTACATTTCCCTTTTTTGTTATGAGCGGCCCCCCGCTGTTGCCCGGGTTAATCTGGGCATTTGTCTGTATAAGGCCGTCTCTATGCCCTGAAAAAATACCTGATGTAACAGAATGATCAAGGCTTAATGGGTTCCCGATTGCGAATAAGGGATCCCCGTGAGCAACTTGGCTCATCATCCCGGGTTTTATGAACGGTGTTTTATACCCATTCAGCTTTAACAAGGCCAGATCATGCTCTTCACTTATAGCAACCTCTTCAGCTGTATAACTGCTTTTATCAGCAAGAAAGATTTCAATCCCTGCATTGAATACTTTCCTGGTTTTTATTTCACTGAACTCCTCATATTTTTCATTAAACATCTTAAGCCCTTCGTCATATTGATACTTTGCACGTTCATAATCATCCTTCCGTCTTACATAATTACCTTCTCTGACATTATATTCAGAAACATAGGCATTATAATACGAGGCTTTTGCCGAAGAAAATCGTTTCCCTTCTTCCTGACGTTTATATACATCATCAAGCTCTTTTCCTGCTTTATCCAGCCATGCCTCCTCTTCATCCAGCCATTTTTTCTCTTTTTCCAGCATCCGTTTCAAATCTTTAAGCTTTTTTTTATCCGCAGCAATATTCTTACGGCTTTCCTTAAACTCTTCTTCAGCACCCCTAATAACATGCTTACATGTAATTAAATATCCGTCTCCACTTATAAAAAAACCCGATCCACTGCTCAATGCCGTATTTACTGAAACAGTGGCATTCCGAGCCTCTTCAATTTCATTCTTTGCGGGGAGTTTCTCTTCCAGGCTCTTTTTCAGGTCTTCTCCTGCCGATGGAGCTGGCTTTTTATCTTTAACAATCTGTTCAATTTTTACATCCTCAACCTCCGGAGGGGAATCCGTAAAATGCCAAACACCGTTCGCATCCTTGTATTTATATACCCCCGCGCTGGTTATTGTAAAAAGAACAAAGATGACCAGCAGTATGAAAACAGGAAGAAAGAGCCGTTGTCGTATGCCTTGAAATAGCAATATGTTGTTTTTATTAACAAATAGATGTTTCTTCATGGTTGACCTGCCTTTAAAAAATTTTTTCAGAATATATACCAAACATTCAGGCGTGTCAAATTCGTATAAATTTTAATTCTATTGAATCCTGCTCCAGTTTAATCATCTTTTTTTTCAACTCAGCGCCGCCGCCGAACGCTCCAGTTGTATTATCACTCTTGATGACACGATGGCACGGCACCAGTATTGGGAAACGGTTTTTCGCCATCGTTGTCCCCACAAAGCGATACGCCCTGGGGCTTCCTATGGCATGCGCGATATCCTTGTATGACCGCACGTCGCCAAAAGGGATGGCCGCTACAGCGTGAAGTACTGTTTTTTGTAGTTCTGTGAGATGGCCCATCTCCATCCATTTCCACGGCGGTTTGATCGGCCGGCCGTTAAAATAATCCTTTATCATACCTGACACACATAAAGCGTTTTCATGGTTTCCGGACCGTCCCCATTCATCTTTTGGTAAAACCGTTTCAAGACCCTTCCCGGTTTTTTGAGGCAGTAAAACCCTTTTCAGCAGAAACGGTTCTTTTTGAAAAATAACCGCGGCTTTACCAAAAGGGGTGGGTATGATTGAATGGTAGTTCATGAAATTATTGATATGGATGCTAGATACTAGATGCTGGATAAGATGGTGTAAGGTTTATGGTATAAGTTTGTAGGAGCAAAGTATCTCCGCCAAAAACACTCAGGCCTCAGTCCTTCTTTATCTAGCATCTAGTATCTAGCAACCAGGATCTTCTTTTATATCCCTAAATCCAAACGCCCTAACCTCTTATCCCTAAACGCTAAGCTTCGCGAGATTCCCTTCTCCATCAAACCTCATCGTTTCCCATGGGCTGACCAGCTCTAAATTCCGGTTTGCTATTATCTCCTGCTCAAACACGCGTGACACCTGTATAAATTCTAGACTGGCGGTATTCTTTATCCTGACAATCCTCGGTCCCAGGCCTTGAGAGATATGGCCGATGGTTTTCACGCAGGCATCCACCGCTTCCCGATCAGTAGCAAAATGAATCGGTATGGCAGCCTTTTCAGGAGAAATCGCAGTCAACGCATTTTTATATGTCTTTTCAATATCCAGTCCATTGACAAGCCGCTTTGTTGTTACATCTGCAAGCCCTATCCCATTTCCATTACCATCCGTCCCAGGTGACAAGTCCCGAACAAATATTCGCATTACATGGGGATATTTGCAAAAATCCCCTGTGATATCTCTGTGTCGGCCAGTTACATTGGAATCCATCCCTATACCGCTGATGTCCTTACCAATCTGATCCACAATCAAAACATCAATATTGTCAAAGGGAATCTTTCCCATATGTAAATAAGCTGTCTTAAGTAACTTCTTTTCATCATCAATAAGGGTTTCAGGGGGGAGCACGTTTATCCCGGATAGCTGACCGCAGCCGTCTTCCAATAGAGCAAACCCGAAAAGTATGCTGCACTTTTCAAGGATTGTTTTCGCGGCCTTTTCAATAATGTTAAAACCGTAATTAACAGCAAATCCATGAAACGCTGCTGCGCCAACCGATTTTCCGAGCCCAATGGTCAGCATCTTGCACAGTCCGCTTTCAATCTCCCCGTTGAACTTGGTATGGGGCTTAATCCTGTTCACAGGAATAATATGGTCCGCCTCAAGCGCTCTTTTTGAAATGAAAATCTTCAGCCCATCCTGTGTTTCGTCAATAGATTCAACATCCATTTCAGCGTGAACCGGAACCCCCATTCTTTCCGCTGATATTCCAAGATTTGCCAGCACCTTTTCCTGGCCTTCTCTAGTCCCGCCTCCATGGCTCCCCATGGCAGGGAGGATAAACGGACGCAAGCCTTTCTCCTTTAACAATTTAAGGCATTCAAGTACTACTTGATCAACCCTGTCAATACCCCTGCTCCCCACAGCCACAGCAACGGTTTTACCTGGTTTAGTTTTTTTAAAAACAGGATGTTCTAAAAGGGCTGAAGATACAACTGCGGATATATCGCTGAGACGTGACCTATTAAGCTTCTGTTTAACTGTGGCCATTTCAGGATATGTTAGGGGGGAGTCAATTTTCATGACATTCCAGCACAAACAGGTTTATAATACAGCCTGTAAGTACAAAAAAGAAAACAGCCGAAAAGAGAATAATGGTAAGTTATGAAATAAAAAATTCTTCCCCCAGCCTGGTTGTTTCATCAGGACCGGGGGATATTAAACTATCAATCGAATTAATCTTCTTCAACTGTTATTGCTTCTTCTTCACAGGACTCAACACAGCTTTCACAGCCCATACATTCTTCCGCGTTAACAGGACTTGATTTACCCTCTACCATTTCAAATACCTCAACAGGACAAATATCAACACATTCTTCACAACCTGTGCATTTGTCTTGATCAACCATTGGATTCCAAGCCATTTTTTAATCCTCCTTTAATAATTAAATAAATATACTGTCCAGCTAGACAGTCTGTTATTACAGATCAAAAAAAATCCATATACTAAATGATAAATCAAGTCAAGCCTTCTGGTGTTTTTTCTGCTGATTTGTTCTTCTTTTCAGCCCGTTATGACAGCAAGCCGATAATTGTGTTCCCTTTTCCTCCGCCTTCTGGAGATGATACACCCCCAATGCGGGAAACAAGATTTTTTGGTTGGACACCTTGAACAACATAGAGGCTCAGGGAGAGATCGCTGCTACTGTCTCCTGCTGTCTGATCATATACTGGCTTTTCGATCGATGCCGGCTGGCTGCTACTTACTGCTTCATCAATATATGCCTTAAGGTCGGATTGCCATGCATTATTATCATCTGAATCAACTCTTGGGATGGCTTCAAACCGACAAATCTCCTCAGCATCAGGCAAAGTATCTATCACATGATCAAATACAGCCCTGCTGTTCGTGATATAAATCCCTGAATCGTTATCATCATGGATCATAAGACGGGACCAAAATTTTATCCTTTCCCCTGTCATATAAGCGCCCTGGTCCTCAAAGGGCTCTTTTTGTTTCTCTTTATTTTCATTGAAAACAACATTGTCATCCTCGCCCAAAAGAGCCTTAAAAAGAGACTTTTCCCTCCCTTCGTGGGACTTTAATTCATGTTCAAGGTCTTCATTCTGAATGTCATAATCCTGAGTCAGGACAAGGAACAGCCGGGCAATAAGAAGGGAATTGTCAACCTCCTTCCCATGATCATCCTGCTTCCCCTGATCATTCTGCTGATATTTTAGTATATCCCCTCTGAGCTTCTGAGGGGTATTATCATCATAAAAGGGAATCGTATCTTTTCTATCCATAAAAAAGCTGATTTCGACCCCTTTGTGTGTGTGTGCCCAATTCTTGTATTCAATATATAAAGCATCAAGCTCATCTTCATCCCCTTGCACAGGCACACGGATATCCAGCATGCCGGTTTCAGCCAGCTGTCCCATCCCTGCCGGCACCCTTTTCTCTGAAGGCTGATAAACCGTTATCTCAGGAAAACATGTGTTTAAGGCTACTGTTACTGTTTTACTGATATATGTAAATGGAAAAAATATAGGTTTCATTGTTCGACACTCCACAGATAAAAAATTGCTACAGATGATACTGATCATATGGATCAGGTTCAACAAAACGATGCTGGATGGCTGGTCGTAGTGAAACGTAGATCCCGCTTCTTTTTAGCGGGGATGTTGGATGTTGATTACGAGATCCTTGATGTCCCTCTCTACTCTTAGCCCTTAGCTTAATATATCCAACATCGTACAGCCTACAATTGATAACCAATAAAACTAATACAACAATTAAACAATTTTTTATTTAACTCTTCCCGTCTCTTACAGACACCCCTTTTGCCTCCAGCTCATCGCGAATCTTGTCAGCCAGTTTCCAGTTTTTCTCTTTCCTGGCCTTTTCTCTCTTTGCTATCAGGTCCTTAATCGCCTTATTTAAAGGGATCCCATCAAAGTCGAACACCTCTAGGACTGAATTAATATCCCGCAAAGCATCAAGCACCTTTGAGGCTCCTTCAGGCGCTATATTCCCTTCCTGGACCAGCCTGTTCGTCTGCTTAATCGATTTGAATGTGGCAGCCAGAGCTTCTGATATATTTAGATCATCATCCATGGCATTGATAAATCCCTGCTTGATGTCATAAACAAGCTGGTCAATATCAGCAAACGGTCTCCCTTTTTTTACAGATAACAAGGCTTGAATACCAGCATCCAGCCTTTTCAATGACCGCCTGGCATAATCAAGCCGTTCATCGGAAAATGCGAGCGGTTTCCGATAATGACCAGACAGCAGCCAGAAACGGATTTCCCTTCCTGAATACCCCATCCCCTCAAGGTCTTCAATGGTAGGGCCGGCCCCTGTTTCATCAACCTTCTTTCCTTCCACAAGGACCCTGTCGCAATGGATCCAAAATTTTGCCAGCAACTTCCCTGTGGCCGCGTGAGAGATCGCCATTTCGTTTTCATGATGCGGGAATACAAGCTCCCTGGAACTGGTATGGATATCAAAGCTTTCGCCAAGATACTTCATGGACATGGCCGCGCATTGAATATGCCATGACGGTCGGACATTTCCCCAGGCGGTCTTAACATATATCCCCCGTTTTAATTCAGACAGCTTTGTCCGTTTCAAAAGGGTAAAGTCTCTGGGGTTGTCTTTTTCATACTCATCAAGGTCTACGGTGGAACCAACCCTGATCTTGTTTATGTCAACCCCCGACAAACTCCCGTAATCAGCAAATTTTGAAATATTGAAATAGATCGACCTCAGCTTTTCATAGGCAAACCCTTTCTGCAGAAGTGTTTCTGTCAGCCCGACCATATCGTCCAGATGATCGCTGGTCTTGGGGTATTCTGACGCTGGTTTAATCTTTAAGGCGTCCAGGTCCTTTTTAAACACATCAATATGTTTCTGGGTAAACTTGGCAAGCTCCATGCCTGCCTTTTCAGATCCGTCAATGGTCTTATCGTCAAGATCTGTAATATTAATAATATGGGTTACATCAAAATCCCTGTATTCAAGATAACGACTAAGCAGATCGGAAAACATGAATCGCCGCATTTCACCAATATGCATCCTGGCATGGGCGGTCGGCCCACATGAATACATGGAAACCCTGCCCGGCACAGAAGGTTCAAACATCTCCTTTGACCTTGAAAGCGTGTTAAAAAGCTTCAGACCGACCTTATCTTTAACATCAAAAAGAGCCGTGCTCAGATAGCGCTCTCCACTGTCAGGAAAAATAACCACAATTGTTCCTGAAGTCATGGCTTCTGCTTCTTGTGCTGCCACAGCCATGGCAGCCCCGCTGCTCATGCCCACAAAAAGTCCCTCTTCCCTGGCAAGCCGTCTCGCTGTTTCATAAGCGTCTTCATCTTCAATATTAACCTTCCGGTCCATGCGGTCCTTTTCATAAAGTTCCGGTGTATAGGCCTCCTTCATGTTTTTCAGGCCCTGGATCTTATGGCCCAGATAAGGCTCAACTCCCACTATCTCAATATCCGGATTATACTCCTTGAGACGCCTGGATATACCCATAACCGTACCGGTTGTTCCCATGGTAATGATAACCTTTGTGACCTTGCCGTCTGTCTGCTTCCAAATCTCTTCCGCGGTACCATCATAATGGGCTTTCCAGTTGGCTTCATTGTTGAACTGGTCCGCCATAAAATACTTGTCCGGATTTTCCCTTGCTAGTCTGTAGACCTCTTCTATGGCCCCGTCTGTGCCCAGGTGGCCGGGTGTCAAGAGGATATCAGCGCCACGTGCCGAAAGGATCTTCCGCCGTTCTATGCTGACAGCTTCAGACATGGTAAGAAGAAGCTTATATCCCTTTACCCCACAAACCATGGCAAGGCCGATGCCGGTGTTCCCGCTTGTGGCCTCGATAACGGTTTTATCTTTTGTCAGCTCACCTGATTTTTCTCCTGCCTCTATCATGGCAAGGGCCGGTCTGTCCTTGACCGATCCTCCGGGATTGACATATTCAAGCTTGGCCAAGATTCTGACTTTTGGATTGGGATTCAAAGTCCTAATATCAACCAAGGGTGTGTTCCCTATACTGTCTAAAATCGATTTGGTCATTTTATTTTTTCTAACTCTTCTGACAATGTTTTTGTTATTTCTTCTCTTACCTCTTCAATACTTTTTGACGCATCAATCACCCTGAAACGTTCAGGCTCAAGATCCGTCAGCTCAAGGTATCCATTTCTTACTATATCATGAAAGGCTATATCCTCTTTCTCAAATCGGGTTTCACTCCCGTCCCTTGAACCGCTGTTTATCTCGTTCCACGCCCTTGATAGACCGACTTTGGCTGGAAGATCAAATAGAAGAGTCACATCAGGCTTAAGGCCGTCAAACACCAAGTCATGCATCCTGGTAATCCTTTTCACATCAAGCCCACGGGCAAATCCCTGGTAAACGGTTGTAGCATCAAAAAAGCGGTCACAAACAACCATCCTCCCCTGTGACAGGGATGGCAATATTTTCTCCCTGATATGCTGAGCACGGTCCGCCATGTAAAGGAGGAGTTCCGCCATAGGATCAAGCCCCCTGTTTTCAGGATCAAGGAGTATCGCCCGGATCTTTTTCCCGATGTCCGTCCCACCCGGCTCTCTTGTAACAACGCAGTCATGCCCTTTATCTTTCAGAAAAGCAACAATATTTTCCACCTGTGTGGTCTTGCCGGATCCTTCTATGCCTTCTAATGTAATAAACATGGTATCCTTTATTTAAGTGCCTAAAGTGCCTAAAGTTAATGTATCGCTCCGCTCTTCCATATTTTTATAAAACAGCTAGAATGCCACAACTTTTAGGCATTTGTAACTTTTCCTAACCCAATCACGACCACGACCACCGCTTCGCTGATCATTGTTTTTTAAAAATGACAGAGCAAAGCGATACCACAACTTTAGGCACTTTTAACTTTAGGCACTTTAGGCACTTATTTTACTCCCACTCCTCCTGAATATCCCACCCCTCAAGCTCATCAACCAAGCTGTAATCCGTCATGTCACACTTCATGGGTGTAACAGAAATATATTGGTCCCTTAGGACGGCCTCATCAATCCTGTCATCATCAAATTCCTGTAAAAACTCATATCCATACCAGGAGTATTTTCTTCCCCTGGGATCTTCCCTTTTTTCAAGGCGTTCAGGGAAAAACTGGGTATTCTGCCTGCTAATTTTCACGCCTTTAATACTCCTCTCAGGCAAATCCGGGATATTCACATTAAAAACTGTCCCAAACGGGATCTCCTGCGGCATGATCTTATTCACAAATTCTTTTGTAAACCTGGCCGCTGTTTTATAATTATCAGGCTTCAGTCCTGTTATGGACACCGCTACTGAAGGAAGCCCATAAAGCGCGGCTTCCCTGGCAGCCGCCACTGTGCCTGAATAATTGATGTTCACTCCGGTATTCATGCCTGGATTGATTCCGGAAATCACCAGGTCCGGCTTTTTTGCAAGCTTGCCGATAACACCGATCTTGATGCAGTCCACAGGAGTGCCGTTTACAGAATACCCCCAAGTATCATGATAAAATTCAACCCGTGTCACCCTCAAGGGCTCATGCAGGGTAATACCATGTCCCACAGCACTCCGTTCCCTGTCCGGCGCGATCACTGTAACCGTATTACCCAATTCAAGAGAGTCATGGAGTTCAGCCAGCCCCTTTGCCATTATCCCGTCATCATTTGTCAGCAGTATGTTCATATTCGCCCGTTTTTTTTATATATCCCAAATTATTATAAATTAATATTATTAACATGAATCAAGGAATGGTCAAGATATAAGAGCATCTTTTTGCCATATTACCCCTAAAAAACCACAAAATAGCATCATTCTGCATTCAAATCCCCATGTTTTTAATTTTCAAATAAAAGGATATATGTTATGAATATACAATTCAAAAGGTGTGTATAAAGAAACCTTAACGCTGAATCTGGTCTGATAATAACGCTTGAAACAACAGAAAAAATAAGTGTGATTCTGACAAAATATGAGTGAAAATCCACTTATTTTTTTGAAATGGAAATGGCAGAACATATAAAGATAGATGTCATTACCAAAATTTTGGTTAACACCACGTTTTTCGAAAAACAGATTAACAAATTTATCGATATCGATGCGGGATGCATGTTGCCGGATGTAAATTGGGACATGTAAAAATGGCGTAGGGGAGGGCCTTGCGTCCTCCCACAACCACATACAGTTGTCAGATGTAGGACAAATTATTTATAAACAATGGAAAGATAGTCCAGAACAATACAAAAATATTCATATCGACAAATATGTTATTATGCCCAACCATATCCATGGCATTTTAATTGTAAATAATCAAACAAGGGAGGACGCAAGGCCCTCCCCTACAGTCTCTG
>JANQFQ010000040.1 GCA_028277765.1 Desulfobacterales bacterium
AAGGACACGAAGACCACGAAGAATAGTTTAAATCGCTTCGCAAAAGACACCAGCTAAATATTTGGTGATGAGTTAATTAAGTCAGTAATGAGCCATGAATATATGGAGTGCATGCAAGTATAACATCATTTTGCCCGTAGGGCTTGAAAAAACCTCTTCGTGTTCTTCGTGTCCTTCGTGGTAAGGATCTATTTTCATTCCATTCTCTCCGCCAGTTTCCCCCACTCTATCTCCTGAAGATTCTGGGCTAGGTCATGGATAAGCCCCTGCTTCATCGCTTCTTTCTGTTTGGCTTTCTGCTTAATACCGTGAAAAGGGAGCATGGCGGAAAGTGCCTTGTCTTTGAATTTCTTTAACGGTGTAAGCACATCGTCCCGCCTTGTAAAGTACGGATCCTCGCCAATATCGCAAGGCCTGTTAAAAACATTAAAATGCCGGCAAGCCATGGGCCGCATAAGGTGAATGCCGCAAGCCCCTTCTATCAGAAACGGACAAGGGTCCTCCATGGTAACACGTTGGAGCTGTTTTTGGATTACCCCGTGTCTTTCATCATTCATCTGCTCGATCACATACCAGTAAATGCCCATAAGCTCCATTGGATATACCGGTATCGTGATATGGGTGGTGCAGCAGGTGGAACACCCTTTAGCGCACGCCAGCCGATCACCTTTGTTCATCCGGTGACGTATTCCTTCAAACACACCTTGATCTGCATTAAAATATGCATCCAGAAGCATAGAGAGCCATTCTATCTTAACCTCGTCATCAGGAAAAGAGAGACGCTTTGGTTTTGGATATGGTATCTTTTTTGTTTTTTTTGCCATTCTTAATTCTTTTAAGCAACTTTTTTTCACCACAAGGGCACGAAGAACACGAAGGTTTAGCTTACATGCCCTTCGGACAAGATATAAAACTCACACATTAGTATGCTTTCTACTTGTTTCTTTTCTTATCTATTTTTCACCTAATGTTTCATTTTTTAATTTCATTTTTCATCAAACCGTTTCTGTATATCTCGAAGCGATTTTAAATAAACTTTCCTTCGTGATCTTCGTGTCCTTCGTGGTGAGGCTTTTTTTCAATGCTTCATATCATTTATAAGACAGGAACATCAAAACATCATTTTTGTTCGGCAGGAAACTTCTTATAATACAGACCCTTAATCCCATCAACAGCAGCTTCAATGCTCAAGTCTTTTGTGTTTATGGTAATATCATAATTTACCGGATCATTGACATCTGCATGAAACGATTTTTTTACAAAATCACTGCGGGATTTTTCTCTCCGCTTGATGAGTTTTTCAACTTCTTTCAAAGGCTTATCGAGCTGTTTGGCGATCTTTTCAATCCGCTTCTCCTGGGGTGCCACAATCAGCACAGCAAATCTTTTTTCAGGTGGCAGGATAAAACAAATCCCCCTGCCCACAAAAACCGCCTGTCCCTTTTTACTGATCGCCTTTGTCACCTTGATAAGGTGTTCCAGATAAAGACCGGGCCAGATATAATCTTTTCTCACAAGAGAAGCGATCAGATCCTGGATGCCTGACAGCTGTTCCTGCTCAGCAGATTTAATTAGCGTTGTATCTGCATGGGTACTTTTAGCTACCTCCTGTATGATTTCCCTGTTATAAAACTCAAATTTCATCTGCCGGGCAAGCTCTTCAGCGATAACATCTCCATAACTGCCAGGTTCCGTTGAAATAGTAATAACTGGCACATGCTTAATCCCATTTTTATCCATCTCTTCCCGTTTAGCGAGCATCCTGCCCAGATGCTGATTAATCGTCTGCTCAAGAAAGTCTCTTTTATCATCCATGTCAGTAAATTTTTCTCCTTGTTGGGTTAATAGAAATATTAAGTATACCTTATTATATTATACTTATCCTATTATGGATCTTATTTTCAACAAACAGTTTCTTTTTTTTTAGCCGGTTATATATAATTTCCGTATTGATTAAAATATTGCTTACATATCCGAAATATTGTATTTTTAACGGATTGCTGCCACATTTTTCATTAAGGAGCCTTTCATGATTTTTGAATTAAAAAGCCTTGTCTATCTGACAATATTGGTATGGGTTATTGGGGCGATAGGGATAGCCGCCTGCTGGATGAAATTCAAGTCGACAATGACGTTTCAAGGGATTGTAAGCAACTGCCTGTTTGCACTCATTGCTTATACCATCACCCTGTTTGTCTTACTCGATTTCTCCGTATTGAGGGCTGTCATTGTCATTGTGATATTCAGCGCGTTTGGGCAGTTTATGACCTCGCGCCTGCTAAAAAATCTTCATTCACCGGTAACGTCAATCATAGAATGTCTTGAACGTATCTCCAGTGGTGACTTTTCCCAGCCGATTGATATTAAAGCAAAAGGAGAAATGGCAATAATAGCGAACAATATTAATGCCATGACAGAGGATATTTCCGCCCTTATCCATTCATTCAAGGAGAATGTTTCAGAAAACTTTGAAATGGTTGACCATTTAAAAATCCTTTCCTCACAGATGTCTCAGAAAGCCGATAACGCGTCAAACAAATCCAATTCTGTAGCAACATCTTCTGAAGAGATGAGCAGCAACATGACATCCATAGCCGGCGCCCTGGAACAATCATCCGTAAACATCGAGGTCATCGCAACGGCTGTAGAATCAAATACAACCACAATTAATGAAATCGCCCAAAATTCAGAAAGGGCACGTAATGTTACAAACGATGCTGTTCAACAGGCTGGAAGCACAACAAAAAAAGTCGAAGAACTCGGGGCAGAATCTCTTAACATAAGCAAAGTAACTGAAACCATTACAGAAATTTCGGAACAAACCAACCTCCTGGCCCTCAATGCAACAATTGAAGCAGCAAGGGCGGGTGAAACCGGCAAGGGATTTGCCGTAGTTGCCGGTGAAATAAAGGAGCTTGCCCGCCAGACAGCTGACGCAACCCAGGAAATTAAGGGAATGATTGAAAGCATTCAAAAAACATCCATGGATACTGTTTCGGAAATAAAACAGATCGCGGATGTCATTAACGACTGTAATAAAATTGTATCGAACATAGCAACCTCTGTTGAAGAACAGTCCATCACCACAAAAGAGATTGCTGGTAATGTAAACCATACCTCCCGGGGCATGAATGAAATCAGCTCAAATGTTTCTCAAAGCAGGGCTGTTTCAAGGCAAATTTCAGATGACATATCTTCTGTCAATCAGGATGCCGCTGATATATCATCGGACAGCGAACAGGTTAACCAAAAAGCTGTTGAGCTTTCGAACATGGCGGAAATGCTCCAAAAACGGACAGAAAGTTTTATAATAGCCAAAACTGATGAATAAAAACAGCTCGCAAACCTTTTTTAATTATATCCTTTTTAAACAAACATTCTATATATTATCTTTCATTATTCTTTTTTTTTAATTGAAAGCTACAGTAATATAATGTATAAATATAAGGTTTGATAAAAAACAGGAGAATCGATGAAGGACTCAAAGCTTGATGTAACCATAAAAATTGATGAAAACACCCTTGAATTTTTCCGAAAATCAAAAGTTAAAGTAAACAGAGGGGAAATTGATACTAGCGGCAAGTCAGGCTCCTTTATTGTTATGACTGCCGGCCCCCAGACAGGGCGGGTTGTCTTTATAGACAAGCCGATAATTTCTATCGGCCGTGATGACGACGCAGATATTGTTATCAAAAAAACACTCATTTCCAGGGACCATGCACGGCTTGTGCTAACCGGCAAACAGGTCTGTATCTCTGATCAGGGGAGCACGAATGGGACATTTGTTAACAAAAAACGGATTACCCGAAGAATTCTCAAAGACGGAGATGAAATACAAACCGGTGAAGTGGTATGGCAGTTTTTTACTGAAGAACTCAGTCCAAACAAGACCGTCCCCGCAACTGTTGATAAAAAATCATCTGATTTTTATACAGCTGTTTTTAATGAATGCGAACCGTATTTTGGCAACAGCACAAGACAGTTCTTATACCGGCAAATAGCCGTGCATGACAGGAAAACCCCCCAGACCATATCCCTTTCAGACAGAGATGAACTCGTTAAATGGATCAAAATTTCCGCGAGCCTGTTTTTAGATGAACCTGATACGATTGCTCTTGTCAACAAAATCAAGACAATAAAAAAATAATGGGGAAGCCAGCCTTCGATAGGACACCATATTTACTTTAGCCCGCTTTTTATCAAGGCTTCAGCCAGCGGATTGTCAAGTTTCGAATGGTTGCTACTTTTTTTTGTCTGTTTTGGTTTTGGCCTTGAATCACTGTTTTTCTTTATTTCTGATTTTTTTCTTTTTCCGCTTAAATCATAAGCATTCGGTTTCATAGAAAGGGAGATCCTTTTCCTGTCTATGTCAATCTCAAGTACTGTTACAGATACTTTCTGCTGGACCTTTAAAAAATCAGCAGGATTTTTTACATACTTGTCAGCTATCTGACTGACATGTACCAGACCGTCTTGATGTACGCCGATATCTACAAAAGCGCCAAAAGCGGTAATATTTGTTACAATACCAGGCACCTTCATCCCGGGTTTAAGATCTTCCATCTTCTCAATCCCTTGTGCAAAAGAAAAAACTTCGAATGTATCTCTCGGATCTCGACCGGGCTTAACAAGCTCATCAAGAATATCACTTAATGTTGGCAACCCCATATGATCAGAAATATAGCTGTTGATATCAATTTTATCAATCACTCCCTTATTCCCGACCATATCTGTAATACTGCATTTAATATCAGATGCCATTTTATCAACGATATGATAACTTTCAGGATGAACAGCACTCGCATCTAAAGGATTCGTACTTTTTGGAATTCTCAAAAAACCGGCAGACTGTTCAAACGCTTTGGGTCCGAGCCTTTTTACTTTTTTGAAATCCTTCCTTGAAGTAAAGGGACCGTTTTCATCTCTGTGGGAAACAATGTTATCCGCAAGCTGAGGGCCAAGACCTGAAACATATGTTAACAGTCTGGCGCTTGCCGTATTCACATCAACACCAACCATATTTACACAACTCATTACCACATCATCAAGCGCCTGCTTTAAAGCGTTTTGATCAACATCATGCTGATACTGACCGACTCCTATAGACTTTGGATCAATTTTAACAAGCTCAGAAAGCGGATCCATCAGTCGTCTGCCAATGGATACAGCCCCCCTGACCGTAAGATCAAGTTCCGGGAATTCCCGGCGTGCGGCTTCCGATGCAGAATATATTGACGCGCCACTCTCATTTACGGATATGACCTGGATATTTTCTGTAAACGACTGCTTCCTCAAGAAATCTTCTGTTTCTCTCCCTGCAGTACCGTTTCCCACGGCAATAGCTTCAACATTATATTGACCGCACATTTGTGAAAGTTTTTCTATAGCCTCATAATCTTTTTTATCATTCATATGAAGATAAACCGTATCATGATGTAAAAGACGCCCCTGCCGGTCAAGGCAGACGATCTTACAGCCTGTCCTGAAACCAGGGTCAATACCTATAACATTTTTCTGTCCTAGGGGAGGTGACAGAAGAAGCTGTCTTAAGTTTTCAGCAAATATATGTATCGCGTCTTCATCAGCCCTCTCCTTTGTCATCAGACGCATTTCTGTTTCCAAAGATATTGACAAAAGCCGCTTGTAGCAACTTTTCACAGCTTTCCGGACCTCTTCAGAAGCATTACCATCTCCTTTTACAAAAAGAGCGTATAAAATATTCAGGGCCTCTTCTTCATCAGGCCTTACATACAGTCTGAGAAAATCCTCTTTTTCTCCCCTCCTCATGGCGAGTATCCTGTGTGAAGGCGCTGTCTTTGCAGGTTCTTTCCAATCAAAATAGTCCCTGTATTTCGCCCCGTTATCTTCTTTCCCAGGTGCCACTTTGCTTATAAAAACTGATTTCTTTTCAAAAAGTGCCCTGATTTTCCGCCTGGCGTCACCATCTTCATTAATGATTTCAGCAATAATATCTCTTGCCCCGGCAAGAGCATCCTTTACTGTTTCAACCCCTTTTTCAGGATCAACAAAAGAGCCCGCAACCAGTTCGGGATTAACGCCCTTCTGCTCAAGGATTTCTATGGCAAGCGGCTCAAGCCCTTTTTCCTTTGCAATCTGGCCTTTTGTCCGCCGTTTTGGTTTATAAGGAAGATAAATATCCTCCAGCACAGTCATGGTTTCAGCATTTTGTACTGCCGCCATAAGCTCATCATTTAAATGGCCGTGTTCTTCAAGGGATTTTAAAACCGCTACTTTTCGGGCATCCAGATCTTTTAACTGATTAAGCCGGTCTCGTATGCTTGTAACCTCCACCTCGTCAAGACTGCCGGTCACTTCTTTCCTGTAACGTGCGATAAACGGTATTGTCGATCCATCCTCAAGCAGGTCAGCAACAGCCTTAACCTGTTCCGCCTTTATTTCCTGTTCCTTAGATATTTTTTGAATATGAGACTTTTCCATATACTTCCTGTATCACTTTATTAGAATTATTATTTAAAATATATACGCCTTATCTACAGAAATTAATATCACACTTTACAAATCTTTTATAGGGAAATTAACCATAATATTTAACGAGATTTTAAGATATCATAACAAAAATAATTAGGGCGGGCATTGTCTACAGTATGGACTATACCTACCACCCTAACCCTTACCCCTTGTTTTATATATTGACGCAAGACTTTAAGCTGGTATAGTTCTTTTAAAAGAAATTTCTTATCCCCAGACAAATATTGATATGGACAAAACAAAAAAACAGCTTGAACAAGAGCTGGAAACCCTTCGAGATAGGATTAAACTGCTTGAAGCCTCTGAAAATCAGCTTCAACAGACCAAGCAAATCCTGGAAACTTCAGAACAAAAATACCGAACAATGTTTGAGAATACCGGTACGCCCACAATACTGATTGAAGAAAACAAAATTGTATCAATGGTAAACTCAGAATTTGAAAGGATTTCCGGTTTCTCAAGAGAAGAAGTTGAAGGCAAAATGCTATGGACGGAATTTGTCTCTCAAGAACATATAAAAATGATGGTTGACTATCATGATAAGAGACGGATTGATCCTGCTTCTGCCCCAAGGACCTATTCATGCAAACTTGTTATCAGGAGCGGCGAGATAAAAACCGCCATTTTAACCGTGGCAATGATTCCCGGAACAAAACAGAGCCTTGTTGCAGTACTGGATGTAACCGATAAAAGACGTCTTTCAGAGGAAATACTTGAAATCAGTGAACGAGAGCGGCGAAAAATCGGCCGTGACCTTCATGACGATCTTGGCCAGCATTTAATCGGCATAGAGGCTTTAAGTAGTCTCCTTGAACGAAGGCTAAAAACCCAATCAAACCGCGAGACACGGCTTGCCGGGGAGATATCCGAACTGATAAAAGAAGCCACCCGTAAAACAAAAAGCCTTGCAAAAGGTCTCTGCCCAATCGATATTGAAGGCGGAGGATTAATTGCATCCCTGAAGGAGTTTGCAGAATTAACGCAGAAGGTGTTTGGCATATCCTGTGTATTCGAATACGATAAACATATTATCATTGATGACGATACAACAGCCATGCACCTCTACCGTATTGTTCAGGAAGCGACCAATAACGCGGTCCGACATGGAAGATCAGATAAGGTCATTATCAGCTTGACGTCTGAAGAAGATTCTATTGTTCTTTCCATTGAGGATAACGGTATCGGAATCCCTAAAAATCCTGATAGGAGAAATAGTCTTGGATTAAATATAATGGAATACAGGGCAACCAGTATCGAAGCCACATTTCAAATTCAGGGAAGAATGACTGGAGGTACTGAAGTCATATGCACACTAAATCGAAAATTCTAATCGTAGATGATCATCCCATTTTCCGGAAAGGACTTACCCAGTTGATTAATGAAGAAGGAGATATGGAAGTCTGCGGTGAAGCTGAGGATGTGACTGAAGCAAAAAAAGCACTCGCAGAACTTTCACCTGACATGGCCATCGTGGATATCGGGCTGAAGGACCAGAGCGGTCTTGAACTTATAAAGTATAGTTCAGAAAAATATAAGAACTTGCCCATGCTGGTTATCTCAATGCACGATGAAACCCTTTTCGCAGAAAGAGCCATTCGTGCCGGGGCCAGGGGATATATCATGAAACAGGAAATGACAGATAACGTGGTTCAGGCTATCCGTCAGGTATTAAAAGGTAAGGTTTACGCCAGCGAAAATATGATACAGACCATGATGGGAAAAATAACCAGCAGAACCGCTGAACCCCCTGCTAATCCGGTTGATCTCCTCTCTGACAGGGAACTTGAAATATTTCAATTAATCGGTAAAGGCTACAGCCGGAAAGAAATCGCTGAAATGCTATTTATAAGTGTAAAAACAGTCGGCACATACCGGGAAAATATCAAAAGAAAATTGAATTTAAAAAGCGCTTCCGAACTAATGAAACACGCCCTTGAATTCCTCCAGGGCAACTAGCCCGCATTTCTCACAATTCTGATTCGTTCATTTTCAAGGCTTTCGGGGAGAAGATGTATACGCATACCTCGAACCCCGTTCACAAGATTACAACGAAAAATAAAATAATTTTACACAAAATCTATCCGCGAATAACGCTAAGAAACGCTAATATTTTAAAAACCTGTCTGGAAAACATGAAATAGTTTTATATAAAAATTAATTTTAATCATTTTGTCCTTAATGATTTTGCCATAAAAAGTCATGACTGTTCGGCATAGGCGTTTTACCTATAGCAAAATAGGTTTTTAAACCATAGCAAAAACAGCTGGATACCGATTTTCTTCTTTCGTACAATTTTCTATAGATTAACCATGTTATCAACATTACAAATCATTAATTTTCTATTGAACACTGCAGATCAAGATCAAATTCAGAATCAAATTTTTGAAATAAAATAGAAACAGACAACCATTTAAGGGTACCTCTAAAAATTAGGATTTTGGTTCGAGTACAAGGCATGCGAAAATTTTAACCGGAGTAATACATTGAATATTTTGAGGATTAAAATTTTCGCATAACGCCGTAATCGGGCCAAAAGACAATTATTAGAGGTGTCCTTAACATTTATCATTTTTATTAACATTCTTTAACATTCATGAAACCGGGGAGGAGGCATTATGTTAAAAAGATGTTTTATCGTAATGATGTTATGTGTGGTCATGGCCGTTTTTTCATCACCTGCGTACGCGAGAGCGGACCGAACAGATTATCCCGTTGTATTCGCGCACGGTCTTCTAGGCTTTGACGAATTTTTATTCATTAATTACTGGGGCGATGATTACGGCACCTTTGTAGGCGATCCCTGCGACGGCTTTCTTGAAGTCTCCTGCAACAGGCATATAGACAAAAAGCAACAAGCTTTTGCCATTGCCGTAAATCCCACCGGCTCATCAGACGTAAGAGGTCTTGATAATGCTGACCAGGTGGAGAGCTACATGGCGACTGTGGGTGCCGCGCATGTCAATTATATCGCTCACTCCCAGGGCGGCATAGATGCAAGAAAAGCCGCAAAAGTATTATACGACAGAAAAGGATACAGGGTGGTCAAGGTTCTTGTCTCTGTTTCATCCCCCCACCGTGGATCTCCCATAGCAAAGGCCATCCTTGATAGGGATGACGGCATTGAAGACGCCCTTGAGTGCCTGGCAAACAATCTGGTCGCCCCACTTTTCTATGGAACAGCAGGAGACCTTGAAGCCAGTCTGAAAGCGCTGACATACAACGACTATGATCCGGGCGACGGCCTGGATACAAGTCTGAAAACATATAATGAAAAATATAATATTGATAATACCTACATCAATCACTATGCATCGGTTTTAACCGCCCAGGAAGGCGCAAGGGTCAATCCCATTCTCATGCTTTTTGGCGCAGTGTCAACAGATATTGACGGTAACGGATACTGCGGCCCGGCCAATGATGATTGCGATAATGACGGCGCTGCTGGTTCAGGCAACGGTGTTTACAATGATTATGATGACGACGGCCTTGTGGGAATCAATTCACAACAGATGGGCTATCGTCTCAAGTATACCCAATCCTGGTTCTCCAACAAAGTCAGCATTAATTCATCCATGGGTTATGTCAGCGATATTAACCGGCCGAATGAAACCCAGTCTACCTCACATGCCAGCGTTTTAGATCAGGATCATCTGGACGTAACCGGCATCGGTATTTTTGCAGACGATTTCAATGAAAAGAAATTTTACAGCGCGGTTATCGATTATATCGCTGACCACGAATAATTGAAAGCATTTAGACTCATGAAAAACTTTAGAAAAAAACAGATTATAACATCATGCGTCATTATAGCCCTGGCTGTAATAACAACTCCTTTTATTATTACCAAAAATACAGCGGCTGTAAAAATGCTTCCGGAAAAGACATCACCATTACCCTTAAAGACAACTAAAGGATATCATGATCAGTCATCTTCAGAGGATATGGAAAAAGATTTAAGGAACGATTTCTATAAGGGAACAGCCGCCTCTTTTCTACAAGACACCTATGCCGGGAATATCCATCACCCACGGATTCAGGTTGAAGTTATTGAAGAGGTTGTCCGCTTTTTAAAAAGAAAATATCAGGACAGATGGTCTGATCACATTTACAGCTATTTAGAAACCGCCTTTCCTGAATTCGCTGACGAAATCTACAATCGTTTTTTAAACCTTGAAGAATATAAAACATGGCTAAATGATAACTATGCTTTGTTGGTAGACATGTCTCCGGAAGAGAGAAGAGAAATGCTGTGGGAGAAACGGCACTTTTTCTTTGGTGAAGAAGCTCTTGAAATCTGGTCCAGGGAATTTAAAAACCAAACCATCCAGGCAGCACTGGAAGAAATTGATCTACTTGAGGGAAAAACGTTTGATGAAAAGCTTGATTACTATACTACAGAAATCAATGATGCCTGTGGCGCTGACGCGGAAACATATATTCAGCGCCACCAGCAGGAACTCATGGATAATTTTCTTGGTCTGGATTCTGTTCAAAATCATCTGCACCAGATGACTCCGGATGAGCGGAAGACCTGTCTCCGGAATGTCCGTGTATGCATGGGACTTGATGATGACGCTTTAGCAAGATGGGATAAACTCGATCAGAAAAGAGATGAGCGCTGGAATAGTGGAACAGATTATATGCGGGAACGGCAAATTCTCACAACCGAATATAAAGGGAGTGTGCTGGAACAAAAACTGGATGATCTCAGAAACCAGCATTTCACATCCATGGCTGATACCATCAAAAATGAAGAGGAAGTCGGCTTTTTCAGGTTTAACAGAAAGCGTGTTTACGGCAAAAACTGAACTTGTAATAAACTTGGGACATGAGAATTATTCATCATAATAGAATATTCTCCTGTCCCAAGTTTTCTTCAGAAATATCCTGAGCCTCTCACGCACAAACGCGTTTAACTTCTTTAGACGCTTCAAGTCCGGATGAACCTTGATGTGATAGTTGTTCCATCCCCTGATGACAGTGTTTTTTTTCTTGACTTGCCCTTTAATGGGTGCCCCCTATGTCCTCTGACCCCTATGTCCTTTAAATTATGGACACCGATGTCCTCATAGTTATATAAACTAATCCTTTTCCTTATAACATTAGACATTTGATTGAACATCGACCAATATCTAACGCCCATACAACTCCAGCTAAGCCTGAAGCACCTGTACCAATTTTTTTCATAATTGCTTTTGTACCCACTTTTTTGGAAAACTTTTGTAATTGCTTAACGGGAACTTGCCACCCAAATATTTTACCCGTAATTGCCACTCCTGTCCCCCCAGACAATGTTCTAACAACATTTTTTGCTTTATGGAGATCTGACTCACCAACACCACATGCACATAGCACAGAGCATGTCGCTGTTGCTGCCATATCAACAGGAAAATTCTTAAACGCATTTTGAAATCCTATTGCTTCCTCAGCTATAGGCTGCCTTCCTCCTGGCAATGTAAAATTAAAAGGTATATTAAAAGGATTCTTTGACAAACCTAAAGGATCAATAAAAATAATTGGATTGCAGCGCACATAAATATAGAAATTAACATCACCCCCATCTAATCCAATCGGATCAACTCTTAAATATCTTCCTATCTTTGCATCATAATATCTAAACCAGTTATAACTCAATTCGATTTCTTCATCGTAATATTGGCCTGGGAACCTCAAATTATTTTTCACCGTCTCAACATTTATAGTAGCTTTTCCAAAAGAATTATAATTTGCACTCCAGACAACAGCCCCGCTCATCGAAGTGAGTTTCTGAGGTGTGCCAAGGTGATCATTGTGATAAAAATAATACTCAGAGCCTTCTTTCTTCATAAAGAGCGGATCAGTAGTCCAGGTTGAGTTTGGCTTAAATCCATATGTTTTAATTTCATTACCCAATGCATTATATTCACCAATCAGACCTTCATCTGAATAATGAAAATATGTCTTGACACCGCTGATTTCTTTCCATAATCTTCTACCAAATAGATCGTAATAATAACTCGCAATAAGTACTTCATCCTCCCAAACTTCAACCAGTCTGTTTTCTATGTTGTATTTATAACTGGTTACTACACTGTCGACAGTCTTTTTAACCATATTGCCGTTATCATCATACTCATAAATAACATCGGTTGTGTTTATATTTTTCAGTTCGTTATTATAATTATAATTATAATTCCATTCGCCTGGTACGCCTGATTGGGTCTTCCTGTTTCCTACCCCATCGTAAGTAAATGCCTCATCATTCAGTCCTGCTGATTCGGGATTATTAACCGTTATCAGCCTGTAAAGTTCATCATAATCATAACCATAATTACCATGCTCTGTATTCTTGCTAGAAATGTTATTCATTTTGTCATAGGTATATTGAAAATCCATCAGTACATTTTGTCCCGGATCTTTTGTAGTGATTTTCTTAACACGCATGAGCGGGTCATAAACAAATGTTTTTGTGGTGCCGCCAGGATAGGTCATGGATTTCGGACGGTTCCACTCGTATTCACTGATAGTAATATACCCCTGGCTCGGTATCTGCACACCTGAAAGCTGATTATTACCATCATACAAATAGCCGTATGTAATTGACCCGCCGTTCGAAGAATTATCATCATCATCCGGCATGGTAAAGGTTTCCTTAAGACCATTTTTATAATACGTGTATTCATGTGTCTTAGAAAAAGGACCGTAATAGACGGTTTCAGCGACCTTCCTGTAAGCGTCATCATAATCATATAATGCTGATGTAATTGGACTTTCAGTGCTGTCCGTCTCCTCATACCCTTTGAGATTACTCACAAAGTCATAATCAAATTCTACAGTCTTTTCTGGTGGTATAGTATTAGTGATATCATTTTCATTATTATAATATTTTGTAAATTTAAGCCTACCAACATCATCATATTCATATGTTGTCATCTGTTTTTCTGCGTCTATCTTTTTATTAAGATTTCCAACTTCATCATATTCATATTCATATGTGGCTTCTTCATCCAAGGATCGCATCTCTTTTTTCAGCCGATTTGCTTTGTCATATTGAAACTCGGTTTCATGATCTTCCGCGTCTGTTAAAAACCTCAGATTGTCCTGATCATCATATTTATATTCAGTTACACCTGTTTCAGGATCTGTTTCAATTTCAAGCCTGTTCAGGTTATCATATGAATAGTAGGTTGTTTTATTTTCTTTATCTTTTTTAGCAACCATGTTTCCGGCTTCATCATAATAGAACCATGTATAATACGATTCTGCTCCCACAATATCTTTTTCCATTTTTTTCCTGCCCCGCTTGTCATAAGCAAATTCTCTTTCAAATGTTGGAAAAATTACTCTCACAGGTTGATGAGACGCAGCCGCGCAGGAGGAACAGCTTGATCCTGATGCATCACTGTATTCCAGTTTTATTTCATTGCCGTTTCCGTCAATCATTTTGATCATCCGGCCCTCATTATCATAATGAAAATATGTTTCTTTTCCTTCAGGATCTGTCTGTTTAGTCTTTTTATTGTCAGTGTTATATTCATATAATCCAATTAAATCATCATCCTCTGGAGTAGAACCCATGACAATCGTACTTTTGGTCATATTGCCTTCAGCATCATACTCATAGGTCTTTTCATTCCCTTCAGCGTCTATTTCCTTGGTCATGTTGCCGGCTGCATCATAAAAATACTCGGTCGAATGATTCAATGGATCAGTAATTGTATGAAGACTGTCGTCAGCATAATATGTATAGGTCCATGATTTGTCCCTTGGATCTATCATTGTCAGCACATTGCCCATGATATCATAGGATGTAAACTGGGTAATACCGTCTTCAGGATCCGTGATGGTATGAATATTACCGTCTTCATGCGTATTTGGATCTCCATCCTCATCATGATAGGTGTATACTGTTTTGGGCCAATCTGTTTCAGCCACACCATCCAAGGAAGTTGTTATGGATTTCAAACTGCCGTCATATATCTTGCCTTCATCATAATACTCATATAACGTGATCCGCTCATCATCTGTGTCCACAGCTTCAATTTTTTTAGTGATGTTCCTGTAATCATCATATTCATACTCGGTTTCAATCCCTCTTTCATCTGTCTTTTTAATGATTTTAGTAACCGATCGGTCATATTCATAGGACACGGCTGTTCCGTCAGGATACTCAACCCTGTCCAGTTTATACCACTCATTAAACTTTTTCCTGGTTTTATATCCCCGCTCATCCGTGATGGTCAGGACGCGGTCATTTTTCTGGAGCTCCCGGATTCTCCGACCGTTTACCATCACACGCTTGGTATCTCCGTATCTGTCATACCAGACTTCCTTGATCATTCCGGTTGCGTTATTAACACCCATAATTGTTTTGGTGAAATCTCCCATATCTATTATTATTTGGACTCCGGACACTTTCCGGATTTGGGCGTAATACTCCTTTTTCTCTTTGTTGTAGTCATAGGTAAACACATGGCCTATTCCTTCATCATCCACCACAGACTGGACATCACCGTTTTCATAATAAATAATGTTTCTTACAAACCCTCCCGGCTTTGTCACTTTTGTCAAACGGCCTTCAGAATCATATTCATAAAACGTATCATTCCCCATCACGTCCGTCACCTGGGTTAACAATTCATCTGTGTAAAAATATTTTACGGACCGGCCACTCGGATCAGTAATCTCTTCTACAAAGCCATCAGCATTATAGTGATACGTGATCATCTCGGATTCTCTGCGGTCAACAATCCTTAACAGCTGTCCGGTTGTTTCGTTATATTCTAAGGTACCAATGAGCCTCCCTTTTTTACCGTACTCAACAAGCTGGGATTTATCATTATACTTCCGATATTCGTGAGTCACAGGATCCATCCAGGTATACCCGCCATTGGTTAAGCACCCGGAGCAGTACTTCAACTTATATTTCTTGTGTAGATACACACGTGGTCCCACATATTGATATCTCCGTTTTCCATCAGCCTGGGGAACCAGGGCAAAGTTTTCGCCCGGCAGTTTATACACCACGCCGTCTTTTATAATTGCGCTGACCACATAACCGTGCTCGTCATCCCCATACCAGTAAAGTTCCAGGCCCGGTCTTATTTGATAAATCTCCTGGTTCGGATGCATGCCCGCACCCAGGCCGAATCTATGGGGGCCGATATACCAGTTCCCCTTTAAATACGTCCGGGTTGCTTCTGCGGTCCCACCCGGCACCTTAACGGTCAAGTCGGTTTCACTGAAATTATAATCCCGGAGCAGATTATGAACATAGGAGCCTGATTTTGTTTTTTGATCCATTTGCGTCTCATCGCACTCTCCTGACTCGCATCGCCCCGGAGGCGGATAGCACTTCCGCACCATGGATGTTCCGTCACCTTTATACTTTGGACCACCGCCAATTCCAGAAAACCAGGAACCACCGCCAATACCTCCCGGCGTATCACCGCCCCCGCCGCAGCCCGAACCGCTTGCATGGCTGACAGGCAAACTATTGCTGCCGTTAGACACGTTTTTATTTGCGCACGGAAATTCCCATTTCACTCTTGCTAAAGCACCGTATCCGGCGCATCCCCCGCCGCTCCCGTCATCTTCTGCCACCACAGGCGTGAGACAGGTAATCCTATACGGCACAATGATCCTCTCCTTGGGCAGGATGTTTTCAGGAACCGTGCTTAACTTCTCATACTGAAAATGCGCGTCATCCGGCGGCATGACAAGCTGTACCTTTTCCGCCTGGGTAAGCCCGTAGTTGATCATGGCAAATTCACCCTGAAGCACATCCCCGGTTTTCATGGCCGGAAGATTAATAACCGTGGGTTCGAACACGATCACGGGCGCGGGCACATCAGTTTCATAAGTGGCATTTAAAACAATCTCATATTCGTCTTCAATGGTGGTCTCTGTGACCGACCATTCCACGGTGATCAGGTTATAATCCAGGAATACGGATTCACTGGTGGTGACCCCGGGCTTGACCCATAATCTTCCGGTCTGCTCCTGGTGGTTGTCCGCCCGGATCCGGTACTTATACAGCCCCACGTCAAGATTAGAAAACAGGACTTCGCCGATACTGTCTGTATACTGCTCATGAAAACCAGAACCTGCCTGATCTTTTTGCAGCGTGACTTTGGCGCCGGACAGGCCCTGGATCAGCTCGTTGGTATCGTTCAGGGTGCCGGTATAAATGTCCTCTACCTTAAACAGCACGTTCCCTTCACCGGCCGCGGTCACGATCACGTCCAGGCGCAGGTCTGTCTG
>JANQFQ010000077.1 GCA_028277765.1 Desulfobacterales bacterium
AAAATTTTAACCGGAGGAATACATTGAGTATTTTGAGGATTAAAATTTTCGCATAACGCCGTAATCGGGCCAAAAGACAATTTTTAGAGGTGGCCTTAATTTATATCCCGAGTTCAAGTTCTCCTTCAAAAGGCTCGCAAATGCTGTTTAAAAAACCAGTTATCTCTTTTCTCGCGTTTTCATCTGAAGTCAGGATATCAACTTTTTCTTCTTTAGAATACCATGTCTTTTTCACAATAATCTGGATTAAACTATACCCGCTATGATTAAAATTCTGTTCATTGGCCCATGATTTTACATTCTCTTTTGTCATGGTCCCTGAATACCGCCCTTCGACTTTAATACTGTTTTCAGTTAGTGTCCAAGCATACGAACTCCACCTGCAGAAAGCATAATTAATGGCCTGGCCCAGATGTATCATTAACGGAACACTGAAAAATATCACGATAACCGTTTTTACCGTGGGCTCCGCGCCGACAGAATCCAAATAAAACCACGCAAAAATACAGACCCCCAGGGATAATACAGATTTGATATTATAGGATTGAGCGTTTTCGGCGATCTCCTTGCAACGCATCAGTTTGCACTCACTATTCTCTTCTATCCGTATCGTACCCATGGTTTTTATTCTTTGTCTTTTTATTCAAGCATTGTCCATGCCCTGTTCTTGCCGCCAATATTAAGGAGAACGTATAAAACAATCACGCTGGCAATGGCTTGGATTGTGTTTAAAAAATCAAGGCCCAGAGCCATGTCAAACAGGACAGATGCCGCACAAGTAAAAGAGTACCCGTAGAAACCCCATTTTTTCCAGCTTAATATGGCAACCACGCATACGGTATTAAGCGTAAAACAGACAAACATTAAAAACAAGGCCCAGCCAGACAATACAGAAAAAGGCATTACCGTTATAGTAATAACATTTTTAAAGATCATCATACCCAGTGAAGCCACAGCTGACAAGCTGTTTACTAAAAGTAATAATATTAGCCATACAGTTACGCAGCCGTATCTACTCCGCTCATATGGCTGTATCTTGCCATCATCAGGTTTATCTGTATAAAGCCCGCGATCTGCCGCTGGTACAGATTTCTCCTTGTTCCTGAACATAGTGATCAGTATAACAGCCATCACAACAACAACCAGGGCCACTGCGCCAATGATCATCATGCCTGACAAACCAGACCCCGGCCGGTCATCTATTAATTTATTCTCTGACGCACCTGCGGCATCTTTAACGCCCCCGCTTACTATTGAACTGATATCATCTATATTTAATACATAGTCCGTTTTGTCAGTGCTGCAGTATACAAAGTCCCCTTCTTCCCTAATATCATATACTTCAAGCTTTTCTCCTGTTTTCAAGACAATGGTATCAGCAAAGCATGCAAACGAAATCAGCATTATTAGAATGATAAACGCGGATCTTCTTTTCATAAATTTTCCTTTTCTATTTTATCCCCAATCATATTTGAAAGAATTCATTGTTTTATCCGTGAAAATCCGTCGAATCCGTGACATCCGTGTGCCATTAACCAACTGGCATTTATCACAGATGCTTCTCCACCCATGCCAAGCTCTCTTTAATCAGGTCAGGGATCGGGAGATCGTAAGGGCACTTTTCCATACATTCACCGCAATCCGTACAGTTCCTGGCTTTATCGATAACATCCAGGATTAAGGGACTTTTCAGTGTATGAAAGCCTTCTTTCAGAACCATCGGTTTCATCCCCAGCATTACCTGGACGAGGATCCCTTCACTGCAAGGCAGGCAATAATCACAACGCCGGCAAAAGGTTTTGTCAAACTGTTTCTGGATAGCCCTGATCTCCTCTTTTTCATCCGTGCTCAGAGCATGGCTCTCCTGAAAAATTTGCCAGTTTTCATCCACAAGATCTTTATGTTCAACACCGGGAATAATCATGATATCCGGCTGAGCTAGTACATACTTTAAAGCTAGCGTTGGATTCTGGATAACACCGCCGGACAGGGATTTCATGGCAATGACGCCGATATTTTTTTGAATAGCCTTAGGAATCACACGTTCAATTGCAGCCGGCTCAAGAAAACTGTAGCACGCCATTATAGTATCGAACTTCCCTTCTTCAATGACCCGCTCAAGCAGATCCAGGCTGTGACTGGTGATGCCGATATGGCCGATCAGTCCCTCCTCTTTTGCTTTTAACATCCCATCCAATGCGCCTTTAGACGATATTATGCCTTCATAATCCATCTCATTCATTACAAAATGGCATTGATACAGATCTATGAATTCTTTTTGAAGTTCCTTTAAGCTGATGTCAATATCTTTCCGTATACCGTCAGAAGTCTTTTGAAAAGATTTGCTTGCCAATATCACTTTTTTATCTGTCTGCTGCAGCGCTTTACCAATCCTGGATTCGCTTGTGGTATAGAGCCTGGATGTATCAATAAAATCTATCCCTTTTTCCACAGCGTGCAATACTGTCTCCACCGCCTGCTTTTCATCCACTTTCTGAATCGGGATCCCGCCAAAACCAAGCTGACAAGCCTCAATTCCTGTCCTTCCCAATGTAATCCTTCTCATCATTATCCCCTATTAATATGGTCTAAATAAAAAAAAGGGTTGTTTTTTCAACCCTTTTTTTTTCTTCATTTTAAATTAGCTTAACTGTTTAACATCATTAAAAAACCAATGAAACCAACAAAACCAATGAACCCCCTACGCTAGTTCATCCAGAATATGCACGGTTCCTGATGACCAGGTTTTTACTCCTTGAATCAAGGCCTCACTGTATCATCAAATGCCGGTGTCTTTCTTTGGCCTCTTCCAGTTCCTCGCCGTAAAGGAAAGCCCGTGTTTCAAATGTCACATCCACGGAAGCGGTCCCGGTCGATTCTTTGGCGGATATTTCGAGCATCCCTTCCTTGTTGATATTAAAATCAATGACAACAGGAGAATTTTTTGGTGTACCTGTCGGAAGTGTCAACACGGCTGTTCCGATATCAACAGATTGATCTATGGGCGCATTCTGTATATCGAGACTGTTTTCCATGATGCGTACCAATACTTCTCCCTGGCTATTCACCGCAGTATTAAACGTTTTGGTAACAGACACAGGGACATCTGTGTTCCTGAGGATCATGTTGTAAACAAATTCTCCCTGCTCAACATTCTTCGCGACCACACCAAAACTTTTACTTGCAACATCCGTAATTTTAATAATCGATTTCCGAATTGATTCACAGCTGGTTCCTGTTTCATCAGCGATCTCCTGAATAGCCTCATCCAGCAGACTCTCATAAGAATCCTCAAGAAGATATTCCAGGTAGGCCAGGTTACACTCATTTATATCATCTCTACCGGCTTTTTTTGCCACCTGTTCAGCAAGCATGTCATTAATAAGGATCTTCCAGCCCATAATAGCAGTCCCTTTTGCCACAGCTACTTCAGGGGAAAACATCCTTGGTTTCATTGAAAACTCTTCTTCAATCCTGTCCGCGATCTGAGGCATATGCGTGGCGCCCCCCACGAGAATAATATCATCAAACCGATGATACCCTTTCTTCTTGGCCTGTTTTAGCATGTCACGGGTAAAATAGATTGTCCTTTCAAGTAATGACTGTGTTATTTCCTCAAATGTTGTCCTGGCAAGATCAAACCTCGCTTTTATCCCTTTATAGCTAATGTTCACCGGAGCCTTTTGCCGCTTGGAAAGGGTTCTCTTCAATTTTTCAGCCATTAACTGTAAATCATGATAAATATCCAGGTCATCCAAAATATCATCTTCTGTATATGTCCTGCTCTTGAATTCCTGTGCCAGATAAGCAACAATCCTGTCATCCCAGTCTTTGCCGCCGAGGTCATGGTCCCCTCCTGTACAGATGACCTTAATACTGTTCGGTTCCGTCTCTATCAGGGTAACATCAAAGGTACCCCCACCAAGGTCATATACGAGCACGACTTTTTTATCGGAAACATCCTTAATCCCATAAGAAATGGCTGCCGCAGTAGGTTCGTTTATGATCTGCCGGACATTGTACCCGGCAATTTCCCCGGCCCTGCGGGTAGCTTCCCTTTCATTAATACCAAAATACGCAGGGCATGAGATCACAATATCTGTAATTTTTTCACCTATGGTCTGCTCCGCACCCTGAACAACTTTACGAAGTATGAAGCTGGAGATTTCTTCAGGCCTGTATTGTTCTGATTGATACTGAAAAAAGAAATCAGGTTCACCAATAACCCGCTTAACGCAACTCACCACATCATTGGGATACAGCTTAGCGCTCTCCCTGGCAACCTCTCCTACAACGATCTCTTTACCATCAAAAAAAGTTACTGAGGGAATCTGGGATTCATTCTCTATATTGTTAAGGACGACTGCTTCACCGAACTCGTTAACATACGCAATGCTTGAATTGGTTGTTCCTAGATCTATTCCATAAATTTTATTTAAATGTTCTCCCATAAAAACACCTTGCTTAAAAGAACAAAAAAATCCAGATAGTTATCTGCCTAGTCAAATCGAATAACAGATTTTTTTGAATAATTTTAAGTATTTTAAGACGATTTGTTTGTCAACAAGAAAAAAAGGGGTTATCAAACAAAAAAGGGGTTTCTGCAGTCTTTTTATATAATTTTCAAATGGTTAATCTAAAATATCCTTTGCTTACATTGGCGTTTTTTTTTAGATCATTTTTCTAAAAACTTGTGTTTTAATACAATGAAACGTATACTTTAAGTAGGGAAGGGCAAAACCTTCTAATACGTTGATATGAAAAAAAACCGGAAAAACAAAGTCCCGCCACCAATAGACAGAAAAGCAAAAATAGTCGATACAAGCGCCCTTGTACATGATCCATTCTGCATTACCTATCTGATACAGAAAGGGGTGGTCGCCTGCATCCCATGGACAGTTCTTGAAGAGCTGGATGGTCTTAAGTCAAGGCCTGATATTGGTTTTGACGCAAGAGAGGCCGCTCGGGTTATTGAGGAGATGAGACAGAGTGATCAGCCCAACCTGGAAATCGTAAAAGAGATCAACTGGGAGAAGATGGATTTTCTTGACCGAAAAGTAAAGGATCACATGATCATCGCTACTGCGAACGCCCTCCAAAAGAAGTATTCAAAAGTAGAACTGGTCTCAAAAGATGTAATGTTGCGCATAAAAGCAAGGGAAATCGGCTTTGAAGCTGAAGATTATTACAGGGATCAGGCTGAGAACACAAATGACACAAACCTGCCACGGGTGGAAGTCACCCCTGACAAGATTGATATGAAGACGTTCACATTTCCCTATGCCCCAGAAGACCATGACGAAATCGTTGAAAACGGCGCTGTCGTATGTCTCAGCAAATGGGATGGTGACATGAAACGACCTGACAAGCTTTCAGCCTCGGGCGAAAAATTTGCCGCGATACGAAAGAACAACCATTTTCAGGTAATACCACGTAACATGAGTATCTTTGGCATACATCCTTATTCCGGCCTGGAGAACGGAACAAACAACTGGCCGCAGAATGTTGCCATGTATCATTTGACAAATCCTGAAACTGCGCTGGTCTTTCTGGAAGGGGGTGCAGGTACAGGTAAAACCCTGCTGGCACTTGCCGGTGCCCTGGAAGAACGGAGAAGATATCGCAACATTCTTATCAGCCGGCCGATGGTTCACCTGGAGGATAAGGATAATATGGGTTACCTGCCAGGAGAAATTAAGGATAAAATGGCCCCCTGGCTCAGGCCGATTATGCAAAATCTTTCTTTTTTAAAAGACGCCAGTGATGACAACAGAGAGATGATCGAAAAATTTCTCTCTGAAAAAAAGATTGATATTGAACCACTGGACTATATCAGGGGCGCTACCTTCTGGAAATGTTTTTTAATAATAGATGAAGCGCAGAACCTGACACCACATCAGGTAAAAACGATTATTACCCGTGCAGGAGAAGGTACCAAAATTGTTTTTACCGGCGACCTTGACCAGATTGACCGCAAACGCCGGCTGGATAAACGATCCAGTGGGTTGGCTTATGCTGCCAGCCGTCTTATCAATCAAAAAATTGTTGCCGCAGTTAAATTCCAGGACTCAGTCCGGTCTGAACTCGCTAAAATGGGTGTTGAAATGCTGTAGCACATCTAGATACTAGATACTGGAAGCTAGATACTAGATGGCTGGTCGTAGTGAAATGGAGATCCCGCTTCTTTTTAGCGGGGTTACTAGATACTAGTCGGAGCATAGCGTAGATCCCGCTGTTGTTTAGCGGAAATGCTGATCAGAGTGAAACACAGTTTTCTAGCGAAGATAAAAAAGCTTAGAGAAATAATCAAAGTAATTGGTTGTAATAGTAAGATTGGTTAACATCATTATTTAAACCAATGAAACGAATGAAACCAATAGGACTAATTAAAACAAATTGTTTTTCACTCAATTAGTTGAATACATCAAAGTGGGTGTTATCATCACGCGTTGAAGACTCTCTGTTATCAAGTACAATAAATTTTTCTAACCTTTCCTGCAGTACCTCGGCCAGCATCGACAGCTCTCCAGCACTTGTTGTTATACTTAAGCTGCTATCAGATAATCGCCCTGCATCTTTGTTAACATTGGAAATATCTTCCGCGATTTTTTCCGATACCGCCAGGCTCTCTGCTACGGTATTATTGATCTCATTGATCCCTTTAGAAGCCTGTCCGACATTCTCGGCAATCTCACTGGTGGTTGCAGCCTGCTCTTCCACTGATGCGGCAATACTAGTCACTATATCATTTCCGGTGTTGATAACACCCGTAATATTTTCAATATCAGCTATTGTGCTGGCTGCTGATCCCTGAATACCCTCTATTAGTGCCCTTATCTCCTGGGTGGACTCGGATGTCTGCCTGGCAAGTTCTTTGATTTCACCCGCCACTACTGCAAATCCTTTACCTGCCTCACCTGCCCTGGCCGCCTCAATCGTCGCATTCAGGGCCAAAAGATTTGTCTGCTCTGAAATCTCAGTAATTGTGCCTGTCACCTTATCCACATCCCGCACAGCTATACCCAGGGCTTCTACCCTTCCGGACGCATATCGTGCCTGGCTAACGGCATCATTAGATACGGTACGTGCCTTTTCAGAGTTGTTAGCGATCTCGTTAATGGTAACAGTATTCTCTTCTACTGCTGACGCTACCATGCTGATGTTCTCAGAAGCCTGTCCCATTGCGGCAACCACAGAATTCATACTGCTGCTCATCGTCCTGGCGGCTGATGCCACTTTATCCGCCCGGAGAGAAGCGCTGCTGGCATCCTCCGACATCTGCCCTGAAACATCTGAAAGATTAGCGGCCATCTCCAGGTTGTCTCCTGAATTCTCTTTAATGGACTGAACAAGAACTGATATCTCTTCTGTCATGATATTCATCTTCTGGAGTATGTTTCCAAGTTCATCCTCCCTTTCAATCTGCATCTGTTGTGTAAAATCACCTTTTGAAAGCAACTCCAGCCCATCATTAATACTTTTGATAGGAGTGATTAAATATTTCATGAACCAGGAAATGATCAGCTGGCAACCAAACCCCATAACACAGGCAACACAAAGAAGGTTGATAATCGTCATGCCGTAATAACAGACGATCAACCCGGTTATGAACATGAGACCTGTCAGATAGACTACAGCAATAGTGAAGACAAATCTAAGTGTTTTACCTAATATAAAATAGCAGATAACCAATCCAATAACACTTAATACCACAAACAAAAAAGTAACTATGCCGATTTCCTCAATTGACATGTTCTCCTCCTGTCATAAGTACTGATCGCTATTTGTTTTATATATTGAGAACATTTAATGAAATCTGATATTTACTCCTACGCTAGCAGAGGCAGATACATTTTATACACTTTCACTAAAAATTAACAACTGAAATCTTCATTATTGACGTGAGGAAACATTTATGTCAAAAAATATTGCTTATGAAAAAAGAGAAGATGATAGAAATACTTAAGCGGGTTTTAAATACAGACGCTGATCTTGTTTTTTTGGCAAAGCTTAAAAAAAACGAACTTGAAACACTGGTGGCTTGTGTAAGGGCCAAGGTTGAAAATGATGTTTAATGCAACGCCAAGCCAGAATTAGTGCTTATCCTGATAACTCAGGAATGATCCGAATTCAAGATCGTATATATACAGAAGAACCATTGTCAAACCGAATATTAGCGGCCCGTACAGGATTCCGATAAGACCAAACATATTAATCCCGCCCAGGATGGCAAAAAAGATGAGCATTGTGCTCATTCCTGCTGAGCCCTTCATAAAAAGAGGGCGTACAATATTATCGAGAACACCAACAATAATGACACAATACAACACCAGAAAAATACCTTTAATCCAATGACCGGATATAAAAAGAAACCCTGCGGCAGGTACCCATATAATTGCGGTCCCCACGACTGGAATTAACGATGAAAAAGCCATGACAGCTCCCCAGAAAAATCCAGGGAGACCGACGATCATAAACCCGATACCCCCTGCCGTTCCCTGGGCGACTGCGGTGATAAGGCTTCCCAGCAGTGCGGACTTTGATACAGCTTTAACTTTATGCAAAATTTGTTTTTCATGCTCAGATGAAAGAGGGCTTAAATGAAGAATATAATTAAATATTTTTTCCTGGTCCATTACAATAAAAAAGAAAGCAAATATCATCATAAGAAACTTGGCAACCAGTAACGTAATATTGCCTACCAGGTGTCCGCCCTGATTAACCAGCAATTTTCCCGCGCTTTGAGAAGCATTCAGCATGGTCTTGCTGAGGTTAAGCTTTTTCAGGTCGAGCTCCGGGAAATAGTTCTGTGCAAGTGATACAGCTTTCACTACCAAGGGATATTCAATGATCTTTTCAAAGTTACCTGCTGCGACAAATTCATAAATACCCTTAAATGAATGTATCCCCTGATTAATGACCACAACAAACATCACCGTACACGGCAACACAATAACAATGGTTAAAAAAACACAGCATAAAAATGCAGCCAGGTTTTTTCTCCCTTTAACCTTTTTTTGTATCCATTCATACGCGGGCTTTAATAGAATCGCCAGGATGCCGGCCAGTATAATCGGATCCAGATAGGGTCTGATCATGTTATAGCAGGCATAAATATTAAGAAAAATGAGGAAAAAAAGAAAATAATGTGCCGGCGTAATTTTCATTTTTTCCGGATTCAATTCTTTTTTTTCCTGAGTCATATTATCCGCAAAAAAAATGTTGTCCTGATGTTATTATCAATTCCGATTCATTCATTTGCAAGGTTTCCAAGGTAGTATTCAGATTGTTTATACTGAAAACCACTTGTGTGTCAAATAAAACCAGCATATACTACTTTGGCATTAACAATCTCGCAAAACATATGGCAATAGAGTTATGACAGCTGTATCACAATTGTTATACCATTAATAAACCAAGATTAAGCACTTTCAAAAATGAGTTTCAAAATTAAGTATTATATAAGAAAGTATACAAAAAAAAGTCCCGCCGGCGTCCTCAAGTGGCTGTCCAAAAAGATAGCGCTGCTCACTCTTTTTTTTGCCTACCTGTTATGCCTACTATTGATCGGCGAGTTGGTACTTAGAAAATTCTTTCCTACTAATGATATCGTATTCTCCCGTACGCCACCATTAAGTTTTAAGCTGTCAGACAATAAGAATATCGGTTATGAACTCAGGCCGAATATTATGGACAATAATTCAGATGGCCTCCGGGACAGGGAGTACGAAATTACCAAAAAACCGAATGTTACCCGGATCATCATTATTGGAGATTCCATTGCATATGGCGCTGGTGTACTGCGGGAAGAGACATATTCAACTGAGCTTGAACAAATTCTCAACAAAGAGAGCAAGAATAATAAAACATATGAGGTGTTAAATCTCGGGGTACCTGGATACGGTACTGTGCAGATATATAACCATTTTATGTACAAGGGATTGAAATATGACCCGGACATTGTAATTTACGGCTATTGTTTTAATGATTACAACAAGTTATACTGCTCTGACACACTATATCCTTTCTTTGCCGACACCCGGGCTGCACTATGGGAAGCATATGCCCGGCTTTCTGCCAGAATGCCCATTACTGATAAAAGTAGGGAATTATTATTACATTCAGAGACATTTAAAAGAATAGTGTACTGTTATTTTTCTCTAAAACGAGATAAGATCCGCCAGGAAATGAATCACAACACATTCTCAAAAAATATTTCAGGAACTCGCAATATATCTTCACTTTATCATGATCTAGGGCAAGCGGTTGACAAAGGGATAACTGAAAGCAAAGGGTTCCTGTTCGGCCTCCCTCTAAAGCATAAGGATTTTCATGATTACATAAACGCCCTTGATAACCTGAACAGCTTCTGCAGGAAAAAATCAATCCGTTTTGTTCTGCTTGTAACGCCAATTTTTTCTGACTTCAAGGATTATAAATACATATCTTTACATAATTATATCCGCAATGTTACTGAGACGTTACATATTGAAACATTCGATACGCTGGAGAACTTTTCAGAACAAGACAAGAGCTGCAAATTAAAACCTAATGACCTCCTTCACCCAAATCCTACTGGGCATAAACTGATTGCGAACTCTCTCGCAGATTATTTACAGGAAATCGGGGAGCTGTATACAAATAAAAAGTAAGTTTTTTTAAAACTGACAGAGCGGAGCGATACCACAGCTTTAGGCATTTATAAAATAAGGCACTTTAATCATATCAACTCTTTTTTCGCATTCTCCCACAGCAAATCAAATTCTTCCCTTGAAACAGACTCAATACCTTCCCCTTGTTTTGCGGCTGCTTTTTCCATATGTTTAAACCGCATTTCAAACTTTTTCACAGAATCGGCAAGGGATGTTTCAGGGTGAATTCTGGCAAAACGGGCAACATTAACAAGGGTAAAAAGAATATCACCAAACTCAAGGGAAATGTCTTGTTGGTTTTTTCGCTTTATGGCTGAAAGAAACTCGTTCCATTCCTCTTCGACCTTTTTTATTACATCTGATACATTGTCCCAGTCAAAACCTGTTCGCGCGGCGCGGTCAGAAATTCTGTACGCCCGCATAAGGGCTGGAAGGCCGGATGGAACCGAATCAAGAATCGATTCAAGACCCGCGTGATTCTTCTCCTCCATCTTGATCCGGTTCCATCGTTTCTTTACATCTTCCGGTGTATCTGCTTTTGCATCTTTAAAAACATGTGGATGCCTGCGGGTCATTTTCTCATTATTCAATTCTGTAACATGATCAATACTGAATTTACCTTTTTCTTCATACATGCTGATAATAAAAAGGATGAGGAACAACACATCCCCCAATTCCTCACACACCTCATCTGGATTGCCGGATTTAATGGCATCAGCCAGTTCATACGTTTCCTCAATAAGATGAAGAACCATCGATGCAGGTGTCTGTTCCCTATCCCAGGGACATCCGCCCTCCCCCCTTAACATTTTTATAAGATTAATGATACCAGCAATACCATGACCCTTGACCATATCAATATCTGGTTGACTTATAATTATCTTTCTATCTCCCAAACCTTTTTTAATCCCTCGTTATTTATAGAAAATCTTTCTTGTATATGTTTTGTCACAAATTTAATCATGCCTTTTGAAACCACTATAATGCAGGGGGAAAGCCTTGATTCGGTTACAGTACTTGAATTCTTCGGTAAAAAAGCGATTAAGGCGATGAGGAGAACAGCACTGATCAGTACACCCTTTAACAGTCCAAACAATGATCCGGAAATTTTATCAACACGGCCAAGGTGCATTACCTTAAGTGTATATTTAATAAACGTGCCAAGGAGATTAATACCGACAAATATAATGCAAAAAATCAGCAAAAAACTGATAATATTTTGATATGATATGCTTTTTATCCATCTTGATAACAACTCAGCAATATACAGGTAATACGAATATGCCGCGTACAATCCCCCGAAAACACCTATAATAGCGGACAGCTCCTTTATAAGCCCCCTAAAGATCCCTCTGATAATACAATAAGCCAGAATACTCAAAAGAATGAAATCAAGATAGTTTATAACATCCATGCAGCCTGTTCCCCATAAAGTTTAATTCATTTGAATTTTCAGGCCAAAACTCATTATCATCTTTATCTTATTTAATATCAAATAGATAACTACGATATACGCCTGTCTGAAAAAACCGCTTCGGGCTTAAAGATGTAAAACAATTATTTGTTGTTTGCAATAGTTTTAGCAGATATGATATTATTTGAAATAATTACTTGACCCGCGAAGCGTCAGGTTATAATCATACCTGAAATTTTTATGAGGCTGTTTCAAAACCTGTTTGCATGTTAGTAGATCATATTAGGACAAGGAAACGGATTTTGGAACAGCTTTAGTTTTTATTAGACACAACACACATGAAAGGAAGAATACTGCTTCGCTAAAACAAACTATTTATGAATGAGTATGCTGATAATACCCAAACCCGGTTAGCTTTTAATGATAACGCGCTGGCCAGACAGCTTTTCGGTGAACATAATAAGAACCTTCAAAGAATATCGGATGCCCTTGAGATCAGAATAAATGCCAGGGGCAACACTGTTAATATCGAGGGGGACAACATTGCCACGGATCTTGCCAGAAATATTCTTAACCAGCTGTACGGTATTCTGGAAGATAGACATCCAATATATCCCAAGGATGTTGACCTAGCCATAAGGATTTTAAGCGAGGATGACAGGAAGGACCTGAAAACCATCTTTCTGGATGAAGTATATGTTACTTCAAAACAGCACCCGATTACACCGAAAAGCCCTGCCCAGAAAGACTATATTGAGGCAATAAGAAATTTTGATATCGTATTCGGGATCGGTCCGGCAGGAACCGGCAAGACATATCTGGCAATGGCAATGGCTGTTACGTCCCTGACAAAGGGAAAGGTCAACCGTATTATACTGACAAGACCAGCTGTCGAGGCAGGTGAACATCTGGGGTGTCTTCCAGGGGATCTTGAAGAAAAAGTAAACCCTTATTTAAGGCCCCTTTATGACGCGCTTCATGACATGATGCGTTTTGAAAAAGCAGCCGCCCTGCAGCAGCAGGGGGTAATCGAAGTTGCCCCTCTCGCATTCATGAGGGGAAGAACGTTGAACGATTCCTTTATTATTCTGGATGAAGCCCAGAACACGACCTCTGAACAGATGAAGATGTTCCTGACAAGGATAGGATTCAGTTCTAAAGCAGTAATAACAGGAGATATCACCCAGATAGACCTGCCATCCGGCAGAATATCAGGACTTGTGGAAGCAAAAAACCTCCTTCAGGATATTCATGGCATAAAGTTTTCGTTTTTTACTAAAAAGGATGTTGTCAGGCACCGGCTTGTTCAGGATATTATAATGGCCTATGAGAACAAAGAGAGGAGCAAAACATATCCTGATACACAGAAAGAATAATACAGATAAGCCCTAAAGATAGAATATTTAATAAGTTATTATAAAAACTATGCCTGTTGAAATAAAAAAAGACGCAGTGAAAAAACTTTTCAGCCTGGATAATAATGTGCTGTGGGGGCTTTTTATCGGCATCACCCTTTTCTTCACAATTATTCTTTACCCCAGTCTTATCGTCAAGCCTCACGGTTACAGTCTTGGTGATGTCGCCAGAAAAGATATCAAAGTCCTGAAAAAAATTACAGTTCCGGATATCGAACTTACCGAAGAGAAACAAAGGCTGGCAGCAGGTTCAGTACTTACTGTCTATGACTACGACATCAATCTTGCAAATGATACAAGAAATCAACTTCAAGACGCCTTTTCAATGGTACGGATATTATATAATAAAAACACAATACAGCCCGCATCATCTGTACAAGGTGAAAAAACGTCTGCCCATGACAGGGTATGGCAGATGAAGGAACAGTTTGAGGAGATGATCGGCATACCTGTGAGTGATAAAGAATATTCCATACTTGAAAAAGAAAAATTCTCTGCCGATATTGAAAACCTTATATCCAGGATCCTTGGCGTCATACTTGAAAACGGTGTGGTTGGGAACAAGGAGCTGATTCTGTCAGAAAGCAACAAGGGTATCGTCTTAAGAACCATTGGAACAAAAGAAGAAAAAATAATCAAGGGGTATAAAAACATAAGAATTTTTTACGGGCCTGTACAGGCCAAAGAAATGGTCAGGATAATAGGCAAACCCCTGCTCAAAGGTTCTGGTCATGCTGTCAGAAAGCTTGTTGTTGACCTTACGCAGCGGTTGATGCTGCCGAATATAACACTTAACAGGAGTGAAACAGAAGAACGTAAGACAAGAGCAATAGATGAGATTGATCCTATTCACTACGAAATCAAGGCTGGAGAGATTCTCATCCGCAAAGGGGAAGTTGTTACAAAAGAAAAGCTTCTAAAGATCCAAGAAATGCGTAAGCAGGCTTCAACCGAGCTGAAGATCACCAGCAGCATAGGCATCGCCATGTTACTCCTATGCCTTCTTGGCATTACATATATATTGCATATCAAAAGTCATGACATCGTCACGAGGAACCAGAATAAGAACCTGCTGTTCATTGCCGTCACCCTGGTCATTTTCGTATTTGTTGCAAAAATATCGGCCCCCTTTTCCGTATCAGCGTCCCATATTGCTTACTGTGTACCGCTAGCGGCCGGTGCCATGACCGTATGCATCTTTCTCGGCATTGGAACTGCCATCCCCTTTGCCCTGATTGTATCCATATGCACCGCGATTATTTTTAACAACAGGTTCGATATTTTTATCTATTTCCTGCTGAACAGCTCAATGGCAGCCTACTGGATACAGAATTGTCGTGAACGAAAAGTATTCATCATCGCCGGGCTGAAACTGGGCCTTCTTAATGTTATTCTTGTAACAGCCATTGATGTCTACCTGTTGGATTACGCCCACTTCAAACTCCCCTGGGACTGGACCTTCGCGTTTTTGGGAGGGCTGCTGGCTGGAATAGCCACCGCAGGTCTGGCTCCGCTCATGGAACTCGCCTTTGGTTATACCACGGACATTAAACTTCTCGAACTCGCGAATCTTGACCGGCCCATCCTTCAAAGGCTTATGATAGAGGCCCCGGGGACTTACCACCATTCGGTAATTGTCGGAACCATGGTGGAAGCAGCCGCGGCAGCAATAGGCGCGAACCCGGTGCTTGCAAGGGTATGTGGATATTATCATGACATCGGCAAAGTAACAAAACCGCTTTATTTTATTGAAAACCAGCAAAACGGGAAAAACAAACATGATAAGATTACACCTACTATGTCAAGCCTTATCATCACTGCGCACATAAAAGTCGGTGTTGAGATCGCCCGTGAAAACAAACTCGGCCAGGATATCATTGACACTATTAAACAGCATCACGGCACAAGTACCATCAGCTTTTTTTACGAAAAAGCAAAACAGCTCAAAGGGGAAGAGGAGACTGTCAATATCGATGACTTCAGATATCCCGGCCCCAAACCTCAGACACGGGAGGCAGGTCTTGTCATGCTGGCAGACGTACTCGAAGCCGCATCACGGACACTGGATAATCCAACGCCTTCCAGGATTCAGGGCCTTGTTCAAAATCTGATCAACCAGGTTTTCTCAGACGGCCAGCTAGACAACTGCGAGCTGACCCTAAAAGACCTGAACAATATTGCCAGGAGTTTTAACAAAATTTTAAACGGCATCTATCATCACCGTATTGAATACCCTGAAAAGCATTCCTCAACCAATGGAAAGGAAAAGCATGGGAGTCCTGATAGACAACAGGCAAAACAGTCAAAGGATATCTCCGAAAAGAATTCAAAAAACGGCTCAGGCCATCTTAAACGCCTTGGACTGTCCTGATGGAGAGCTTTCCATTCTTATCGTTGACGACACCCAGATAGCGGAAATTAACAAGGAACATCTTAACAGAGAAGGTCCGACAAATGTTATCGCGTTTTCAATGCGCGAAGGGCGTTTTTCAGATATCACTCCCCATATCCTGGGTGACGTGGTCATTTCAGCGCAAACAGCTGAAAGAGAAGGTAAATCCGCGGGTTTCAGCATGGAAGAACGGTTAACACAGCTCCTGGTCCACGGCATTCTTCACATCTTCGGCTATGATCACGATCATGATGATGAAAAAGCCCGCGAAATGGAAAAAAAAAGTAAAGACCTGCTTTCCATAATTTCTCAGGAATAACCCGTTCTACCTAAAAAACAGGAGTCTTCATTTCAGATAAAATTATCCTTGAAGTTTATAAAATATAAATATATTCATTATATCAGGCAATTAAAATGGAGGATGACTGATGGCCAGATTAGCAGTAAATGTTGACCATGTAGCCACATTACGGCAGGCAAGAGAACTGGTGGCTTACCCAGATCCAATAGCAGCTGCCATTATCGCAGAACTTGCCGGAGCAGACGGTATCGTCGTTCATCTGCGTGAAGACAGGCGGCACATACAGGAGCGTGATGTCAGGCTGCTGCGAGATATTGTAAAGACAAAGCTGATCCTGGAAATGGCGTCTACCCCTGAGATGATCGGCGTCGCCCTTGATATTCAGCCCGATCTGGTAACCCTTGTGCCTGAAAAACGTAAAGAGTTAACAACCGAAGGTGGTCTGGACCTTATTGTTAATGAGAATTCTGTTGCTGAGACTGTCGACACCCTTCAGTCAAGCGGCATACCTGTCAGTATTTTTATTGACCCGGACCTTGACCAGATCAAGCTTGCACACCAGATCAATACCACGATGATTGAAATCCACACTGGAACTTTCTGCGACGCAAAAACGCCATTGCTGAAAAAACAGGCGTTTGAAAAAATCGTTGATTCTGTCAAGTTCGCCAGCCGTTTAAAGATTGGTATAAATGCCGGCCATGGCTTGTGCTACAACACGATTAAAAAATTTAAAGGGCTCACGGAAATCGATGAGTTCAGTATTGGACACAGTATCATTTCAAGGGCCGTTCTTGTCGGCATGGAAAAAGCCGTAAAAGAAATGCTGGCGCTGATAAAAGAATTATAGCCTACCTTAACAAAATTAAATAAGCAGGTAATCATGAACCTTGTCACAGCAAAAGAAATGCAGGAAATGGACAGACAGACCATTGAGGATTTTGGCATTCCAGGCATGGTCCTGATGGAAAACGCTGGAAGAGGGGCCACCCAAATGCTCATGGAACAGTTTCCAGACATCCGGAACAAAAAAACAGGTATTATGGCCGGTCGCGGGAATAACGGGGGCGATGGTTTTGTTATAGCGCGCTATCTTTCTCAGAAAGGGATCAATGTTACGGTGTACCTCCTTTCCGAAAAAAACAAAGTAAAAGGTGATGCTGCCGCCAACCTTGAACTGCTGGATGCACTGGGCACCCCGGTAATAGAAATGCCGGACAAAACATCTTTTTCCCGGAATATTGATTCTCTTATGCAGCAACAGTTATGGGTTGATGCGGTCCTCGGCACAGGACTCAAATCAGATGTAAAAGGATACTTTAAAGAAATTATTGAGTTTCTTAACCGTTCAAACAGAACGGTTTTCTCAGTTGACATACCCTCGGGGCTAAATTCTGACACTGGCCAGCCATGCGGTGTATGTGTCAAGGCCCATGCCACTGCCACGTTTGCTTTCGCAAAAGTCGGTCATATACTTTATCCTGGAGCGGATTATACTGGCGAACTGGAAGTCATTGACATTGGAATTCCACCGCATATTTCAGCTAAAGTAGGGACCGTATGCAACCTTATTACCAGGGACATGGCTTCAGGCATCATTCAGCTCCGACCATCAGAGGCGCATAAGGGGAGCACCGGACACCTGCTTGTGGTCGCTGGTTCGCCAGGCAAGACAGGCGCTGCAGCAATGACTACGATTTCAGCCATGAGAGCCGGCGCGGGGCTCGTCACCCTCGGTATACCAAAAAGCCTGAATCATGTTGTGGAGCCGATGGTTCTTGAAGCAATGACCGCTCCTCTTCCTGAAACCAAAAACGGCCTGCTTGGAAAAACAGCTGCTGAAAACATACTGAAAATTCTATCCGGCAAGAAATGCCTTGCCATAGGCCCGGGTATAGGCACCTCTGCTTCCATCATAAAACTTGTTCAAAAAGTGGTCTCCGCCTCTAAAGAACCGGTTGTTGTTGATGCAGATGGATTGACCTGCATTGCTGAAAATATCAATATTCTTAAGAAAACCAAAGCACCGGTTATATTAACCCCGCATCCCGGTGAAATGGCGAGACTTGTGGGCTCAACTCCGGATGACATTCAAAAAAACAGGGTTAGTCAAGCGCTTAATTTTGCCAGGAAATATAACGTCCATACGGTACTCAAGGGCGCCCGAACCGTCATCGCTCATCCAGACGGCAGAGTATTTATCAACCCCACAGGGAACCCCGGAATGGCATCCGGCGGGATGGGAGACGTGCTTACTGGCGTTATAGCCGGATTTATTGCCCAGGGTTATTCCCCTGACACAGCCGCCCAATTAGGCGTTTATCTCCATGGGGCTGCAGCAGATGAACTCGCTGAATCAAAAGGGGTCTCCGGTTTCCTGGCTTCTGATGTGATGAATGCTCTCCCCGGCCAGATAAGCGGTCTGATGAAATAACTATGACCCTTGATTCAACCAGATTTCAAATCACCACCCAATCCCTTGAAGAGACACATCTCCTTGGACAAAAAATCGGCTCAAACTTAAAAACAAAAATGGTTTTTTCCCTGACCGGCGATCTTGGAAGCGGGAAGACATCTTTTGTACAGGGACTCGCCAAAGGACTCATGGTCCCTGAAGAATATTATATAACCAGTCCCACATTTACACTTGTCAATGAATACCCAGGAAAAATCGGGCTGGTACACATAGATCTTTACCGTATCCAAGACATCATTGAACTGGAAGACCTTGGTTTTGATGAAATCCTCAATAGTAACAGGGTCATAGCCATAGAATGGGCTGAAAAACTTCCTGATAATTATTTACAAAAACAGCTAATTATGCTATTCAGGATTATAAATGACACTTCCAGGGATATTTCTTTAATTCCATCTGGACTTGAAGCTGAAAATCTGATAAACGGTATCGGCCTTTGATGAAAATACCCTGAGATGGTAAAAATGGTATTTTTCATACAATATTTCAAAGGCACCAGGATTTGGAAAGGAACCGTTTGAAAACCACAGAGCTTCAAGTTATGTTAATAAACAATAAAATCAGCTTATTATGCCGCTTTTTCCTGGTCGCCTTTGCCATACAGGCATCGATTTTTTTTTCAGAAGCACAAAACAGTTATGGAAATGAGTTCTCAAACCCAGGAACCCGTGTTTACCAGTTTGAAGAAGAACACCAGAAACTGATTACAGAAGTCAGCACCACTGAGGATTCAAATGCCATAAGTGTTCTTGTTGCGGGGAACTGTTTCTTGAAATACGCCTCCTCTGAGGCAAAGAAACCCTTGGCCCTGAATTTATATTTCCCGGGAACATCTTTGAACAAAAATAAAAAAAAGCCATGGCTCGACGACCAGACTGAACGTAACATCTGGGTTGATAGTGATATTATCACTTCAGTAAACATATCAGAACTTATGGAAAACGGACCCAGCAGGGTTGAAATCATGTTAAAAAAGGAAACTCCTTACAACATAACCCGTTTAAACAACATCATAAAAGTCTCTTTCGCAAAAGCGCCAAAACCGGTCCGAAAAAATAATGTTCCAAAGGAAGAAGACACGCTGCCGAAAAAAATTATCAGCCTAAGTGCTGACGAGAATGAAAGCACAATAAGTATTATCATTAAGGGAAACCGCCGCCTGAAATATACTTCTGTCCGGCAGTTCTCACTTCTGTCATTGTTTTTTCCCGGGACAACCATTGAAACCGAAGAAACAGAACTTTCGCTAAAGAGTGACATCATCAGCGCTGTAAAAGCCTTTGAACTTTCAGGAGACAAAAAAACAACCAAGGTTGAAATCCTGCTGAAAAAAAACATAAGGTATAAAATCAACCAGGACAGCAGCACCATCTCCATCTCATTCAAAAAACCATATAAACCACCCGCTCCTGAAACCAGACTTCCTGATCCAGCGCCTAAAAGCAAAAAAACAGGATAGCATCCAGTTTTTTCACATCATAATAAACGGATCCACATCAATCACCACTCTCACCGCCCTTCTGCTCACAGCCTTGCGATTGTCAAACATCAGGTGTCTGACAAAACGGTGAAGCAGAGTCACATCAATACATTTTAAAAGTAACTGCCATCTGTACCGGCCGGCTTTTTTTGCCATTGGCGCCTCAACAGGTCCAAGCATTTCCATGTAGTTGTATTGCTTTTTGTCAGACGCCATAAGATTCCGGCTCCGTTCCCCGATGTTTTCCGCCAACTCACGGGTCTCTTTTCTATCACGCCCTGAAATTTTTAGATGGATAATTCTTGAAAACGGAGGATATTTCAGTGCTTTTCTGAAACCAAGCTCTGTTTTGTAAAATTGCTTGTAGTCCTGGTCTTTTGCAGCGGTAATACTGAAATGTTCTGGTGTATAAGTCTGAAGAAACACCTGGCCCGGCACTTTCCCACGGCCTGCGCGTCCAGCGACCTGGGCAAGGATCTGAAAGGTCCTCTCCCCTGCTCGGAAATCCGGAAAATTTAGTGACATATCAGCACACACAATGCCCACAAGGGTGATATTTGGAAAATCATGCCCTTTTGTTACCATCTGAGTCCCGATAAGGATCTCAATCCTCCCCTCCCTAAGATCTCTCAGTATCCTGATAATCGATCCTTTTCTGCTGGTGGTATCACGGTCAAGCCTCGCAACGGCCGCTTCAGGAAACAGTGCTTTAACCGCCTCTTCAACTTTTTCTGTTCCCATACCAAGGAGCTGTATTTTTGAGGACCCACAAGCCCTGCATGTTGAAGCAGCTGCTCGGAAAAATCCGCAAAAATGGCATCTGTAAGCATTTGTCTGTTTGTGGAGGGTAAGTGAAATATTGCAGTTGTCACATTTCATCACCTCTTCGCAGGCAGCGCATATGGGGAAACTTGAAAATCCCCTTCGATTCAGGAACAGGAGAACCTGCTCTCCCCGGTCAAGAACCCTTTTCATCTCGCTGACAAGTTCAGGCGTGATAAACCGTTTGATACCACGGGCATCCCTATATTCCCGAAGGTCAACTATTCTGATGTTAGGAAGCTGCTGTTCTTTAACCCGCTTTTTCAGCGTTATTTCAGTAAATTTTTTTATTGTCGCGTTATATGATGATTGTATGGAAGGTGTGGCCGACCCCAGTAGGGCGGTTATATTTTCAAGTTTTGCCCGCATAACAGCAAGATCCCTTGCATTATATCGCAAACCAGTCTCCTGTTTATAGGATGTATCATGTTCCTCATCCACAATGATAATACCAGGTGATACAAATGGCGCGAATACGGCTGACCGGGCTCCGATAACGATATCCACCTCTCCGCGCAGGATAAGCGACCATTGGTCGTATCTCTCACCTCTGGTGAGGCCGCTGTGCAGAACTGCCACGCAATCACCAAAACGGGCTCTGAACCGCCTCTCTGTTTGAGAAATCAATGAAATTTCAGGTACAAGCACAATAGCGGTTCGCCCCTGTTTTATCGCTTCTTCTGCCAGCCGCATATATACTTCGGTCTTTCCGCTCCCTGTAACACCTGACAGGAGAAACGTCCGGAATCCTTTACCAAGTGAACCAGCTATCTCCTCCACTGCCTTTTCCTGTTCATTCGTAAGAACAGGCGGTGTGTCCGACTGTACAGATTCACCCAACGGGTCGCGGAAAACCCTTTTATGCGTTACAGATATATATTTCTCCCTTTCAAGGAACTTAATATAACCCGTTGATCCAGAAATCCGTTCTTCAAGCGTTTTTACAGAAATCTCCCCTTCCCTTTCAAGGGTATCAATGATCTCTTTCCGTTTTTCAAAAAACCTGTCCCTTGGAATATCTGGATTCACCATGGAGACAAACCGCTCTGTCCTGGAAATTGACTGCGTCCCTTTAATTTTCACTTCACGCGATACAATCCCTTTCAGCTCCATGCGGTAAAACAGCGAACCGGGCACATCCTTTTTTATTTTTCTGCGAAGACCTGTTAATGTGGTTTTTTTCCGCTTCAGCGCCTCCAGCACTTTTTTCTCCAGCGGGCTTTTGATTTTTTTTGAGGATAGCGCTTTCAGCCCTTTTTCCGTTATGGAAAAAGACGCGGTATCATAAAGGTTTATGCCGCCAGGAAGCGCACCCTTTATCACCTCACCGATGGGATGCATGTAATAATCAGACGCCCATTGGAAAAAAGGTATCATTTCGACTGGAAACAGAGGATGTTCATCCAGCACATCAAGTATGTCTTTGATCTCCTCCCTTTCTGGTTTTCCTATATAGGAAATTATATATCCCGTGACCTTCCGGTTGCCAAACGGAACAAGCACCCGTTTCCCCTCTCCGACCATGGACAGAAAATCAGCCGGCACCTTGTACGCATAGATCTTATACACAGGAAGGGCTACAGCAACTTCAATGTATGTCGATTTATCAGTCATCTGAAAAAGTTAAATGATAGTAAATTTACTGGAACGATCCTTTCATATTTTAACTTGACATACAAGTGTCTCCTTTTTATCCTGTAAAAAGCAACTCAATTGTAATTTTCAATATCAATATTAGAATATTATTCAACCAAACGAGGTAAAAATGGATAATTTAAAGCCAATTATCATTACCATCATCTGTTTTGCTGCTGGTTGGTATGTTTTTGTGTTTAACATGGGGAAGTATAATTATGAAGGTGCGACCGAACCCGGCAATCCATACCCTGAAGAGGCAAGGGAAAAACTTGTAGAAGACTGTATCCTCGGGATGAAACAGGGGCAGCAGGAGAACAATTCCCCTGGCGCGAAACTGTCAGGCAGTCAACTGGCTGAGGCGTGTGAGTGCATCATCAGCGAATTTGAAAATGATTATTCCTACAAACAATTCGATAAGGAAATAGATACTTACATGACCGGTATGCGGGCGGAAGGGATGGGCTTTATTCCTAAAGAGATCAAGAGCGTGTTTAACCGGTGCATAAAAAAATACGGATTATTTATCTGGTAAAGGATTAGATATAACCCATGACTATATTCTGCGAACAGCACCCCACAGAACCAGCACACTGGACATGTTCAGACTGCGGCTCATCATTCTGCCCTGACTGTGTTTTAAAAAGAGATGCCGGCGATTATGTGTTAGGAAAAATTATTCATATGTGCCCTAAATGCGTCATCCCTGCCGAATGGATCGGCGCTGCCAATACCATTGTCCCCTTCTGGAACAGACTCCCAAAGTTTTTTACTTACCCTTTACACCCAATTCCACTGCTATTTAACATCGGTGTCTGTATCATGCTCCTGATCGCTTCACTCTTGCCGCTTGTGAAAATCATTTTTATACTGCTCCTTGTAGGATCGGTTATAAAATATTCTTTTTCCGTTCTTTTCAGAACAGCTCAGGGCAATATGAAACCTCCCAGCTTTACCGCTGGGACAGTATCTGAGAGCCTGAAACCAGTTTTCAAGCTGCTGCTTTTATACTTCATCGGACTGATATGGACCGTTATAATTATAAAGTACACCGGGAAAGCCCCAGGAACACTTTTCTGGATAACCTTTGAAAACCTGCTGCTCCCCGCAATGATCATGATCCTTGTTGCCACAGAGAGCGTTTTTCACGCGGTTAACCCGAATCTTTTTATCCGGCTGATATTCAGAATCGGCAAAGGCTACTTTGCCATGTGTGCCTTGCTGGCACTGCTGGGAGCTGCTCCCTTTGTCTTGCTGAATCTTCTAATGAAAATCATTCCAGTTGGTTTCAACGTATTCCTTTTCGCGTTCCTGCTGATCTATTACAGGATACTGTCGTATCACCTGATGGGTTATGTACTCCTGCAGTATAACCAGGAAGTCGGATACGAGGTCGATTATGATGAGTTTCAAAACATGTCAGGCAATAGCAAACCCGAAATACCCGATCCAGAAGCAGGCTTACTCACACAGATAAATTTCATGTCCAGGGAAGGAAAGCTTGATGAGGCTATTACGTTAATAAAAGAATCAACAAATACCAACGATATTTCAAACATTAAACTCTCCGAGCAGTATTACAAGCTTTTGAAAATGAAAAAAATGTATCCGCAAATGGCAGATCATGCTGTCTCGTATCTGCATATGCTGGTCAGAGATAAAGAAAAAAAGAAAGCTTGTGATGTCTTCCTTGAATGCCTTTCAGTCGATAAAGAATTCACCTCAGCGCCTGTGAACATTTTTGCTGTCGCTGGGTGGCTCTATGAAACCGGAAAAGTAAAGGAAGCCATGGCAGCTTATAACCGGATTATAAAACTGTACCCCGGAGACAATCTAGTGCCAAACGCTTACTTCCGCATAGCTCAGATATATCATGATAGATTGATGGATACTGCAAAAGCGAAAAAAATTCTCAATGCCATTATAAAAAAATTTCCTGACCATGACATTGTTCAACAGGCAGGCAATTACCTGTCCACACTACCGGGTTAAGGCTCTTCCCGCTATATGCGCCTCTCTTGAATCAGGATATTTTGTCTGGATCATTTTATACATCTTTTTACTCTTCTTATCATCCTCCTTATCAAGAAGCCTCGCGAGTTTAAGCAGTACTGACGGCAAACCCGCCACTTCAGGTTTATTATTAAAAAGCATGATCGCTATTTTTTCAGCATGCGGGATATGGCCGGTTGACGCCATTATTGAACTGAGTCTTACATAAAATCTAGGAGTAAGTCGTGGCTTGGTTAAACGAATATACTCGCTGTATACCTTGAACACCTCTCCGTGCATCACCTTGTTCATACACAGGTTGTGCAGCAGGTTTTTCGCGGCGTCATGGAAACGGGTGTCTTCAGGCTCGTGCTTTTCAATGTTAAACAGGGCTTGGAGGGCTTTTAAATTATCCGGCTCTTTCTCAAAAACAAGTTTAAGCGCCTTGCGTCCCCCCTCCATATCCAGCTCGCCGACACACTGCATGGCTTTTGCGAGCAGAGGTGCCACTTCATCCTCTGGTTCTTCCTTAAACATGTCCTTTTCGCGACGACCAAAAAACTTCAGGGCCAAAAAACCGATAAAGACTCCGCTAACGATGCCCCCGATATGAACATCATACGCGACATTGCTCTCAGGGCCAAAAAAGAGATAACAACACTCTTTTCCTATCCATATGGGTAGAAGAAACAATCCCGAGAACCTGACATAATTAAAATAGAAACCAAGGGAATAAAACACTTTTACCCTGTCCTTGCCAAACATCACAGTAAAAGCGCCCATGATTCCAGATATAGCGCCTGAAGCACCCACAAGCGGAATCATGCTGTACATATTGAGTAGCCAGAAAAAAAGTGCTCCCCCTAATCCAGTAAGTATATATGTAAAACAATAAACAAGCCTTCCTGAGCCCATTTCAAGAATGCATCCGATAAGCCATAAAAACATCATATTGCCGATAAGGTGGTCAATGCTCCCGTGGAGAAACATATAGGAAAAAAATGTGAAAATCCGTTTTTTGGCAGGTATCAATCCGTATGATATTGAAAACATTTTTGACTGAAGTTCCTCATATTCAGCCCTCAAATCCTTCCATTCTTCATATATCCGGTCTGCTTCCGTAATTATCTCTTCTTCGTGAAGCTTTTTGAGAAACAGACCATCCTGTCTCATTTTCATATAAAGACCGAAAAGTTGATCTTCATCCATGGCCTCGTCAGCTTGGATATCCGGTACCCCTCCGTCCTTGTCCTTGAGGTATATGTCATATCGTGGCACTTCAATTTCTGCCAGGCCGCAAGTAAAATAATATCTTTCAACCGTCATATAGTAATCATTATCATTAAGCTGAAAAATGAAATATATAAAACAATTGATTAAAATTAGACATATGGTAATAATTGGCGGGTTTTTCCAGCTTATCTTACCTGAAATAGGAACTACCACCATAATCCATCATCCTCAGTTCAGTATATAAAAATATGCTGCCGAAGTAATGTTGCTGCAGACCACAACGTAGTTTTTTGAACCGTTCAATATAATATCATACAGCAATAACGTGTGACGGTCAATATTGATAAAAACCCAATCATGATATTTACAAAAACAATTCTTCATGATAACATATTAAAAAAACCCAACAAAAGGACTACTCCCATGTCTTTTAAAGAGAACTTGCTCAAAAAAATTAAGATTAACCGGCTGGCGAGAAAAGTCCTTGCCACTCTCGGTTCTGTCGGAAGCGGGAAGAAGATTGATAAAGATACCATGCGTACTCTCCTGGAAATCGGTCTGTACTTCCGCAAAAGCAAACGGACCCGCGGGCTTGAACTGTATTTCACAGATGAAGAAGCTGAGAAAAAGAACATTCTCGTGCTTGATAATGAACTCCCCATATACAACACAACTATCGAAGATGTTATCATACGGAAAAATCCTTTAGCAAAAGAGATACTGTATCCACCTAATATTTTTAAAATTCTTATCGATAAAGATGTCATTGTAAGCAAAAGGGAAGATTCCCTGGAGATCGTCCGCCAGGAATGCCTGGACATGCTTGATCTCAAATGTACCAGGTCCGACATAGAAGAAATTTATAAAGATACCCTGCACGCGTTTGAAAGGAATAGCCTTGATGGGGTGTTGGAAGGGCTCTCCCTGTTTGAAGAAATTCTCGAGTTCTCAGACCCGCCTCCGTCAATGAAAATAAATCATTACACAATTATCGGAGAAAATGTCAAAAGGGAGGACGGAGAAACGGTTTACGGGCCAGCCGTCATATACGATCCAACCAACAACAGCATAAAACTATTCAACGGACAAGTAAGAAATACCGATCTTGAAAAAATTGACTTTTTTCACAATGTTGCTGCAGGAAAGGAAAAGGCTGAAAAAGAAGGCGCCGCTGTATTTCAATTTCTCAAAGCCAAAGCCATCAACAAACTGTAACCCACATCTTACCATAAACCGTCATGTTCGTGAGATCACAATGAAGCATGAAATCTTTACTGTTTCAAAAAAAATCCCCCTCAAGAGGCCACTTTGTAAAAGGGGAAGATTTACTCCCCTCTTTTTCAAAGAGGGGTTGGGGGAGATTTATCAAATAGAATTTTTTTTCATACAAAGAATTTGTTTGTGGCAGAAATTGTTACGCGCAAAACAATTAAAGGCAAGCTTGTAACAAATTTAGGTTAGGAGCCGCTGTTTGCAATGGTAATCTGGTTGTTTAAAGTACAGAAATCGTATAGATAACCAAAACCTAAGATACCGGCAGTAATCAGATAGATAATGCCGGAAATCCATTTGCCCATATACATCCTATGGACACCAAAAAGTCCAAAAAACGTAAGTAATATCCAAGCTATCGTATAATCAATGCGTCCACTCCGGAATCTCATATCTGCCTGCTGGTCCATGGCAGGGATCAAAAACAGATCAATAAGCCAGCCAATGCCGAGGAGCCCAAAGGTAAAAAAATAGATCGCCCCTGATATTGGCTTGCCATAATAAAAACGGTGCGACCCAGTAAAGCCAAAGATCCACAGGATATATCCAATCGTTTTAAGGTGAGTGTCATTGTTGGTGTTCATTGTTTTAAAATCCTTTGTTTTTTATGAATAGTATACAACTCTATTCAACTCAGCTTTATACCTAAAAAAGGCATAAGTTTCGTTTAAATAGTAAACGACACTATTCAACTCAGCTTTATAACTTTAGGCACTTATTGCTAGATCCTGGATACTGGATGCTAGATACTAGATGAAAACCTGTTAAGCGGGAAATCCCGTCCACACACCTTATCCTGCTATTTCCCTGGTTAGGCAGGTTATGAACCTGCCCCTACGTCATCTCCTAATCACTGATTACTGTTCACTGATAACTTCTTCTAACCCGTTCTTGACCACGATTCTTTTAAAACTGACAGAGCGAAGCGATACCACAACTATAGGCACTTTAGCGCACTTTAGGCACTATGTTTTTCCTCTATACAAAGCACTTGTAACTTCAAAAGATCAAGTTCTCTGTGGTTAGTACATTTGTTGGATTTCACCTTATGCCCATGGATCTTTTACCCCTACTTCTTCAAACCCCTTTTTTCTGAGCGCACAACTGTCACACTCCCCGCAGGCGACCCCTTTAGGAGAAGGATCATAACAGCTGTGTGTCATGGCATAATCGACCCCCAGTTCAATACCTTTTTTTATAATCTCCGCTTTTGTCAGGTTGATCAGGGGCGTTCTTATCCTGATCTTTTCAGCCCCCTCAACCCCTGCTTTTGTTGCCAGGTTTGCCATCTTTTCAAAGGCAGCCACATATTCTGGTCTGCAGTCAGGATAACCGCTGTAGTCAACCGCGTTGACTCCAATAAAGATATCCTGTGCTCCCAGAACCTCTGCCCAAGCAAGGGCAAAAGAAAGGAAGATAGTGTTCCGCGCCGGCACATAAGTGACAGGTATTCCCGATGCCACCATATCCTGTTCCGCCCTTTGTTTGGGCACATCCATATCTGATGTCAGGGCTGAACCGCCAAAGCTAGAAAGATCGATATTCATCACAAGGTGATCCCGGGCTCCCATGGCATTGGCCACTCTTTTTGACGCATCAAGCTCAATTGAATGCCGCTGCCCATAGGAAAAACTGAGGCTGTAAACGTTAAACCCTTCGCTCATGGCAATAGCCATGACTGTCGTTGAATCCAGCCCCCCGCTCAAAAGAACAACTGCTTTTTTCATGTCACAAACTATCCTGATTTGGTCTTATTTAAAATATTTTTAACAAGGATACACAGGATGGGCAGGATAAAAAAACATCCTATACATCCTGTTCATCCTTGTTCATTCATGTTGTTTCTCAGTCTTCAGTCCTTTTTATCAGCATCGATTAACGTTTTGAACATTTGAACATTTAGATTTCAAATTTGTTTCGGATTTCGTGCTTCGGATTTCGGATTTGCCATCCAGTATCCAGCATCTAGTATCCAGTATCTAGCATCTAGTATCTATACCCCATATAACCTTATGAATCTGAATCTGCAGCCTGACATTCAAATGGTCCTCTAAAATCCATTTAGCCAGAACGTCAGGATCCATCTGGCCGAACACCGGTGAAAAATGGATGATACTATCAACATCTGTTTTTTCCCTTAGATCCGTTAAAACTGTTTTCGCGAATTCATAATCTGTCTTATTCCCGATAACAAATTTTATCTCATCCTTATCCTTAATCCGGTCTAAATTTTTAAAATCATTGCTTTTTTCTTCACCACTGGAAGGGCATTTAATATCAATAATTTTAACACACCGTTTGTCAACAGTGCTGATATCAAAACTGCCGTTTGTTTCAAGTAACACCTTGTAACCTGAATCAAGAAGTGTTGATATCAAAGCCGGTGTCTCCTCCTGCATCAAGGGTTCTCCTCCGGTTATTTCAACAACAGGACAATGATATGACTCGACTCTGCTGACAATCTTACTGATATCCATATCCGTCCCTTCATCATAAGCGTATGTGGTGTCGCAGTAGGAACATCTTAGATTGCATCCTGCAAGCCGCACAAATACACAAGGGAAGCCCGCAGCCAAAGACTCTCCCTGGATACTGTAAAATATTTCATTTACGTTCAATGTCATTTAATTAACAGTACTGTTTACTCTTACCGCAATCTATAGTAATATAAAAAATTCTATTAATGTAATAGATGTTATATATGCAACTTTATATACTGTTTTCAAGAAAGAACTAATCTGGAGGCAATTAACAAAGGAGACAAAACGTGCTGCAGTTAAAATCAATTAATCTAAAAAAAGAAAAAATGACCACACTAATTGTTCCTGTCTGCAAAGACAAGGATATTCATGATAATAGTGATGTTTCTAAACTGGTGACATCCGCAAAAAAGGTTAAAGAATTCAAGGGGAGAGCTAATCAGGAACTGATTTTTTATAACCCCCCGGGAGTAAAAGTAAAAAAAGTCGTATTTCTCGGGATCGGCAAACTTAAGGAAATCGACCCTGAAACCCTCCGCTCGATCTCTGGAAAGGCGGTTAAAAAATGTATCAAATGGAAACTATCAGATGTTCTGTTCGCTGTGCCTGCCGCTCAAAAGGTCAAGCTGAAAATGACTGATGTCCTTGGCGCCATGATGGAAGGCGCCTTTCTGGCAAATTATATATTTGACAGATACAAGAAAGAAAAAAAGGATAAAAAGCTGACAAGGCTAAAGTTCCTGGTAAAACCAGATACAGCAAAAAAGCAGCGCCGCCTACCAGCACGCATACGGAAGATCTGCAGCGGCACACTCATGGCAAGAGAATGGGTGAGCACCCCCTCAAATGATAAGCGGCCTGGGCAGTTTGCGCGGTCCATTTCAGCGGCTGCCAAAAAAGCCAAGTTAAAAGTAAGCGTCATCACTGAAAGCCAGATGAAAAAGAAAAAAATGGGTTCCCTGCTTTCTGTTTCAGCTGGGAGCACAAGCAGCGCCAGAATGATGATTCTGGAGCATAATCCTCGAGGAGCGAAAAAAACAATTGTTCTTGCCGGTAAAGGGGTAACATTCGACTCCGGCGGCATCAATCTAAAACCAGGCAGTGGTCTTGATACCATGAAGATGGATATGGGAGGCGCGGCTTCTGTCGCAGCCGCATTGATCACTGCGGCCAATCTAAAACTGAAAACAAAGATTATCGGTATCTTACCCCTGGTTGAAAACATGCCGTCAGGATCAGCAACCAGGCCAGGCGATATTGTTAAATCTCTCAGCGGTAAAACGATTGAAATCGGAAACACTGACGCTGAAGGGAGACTCATACTGATCGACGCCATAACTTACGCCCTGAAACAATATAAACCAGATACCATTATAGATATGGCGACCCTTACAGGCGCCTGCGTTGTTGCCCTGGGTGAGAAAATAGCCGGTGTTTTTTCATCTGATGACAAACTGGCAAAATCGATTGTAGAATCCGGTGAAAAAACCCATGAAAGGTGCTGGCACATGCCGCTCCCTGATGATTACAAACCCCTGCTGAAAAGTGACCTGGCTGATATCAACAATGTCAGCAGCGCCAGATGGGGCGGGGCCATTACCGCCGCGCTCTTCCTCAAGGAGTTCACTGAAGACACCCAATGGGCGCATATAGATATTGCCGGGCCAGCTTACACTAAAAAAGCAGAAGATTACTGCCCCCCCGGCGGCACAGGCTTTGGCGTCCGGCTGCTATGCGACTGGCTTGAAAAGCAGTAAATAGAACTCGGATTTCCACGGATTAAAAACATGTTCACCACGAAGGGCACGAAGAAAAATGTTTTTCTCGCTTCGCGAAAGACGACAGCTAAAGATTTATGATTAAATAAAAACAGGAATTAGCCATGAACATATGGCTTACATAAAGATAAAACATCCTTTTACCTGCAGGGCCGACAAAACCCCTTCGTGTTCTTCGTGCCCTTGTATGATTAAAAAAAATAAAATTATTT
>JANQFQ010000148.1 GCA_028277765.1 Desulfobacterales bacterium
TGATCCTTGCAGGCTGGCTGTGACGGTGCCCGTCATCCCGGCCAAGTGCAGTGGAGCGGAACGCGAGCCGGGATCCATTGTCGCTTGAATCGGAATATTGTTCTGGATTCCGGGTCTCCGTCTAAAAAGTCTGGGCTCGCCCGGAATGACATCATTTTTTAACAATAACTGATAATGGAAAAATTAAACCTATGATTTTTTGATATCTGGGAAATCGACCAGTTTAATTTTTTTTTGACAGGATGAACAAGATTTACAGGATGATCAGGATTTTTTGGGGGGTGGGAAAGACGTAATTATCCCGTTAATCCTGTAAATCCTGTCTGATATAAAAAAGGAGAGCTTTTGACGGCAGGTATTTTTTAAATTTTAAATTGCTTTACAATATTCGAAAGATTTTTTGACAACTCCCTTAGCTCTTTTGCGCTTGTATTTGTTTCAGCTGCACTGGAAGCTGTCTGTCTAGAAACAGAATCGACTTCACGAATACTGTTGGAAATATCGTCTGATTCTTTAGCGGCGCTATTGATATTCTTTGCGATTTGTAGCGCTGAATGGTTTACCTCACCCATATTATGTGCAATTCCGGAAATCGTGGTGGACTGTTCTTCCACAGCGCTGGCAATGGTACGAAATATAGTCTGCACTTCACTAAAGACGTTGTTAATATTTTTCATTGAACGGACCACTTCATCAGCTTTGCCTTGCATCTGTTCTATCTGTGCTGAAATCCGCTTGGTGGATTCCGCGCTTTCGCTGGCCAACTCTTTGATTTCAGCCGCGACAACCGCGAAACCTTTTCCGGTTTCCCCGGCCCTGGCAGCCTCAATGGTTGCATTGAGGGAAAGCAGGTTAGTTTGATCCGCTATATTCGTAATGACCTCAACAATTTTTCCGATTTCAGCTGCTGATTTTCCAAATTGATTCATGGTTTCTTGTGATGCTTGTGCTTGTTCTGCAGCAGAAGCAGTCACGGTTGACTGTTTTTCACAGTCAGTCGCGATCTGATTGATCGACATGTTCATCTGTTCGATAGCTGTTGCCACATTATCCACGGTAGTGGACATCTGTTCTGCGCCTGATGCGACACTGTTGATATTTTGTGACAGATGTTCGCCAGATGATGTTACAGTGGTAAACTGCTGATTCATTTGTTCGGCAATAGAAGACATGGTATGTGATGTTGAAGAGAGATCTTCAGATGCATCTGAAAGGTTGTCGGCATTTGTTTTCACTTCACTGATGATACCCTTGAGCTTGTCAACAAATGTATTAAACCATACTGCCATTAGGCCGGTTTCAAAAATATTGCTCTCTGGCAACCGCTGAGCAAGGTCACCTTCTCCTTCAGCAATATCTTTCAGTATGCTCGACGTTCGATTGATCGGTGTTATAATAACACCGGCGACAAACAACCCAACAAGCATGGCAATAACAAACGAGGCAATACCGGCCAGGGATGCAAACAACCAAAAACTTCGAACATTGGTTGAAACATACGCTTTTGAAAATTCTAGCTTTAAATATCCGACAATGTCATTGTTCATATTAAGCGGAGAAAAGGTGGTCAGGCATTCACCCTCATCGATATAGGTATACGCTGATAAAGATTCAGCCAGTTCGTTGTCGGTAATATTATCACTAAGTACAGTGACCCCTTTTACGCGACTGTTAACACTGGCAATCAATGATCGGTCTGTATTAAATACAGAAGCTGATAGTACCGGCTGATCCTTGATATTCTCCTCAATATTCAGGGAAGCCAGAGTATTTCGAACTGATTCACCTTCATCCAAAATAGATGCCTGAACACTAATTGCCAGATTATCAGACAAAAGACGGGTAATATATTCCGCATCCCGCAACAGCAGTGTTGTTCCGAAAGTGCTGGCCTTAAATGGAAAGACCAGGGCCATAAAAACCGCTATTACCAGACTGATTGTCCCAACCAGCGCTAGAATTCTAAATTGGATAGATGAGAAAAAATGTTTGTTCATCACAATCATTCTCCATTGTTGTCAATATGCAATAGGTTTGATGAAAACTTTTGAAACACCTGTCTTGTTCCAAAAAACCATACCTGCAGATATAAAAATCGGAAATAGTGATTAGAAACAGCATCATGCTGTGATCACTTAATTTGAACGGCCACTTTAAGAATGGCAAGGTTCCATTGGATTTTTTCTTGCTTGGATGCCTTTAAATTTAGCAATATGGTTGGTTTCCCCTGTTTTGAACAAACACCGATTGATACACCTTGCTTAACCATATCAGGATTTCCGGTTATGCTCATGATGTTATGTTTTCGGGAGTATGCACTCACTGTCCCGAAGAATTTTTTCTTTTCAACATAAATAATATCCGGCGGGATATCTGGAAGTTCCTCTCCTGAATTAACGGCAGACAGCGAGGCTGCACCGAATCTTTTGCCGATCCCTTTTTTTACAGCTGAAGCAAAAGCATCAGAGCCAAGGACATACATCGTGACGTTACCGGACAAGTTTTTATTAAATGCCATCGCTTTCAACAAAACCGCGCTCTGAATATTGTATGGCAGGGTCTTGTATTCATCGGCTGGCGATTTATTTGCTGACATCAAAATCAACAAGAAAAATATCAACAGCACTCTGTATTGTTTTATTATCATTTTCTTCAGACCTCGCAAACGTTAATAATCTGTTTTGATGTCTTGTTTGCGCTGCTGGTTCTAAAACCAACAGCGCAAACACTTTAGAAAACTTTTTATACTAAACACATAAACATATAGACCAACAGAGAAAATACAAAAAACAAAGAAAAACTTTCATAACGTGGTTCTGAAAAATGTCCAGCTTTTAGATGTAATGCTTATGATTATGTTATTCGTGAAAACAAAAAAATGGAAAAAATAAAAAATGAAATACATGTTAGATTAATATATTCATATTCCTATTATATTACCAGATAGCAAAACATTAGTAAACAGAAAAACAGCGTTATTCTTTTTTTTAGGAATAACTTAAGATAATCTGGGAATTTCTCTGCTGCTTAAACGGTTATTTAAAAAAGAGGTCCTTTATATGTTTTGTGTTGAATTCTGAAGGCATTTTTAATATAATTTTATTTGTATCAAATTGTTGAAAACTAGTCTAAGAGAATAACGTTAAAATTCCGGGGTAGTAGCTTATCAAAATCATCAACATATGTTTTAAACAAACAGTGAACGTAAAGGGGCTACCATGAAAACGTCATCGTTTAAGTTTAAACTCATGTCTCTTGGTATTGGGATGGGAATTATTATTTTAATATTTTTAGTTTTTATCCTTCCTCCCCGAATAAAAAAAATGGCGGCCAGTGTCATGGAAGATGACGCGCAATTTATCGTTCAACTTCTATCAGATAATCTAGCCCTTGGCATGCAAACCATCATACTGGATAATGGAGAAGCCATTGAACAAACACTTAGCCTGCTACAAAAGGGATCAGACAACAACCTGGTTCAGTCAATTACAGTTTATGATGATGAGTTGAGATATATTAAAGGGAACCAATCAACAACAGATATCACAAGAAAATACAAAAAAGTGACTGACCCTGTTTTTGTAAGCAGTAAATATAAATTAACAGCATTTTCACCACTAAGGGATTTTAACAATAATGTTGTCGGGTTTTTGGAAATTACATTTAATAAAAAGCATTTTTTAGACAAAACCAAAAAATTCGTTCGTGGTGTAACTGCCGCAGGCCTCATTATTTTAATCGTTTTTCTTTCAGCTGTATTTTACATTACCAACTCTATCACTAGACGTCTGGCATACACAACGGATATCATCACTCAAATCAGTGCCGGAGATATGACTATTGATATCGGAGAAAGTACTATTAATGACGAAGCCGGAATGCTGTTAATGGAAATGAGAAAGATGGTTATCACGCTCAGAAATATTGTGTCTGATGTTATTCTCGCTTCAGACAATGTCGCTGTTGGCAGTAGAGAAATGAGCGAAAGTGCTAGCCGTCTGTCACAAGGTGCAAATCAGCAAGCTGCGATAGCTGAAGAATCTTCTTCATCCATGGAAGAGATGTCTGGAAACATTAATCAGAATGCTGATAATGCTCGACAAACCGAATCAATTGCTATTGAATCTGCTGAAAAAGCTGTAAAAGGAGGTAATGCTGTTGAAAAAACAGTTGAGGCCATGAAACAGATTGCGGAAAAAATATCAATTATTGAAGAAATTGCCCGACAGACCAATATGCTTGCTTTAAATGCCGCAATTGAAGCTGCCCGAGCCGGTGAATCCGGAAAAGGATTTGCAGTTGTGGCAGATGCTGTACGAAAGCTGGCAGAGCGAACCCAGGAAGCTGCCGGTGAAATCAGCGATCTATCGAATAGCAGTGTTGAAATCGCAGAAAATGCAGGTGAAATGCTGGCAGTAATTGTTCCGGACATTCACAAAACCGCGGAACTGGTCCAGGAAATTGCCGCAGCATCTAATGAACAGGCACTGAGCGCCGGCCAAATTAATAAAGCGATCCAAAATTTTGACACTGTAACGCAACATAATGCTGCTGATGCAGAAGAAATATCCTCAACGGCAATAGAGCTATCAGACACAGCAGGGCATCTTCAGGAAACCATTTCTTTCTTTCATATTAAGGATGCCCATGAAACAAAAAAAGCATCCAAGCCCAACCTTCTGGAACAACCTGATTACAACAAAAAACTAGTGGAATTAGGGCCAGATCCACGCAAATCAGTTAATATTTAAATAAGGCTGGCAGAGAATAAATATTTGAGGAAAATTAAATGTGAGAGGTTGATCAGGAAGGGACGGTCCTTACGATCGTCCTTTTTTTGTTCGTATTTTTAAACTCGGATATCATGGTTGACAATCTAATTTTTTCACCGCAGAGTTTGCTGAGGTGGTTTTTTATTTTTTAAACAATCCCGCTAAACTACAGCGGGATTGTTTAAAAACAGCCAAGTATACGGCGTTTATTGCATTTCGTGCCAAAAATGGCATTATTATCGCAAAGCGATTAGGTTATTTTATAGCGGTAGTCTTTCTCTTGGCCGGTATAAAAAAAGTCCTCTGTGCTCTTTAGCTGTGGTGTGTGTTTAAGAAAAGATGTTGAAAAGCGAAAGATGGTGAAACAATCTTTTAAGAAATACGGGTTATGAGATAACATATGTGGAAATGTCAACATTGCGCAGAAGAAATTGAGGATAATTTTGATAGTTGCTGGCAATGTGGTACTGGAAAGAATGGTTCATCTGCACCACAAATGTATATTAATAAAGGATATGCGGTTTGGAATTTTTGCGTTAGCGTTGGGTTTAATATTATTATTAGCTGCTGCTGGTACAGTTATAAGAAAATCATGGTATGACATACTGGGAATTATTTTGTGTATTATTTCTTTAATAGGTTTTCCCATCGGAACATTATTGGGAATTTGGGGTTTAACAGCTTTAAATCCGAATAATAATCTATTTGGTAAACAAAGATATTTTAATAAGGATATAAGCCGGGAATATAAACTTAGGAGGAATTGATCTGCCATTTCTGTTTCTTGACCCACCTCAATATTCCTGATATCTGTAGTATAGACCAGCCAGTAATATTTATTAAACTAAACAGGAAAAAGGACAAACAGATTTATGGAATCCCAACAAAGAGTTCTTTTGGTTGACGCCGGTACATCTTTTTACCGGATTGATCGGTTCACTATCGGCGATTTTTTTGGCCCTGTCGATCTTGGACTGCACCTGTCAGGATTGCACAATAGCCTGAATATCGGTACAGGCCTTCTGGCGGGCTCCATCTTTCCTGGATCGAATCGGCTTGTTTTTACGGGTATCTCTCCCTGCTGGGGGGGCTTTTATATCTCGTCAATGGGCGGTGCGGGGCTGGTTTTCAACAACCTGGGCATTAACATGCTGTCTATTGTGGGGAGGGCACCTTCTCCTTCGGTTCTTTGCCTTAACAGGGTTCACGGTGAAGAGATCCAGGTGGGAATCTATCCTGTTGATCTTATGAATATCTGGCGACAAGGCAGAAGGGGTATCTATGCCCTCATGGATCATGTGTTTGAATGCTTTGGCGAACGCTATAAAACCGACCCGCGGATACTGGCTGTGGGGCCGGCTGCTGGGACAACCGATTTCGGGGCAATTGGATCTGTTCCCATTAAAGACGGAAAACTCAGCCATGTTGATACCTGGGCCGGACGCGGAGGATTTGGCACCAAATTGTTAAGGGAGCATGGTATTGCGGCGGTTATGTTTGGCGGCACGTTTATTGATGATGATTTCAGGGACCGGAAAGTGGCAGATGAATGGTTTGTGAACAAGTATCAGAAGAAACTGGCTGCCAAAGATTTAGAAGCTACTGCAAAGTACCGCTTTGATCCTAAATTTCAAACCGGCGGTACTTTTGGCGTGAACTATGCCACGCTGGCCGGGAGCATGCTCTCCTTTAATTACCGAAGTATCTATATGGATGAGAACCAGCGGCTGGATATTCATGAGCGGTTTATACTTGATCATTATCTGAAGCAGTTCAACGAAGAGACCATCAAACCTAAAAAACAGAAAACCTGCGGTGAGCCCTGCGTGGCAGTATGCAAAAAGATGCACGGCAAATATAAAAAGGATTACGAGCCTTATCAGACCATGGGGCCTCTTTCAGGCATTTTCGACCAACGGGCGGCTGAGAAGCTGAATCATCATGCAGACATGTATGGGTTTGACGCTATTTCCGCAGGTGGTGTTCTTTCATGGCTCATGGAATGCCTCTGGGACAAGTCCTTGTTGCCGGAAGAACTGGATATAAAGGATGTGCCTGTTTTTACCCCAAATGATTTTGATGTGGTTTCTTCGTCCATGCATAACGCAGACATCGGCACGGCACTTCTTGACGCGATCATTGAAAAGCGGGGGATATTTAATCTGGAGGAGGGGGCAAGGAAACTTGCCTGGCAGATGTCAAAAGAAAAGGGGAGGCCTGTTAAGGATTCACTGGTATTCACCGCTTTTGCACGTAAGGGGTGGATGGTGCCCAACCAGTACTGGACCCCGGGTGTGCTTTCGCCAATGAGCATCATGGGAAAATACTACATGCATTATGGCCGGGATTTCTATCCGCCCAGAGAACTGGGGCAAAAAAATGCAAAGCGGATGAAAGCAGAGCTTATCATGGATAACCTGGGCATTTGCCGGTTCCATAGGAAATGGGCGGAAGAAATGATGCCCGAGATTATCGGGTCCCTATATGACTTGAAACAAGTATTTACAGAAAAGACCTGTATTACAGCCGGTCAGATGAACAGCCGGAATTCATCGATATTTTGGGAATCTGAAAGAAACTTTGATTTTATCCATACGTTTTTAAAACGGCAGCAGACTGTAGAGGGGAACAACGATCCAGAACTGTTGAAATGGATCGACCTGTTTGAAAAAGACAAGCGTGAAGCAGCCCTTGGGTTTTGGTATGAAACCCATAAGGGGGTTCATGAGACCTTGAGGGAGTTTTAAAGAACTGACGATAAAAATAGAGTGTTAATAAAAAAAATGGAGGGAAAAATGCGGAGAATTATACTTTCATTATTTTTAATTACGATGCTGAAATGTTTGGCGTGTGGCTGTGCCGGAGAGAATGACACTTGTTCTGGTGATATTGGAAAAGGGATGTTTACAAAGAAAGATCTCATTGGGAAATATGAAGTGCCATGGCTGACCGGCGGAATAATAGAATTTAAAAAAAACGGTACTTCCATCATAACAATGAAGGCTCCTTCAGGCGCCAGCAAGGAGAGTTCGGTTGTTATCAAGGAAAAATATTGTGTCGAAGATGATGTTATTTATTTTGAAATGATTTCAATAAACGGGAAGAAAGGGAGTGCCGAAAAATCACAACAGGAAATTATATCTGTTTCTGAAGAAGAAATTGTTTTAAGGGAGCTGCCTTCAGGCAGTGATAAAAGTTATAAGAGAATTGAATAAGAAAAAAAGGAGGAAATAACTATTATGACGATGCCTATCAAAACTATCCCAGTATTATTCGTAACTTTTCTTTTTATATTAACCGGTGCGACAGTGAGCGCTCTTTTTGTAGATGGCATTAATATGACAAACGTGATTATAGCGGTTATTGTCCATGTCTTGACGATTATTGCTTGGTGTTCAATCTATTGGAATCATAAAAAAGAGACGCCTGTTTTTGGCCTTTCGTTAACGCTTTGGATTATTGTGACAATTATTGGGTATGGGTTAGGTGTTGCGCTTCCTTTCTTTACGTAAAAAACCGAATAATTGATAAAAAATTGCTTCTATCAGAATTTATGGGTAGAGGCAGAATATGTAATGGTGCGAGGTGAAATACGCATTTAACGTAGTGGCGAATCTTGTATTCGCCTTTTTTAGGTAATAGAACATTGAGGATCACCAGCACGAAGATTGAGCGCCAGATGCATTTGTTGTGACTTGGTTTCATCAGGATCGAAATCGAATTGATCGGTTCCATTAGTTTTTCGTGACCAAGCCCATGTATTTCTCCCACGGGATTTCCTTAGGTCACGATTTCGATAGCGATCCTAATTTCGATTTGGATTTTCCCAACGAATTCGGGGGCAGGCGAAATACACAATGCTCTCGAAGACAGGCAAAAAATGTCTTATTCTTAGTGTTCATTCGTGTCATTCGTGGCAAAAAGGAGGTTTATAAATGATTGGTAAAATTATATCAGTATTATGTGTTTTGACTACAGGGTTTATATCTCTTGCAGTGGCAGGAGAGACTGCAGAAGTGAAAATTATCCCGATACAGGTCACTAAGCAGGTATATATGATTACAGGTCAAGGCGGCAATATCGGTCTGTTTACTGGCGGGGACGGGTCATTTTTAATAGATGATCAGTTTGCTCCCCTGACGGAGAAAATTGTAGTGGCCATCAAATCGGTTGGCGGTCATTACCCCAGGTTTCTTATTAATACACATTACCATGGTGACCACACTGGTGGAAATGAAAAACTGGGTAAAGGCGGAACCTTGATTTTTTCTCACGATAATGTGCGTGAACGTTTGAAATTTGGCTCCTTTATAAAAGAGTTTGATATGAAGCAGGAAGGCCTTTCCAAAGAAGGATTACCGGTGGTGACCTTTTCGGAAGATATTACATTCCATCTTAATGGTGACACCATCCACATCATGCATGTGCCGCATGCCCATACTGATGGGGACAGTTTTATATATTTTAAAACAGCCAATGTTATCCATGCCGGAGATTTCTTTTTCAACGGTTTCTACCCATTCATTGATGTTAACCATGGTGGTTCCCTCAAAGGGATGATCACTGCCGTTGATAAAGTTTTATCGCTGGCTGATAACAAAACGAAAATTATTCCTGGGCACGGTCCGATTGCGGATAAGAAACAGTTAACAGCCTACCGACAAATGCTAGCGACCGCTTATGAACGGTTGAGACAACTCAAAGCAGAAGGGAAAACCGTTAAAGAGGCAATCGTTGCTAAACCCTTAGCTGATCTTGATTCTGTTTGGGGAGATGGACACTTTACCAGCGATCGCTGGATTGAGATAATCTATTCAGGAGTGTAACAGAACACAGATGACACAGATTTATTTTTTTAGTTGAAGCCATTATTATCCCGTTAATCCTGTAAATTCTGTCCGATAAAAAATGGATAATTATATTGTTTCCCTTTGTGCATATTCGTGTCATTCGTGGCGAATCAAAAAAAAAATATCAGCCCATTATTTCTTTATCAATAAATCATTGCAAGAACCTGTTCAACAATGCTATAATCCATATCTTAATTAATGCGGATGTATAGAGATTGCCATGAAGGTAAAAGTAATTGCACCTGCGTTTTGCAGTTTTAAACACATTGATGAAAACGGTTATATGATATTGCCGGAAGGGGCGACCCTCAATGATGTATACAAGAAACTGCGTGTCCCCCTGCTATTTAGAAAAATTCTGTTTTCATCTGTAAATTACGAACGTGTAAAATTAAGGACAAAATTAAAAGACGGAGATGTGGTCAGCTTCCTCTCGGTTATAACCGGGGGATAGGGGAAAATATAGTGCCTAAAGTGCCTAAAGTTACAAGTGCCTAAAGTTGTGGTATCGCTTCGCTCTGTTGTTTTTTTATAAAAATGGCAGAATTCCACAACTTTAGGCACTTGTAACTTTAGGCACTTATGATTTACAAAGTACTTCATTTTATTCAAAATAAAGGAGAGAATCATGAAAGGGTATATGGGAAAAGTATTAACCATCGATCTGACAACAGGAACAATTGCTGATGAAAGTATTCCGGATAGTGTTTATGAAAACGTTCTTTCCGGTATGGGACTGGGTGCTTATTATTTGTACAAACATATACCGGAAGAGGCAGATCCACTTGGCCCGGACAATATCCTCGGTCTGATGAGCGGACTACTGACTGATTCAGGGAGTTTGATGACCGGCCGGTGGATGGCGGTCTGTAAATCACCGATTACAGGCGGCTGGGGTGATGCAAATTGCGGTGGCACATTTGCGCCTGCCATTAAACGGTGCGGTTATGATGCCATATTTTTCAAGGGCATATCGGAAAAACCGGTATATCTGTATGTGGATGACGAAGGTGCTGAGTTGAAAGACGCGTCACATGTGTGGGGGAAAGATACCGTAGAAGCAGAGGAGATCCTTCAGGAGGAATGTAAAAAGAAGAAAAAACCTAAAGTAGCCGTCATCGGACAGGGTGGCGAAAATCTGTCCCTGATCGCTGGTATATCGAATGATGGCGGGAGGATGGCCGCTCGTTCAGGCGTGGGTGCGGTCATGGGATCAAAACGGTTAAAAGCGGTCGTACTGGGCGGCGCAAAGAAAATAGAGATCCAGGATCCGGACGGCATGAAGGCCTACAGCAAGGAATTCGCGGATAAAGTAAAAAACGCGGGTTTCCCGAAATTCTTTAAAGGTTTCCTACTTCCGTTCATCGGTATGCTCATGCCGATGGCTAAAAAAGGAGCCCCTGTGGACGGTATGATGGCCGTATCCATGAACAAGACTTATGGTACGGTCGTAAACAATACCATTGGATTGCCCAACGGAGATTCCCCGGTGAAGAACTGGGGCGGGTCTGTGGCTGATTTCAGGATGAAACAGTATAAAAAGTTGAACCCGGATTATATTCTGGCCAGAGAAACTAAAAAATATCATTGCTATTCCTGTGTCATCGGCTGCGGCGGCATCTGTGATATCAGTAATGTCCGTGACGGAAGGTATAAACATACCCACAAACCAGAATATGAATCAGTCTGTTCTTTTGGCCCCCTGCTGCTGATCAATGACCTGGATGCTATCTTTTATATTACGGAAATGATGAACCGCGCGGGGATGGACACGATAGCTGCGGGTTCAGCTGCTGCCTTTGCCATTGAATGCTTTGAAAACGGTATTATCACTGAAGAAGACACCGGCGGGATCAAGTTAAAGTGGGGGGATGCCGAGGCGGTTATCGAGCTGTTGAACAAGATGGTCAACAGAGAGGGTATCGGTGATATCCTAGCAGACGGCATAAAAGTGGCGTCTGAGAAAATCGGAAAAAATTCCGAACAGTATGCAGTTCATGCAGGGGGCCAGGCGCCTGGCATGCATGATCCAAAAATGGATCCGCTCTTGGGGATTCATTTTAGCGCAGATCCCGCCCCGGGAAAACATACTATCGGCAGCGGCATGTATTATAATATGATGTACCTGTGGGATGAAGTTTCCTGGGCTCCTGTTATTACAAAATATCCCAAAACAGAAGAACATATCCCGTCAGACAATGAAGCATTAAAAAGCGTGGCGCTTGCCGCTTATAAAATGCTTACTGATGGGGCAGGGGGCTGTTTTTTCGCAGAGATCGCTGGCCTACCGCACTGGAATCTGTTTACCATGCTGAATTTTGCCACTGGATGGGGTCTCTCCGGAGATGAATATATGGAAATTGGTAAGCGGATACAGACCATCAGGCAGATGTTTAATGTAAAGCACGGTATAAAACCAAAGGATTGTATCATGGGCGCCCGCGTGACCGGCAATCCTCCCCTTGGAGCAGGTAATCTGAAGGGAATCACTCTGCCCATAGAAGAGATGGTAAAATTTCACTGGAAGAATTTTGGCTGGAATGAAGAAACCGGGTTTCCTGAAGATAAAGTAACCGGTGAGTTGAAGTTAAACGAGCTCTTATCGTAATTCAGGATATATATTTGATTTGACAATAAACTAAGCATTACATATAGTTGCTTATAATATGGTTCCAATTATATTTATTTAAACTTAATTTTATCAATGAGCTATATAGCCTTTGTTGAGGCTAAAAGCCGTGCTGCTAATTGTATTGATCAGATATGGTGAGGAGAGTAGTGATGCAATGCCCAAATCATCCAGCAGTGGAGGCAACAACCCAATGTGTTCAATGCCTTGTTCCCTTTTGTTCTGAGTGTGTCAACTTACGAAACGAAGATAAAGCTTATATCTGCCACGATTGTTTGGCTCAAATAGCATTTGACTATATGGATCAGGACATCAAAGATCACCGATCAGAAAGAGAAATTAAACTTCAGGAAAAGGATTTTGAAAAGAAAGCAAAAAAACATCAGAAGATTGGAGCGGTCGTTGCCATTTTAGTTTTTGCGGTAGCGTTAAATTTTATACTTTATCCGCAAGAACCAATACCTGATGCTGAAACCATTTCATCTGAAAACAATCTATTAGCTGCCGCTATAATCATTGATGTTGCGATAAGTCAATATGCTGATGATCATGGCGGCTCGTTTCCTCCAACTTTGATGGATTTGTGGGACACCTATTTACCTTCAGATGAAATAGGTCCGGATATATTGGAAGAATTTCATTATACGAGACCGACAATGAGTTCCTATGAGCTTTGTACAGTAGGTGGGGATGGCGGGCAAACAGAGGATATCTTTTTTGCTGGAGGGGAATAGGAGACAATTGTAATGAATTATATAAATGATGTCTTTTGGAAAAAAAGATCCGGTTTTACTTTAATCGAGTTGATGATTGTCATTGCTATCATCGGTATCCTTTCGGCCATTTCCATACCTAACTTTATTCAATATCGTATGAGAGCGGAATATATATCTTTAATCGTTAATCTTGAACATATGATGGATGCAGAGGATTTATATTTTTTAGAAAATAATACCTATTATCCGGCAAACGGCAAAATCAACATTAAAAAAGGCAAGTCAATAAGCATTCCAGGTGTGAACTACAGTTTTTCTTCTAAAAAACATAGATATCGAATTATCACCAAACATAAGGTCAACAAGAAAAAGAAGAAGACGAATACAATTGATTACTGCTATATAAAGGTTTGGCCAAGTATTGATTTTAATGGTGATGGGAAGCAGGATGTTTTTAATTATATGAATTATACCAAAAACGGGGTAAGAAAATATCATCATAAATTAATTCGAGTCAAATAATCGAATGTGGAAGCTTGATCATGTTTCTTTTGAATTGGATTCATGTATGTCCAGGTTTTTAAATTGTTCAAGCATTTGTTCGAGTGTTTCTTCGTCTATTTTTCCCATTTCTACTAAAATAGCTCCCAGGTAGGGTCGTTTTGTTTTCTGGATTTCAAATAGCTCCTGCACTTGTTGCATGTTTAAGTATCCTAATTCAACAGCGATTTCACCGAACATTTTGTGTGTGCCATACTGGGCATTTAAAATTTCAAAAACCTGTTTTACACTCAGAATCTCATTTTCAAGCGCTATTAAACCGATGGGAGTATTTCTTTTCATTTGCAGGTTTAATGCATCAAAAATATCTTCTTCGTTGACAATGCTGCAATTTATTAAATATTGACCGAATCTTATTGCTTTCATGAAGTCTCCATTCAGAATGTCATTTTGTTATTAAATAATATATATAACATGAAGCTATATCATTTCAATATATTTTTATAGCTTGTCAGCACTCAGTTTTTTTGATAGAAATAAATAATCTATAAAGGCCCGCACTTTATACAAAATATGCACCTTTTTTGTTTGAATTTCTTTTTTATATAAATATGTTATGGCTTTTTTTGTTGTATAAGTACAAAAGTTGAAAATTTGTGAATTAAAAGGGAACCCCGGTAAGAGGATCTTCGGAATAGACAGAAGACCTGATCCCGGAGATATTTTTATTCAAATCTTAACATGAAGGAGTAAAAAATGGCAAAAGCAAAAGGATTGAGCAAACCTGTAAAAATGAAAAAAGAACTGGCAGAGTTACTGGGAGCAAAAAAACTTCCCAGGACAGAGATCACCAAAAAACTGTGGGACTATATTAAAAAAAATAAACTTCAGACAAAGACTGAAAATGGAAAGCCCGAGAATGCTGGCAAGTACATTGTGGCTGATGCAAAATTACTCCCTATCTTCAAAAATACAAAATCCAAAAGCAAAGCAGGCAAGGTCACTAACCTTACAAAAATGCAAGAAGGCCAGACGATCAATATGATGCAGATGGCTGCTGTTGTCGGCGCAAACATAGAGGACAAATAAAGTATTTGGCCTGCACTTGAACAATGCAGGCCTGAGATTTTATTCAAGCAGTTTAAAACCTGGCTCTCAGGAACCATCCATAGATCCCGCTGTAAGCATGGAGTTAGCATTGGCTGTGCCTATAATCAATAGAACAAGGGAGCCGAAATGTATAGTGCCTGATAAGGACCTGGATGCTAGGTGTTTGATACTAGATGCTTGATACTGGATGCTGGTCGTAGCGAAGCAGAGACTAGGTGCTAGAGCCTGGATGTTAGATGAGCTAAAGAATAGGGTTAAGGGCAATTTGTTTTTGTTGGTTTCGTTGGTCTCATTGGTTTCATAGGTTCTTATAATGATTTTAACCAATTAAACTTTTGTCCTTCCCTCCCATACTCTAAACTTTAAAGCCTCACCGCTAAAATGAAGTGATCTGCGTGGTATCTAGTATCTACTATCTTATCCCCTTTTAGGGATACACAAAGCCCCTTTTGGCTAGCTTAAGATAATCGGGCTCTTTGAGTTCGGATTTTTTACTCAACAAAGAAGGAAAAAATAACACTGCGTACAATCTTGCTGTAGGAGGACTGTATGGTAGGATGTGATATCGTTTTGATTTGCGCAATTCATTTTGTATGCTGCTTTTTGGGCCTAATTATTACACTCGCAGTTTACAAGACGAACAGCCGGTCCAAGCTTGGTATGGCTATTGTAACGATAGCAAATACCATGGTCTGGACGTCTGGCCTGATGATGTGGAAAGACATATCAATGGTACGTATTCTGGCAGCAGCAGCGATACAGACGACTGTCACCATGATAGTGGTCGAATGGTTTATGAGAGCTGTATTTAAGCCGATTAATCAGATAAACACCTGCCTGAACTTTCTTTCCAAGGGAGATTTTACAAAACAACTGGATATTACAAGAAAAGATGAACTAGGCCAGATTGCTCAACAGATTGATATCATGCGAAAGGAGATGTCTGTTCTTATCGATTCCATCAAGATCAATTCTATTGAAAACCTGAAAAAGGTTAAAAATCTTAATAACCTTTCAGGGAAGATGACAGAGAAGGCGGGTAATACATCCAGCAGATCTGATTCAGTAGCATCCTCTGCAGATGAGATGAATGCGAATATGAGGATGGTTGCGGCATCCATTGAGCAGGCTTCAATAAACATGGAAACAGTTGCTACAGCTGTTGAATCAAATACCGAGACTATTAACGAAATAGCAAAAAACTCTGAACAGGCAAGAGATATAACGGCCAGTGCAGTAACACACGCTGAACAAACAACAGAAAAGGTAGATAATCTCGGCACCGCGGCCAGGGATATCAGTAAAGTCACAGAAACAATAACTGAAATATCAGAACAGACAAATCTCCTTGCCCTTAATGCTACAATTGAAGCCGCGCGCGCGGGTGATGCTGGCAAAGGGTTTGCGGTTGTGGCTGGTGAAATCAAGGAACTCGCAAGGCAGACAGCGGATGCAACACATGAGATAAAAGGATTGATTGAAGGTGTCCAGAACACAGCGTCAAGCACGGTTTCAAAAATTGAAAAGATCGCGGAAGTAATTAATGATGGTAATATGATTGTATCAAATATCGCAGCTTCAGTGGAAGAACAGTCAGTGACAACAAGGGAAATAGCGAACAGCGTGACCCAGGCGTCAACAGGTATCAGCCAAATTAATGAAAATATAACAAAGAGTTTATATATGACCGAAAGTATAACCAATGATATTTCACTGGTCAACCAGGACGCGGACGAGATGGCGGAAAACAGCTTAAACGTAAAATCAAATGCCGAGGATTTATCAATGCTTGCTGCTACACTTCAGGAAAAGGCTGTAAGATTTACTGTATGAATGCTTTTAACCGTTAAATTCATGGTTAAAACAGGGCGTTTAAAACAAACACCTTCGCTTGAGATAATAATGACAAATAGAATCATACCCAAAAAAGGAGCTGCCAGATGAAATGTCCAAAAGGACAAATGTGTATTGATTAATCGGATATATGAAACAGATATCGAAATTGATGAATGCCCGGAATGTAAGGGCATATGGCTTGATTCAGGAGAGTTGGAGAAAATCCAGGAAACAATAGAAAATGATTATTCAGATGAATTAAAGAAAATACCTGATTACATTGATGGTGCATTTAACATGGCGAGAGCAAAGCAGGAAGGAATGCGAGAATGCCCAAAATGCAGTCAACCCATGAATATGAAAGAATACGGGTTTTGTTCTCAGATAGTCATTGATGTTTGTCCATCTTGCCAAGGGGTATGGCTTGATAAAAAGGAAATTCAAAACCTTGAAATTTTCTTTGAGCGCTGTAAAGAAAAAAAGGAAGAGGTCAGAAAAGGATTCTTTGGAAGCCTTCTGGATTATTTTAAGAAGGCCTAAATTGTAAAAGTCTAGATTTGACTTTACATACAGTGTCAGATTTTATTAAAAAGATGTTTTTAAATAAAGGTTAAAAATCCGAATATCGAAATCCCCCGTCGTCGGGGAGCATTTGAACATTTATATTTTGAATTTATTACGGCCAGATTTTATGATTTGGCGGGTTTCGATATTCGGATTTAAAATTGTTGAAACAAATGAAACTCGATGAGATCTTACACTGTATATAAAATCAAGTACTGATCAATACAACTTATTATTACTTTCGCAAAGCTCTTATTATTCTCAGCTGCATATATTCCAGATCACATGGTTTGGTTATATAGTCATCAGCCCCCACCTCGAATCCTACAAGCCTGTCACTCTGTGTTACTCTTTTGCCCGTTAGCATAATAATTTTTATATCCTTTGTGTCAGAAGATTCTTTAAGTTCCTTGCATATGGCTCGACCGTCTTTTTGGGGCATACTGATGTCAAGTATGAGGATATCTGGTTTATGCGTTTTAGCAAGTATCATGGTTTCTTCACCATCATAGGCATGCAGAATTTCAAAATCTTCATCCAGCAACTTGCCTTTTACCATTTTTCCATACATTTTATGCAGATATTCTTCATCATCTGCTATAAGGATTTTTTTCTTCTGCATATTTTTTCCCTCTGTGTTAAGAACAGTTTAACTGATTCTTCATAACATATCTAAGCGATTTTCATATTCATTATACAGGTTGGTAGTATTATCTGGCAATATAAAATATATGCTAAATTAAAATTTTTATACAATACAAGAAATATTATAAATTTCAAGGAAGTATTTTAGAAGATAAAAGATATAGGGCTTGTATATATTTTATGATGATTTGAACAGTTTTCGTTTTTCTTAATTTGCATAATTTGCTGTAACGTCTTATAATAATTAGGAGAGGGGACAGGCAAATATATACTATTCTTGCTGAGTGCCTCAAGTCAGATATGACAAAATTCATCATAGGGAATTATAATCAGACCATGGTGATTTTATGGTAGATCAGTAAAAAGGGATTATGCAGAGACTGTGTGCCGGTGTGAAACCGTCTGAGGAATCCACAGGGATTGGTCTGAGTTTATAATAATCTTATCTGACATATTTATTTCCCAGTGATCATTTTCCGCTTGTTTTTATAACGTTATTTTGGTAATATCAAATAGTTAGCGTGAACCAGCCTCTAGTCTGAAGCGTTAAATCATGCAAATCATAGACTTGAGAGATATAATAAGGTATACATTTAACTAATTTTTGTTCCTATTCCTTTTTGAAAAAGAAGGCTGATCCTCGAAAATTATTTCTTTTAGATCTAATCAAGGGAGCATTAAATATGGCAGAACCATAAGGTTTCAGTAGACCGGTAAAGATGAAAAAAGAGCTGGTAGAATAACTGGGAGCAGCAGAACTTACCAGGACCATTCAAACACAAAAACTCAAAAAGCGAATCAGATAAGGTAACCCTCATCACGGTTGGAGATTTGATCAGCAATGTTAAAAGATTTTATTTTCAATTTACCTGTTAACAAAAAAGTAATTTTTTCAAATCATAAAAATATTTACAAAAAAGGGATAGAAAAACGGCAGCGGCAACTGCTTGTTAAGCTGCCGTTTTTACCTCCCTTTTTAGAACCTGATGAAGAAGTACTTCTCGCAACAACCGGCTATTCTCAAGTGTTCAATCGCGCACAGCTTTTTACTTTATGGCTGTTTATATATCTGAAACGCTCACTTTTTATTTTTACAAACAAAAGAATTTTCCACATACCCACAACCGTCAAATATTCATACAGAAACTCAATCTCCCAGATCCGATATTCCGGCAGTCAGTTAATATATCTAAAGGGAAGAAGCCTTGTGGTTGAATGTAAAATTTGCCACCATAAAATCAAGTTTATCGGGATAAGGAAAAAAGAAAAAAAGAAGATTAATGCGTTTTTGAAGACTGTAAAACCTGATAAAGATGCTAGTCTCAAACCTCAGATTACCCATTTATGTCCGGGCTGCACGAGGGATCTTATCCCAGGTAAGTATTCCTGTTTCCATTGCAGGCTTAAATTTAAAAGCAAACTAAAAACAATGCTATTTTCTTTGCTGCTGCCCGGGGGTGGTTATTTTTATATAGGGCATTATTTTTTAGGGATAATTGACCTGATCATAGAGGGAGTCTTTTATTATTACATATATAATTCAATTATAGGTATCTTGAATAATGCCCAAAACAGCACGCTCTTCTTGGTACTGACAGTGTTTTTATTTATAATGAAAAAAATTATATCCTGCATCCACGCGAGTCATTTTACCGATGAATTTATACCTATATTACGTTCACGAAATAAAAAGAAGTGAGAAATCGGGCAAAATTTTCATTTACTGCAATAGAAATTAATAGAAATTAGAAATAGTGACAGACCAATACCGAAATAACGAAGATATCATTTAAAAAGGGGGACAGACAAACTATGCATTTATCATTCGTCCCCCTTTTTTTTATTGAC
>JANQFQ010000149.1 GCA_028277765.1 Desulfobacterales bacterium
GTCTTCGCAAAGATGGGAGTGTGTTCTGGGCATTGATCTCTGCGGCTCAAATAAAATGGAAGGGGCAACGGGTTATTTATGGAACGATCCGTGACATCAGCCTCACCCTCTTTGCTAAATATTTTTCCAATGTCTCCGACCTGCCCACCTGTTTCCCCGTAAAAAGGTGTTTTTTCTGTAACAATTTCAACAATATCCCCTTCTTTGGCCACTTTAACTTCATCATTATTTTTAACCATCAGCAACACTTTTGAGCTGCATGATATGGTGTCATATCCGGAAAATTCCGTTTTAATCCCTTTTGAAGAGAGTTTTCTGTATGCGTCGCTTATGGCTGAAAATTCAGTCGTGCTTCTTGACTGTGTCCGTTGTTTTGACATCCTCTGGTTAAAGCCTTCCATATCCAAGACAAGTTCCTCATCCCTGACAACATCCCTTACAATATCAACCGGAAAGCCATAGGTATCATACAGCTTGAAAATGACATCACCAGGGATAACATTATCCCCTTTTGCCCTGATTTCTGAAAGCGTTTCATTCAGAATTTTCAGTCCGTTATCAAGGGTTTCTGAAAACCTGACCTCTTCATTTTTTATCACTTTAGTAATAAAGGATGTTGCTTCTTTTAATTCAGGGTAGGCAGGTTCCATGATATCCATTACAATGGATGATGTCTCATGCAGAAAAGGCTTAACCAGCCCAATATTCCGGCCGTATCGAATGGCCCGGCGCATAATTCTCCGAAGAACATACCCCCTACCCTCATTGGCCGGCAGCACACCGTCACCGATCAAAAAAGTTGCAGCCCTGCTGTGATCTGCGATCACTTTCATTGCCACATCTTGTTCATGATTTTCCCCAAGCTGTTTTTCCGATAATGCTTCTACTTTCTGTATGATTGGATGAAAGAGGTCAGTCCCATAGTTATTCGGCACATCCTGAACAATCGACACTATCCTTTCAAGTCCCATCCCGGTATCGATACTGGGACTCGGCAAAGGGGTCATATCACCGTTTTCGTTCCGGTTAAACTGCATAAAAACCAGGTTCCAGATTTCCAGATACCTGTCACAGTCACACCCAACTTTGCAGTCAGGCTTTCCGCAGCCAAAAGACTCTCCCCTGTCAATATGGATTTCACTGCACGGTCCACAAGGACCGGTATCCCCCATAGCCCAGAAGTTGTCTTTCTCACCCATCCGCACAATACGGTCTTCTGAAACACCGATATTTTTGCTCCACAGACCAAATGCTTCATCATCATCAAGGAATATCGATACCCACAGCTTGTCTTCAGGCAGTTTATAACCGTTTAAAATTAGGTCCCAAGCTAACTCAACCGCCTTTTCCTTAAAATAATCTCCAAAAGAAAAATTACCCAGCATCTCGAAAAATGTATGGTGCCTGGCTGTGTATCCAACATTCTCAAGATCATTATGCTTTCCCCCGGCTCTCACGCATTTCTGCGATGTAGCGACCCGGGTATAGTTCCGTTTTTCCTCGCCGATAAACAGACGTTTAAACTGTACCATGCCCGCGTTAGTAAAAAGAAGTGTCGGGTCATCAAGCGGTACAAGTGATGAACTTCTGACAACCTGGTGCCCGGCTTTTTCAAAATATTCCAGGAACAGGCGGCGTGCTTCATTACCCGTCATTTGCGTCTCCATCAGAATTTTCAGGGGGAGTATCGTCAGCCCCTTTCTCCAGGCCAAGCGCCTGTCTTACTTTCATGTTAATACTGTTATAAATATCTGGATTTTCATTAAAAAACTTTTTGACGTTTTCACGGCCCTGCCCAATTCTCTCTCCATCATATGAATACCAAGAACCGCTCTTTTCAATAATCTCTTCCTCTACGCCCACATCCAGCATATCACCTGTCTTGGAGATACCCTCGCCATACATAATATCGAATTCCGCGTTTTTGAATGGCGGGGCCATCTTGTTTTTAACCACCTTTACCCTTGTCCGGTTCCCTATAATATCCTGGCCGTTCTTTATGGCTGCGCTCCGCCTGATTTCAATCCTTACAGATGAATAGAATTTTAAAGCATTTCCACCAGTTGTTGTTTCAGGATTGCCATATACAATACCGATCTTCATTCGAATCTGGTTAATAAAAATAACCGTGGTCATTGTTTTTCCGATGGTGGCTGTGAGCTTTCTTAATGCCTGGGACATGAGCCTTGCCTGGAGCCCCATGTGAGAATCTCCCATCTCACCTTCTATTTCAGCTCTGGGCACCAGGGCAGCCACAGAATCGATCACAAGGATGTCTATGGCACCACTTCTAACCAACATGTCGGCAATCTCAAGTGCTTGTTCACCTGTATCTGGCTGGGACACAAGGAGCTCATCACAATCTACGCCCAGTTTTTTCGCGTAAATCGTATCAAGCGCGTGTTCAGCATCAACAAACGCAGCAATGCCGCCCTGTTTCTGAGCCTCTGCAACCGCGTTCAACGCAAGGGTGGTCTTGCCTGATGATTCAGGCCCAAAAATTTCAATCACCCTTCCCCTTGGGAGACCGCCAATACCCAAAGCTTTGTCAAGGGCGAGAGAACCTGTTGAAATAACAGGCACTTCAATAACTTCCTGACTCCCCAGCTTCATTATCGATCCCTTGCCGAATTGACGTTCTATCTGACCCATAGCGGTTGCAACCGCTTTTTCCTTGTCTGTAGTCATCTCTAAATCCTCCTGTATCCTGGTAAATTTTAATAATTATTTAGAATCATCATTCCATGATGGCATCCATTATCCAAGCCCAATTTCTGCCAAAGGGGTATACACCGCCCCTTGAGGCTTTAAATCACTTTTAAACAGGATTACCCTGTCAGCTGCAAAAGGTTCGGTTTTAAAACCGCCAAACTCTTTCATTACATCAACTATCTTTTTAGGGTCAAGCCTCCCCTTTGCTCTTCCAATTGTTAAATGCCCTTTATAAGGACGATTATCCGGTTTAATTCCTATTGTCTCTAGTCCCTGTTCAATAGATTTTTGCAAATCAATCAAATGCTCTTGCTGACCGTTGATCCCTGTCCATATAACCCTGGGCCGTTTTACTCCCGGAAAAACCCCAATGCCCCTGGCATAGATGGAAAACCCGGCATATCCCTCAACCGCCGCAGATATAGCCTGTTTTATGATGTCCTGATCTGAAATAGCTATATCACCTAAAAATTTCAGCGTTAAATGAATATTTTCAGGTTTAACCCACCTTATGTTCAATCCACGGGCCTTTATATCCTTCTGTAACCCAGAGATCTCAGAAATGATCGTATCAGGGAGTTTAAACGCTATGAACGACCGTATGGTACCCATAATACGCTGCTCTTAATATTATATTGCTGATGATCCCAGCCGCGATATCATCAAGAACAATACCGGTCCCTCCTTGGAATCTTTTTTCAATATACTTGATTGGAAATGGTTTTAAGATGTCCATGATTCTGAAAACCATAAAACCAGCAACTGCAAAACAAACATTAAATGGGAGACCGATAAGGGTCACAGTCATTCCAGCGATTTCATCTATAACGATCCACCCAGGATCTTTTTCCTTAGCTGTCTTTTCAGCTTTACTGGCAATCCAGATGGAAAATATAATAAACAACACTACAGCAAGAATTGCAATCCATATATTTATTAATGAAAGGATAAAACAGATGACCAGGCCGGGAATCGTACCAACTGTTCCAGGCGCAAAAGGCGTATATCCAAGATACCCTCCTGATGCCAGGAACCTGATCATTTTTTCATGTCTATTCATTTCAATCTTAACATTCATTCATATAGATATGATATTAATTTTCAGCAAGTTATCATAAAATCTTAATTTTACACTTTAATCCTTTAAAGATCCTGCCCCAGAGGGCCAGGTCTTGAACGAACACTAAAAGGATTCATTTATAAAATTACAAAAATTCATAGGTTTTATTTTTTCATCAGTTACTGTTAAAAAATGATGTCATTCCGGGCGGGCCCAGCCTTTTTGGGCCAAGACCCGGAATCCAGAATAATATTCCGATTCAAGCGACAATGGATCCCGGCTCGCGTTCCGCTCCACTGCACTTGGCCGGGATGACGGGCACCGTCACAGCCAGCCTGCAAGGATCA
>JANQFQ010000041.1 GCA_028277765.1 Desulfobacterales bacterium
GTCATTACAATCAGCTGTGCCGTCTCCGTCCGTGTCTGTGTCTGCTACACCGCAACCACACTCACCCGGTTCAGTCTTATCCGGATCATTGTCACATCCATCATTACAATCCAGTGTGCCGTCGCCATCTGTATCTATATCTGCTACACCGCAACCGCAAACGCCAGGTTCGGTCTTATCCGGATCATCGTCACATCCATCATTACAGTCAGGCGTGCCGTCGCCATCTGTATCTATATCTGGAATCCCGCAGCCACAGGCACCCGGAGCTGTCTTATCAGGATCATCCACGCATCCATCATTACAGTCAGGCGTACCATCTCCGTCTGTATCTGTATCTGCTACACCGCAACCGCACTCACCCGGTTCGGTCTTATCCGGATCACTATCACAACCATCATTGCAGTCAGGCGTGCCGTCACCGTCTGTATCTGTATCTGCTACACCGCAACCACACACACCCGGTTCAACCTTATCTGGATCACTTGGACAGCCATCATCATCATCACACACACCATCCCCGTCTGTATCTATGCATGCAGAAACTTCATCAACACCCAAATCAGTTTGTCCACCCGCCGGCATGATACGATCTTCACCATCAAAGTCAGTAGCGATAATCCCCGGCGCGCTGTTATTCCCTATATCAACACACGGCGAGTTCTCCTGCAGGTGCCAGTCTTCATTCATATCACTCGCACCCGGACCCCATACCGCGAAAAACATATCTTTTCCTGAAGAACTTCCAAGTGCCGGGCTAAACGTGATTGTTGAACCGGATGCGCTTGAAACGGTCCGCGCTGTACCGTCATTATTTATCTCAATAACATCACCCGCATTACATATCCCTGCAGATCTCACTTTAAGTGTTGTGGTTGAACCTGAACCATTAGTAATCCCCCAAAATTTAGGCATATTTACAAATTGAGGATTTGATGAAATAATAACGGTTCCCCCATATCCGCTCCAGCCTTTCTCAACATCACTATAATTAACGGTTGAAAGATTTGTGCTACCCCCGCTACCATTCCTGTCTGTAATATCTTCCGTGCTTTCACCTGCATCATCACCTACACCGCCCCAGAAAATACAATTGGTTAAAACCGGCGTTCCATTCGTGTAACAATAAAAACCAGTGCCGTTTACCTTCTGTCCCACAGTCTGCCGTCCTTCCCTGGCAGCGACATTTCCCACAAAAGTGCAGTTGGTGACGACCGGTGAAGAATTATCAAAGGAGTATATACCGCCACCAGCACTCATGGCATAGTTGCCGATAAAGCTGCAGTTGACAACCGTTGGTGAAGACCTCTGCAGTTCCAAGCCACCGCCATACCCGTCATGGTAGCTTGTTGGCCAGACACTATTCACCCTTTTAGAAAGATTGTTTATAAAAACACAATCAATTATTTTTGCCGAAGAATTCATGAGATACATACCACCACCGCGGGGTGTATGTGCCGCATTCAGTGATTTACCTCCGTCTGCGCGGTTATTCCTGATAATACAATTTTTGATCGTGGGGGATGATCCAATATATAAACCGCCGCCGTATTTTCCATATTCAGCCCATCCGTTCTGTATGGTAAAACCTTCGATCAGTGTCGCAGGTCCTTCGCTGCCACATATTTTAAACCCTCGGCGGGTACTCCCGTTGCTCCCCTGGGCATCAATAATACAGTTTTCCGGCCCGTTTGCAGACCGAACAGTGATCGCTTTGCTCCGCAGTTCAATATCTCTGTTTCCCGTACCAGTATAAATCCCATCAGCTACGATTACTGTATCGCCATTTACAGCAGCATCAATGGCGCTCTGTATTGTGCTGTAACTGCCCGGTACCATCAAGTTTGATGCATCTGCGCTACCCGCAAAGGTCAGCAAAAAAATACCGGCGATTACAAACAACACCTGCCATCTTTTTTTCTGATTTGTACTCATAAGCCCTCCCCCTGAACTTATATTAAATGATATGGAAATTTTTCTTTAAAATAAAAGAACCGGATTACCTGTGTCTTCAAGTCAACCCGGCTATCCAGTGTAGTAACCTGGTGTACTGTATAAACATAAAGAGCACTGGTTATCCAAACCTGTCTCTGTGTAAACACTCCAGCCCTAAACTTTGTATCAAAAGATGAACTGGTATATGACGCTATAATATCAGCCCGATATTGATTCAAGCTGTTTGGAATAGAAAAATCACTATTGTCTAAGAAGTTTGTACAAGCGGGAACAATGTTGACTGGCTCTGGTACAATTCTGTCGCCCCAGTCACCACTGGTCTGGTTGGAAAATGTAAGGTTGGTTATTACACTTGAATGAGCATTAAACGCAAGTGTAAGCGTAAAAGCAAAAATTATCAGGCTAATAAAGCCTAATCTCTTAACCGTTTTCATATATCCTCTCCCCCGTTCTGATTGCTTTATTTAAAGCAATATATGAAAAACGTTCTCGAATTTTTATAATTCATAAAAAAAGCCGGATTACCCTATTACTTAAGGCAACCCGGCTATCCTCTTTATGGGACCCGTGGCTTTCCGTCTCCTGATCTCTCGGGATTTGGCTTTATCTTTGGTAAAAGCAGCTATTTTTTAATGTTTAAATATTAACTCTCCTTTTCAGATCAAGCTCAACTATCTTGTAAGTTATTATATTGTGTAAAATTAATTATCACTCTAAACTTATTCTCAAGTAACTCTTTCTTTTTATTAATGATTGAGGGGCAAATTCTTTTTTGAGGAACAAAAAGTTAAAAAAAACCGAGTTGCTCCTCTTTCTTGGCAACCCGGCCATCCTAAATTTACAGGATCCGTGGCTTTCCGTCTCCTGATCTCTCAGGATTTGGCTTTTGCAGGAAAATACTATTTTGTATGATTGTTCGTATTATGTTTTATACCAAAAGTCAAGAAAAAATACGTCATGATACGATCTCAGGTATTGCTTTTACAGAATCCTGTTTTTCCTATTTAATACTATTATAAACTATAAGCTGAAAGTTTTAAATCTAGACGTTTACACATAAAGGCACAAGCTTCGTCCTTCTAAAAAGAACAGACCCTGTTTTTCCCCTTATTTTTTGCCTCATACATTGCCAGGTCTGCTTTTTTGAGCAAGTCCCCGGGATTCTCAGCTGCATCAACAGGATATGATGCGATCCCCACACTGATAGTAACCCGTACATCTGATCTCTCTTCATAATGGGGAAAATTATATAATGCTATAGTGTTTCTTATCCGCTCGGCAATAATCTCGGAATCAGCCTTATTTGTCTCTGGTAGCAGTATAATAAACTCTTCGCCACCGAACCGTGCGATAATATCAGCTTTCCTTAACTGCGGGGAATTTCCAAGTGATGACAGGGTTGAATTGCATAAAATTTTTGACATATTGATAAGGATATCATTCCCGGCCTGATGCCCCATCTTATCATTAAACTCCTTGAAATTATCGATATCCACAAATAGCGCTGAGAGATTCAGATTGTACCGTTTTGCCCTTTCAAACTCTTCATCCAGCCTCTGGTTCAGATACCTATAATTATATAGCCCTGTTAGAGGGTCTACAAAGGCTTTCTCTTCCAGGAGCTTCCTCTCCGTTATATCGCGCGAGATAACAACGATATGGGTCGTCTCCCCCTCTTCGACAAACGGATAAGAATAGACTTCAAAACACCTTTTGCCAAGGGCAGGGAAATCAAACCAAGATTCATAGTGCACTTCCCTTCCGGAAAATGCCTCATGCAAATAGCCTTTTATAATAACGGCGGTTGCTTCGCCCCAGACGTCGTCTATTGTGGCGCCGACCACATCTTTGTTCTTCCTTTTGTGGGCCTTGCAGTATGCCTGGTTTGCTGCCACATACACATAGTCCCGGTTGATCATGGTCATAAACTCTTGCGACGTATTAACAATAAATTCAAATTTTTTTAGCATATCTTTTTGGTTCATGGTTCTCTTCCTGGTTGTTTGTCATTTAAAAAAAGTTAGCACTGGTCAGTAAGAAACCAGCCAGCTCTAAATACTAGATGCTAGGTACAAGATACTGGATGCTAGATACAAGATTTGCGGTGCTGAACCAGCACCCGGTATCTAGAAATAAAATCACGGATGATTTTATCGCTTATCTCTCAGTCCTTAGCTCTTTATTTTTTATCTAGCATCTAGAATTCCCGCTAAACAACAGCGGGATCTCCGCTTCACTACGACCAGCCATCTAGCATCCAGCATCTAGTTTTTCCTCAGACCTATTCTCTTTATCCCCTGAGTCCTCTTATAAATTCCCCTACAGCACCAACCCCATTCTCTTCAACCAGGCGTATGGTCTGGGTGCCGATAACTGCGATGTCAGCTTTGCCTGTTAAAAAATCGACGTCTGCTTTCTCCTTGACCCCGAAACCAAGAGCCAGGGGAAGATTGGTGGCGTTTCTGCACCTGTCCAAATAAGCATCCAAATGCTCTGAGAATGTTGTCTGGGCGCCAGTAACCCCTTTTCTTGCCACGCAGTAGATAAATCCTTTTCCAAATTGAGCCAGATAGGTCATCCGTTCATCGGGTGTGGTTGGGGAAAAGATAAAAATCGGCGCGAGACTGTGCTGCTCCATGGCTTCAAGGTAATCCTTCCCCTCTTCAGGGGGGAGATCCGGAACAATAGCACCCTTGAGCCCCCTCTTTTTCATCTCCAAAGCAAACGTGTCAACCCCGAATTTAAAGAGTATATTATAGTAGGTCATAAAAAGAAACGGTATGTTGAATTCACCCGTGATTTTTTCAGCAAAATCAAGACATTTCTTTACACGCGACCCACTAGCCAGGGATTTCTGATTGGCACGAAGAATCACGGGACCGTCTGCTATTGGTTCAGAAAACGGAATCTGCAGTTCCATCAGGTCCACACCTGCCTTGACCATCTTTTCAATGATCTTAAACGAATCCTCAAAGGTCGGGTATCCAAGGACAATATGGGTCATCAAAAGAATCGACTTCTCTTCCAGCTTTTTTTTCAGATATGTTTCAAGCATTGTATTCCTCCGCTTTCTCCCTGATAAATGCTTGCCATGTGGGATCGTCAAACGCGTCTGCCACCGTAAAGATGTCCTTGTCACCCCTTCCTGACTGGTTAATCAGGACAATATCTTCTTTTGCCATGGCAGGCGCTTCCTTGAATGCCTGAACAAACGCATGGGCGGATTCAAGGGCGGGAATCAGCCCTTCCTTTTTTATGGTCAATGACAGGGCGTCCACTACTTCCGTGTCTGTGGCAGCCTCGAACCGGACACGCCCCGTTTCCTTAAGGTGGGCCAAAATAGGAGAGACTCCCACATAATCAAGACCAGCAGCCACACTGTGGGTCTCATTCATCTGGCCGTCACTATCTTGGAGAAAATACGTTTTATATCCCTGGGCAACACCGACACTCGCGTCCTCTGATGAAAGCCGGCTGGCATGCTGACCAGTGTCTAGCCCCCTGCCGCCTGCTTCAACTCCCACCAGCTCGGTTTTATCATCCATAAATCCCTGGAAGATGCCCATGGCATTGGACCCCCCGCCCACGCATGCGTAAACCCGGTCCGGAAGCTTACCTTCTGTTGCAAGAATCTGCTCCCGGGCCTCTTTGCCGATAATCGACTGGAAATACGACACCATCTCCGGAAACGGGTGTGGTCCGCATGCTGTACCGAGCACATAATGGGTCGTGTCCATATTGGTTACCCAGTCTCGGAAAGCTTCATTAATGGCGTCCTTCAATATACGGGTTCCATCAGTAACCGGTACAACCTCTGCCCCCAGACGCTCCATCCAGAAGACATTCGGCCGCTGCCGCTGGACATCCACTTCACCCATGTAGATCGTGCATTTAAATCCCATCCGGGCAGCCATTGTAGCCGTAGCCATGCCGTGCTGTCCTGCCCCTGTCTCAGCAATAACCCGGGTTTTTCCCATCCGTTTGACAAGTAGCCCTTGCCCCATCACATTGTTCGCCTTGTGAGCCCCAGTATGATTCAAGTCCTCACGCTTGATATAAATACGCGCGCCACCAAAATGGCTGGTCAGGTTTTCCGCAAAAGTTATTGGTGTGGGCCGACAGGAATAGGTAGACATGATATCCAAGTATGCCCCCCAGAAACCAGGATCTTTTTTCGCTTCCTGGAACTTTTCAATAAGCTCTTCAAAAGTTGATATCAGGATCTCGGGAAGATAGGCGCCCCCAAACTCCTCATAATACCCCCTGTCAATCATCTTCAAATCCTCCTATTGTCTGGGAAAAAACATACTGATCCGTCCGACAGAAAAGCTCTGAATAAATTCCATTTTCCATCTGCGGAAAATCAAGAAATCGCTGAACCGCAAGTACAGGTGTTTCAATAGAGACATCAAGCCCGTCAGCTCTTTCCTTTTCAAGGGAATCTATCCTGAAGTTCTGCTTCCCGCTCACAGGCCGCATGTAATAATGTTCATCAACTATTTGTGACAGAGATCGGCCGCCCAGGTCAAACCGGTCAATCCCGGAAAAAAGCGCTGCATGAAGATATATGTCCTCGATAAGTACCGGTCTGTTTTCAGCCAGACTAAGCCGGGAAACAAAATAAGCTTTATTCCCCTTAAAAGGATTTTCAGAGCCATTTTCAACAATTTTCAGGCATATGGGCTGCAACATTTTTGTGGTAATCTGAATCCCTTTTTTTTGAAAAGAGGAAATCGTACCAGCAAGTGAAAAAAGATCCACCTCTTTTGACGGTTCACTGACAAATGTCCCAGCCCCTCTCTTCCTTTTGAGTATCCGTTTCCTGACCAGCAGATCAGTTGCCTGCCGCGCTGTCGGCCTCCCAATACCATATGTTTCAGCCAGTACATGCTCCGAAGGGATCCTTTCACCTGCCGGATATTCACCTTCACGTATCTTATTGAGGAGTATATCTGCCAGCTGGTGATACAGTGGAATCGGTGATTGGGTATTCAGCATTTTTATACCTTGTTTAATCTCATAAATACTATATATTTGTAAAGTTGTCAAGACATGTTCACATGTTTGATGGGCTATCGAAGATCAACTGACCTATCCGCAGGCACGCCGTATATCCCGAGTATCTCATTGTGCGTCTTTTCAGCCTCCGCCCTATCTAGGACAATATATTTATCCAGCATGGTTTTAAACTCTATAAATGGCTTTTCTTTTCCAGCCTCAACCACAGCGATCAGCTCCTTCAGGTTGTTCACTTTTGTGCCGTTCACTTCCGTAATCACACAATTGGGCAGGTTATGATATCCGTTATTCACATCATGGGGAAGCACATCGATCATGTTGACGACCTCTTCACCTTTGACAGAAGGGTAAGTGTTATATAAAAGATGCAGAAGGTTAATCGGTGCGTTCCGCCGCCACGCCCCGCCCCACTCCCTCAGGTAATCGAGGGACAAAGGAGAAAAAACAAGCCCGCCGCAGATATAATACGCCGGGAGTGTGTCATAGCTGTATGTGGGAACAAGATGAAGCTTGTGGGCGGTTTTGGTTAAGGTGATTTCCACCTTCATTTTTTTCCCTTTACGCTTAATTTCCAGAACCTGTTTCTCTCCCATCTGATGAAGCTGGGTATAATATGTACCGCTGGTCCGTTCACCAGACCTGAATTCAACAGTACCATCATCAGCAATTTTGTGCCCGTCTATTGATAGCACCACATCCTTAGGCTTAACCATCCCGTCAGTGGGTGAGCCTGGTATAACCGCCACAACAAGTACACCGGTTTCATCCCCAGTCAAGCCGTACATTTTTTTCATCCCCTTGTTTTCCATGGACTGCACCATGAGTCCGTCTTCTGGAACACCGTCATGTTTACCGTCTTTCAAGTCTGTTAAAAAATGTTTCACAATCGGTACAGGAACGATATAGCCGATATTCTCAGCGTTTTTCCTGGACTGCATGACAACACCGATGACCTTCCCGTTCGTAATTGCCGGGCCGCCGCTATTCCCCGGGTTGATGGCCGCGTCTATCTGGATCGCGAGAAACTCTATGGAACTGTGGGAATACCGCTGATGTTCGATCCTTGATATAACACCGCTTGTGAAGCTCAGGGTATCGCCCCCTTGGGGGAAACCGTAAACAACCACTTTTTCCTGTATATCAGGAAGTCCGCCAAGAGACAGGGGTTTGATCCCCTTGAAAAATTCTTTATCTTCAACTGTCAAAAGGGCCAGGTCCGCCTCATGGGACACGGCAAGGACTTTTGCCTTATATTTTTTTGCCTCCCCATACCTGCTCGCCTGGATAAAAGTCTGATCGCTCACCACATGGGCGTTTGTCAGTATCCGATTCCCCTTTATAACACACCCTGACCCTGTAATCATCTTTGGGCTGTCCATGTCCCACGGATTATAATGGATCGGCCGGGTCTTCACCGTGTATATTTTAACAATGGACTTTTTCAGATTCTCTCCTGCCACGGTGTTTTCAGTAACCATCACAGTACAAAAAAGTATTGACAGCACGTAAAACCAGCTTAAACGGTACATTTTTTCCCCTTTTCTGGATATATTAAAAACAAATGACAAATTACCATACCTGATGCAGTCGGTTTTATCAAGAGGGAGATGGCACACAGATTTATTCTGTTAAATATTACTTTGTAACCCTGTTAGGGATTTAACAGGATGACATGGATATGACAGATATTCGCGGATTAAAACTTTTTTTCACCACAGAAGCTCTGTGGTGAAAAATGAAGTAGCGCTGTGGCAAAAAAGATATGAACAATTATATCTTTCTAAGGACGTACAAATATTTGGTTTTGCCCTTTGATTTTTGAAATTAGTTTTTCAATTTTTGTTTTACTGGAATGATCCAATTTGTGGAATTGCAGGCCGCATCGCATCATTGTTGATTTTGAATCATGAAAATGCTCAATGTATTCAACATTTGATATAATATGAACTTTTATGCCCTCAATAAAAACATTGTATGACTCAGAAATGATTTTAAGTTCAACACATTCTTCAATGTCTGGATATTCTTCTGACGGGTAATAATAAAAAGCCAGACCGCCTTTACTGATATTGATAATCGGTCCTATCATATTATAAAACGGCTTTAAAATGGCAATAGCACCAGCTTTGGCAGAATACCGTTTCTGCTTTCTTCTCTCTTTTCTATTTGACATGGGATAGTTTATTATTATCATCTTTTTTTTCACCTGTATGAATATAATTAATCTTTATCAAATAATTAGAAACCGTCAATGAAGTACATCACAGGAAAAGTGTGAAATTTTTCACAGGAATGAAATTATTATCACAAACTTAAAAAAGGAGGATATGATGAACAGGATGGAAGAAAGACTGGTCTATGAAGAAAAAATGGATCGGAACTATTGGAAGAGATGATACTTGATGCTATGCTGCACGCCCTTCAGTGTCTCTGGGACAGGAACATCACGTTTGATGAAGTGGCAAACCGTCGTAAAAAACAGATGATATTCCGTTTTAACAAATTTTTTACCGCGCTGCTATTATAATATAGTGCGGTTTTTTTAATAATATCGATTAAAAAATCAACAGCTTTCACTATTTCTATTATTATGGCAGAGACCGAACTATCTTCTTGTATAATGATTCTTCAATTGTTCCTTTTGAAATACAATGTAAATCAATTCCTGCGTTAACATGACCCTTGAGGTATTCCCCTTCGATTGCTGGTCTTATGGTGATTTTATTGGTTGTAACTACTATACCAATACTAACGGTTGTAATAGTTCTCTTGTCTTTAATATAAGGAATCCCCATTGTAGTCCCACAGTCAGTGTCAGCTTCTGTAAGATTAGTCTGCTTTTTACCCGTAGAAATAATACCGGCCTCCTTGTCGGCGTTAACAACTTGATATCCTTCCAAAATCAATGCTTGTTTCGCAGCGTTAAATATTTCATCCTTTGAGGCTTTAATATCACGAGTAAAATCTTGCTGAACGCTCTGGGGTGCTTTATATATTGCAGCACAACTTGCTATGATAGCTACAACAGTCAATAATAAAAGATTTTTAATAATTTTAATCATTGGTCTTTTCCTTATCTTCATGAGGATCATAATGGTCTTTCCTTTTAGACAATCCCGCTAAATTACAGCGGGATTGTTTAAAAACAGCCAGCCTGCGGCGCTTCTTGCACTTTGTGCCAAGTATGTTTACTATCGCGAAGCGATTAGTGTCTTTTTATACCTGCCGTCTTTCTCCCGGCAGGCATAAAAAATGTCCTCTGAGATCTCTGCTTGCGGATCGTAGCTATAGCGAAGTCCCGTGTCTCTGTTGGTGAGTCGCTTTTTCCTAATCAAAAGTAACCGCTTCCATATCTTCTGCATTCACAGGACAGAGTGGATCATCATCATCGATCCTGTCCAGCGTGGTTCCGTCATAGGTCCACAAGCCGTCTGTACCGTAATCTATAAACAGTGTATCCCCAGCAGGTTCATATGTATCTGGATCGGTTCTGTTATTATTCGGCTTTAATTCCGTATAGCTTGTGCCATCAAAAACATAGCCGCCGTTTGTCCCAAAATCTACTGCCATCAGGCTACCCCATGCTTCAAGTCCTTCAGCATCCCAGGTACCGATCTGGTCCCAGTTTTCTCCGTCATACGTCATCAGGCCTTTATATGGAGGAGAACTAGCTACACCTGAACCATAATCAATAACCAGCAGGTCCCCCCAGGCCTCAAAGTCTTCTGGATCCCAGGCGCCAAGCGGATGCGTGCTTACGCCATCATACATAACCAGACCATGGGTTGTGTTGTAATCCATGACAAGCCAGTCTTTCCATGCCACAAGCGCTTCAGGATTAGCCGTACCAACCTGATCAAAGGTCGTACCGTTATAGGAGTAGAGGCCGTGGCTTCCATAATCGACACCAAGTCCACCTTCCCATGCTTGAAAATCTTCCGGATCCCAGGCGCCGATCTTAGTGAAGGCAGTGCCATCATATTTATAAAGCCCGTTCGTCCCATAATCGACAGCCATCAAGTCGTCAAATACTTCTATGTTTTCAGGATCCCAACTTCCCAGCTTATCGTAATCATCGAAAATACCATTTTTGTTCAGGTCATATAAGAAAAGACCCTCTGCACCATAATCTACGGCCATTCCCTTATACCATGGCCATGCCTCTATGTCTTCAGGATCCCAAGCACCGTATTTTGTAAAAGCAGCTCCGTCATATTTCCACAGGCCGTCACTGCCATAATCAATCAGCAGTGTATCTGTCGGCATTGAATAAGGATCAGCCGGGTCTGAATTAAGATCGAACTCAGCACCATCCAGATAACCATCATTATCTGCATCATCATCCAGGAGGTTGTTTGCTGTACCGTCTCCATCATAATTCATGTTCCAGTTATCTCCCCAGTACTTCAATTCAGCATCATCATCAATCCCGTCATTGTCGGTATCCACCAGGGCAGGATCTGTACCATAAACATTTATCTCATCACCGTCACCTAATCCATCATTGTCGGAATCAGGGTCAAGAAGGTTGTTCGGATATGTTGCCGCGTCTCCATCATAGTCTGTATTCCAGTCAGTATCCCAATACGCCTTTTCATCACCATCATTGATTCCGTCTTCATCAGTATCTCCTACATGAGGATCT
>JANQFQ010000053.1 GCA_028277765.1 Desulfobacterales bacterium
GGCAAGATATTTGTCTTTGAATTGTTTATTATCAGCCTTAAAACCGTATATCCCGCATACATTGCCATTGATATCATACAATGGGAATACCACACACCCTTTGAAGTACTCCTGGCCGTTTTTCGTCAAAATGCCGATCTTTTTCAAAGAATCGATGATTTCGCCGTCATCAGGAAGGATATTTAGAAGCGATCCATCTGCATAACCAGCCTTATATGAAATAAATATGGAATTAGTGGTTATACCTTTATTATATATATATGATTTAGCCTTCTTGCTTTCGATAAATCCCTTTTGGTAAAGGTCGATAACCTTATTCACATATTTACTGTTAGCCGGAGTCATAATTTATTTATTCCGCAAAAGGCCACTGAACAAGCTGTTGATAATCTTCACGTTTGTCTCAATCATTTGCAGACCATCTTTGGCAGCGGCTGGATTGATTATAATCAACCTGCTTAAGCTTTTTGCCATCTTGCAAATGTCATCAATCATGTCATCAATTTTCTTGTGGGTTTCGCTCATTTCTTTCATTTTAATAACCTCCTAAGTTTATTATAACTGTAAACGTGTTAATCTTGGCTTCCATATGATAAGTTTACGATACACATGATGCCTGTAATTGTCAAGTGCAAATGATCATTACAACTTTTATTTGTTAATTTAGCTTTGCCGTTGACAATTCTACGTTATAATTGTAATAAACTATCAAGAGGTATCTCCAAATGATTAAATTTAACTTTAAACAACTTCTTTCAGATAAAGAGTTCAAAGAAAAAAAGCATATTTCCTTAAAAGAAGTTGCGGAAATAACCGATATCTCTAGAACAACTTTGTCAAAAATCTCCAATAGCAAGGGAGATTACATAACCAGTTCTAATATTATCGAGAAACTTTGCCTGTATTTCGATTGCACCCCTAACGATCTTATGACAATTGTTCCTGACAATTCTGAAAAATAACCTCCACTTCTCACTATTCCGAAATTTCATTTTCAAACTCCGCTATTTCCTTTTTCAGAATTTCAATAACCACTTTTTTCTGTTTAGGACTTAAAACCTTTCCAGTCCTTCTTTCAGCATTGTATAAAATCCGATAAGCTTCATTTTCCTGGCAACGTTGCTTATTTTGGCAACAACATGAATTATTCATAATGCCTCCTCATTAAATCTCTGCATAGGTTCAGCCTCTTCCATGCAGGCCTGTTCATATACCTCGACAAAGATATCCGCTAATTCAGCGGGAGTACGACTGAACTGTTCTTCCTGTTTAACTTCTTCAAAAGCCTTGACTGCTCTCTTCAGGATGTCCGCCCTGTAAAATTTTATCGGCTTAAAATACCTTTTAAACATTTTCGGAGTGCAGGTTTCACAGGTCCTGTCATGCAAAAACACCCGGAAAATGATCCGGTCAGTTTCGTCGCTATAACACCGATGGAATATGTACTCGCCGGAATAATCATAATAAGCCCTGAGCCTGTTCAACATATTTGGTTTTGTTTTAAAGCGGCATATGCCCCTGTCGATTATTCTGATCATGAAAGCAACCTCCTTTGTGTGATTTGCAAGTACAAGATACACTACTTTTGTGTTGTTGTCAAGGGGTGAAAAATACAATAGTGGCTTTTATGAGGATTTAAAGCGGCTGATTATTGATTTAGATAGGGATTTGGAGCGATTCTTTTAGAACATCCAATGCCAACAAAACTAAAACCATAGGTTACTTCAGGCGGAGGCTTTGGGGCAGCCTCTTCAGCCTTTTTTTCAGGTTCCTTCCTGGTCTGGGTGATTTTGATCTTTATAGGAGCCGGTTTTTTGGGTTCCGACAGAATAATGCGCGGTGTTTCAGGCTTTGGCGGGGTCAGCACCACAGTGGGCTGGTCATTTTCAGGCTTGATTTCAATGATCTCGTTTCCGGTATCAGGGACAAATTCAATATGTGTTGTCACATGCGGATCAGCTGCGATATTGATCTGAACCTTAGCGGGCTCCTGGATAAGTATTGGCTGAGGCGTTTCTGCGCCGTTTTCTGAAGGTTTTTTATCAGGAACAATACTTACGGCTAAGAGAACTGCTAAAGCGCCCAGAATAACATATCTAAAGGGTTTAAAGCTTGATTTGGGTGGTTCTTTTGGGGGTTCTTCAGGCTCCTTTACCGGCCTGGCCTGGCTGATAAGGTTGTTAATTTCAGAGGGAATTTTATCTTTCATCTTAAACCGCCTATGCGGCGTTCAGAAGCTTCAAATGACCATTGACGTTCTCTTTGCTGACTTTCTTGCCCGTGTCCTTGTAGTGCTTGTATAAAAGAACGATCAGCCTTGCCTTTTTGTCTACATCAAGCTCTAGTTTGTTCTGCTTTAACCCTGTGTCCACGGCGATCATGATCTGCTCTAAAAGATCTTCATTGTTAAAAGATTCCGGCTCATCATCCTTCTTCAATCCGTGACGGTCGCCCTGGCCCAAAAGTAGCCAGTCTGCCGATACACCGGCGGCAATGCAAAGCTTTATGATCACGTTTACCCTTGGAAAACTGCCGTTATACCAGCGTTCCCGTATTACACCGGCAGACACGCCCATTTGCTTTGCCCAGTGGGATAATTGACCGCCCATAACCTCGAAAAGACGGGCGTGAAATGGGGTTACGTCACATTTGTTGTATTTAATTCTTGACATAAGTCACCTTTGTGGTGTATTATGAGTTCATGAAAAGCTCATCTTCTAATATTAAACAAAATACAATAAAATTTAAGCTTATTTGGCAAAAGAAAGCGTTTCTCAGTGCTGAAAACTGGTATTTCATATTAAATTCCGATACCGACCGCATGCGGCATTTTGTTAATATGCTTATTAAAATACAGATGTTTAGTGAAATACCTAAAACAATAATGACTTTTGGCAAACTCGATATGTTTAATGATTGGCTCCATTAAGGACATTTGTAACATATGGATTTTAAAAACGCAACAAAAATCGTATTTTCTGTAAAAACAGCTAATTTGAGCAGGTACTAAAGTAATGAACAAAGACATCGCACATGAATATCATAAAAAAGGATTTGCGGTCATTCCTGTAAAAAGGAATAAGCGTCCATATATCAGCTGGCAGGATTATCAGAGCCGGATGCCCACAGAAAAAGAGATCGATTACTGGTGGGACAGATGGCCGTCAGCCAATATCGCAGTGATCACCGGCAAGATAAGCAACCTGTGCACGGTTGATGTGGACAGTGAAGAAGGATTAAAAGCATTAAACGAATTATGTCCTGATCTGGAGCCCAATGTAAAGTCCCCTTCCGGATATCACTTTCACTTTGCTTATGAAGAAGGTCTTGGCAATGCAATCCGTTTTATCCATGACTGCGACTTTAAAGGAGACGGCGGATACGTGCTTGTGCCGCCGAGCATGAATATGCGCCGCGAAAAGTATGAAAACATGAAGAAAGTGGATCGCTGCGCGCAGTTGCCTGGCGCACTTAAGGCATTGCTTTCTAGCAATGCTAATAAGAATAAAGGAAGTACACATTATTTAATTAATAATAGCAACTGCAATGCCAGAACCAGCGATAACGACACTGGCGATGCGCTTCTTTTTTCAAAAGGCACCCGTGATGAGGCGCTGTTTCATCTTGCTAACCATTTGGTTAAAAGCGGGATGCCTGCTGCAAATATAAGAAAATACGTTCATTTCTTTGCTCAAAACTGCTCTCCGCCTTTCACCCAAAAAGAGACTGAAGAAAAAATCCAGTCAGCATTAAAACGTAAAAATAATCGAGAAAAAAGTTTAGCACAAGATGTTCGCGAGTGGGTACTTTCTACAAACGGCTACTTCCTTTCTACAGATATCTACAGTGTTCTACAACTTTCTACAATAAAGGAAAAAAAGAATGTTTCAATAATTTTAAAGCGTCTGGTTAATGAAAATATCATTGAAAGGACCGGCAAAAGAAACGGTCAGTTCAGGAAGATAGAAACAGAGATAGAAAAGATTGATTTTAAAAATGTTGATACCGGCAGTGTGGATATATGGCTGCCGTTCAGATTAAACGAGATGGTTGAAATATCCCCTGGCAATATTATCGTTTTTGCCGGAGCGCCCAATGCAGGAAAGACCGCATTTATGCTCAATATCATAAGAGAGAATATGCGCGACTGGGATGTTCATTATTTTAACTCTGAGATGGGAGGCTCTGAGCTTAATAAGAGAATAATGAAGTTTAACGATATCTCTCCTGATATGTGGGACATGAATGTATACGGCTACAGCGATGATTATGCTGATCATATCAAACCCGGTAAAAACAATCTAAATATTATAGATTACATGGAGCTT
>JANQFQ010000055.1 GCA_028277765.1 Desulfobacterales bacterium
CACTGGGCTGCAACATTCATAGTTCCAAAAGACGGGGCTGATATTCAATTTGACCGGTTATCAAATTATATCAGGATATACCCAATGGGACCAGCGAAACACACAAGAACAACCAGCGATGACTGGCCGTTTCTATATATACGACCCAACCATTTTCCATGGGGCTACCTTATCGTTTTGTGCGGAATACTGATTTTTACTTTTGCAATGATTCCAAGTGCTTTTGGCGGAAAATCCTTTAGACGCGATTTTGATCCAGCGCTTTTTTTTATGGGAGCAGCATTCCTGCTTATTGAAACAAGCGGAGTGACCAGCCTTTCGCTTCTTTTCGGCTCAACATGGCTTGTGAATTCCGCAATTTTTTTCGGCATACTTACCACAGTGCTTGCAGCAAACCTTTTTGTTATTCATTTTAAGCTGAAGAATGAGCTCCCGTGGTTTGTCTGCCTTTTTATATCAGCTGGAATTCTACATGCTGTTAATATCTCAGAACTCAACAACTTTTCGCTGATGACCAGAGGAATTGCCGGTGGACTCCTTTATGGCATTCCAATAGGTTTTGCAGGTATCATCGTGTCAATAATGCTGTCTCGGGCAAGTTCTCCGGCAGCATCTCTTGGATCAAATCTGCTCGGAGCAGTGATTGGAGGATGTCTAGAATACTCCTCTATGGTAATTGGCCTTTCCGCTATTGTACAAATTGCAATATTATTGTACCTTACAGCTCTTTTATTCTGCTACAAGAGCAACAAAACAGCTGCCCAGCAATTGTCAGCTTGACGGGTCAGGATAATTTATATTAACCTGAAATCGCCAAACTTAAAGGAAACAGATTATTTGTATGGGGGTGATTCATGGATTTTACAGGAATAATTTTAGAAAAAAAAGATCATGCAGGGATCCTGACATTAAATAGACCCCCGGTCAATGCGGTTAATCTAAAGACTCTGGAAGAGATAGAATCCGCTCTTGATGATCTGGAAAATAATAGTGACGTTCGGGTTGTTATTATCACAGGCGCAGGTGAAAAAAGCTTTTCAGCAGGGTTTGATGTCAGTGAGGCAGGTCAATCAGACATAACAGTGCCAAAGGGACAAGCCGTATGGACCCGGATAGATCGTTTTGAAAAACCGGTTATCGCGGCGATCAATGGTTTTGCGCTTGGTGGCGGGTGTGAGCTAGCGCTTGCCTGCCATTTCAGGATCATGACAGATAATCCTGATATCAGGATCGGCCTGACAGAACTGAACCTCGGTATTATACCCGGCTGGGGAGGAACCCAGCGGATGGCAAGACAGTTGGGAAAATCGAGGGCGCTTGACCTGATCCTCTTCAGCAGAAAATTAACACCCGGTGAAGCGCTTAAGATTGGCCTTGTTGACAGAATCAGTTCCGGTGAAGTGATAAATGACGCTCTTGATATGGCGGCAGGGCTTTCAACAAGACCGCCTCTGGCGGTTGCACGTGTGTTGCGTGCTATATCCGCCGGCGAATACAGAGGTATTGATGAAGGGCTCAGGATCGAGCTTGACGGATGTATGAAAGCAGGCCGGTCTGAAGATGCAGCTGAAGGTTTCACTGCTTTTCTTGAGAAAAGGGATCCTGTCTTTAAAGGAAAGTAAGCGCTATAGAAGGTCTGTCCAGGACTTTCGGCAGAATCACCTTCCTGCACGCATTATAACATAAAAAACACTTGAATTAATTGTAAAATTTATCTAACTATATAATAACTATGTTTTATACCTTAAGAATGCTTTTTACCAACTCGGAACGGTTATGTTGAAAGAGACGATCATAAAATCAAAAATTGTCTCGGCACCTAAACTGGGACTGGGTGTGAAGACGTTTCTTTTTTCACATCCAATTCTGGCTCTAGGTTGCGCATGGGCGGTTAAAGCCTGCCTTGTTTATGCTGGTTACAAGTGGTTCGTGAACGCAAAGATGAAACACCGTACCATGTGCCGGGAAAATAATATATAAGCTGATTTCCGGATGACTGTGAGGAACTGAAATGGATCCGATAGGACCTGTTGTTAAGATTATTGAAGAATATAACTGCCCGTGTTATCTGCTGGATGATGAGTTGAACATGTCAGGTGAAGTTATTTCCCGTTCCAGTGAACATCTTCCCTGTGAAGATTTGAGAAAAGATCTGGTAGAGATAGCTAAAAATGTTGCTGAAGACAGTGAACTGGAAGTTGAATTCAAAGAGGTAATGTTTAATTGCAGCGGGTGTGATGGGCTAATCAGGATTGAATACAGCAAAGAATTTGCGGAGGATATGGAGACACCTGAAGCTGAAACAGATCAGGCTGTTGAAGGGGCTGCTGCGAACATAGAAACAGCGGAAACTTCTGAAACTGCTGAAACCGAGGATAGTCCAAAAACCGTTGAAACATCAGAAGCTGTTGTTACAAGTGAGACTGAAGAGGATAAAAAAGAAGAGGTTAAGAAAAAAGAACAACCTCCCAAGCCTGATAAAGAAACAGTCCTAAATAATATTTCAAGAATGCTCAGCAAGTTTTCATTGTTTCGAACTCTGAGCAAGGTTGAGATTAAGGAGCTTGTGGGATTTTTAAAGCTTGGCCAGTTTAAACAGGATGAAATTGCGATTAGTAAAGGGGATGCCGGGAAGTCTCTTTACATTATTACATCAGGTAAAGTGGAAGTTGTTGATGAGGAAGGAAAAAACATCGCTTTTCTTGAAAAGGGCGAAGTCTTTGGAGAAATGAGCCTGCTGAGCGGAAGCCCGGCCGCTGCTACGGTTCTGGTTAACGAACCCACAAAAGTGTTAAGCATGAACAGCAGGATTTTTAATAATGTCCTTCACAAATATCCTTCCCTCCAGATGTATTTGGCGAAGCTGATTACCAATAGACTTGCGGGGATAAACCAGGAAAGATCAGCGGTTCTCGCGCCGATGATGAATGGCAGTTTTCCTGAAATTTCCATGTCAGAACTTTTTCAGGCATATCATTTGCGGGAGAAGACAGGTGTTATATCCATGATGCTGAACAAGACACTGGCAAGTGTCTCCTTTAACAAGGGGAAACTTGTCAACGCCAATTTCGATCAGAATAACGGCACAGACGCTTTTTATGAAATATTAAAAGAAAGAAGCGGCACCTTTGAATTTATCCCGGGTCTTCCCCCAAAGGAGATGGATGCCCCTGAACTCGGGCATTTTATGTGCCTTTTAATGGAAGGACTTGGAAAAGCTGATTCTGAATAACCCCCATCGTTGCACAAATAATCTAACCTAATAGTTTAGAAAATCAAGTATAGTTCAGGACAAATAAGGTAAGCCGCTATTGTTCATCTGCCCACTTCAACTCCAGGCCGTGACTCACTCGTAAGAAACCATAAAATCGTTAAGGGCTTTGCATAACCATTCAATCGATTCTTCATTGGTCAGGAGTAATAAAAAACCACTAAAATCGAGCTGCTTGAGTTTAAAGGCCATTTTCATGCTGATGGCTATCTGTGATGGATCAATGCTTTTAAAAATATCGCCCTTTGAATCCAGAAACTGCGGAGATGAATAGTTTACTGAAGAATCAAGAAGTTCTGATATCTTTCCTATGCATGCACCAATCAGAATATTTCCAATTTCCAGGAGCGTGTCTTTTTCAAGTTTTACATCAGGCAGGAGGTCAGAGGAGTCATGCTGTTCCTTATCGAGCAGTCTTGACTGGAGATAATTACCTGCCATACCAGGAAGTAAAAGGATGCCGGATCCATCTAGATCACCGCTGAATTCCTGCTCAATGATACTACTGTTTTTATCTTTCAAGACTGCATTTTGAAAGTGTTCCGTAAGTTCCAGTATACTTATTACCTGGATGTCAGGTACCTTTAATTCAACATACAGGCCGATAGTATCAAACAAGGATGCTGTGGCATTACCGAAAGCGATGTTCATTATTTCGCCTAAAATATCCTTGTCTCCGTCAGAAAAAAGGTAATCTTTGTCATTCATTGATTTTTATACCTGAAAAATTTTATTCATAGAGTGTTATATTTTTTGTAGTGGCAACACTAACATTACTTGGCGTATAAATCAATTTAGAAAAGGGAGATAATCGTTTATTTGTTTGTTGTTTGTAAGGAATTATACTGACCTGTTTCATAATTACTTGAAAAATAACTGAAAAAAACATTATAGTAAACTCTGATGATGTCATTAAACTCATAAAGAGGTGTCATAAAAATGATAGTAGGAATTCTAAAGGAAATAATGGAAGCGGAGAACCGTGTATCCATGACACCCGCGGGTGTTGAGATGCTTAAACAGAAAGGGCATAAGATTTTAATAGAAAAAGGCGCGGGCAGGAAGAGCGGTTTTCCGGACAGCGCTTATAAAAAGGCAGGAGCAACAATTTCCGCTTCTCCAAAAACAGTGTTCAAACGGGCGGAAATGGTAATGCATGTAAAAGAACCGCTCCCCCCAGAATATAAACTTATCAGGAAGGATCAGATTGTTTTTACATTTCTCCATCTTGCCGCAAAAAAAGATCTTACAGATGCGTTGATTAAAAGCGGTGCCGCAGCCATAGCATATGAAACCATTCAAAAGAAAGATGGGGCATTGCCCCTCCTGACACCCATGAGTGAAGTTGCTGGTCGGATGTCGATTCAAGAGGGCGCGAAATATCTTGAAATGACCCATGGTGGCAGCGGGGTTCTATTGAGCGGTGTACCAGGCGTAAAACCCGGGATGGTTGTGATTCTCGGGGGCGGAGTGGCTGGCATAAACGCTGCGAGGATAGCCTGCGGTATTGGTGCACGGGTATATCTTCTTGAAGTTAATAATGAACGCCTTCGTTATCTGAGTGATGTGATGCCAAGCAACTGCTTCCCTGTGATGTCCAGCCCGGCGAAAATTCGTGAACTGATTAAAGAGGCTGATCTTGTTGTCGGCGCGGTACTGATCCCTGGCGCAAAGGCCCCAAAGTTAATTACGCGCAAGATGTTGAAAACCATGAAAAAAGGCGCTGTGATTGTTGACATTGCGGTTGATCAGGGAGGGTGTATTGAAACCACAAAGCCGACAACACATACTGATCCGATATATATAGTGGACGATATTGTGCATTACTGCGTGGCGAATATGCCTGGCGCTGTGGCAAGGACATCCACACAGGCCCTGACAAACGCTACATTCTCATATGCTGTTGAGATCGCTGATAAGGGCTGGAAAAAAGCGGCGTATGAGAATCTTGAGATCGCGCATGGTGTGAACACGGCAGAAGGGGAGGTGACATGTAAAGGGGTTGCCGAAGCTTTTGGACTGGCGTATACGCCAGTTGATACACTTCTGGGCTGAATAATCGTCATAAAAGAGATTTTATTCTGCAGTCTGTATCAGAATGACATCCTGCAATTTTTATAATAATAAGTGATGTCCAGAAGGACGGTGGGCACAGCCCACCCTACAAATTCTAATTACAGATAGTATAAATTATGCTGTAGGGTGGGCTGTGCCCACCAGCTTTTGCTGGTAAGAGAATGAATTACATTTTTTAAGAAATGATGGCTAGAGATAACCGATCCTCTCCACCTCTGCCTCGTAGCTCTTGCCGCTGATGTAAGGAACGGCGCAGATGTTTAAGCCAAATTTCTCGTAAAGAAAAAGCCCATCACTTTCTAGTGTCATGTCAAGCCATTAATATCGTATTGACATTAATGGAAACAGAAGAACTGGGTTTACATAGAAGCCTCTTAATCGAAATCGGGATCGAAATCGCTTTCGGGATCGACTTTTTCGATTTCGATCCCGATTTCAATAACGATTATCCCAAAATACGTCGTTTCATTATTGACACGACACTAGCTCTCAAAGAAAAGACGCGTCCGGTCAATTTTCTTTGTTTTTGAACTGAATTCAAAAAAGCCAACGCCTTTAACTTTTTTTCCGTCTACATCAGCCTCAAACGTGCAGGATGTATTATATCCAGCGGACATGAGCTTTGACACGGACAGTTTTATATCAACCTGGTTGAGAAAGGATTCCGGGGAACAAGCGGCGGATCCAGCGGGAAACTCAATGCCAGCCGCTTCTGGCGTAAATAGTTTTTGGAGCTTATCTCCATTTTTTGAGTTGACAGCATCCATAAAACTGCTGACACTGTTTTTACCTTTTTGGTAAATACCTCTGAAACCTTTTGAAAAACCGATACCGCCGCTTATGCCCATATATTTCATCATTCTGAAGCTCATGGCTGTCATGGTGGAAAACCCGGCAAAACCTTTCCCTAAAATCTGGCGGATCATGGCAGGGAGTTCCCAGTAGGCTCCCAGCCTGCAGACTTTGAGTTCTCCTTTTTCATCAATCATCTGGTAAATAAGGTGCATGGGAACGTTCGTTTTAAGACCTGTGGACATGACCAGGTCAAGGGTGAGGTCCCGGACAACGCTAAAGTCAGCGACAATATCATTATCAATATTAAAGGATATTTTGTTAGGGGCGATAAAGTTGTCGTAGAACCTTTTTAGTGGTGCATTACCCCTTTTCCCAGTTTTATGGTCAAAGGGACCGCTGATATGAGGGGTAGACCCAACTGGATCCTCTACTACATTGTATTCACCGAAAATGGAAAGCCAGGCCTCCTTGTCATGAACTGCAACCGCAGCAGGGGAGGCATTGGCGACAGCGAGAAAATCTTCACGGGAAAATTTCTGGGCCATGGGGGGTCCTCTTTATTCGGTTTTAAAACCAGGTCCTTAGGAACTGTCCATAGATTCTGCTGTAAGCAGGAGACAGCATTGGCGGGCCTATAATCAATGAAACGGACGAGCCAACCTGTATCGTGCCTGATACGGACCTGGTTACTGGTTTCTAGATCCTGGATCCTAGATGAACGACAGGAAAGGGCTAAGGATATAGCGCTTAGGGTTGCTGAGACCTATGGCAATGCTTTTACTCTCCGTTCTTTCTCTTCACTCTCAGCTTTCTAGTATTCCCGTTAAGCAACAGCGGGATCTACGTTTATCAGGCTCTACGTTGCTTCGCAACGACCAGCCATCTAGCATTCCCGCTAAAAACAGCGGGATCTCCGCTTCGCTACGACCAGCCACCTAGCATCTAGTATCAAGTGTTAGCTAATATCGTATCCTTTTCCTTGGGTATACAAGGACGGTCCCTTTGGCCCCGGTATTTTACCCATACAGTTCTTTCTGTAGCTTTTCTATGTCAAGGGGTTCACCCTTGGACGGGTCAAGTTCAAGGGTGATAGCACCTTCAGGACATACCCCTTCGCATCCACCACAGCCCATGCAGTTGTCAACATTAATGACAGGGTGGCCGTTGTCTTCATCCATTGTCAGGCAGTTGAAGTTATTCAGGTCAACGCATGATCCACAACCAGCGCATTTTTCTGTATCGATGGTTGCTATATATCCTGAGGGCACAAGGAAAACAAGATCCCCGCCTGCTTTTGCGCCTGGAATACCCCCGATCAGGTTCCACATTTTGACTCCCATACAGCAGCAGGAGCAGCAGTTGCAGACCGCCCAGAACCTGTTGGCCACTTCTTTTTTAAAATATGCGCAGTGCACGTCACCCCGTTTGTGTGATTCTTCAAGAACTTTTATTGCTTCATCCTGATCAATGTGGCGGAACTTGGGGTTCAGTTCTGCGATAAAATCAGCTCCTGGATCGCCAACGATAAGACAGACCTCCATGGGGTATTCAAGGCATGGATTCTCAGAGTTAAGGCGGCATCCACAGGGACCAAGAGCGAGGGACTGCGGGTTTTCCAGAATAACGTCTTTTGCGACTTTCCATGGGACAACCTGCTCGGGCAGGGGGAGGTTCATATCCTCTTTCTGGGTTATCAATTTTAGGGCATCAAGAAATTTTACGACTTTTGCGTGATATACATCGGTTTCAGCGCCGCCTTGGGACATCTCGGCGATATAATTCGTGTAGACTTCCAGCATTTCAGCGATACCTTCATCAAGAGGACCAAGGTCTTCATGCACGATCTCTTTGTAAGGCATGCCAAGGGACTTGCAGGCAATTGCGGCGAACCTGTTAATATATTTCAAATAAATATACCCGCCGTAAAAATCGTTTTTGTCTTTACTAGAAAAAGCCTTATAAAATTTTTCGGTTGAATGATGCATGGCTGTATCCTTATATAAAACCCATTCCCTGTAAGAACGTGGCGACTTTGTCCTTTACTTCATCTATGGACGTATACCTCTTGTCAAAAAGGTCAAGACCGATATGCAGAAATGGGGTATCCATTTCACGGCACGCTTCCCGCATGATTCCTACTGTGGCAGCGCCATCTTTATGGCCCATGTGGCCCGGCCAGATAACACAGTCGATATTGTAGTCCTTGATATTTTTCTTGATATCATAGGCGAAATTCTCCGCAGTACCGCGCGCCTGCCTGATCATGGGTGCGTCAACAAGGTTCCGTTTGGCGAGATCATGGTAGATGGTCTCTTCGCTGGATGTGTCGATCAGGGTATAAGGAAAGTTACCGAACATGTCATTAACAAGGACAACTCCTAGTTCTTCTTCAAGCCACGGCATGAATTCAAATACCCATCCGTAAGGCATAATATCAAACCAGAAGATACGGCAATTTTCTTTCCATCCTTCAATATCCTGGGCGCCTTTTCCATCTTTTATCCGTTTTTCTGCAACCGTGATAAGTTTTTCAAACCACGCGACCGACTTGGGATCACCTACGGTAAAACACTGGCTGATGGCAAAGCACTGGGCGCCGCCAACTTCCCAGCCGTGGGGGCAGGGTTTGTGCCTTCTCAGTTCCATATACTCCTGCCATATAGTGTATACCTGGTTGGACCTTTCACAGACTTCTACCAGCTTGTCCATATCACGTTTTCTACCTGTGTGGGTTTCGATGAATTTTGTCATTTCCTTGAGCTCTTCTGCAAAATAGTTTACAGCACGCTCATCAGATGTATACGGCGGATCACAGCTGTATATCGGCACATTTGTCCAGTTGCTGTTGTGCATGAGAACCTGATGCAACATGGGCGCCCCATCACACGGATACAGCAGTCCCAGACAGCATGTTGGGATCGGCATCATATTATTTTCAATGTAGTAGATAGGAAGCCTGATGGCCGTGCACATGTCTCCTAGCAGCCCCATCTCTTCCGCGCCTTCAATATCGTCAAGAATATACGGCGCTGAAGCTGCGAGAAAGGGTGTCTCAAGGACCATCATCCAGGGAAGGTCCATGGAAGTGAACAGTTCAGGTGCATTGCAAAAATAGCCCCCGATAAATGGTTCGTCATTATAGGCAGCATCAATAACTTTCTGCTTGGCGTTTAGAAGTATTTCAAGAAGCATGGCATTGAGTTCAAATTCTTCACCGGGCATCTGTCTGGTTGCTTCAAGGTTGTCATTAAACCAGTCACGTTCAACCTTGAATCTTTCCAGTGATTTATCGAGTATCTCTTTTGTTAATCTGGGCATTTTATATCCTCCTCTATGATTCCATGGTTTCCAGAAATGCCTGAACTCTGGTTTTGATCTGTCCTTTGCCACTTAGAACATATTCACGGTCAAGGGCGAGAAAGGGTACCCCCACGTTATGTTCCTTCAGGTCAAACTTCGTCATGTAATGTTCCACAAGCCAGCTGTCACAGTACAGTAGCCGCTCACCAATAATACCGTCCACATTGAATTCCTTTGCAAGATCCCGGGTAAATTTCATCCTCTCGGGCTGGCTGCCGTATGTTCGCGGGCATGTCGGACGTTCATAAATATAATACCTTGCCAGCGCCCGAACAGGATCTTTCACTTCTTCGTCAACATTTACCCAGAACAGTCTTGAGCCAAAGCAGTTTGAGTCGGTGACCACAAGCCCTCCCTGATCTTCGATAACATTGACATATTCTGGGTCATCGAGTTCACCGCCGACAATCATGATGCGGGCTTTATAGCCTGTATTCCCTTCAGCATCCTTAAGGTCATCAATCAGCTGCCGCATCAGCTCAATATATCTTTCCTTTGGCATCGCTGTCCCGGCTACAATCGCCACAAGCGTTTCAGCCCCTGTTATAGGCGGGTTGTCAGCTTTTCTGAGCTCATACAGTTCTTTTTGAACTGAGCGCGCCTGATTATTCAGCTTTATGGCTTCCCTGATCTTATCGTCTGTAATTTCAACACCAGTGTGTTTTGCAAGCTGGTCCCTCAAGATATTAATTTCATCATAATACCAGTCCACCTGGCGTTCTCCGCATTTTCTGGGAAGGCTCATTACTGTTTCAAATGTGGTTTCATTTATATCTTTTGCGTAACGGACCCAGTTATCATAAATCCGGCGGACATGATCACATGCGTTTATACAAAGAAGCGCGTCAAGAAACTTGAACTCGCCTTTAAGCGCCTGGTTCATTACATGGCGGGGGAAGGAACAGTTTATGGGGCTGAAATAAGCGTCAGCCAGTTCCGTGTCAGTGCTCCCAGTGCCTCTCATGCGGAAAGGCATGTAGCCTGCGGCCATGATGATCTCTTCAGGCACAGTTGAGCAGAAGTGCCCTGCTACCTTACCGCCTTTGTCAAGCCATGTCTGTATTTCATAATTCATAAGGCTTCCGCTGACGTCAATAAATGTCTGAAACGCTTCTGATTGTATCTTCGTTTCCAATGTTGCTTCCTCCTTTTATGAATATTTAATGATTATCTTAACAACTTATTTGCTCAATTTTTCCGAAGCAAGAACTGCCGCACCAATGGCACCGGCAAGCTGAGGATCGAGTGGAAGCCGTTTCACCGAGACTTCCAGCTTTTCTGCCAGAGATTTTGCCAGGCCGTCATTTTTGGAACAACCGCCTGTAAGGGCAAGATCTTCAACCAGACCGACTCTTCTTACCATTGAACTCAATCTTGCCGCAACAGAATTATTAATTCCAGCAATAATATTTTTTAAATCATTCCCTTCATTAACAAGAGTTACGACTTCTGATTCCGCAAATACGCTGCACTGGTTGGAAATTGCATGCGGTTCTTTTCCCTGGTTATCAAGGGATGACAAGCCCCCAAGTCCACAGTCCAGTGCGCGGGCCATCGCCTCGAAGAATTTGCCTGTTCCTGCGGCACAGCGGTCATTCATTGTGAACTCATTTACGGTTCCTTTACCGGACACTGAAATCACTTTGCAGTCCTGGCCGCCGATATCAACAACTGTTCTGATGGAGGGTTCCATCCAGTGAGCGCCTTTGGCATGGCATGATATCTCTGAAATATTCTCTTCCGCAAATGGTACTTGCAGTCTACCGTACCCAGTACCGATAATCTTTTCAAGATCATCTATTGTAGACAGGCCTGCCTCCTTTATAGCTTCATCCATAGCAATGCGGGCTGTTTTTCCAGGACTGGTTGTTGATTTAATTATATGACTAGATACAATATCTCCATCTATCATCACTACTGCTTTGCCGGTTGTAGAACCGATATCGCAACCACCAACAATCATAATCATTCCTCCTAAATATTTATAAAGTGTGTTTCAGCATGTAACTTTTTACACCAAAGCTCATGGTAGTTATACTTTCCTCCCTCAGGGGAGGATTAGTTTACTATGTCGCTGTTAACAGTATGCCTGGTTCAACTTCTGCTTCCAGACTTAACAATATCAGTTTAAATCCGTCCAACTTGGACTTGTCTATCAGGAAATCATCATCTTCTTCAATGTCTTCTCCAACCTTGTCCTCAATAATACTAATCGCCTGGTCCAGAAACCTGATATATCTTTCAGGGGAATGAATTCTGCCGTAGCAGCTCAATATTACATATACTCCGATTCTCTCTTTTATGAGTTTCTCCGCTTCTGTTCGGCCCTGCTCAAGCAGGGATAAGACCGTTTTTACCAGTCGGACGGTTATATAAGGTGTAAAATCGAATACCATTGAAGCGAATGTAAACTGGGTGTTCGGAAATGTTATCCGGAAAAGAGCTGAATTTTCATAATTGTGAAACAATGCAAGAATTTGTGTTAAAAACAGGTTGACCTGCCGTGCGGCCAGAATATCATCCGGCACATCTGAATCAATTGTGCCAGTAAAGGGAAGGTCTGTCCATCCCAGAAAAGTAATAAATTCAGTGCCGGCAGTTTCATAGATATTATTTGTGTCAATAAGGGCTTTTTCTGATGAATAGAGGCTCTGATCGTTTTCCAGCATTTTTTTAAAACAGTAAATATGCATCTGGAGAAAATTGCACCGGTTGCCTATTCCCGGGGAAGAGAAGACCGTCCCTTTTCTGAAAAGCTTGTCCGCCTCATTAAGATTATAAAAAACATTCTTTAAGGTAATCTTTTCATTATCTGCTGCTGTAATTCTTCCGCTTTTAAGTATTGAAAAGATGCGGAGCGCCCCCATGTAATAGACCTGGCCAAACTCACAGTAAAACTCTTCATCTTCTATAAAACAGTTTTCAATAATCGATTCGCCTTCGTCGATAGCTCGCTGATGGAACAGTTCAAAAAGCGAAAACTCGGTCTGCTCCATGGCAAGATCCAGGAAGATTGACATCCTGTATGTTTTCGCAACCATGTGCCTGGGATTAGAGGCAAGGATTGTTGAGAGAATGACAAGGGCGGCCCGGAACATGCGCCTGGCAACACAAACCTTTGCAATCTCAAGGATCAGCATATCATTTTTTGGGAATTTATGCATAATCGACAGGGCCTTAAAACTGACAGTGTCCCTGGCGTATGGGTAATAGAGTGCGTTGTTAAATTTAACATGTGTTTTCCTGGTTGTGGGGAGCATGTCATCTTCCAGTAGCCGCGGAACAAAATCATTATAATAATATGTCCAGAAGCATTCCACATACCATACAGTGAGAATATTACCATTCACTGTTTTCAGCTCTTTGGGTGTCCTGTAAAAGATCACCCTGTTGTCAGCAAGCCTTGAACACAGGCGCACAAAGCTTGTCAGTCTTATCTCGGGATCATCCTGCAGCTTAACATCCAAGAGCACCTGGAGGGAAGCGTCAAGGTCTACGAAACGGCCCGCGTCTATGGCGATAACCAAGGCTTTCTGTTGGCTGCTGTAATCGGAAAGATAAAACCTGTTTAAAATCTGGTGCGCGATAAACATGCTGTCCCGGACAGCAACGTCATACAGCCGAGGTTCACCGGACGGCCCTTCTTTTTTGGGTATATTTAAAAAAACAGTGGTTGCGAAACACGTGATGTTCTTGAGATCAACATGGTACAGTTTAAGGTCTGTGATGCATTTTGAAAGCTCTGTTTTAAGCCATTCAACAACATCAGTATCGATAATTTCACCCCTTCCTTCCAGTCTAAAGGCGATTCGGACACCTTCCTGTTCTTCTATTTTAAGTTCTTTTTCACGAATTCGGGGTATTTTTAGTATGGTTTTATAGTCCCAGCCAAGATAAGACCTGTTCTCACCGATCCAGAAAGAGAGTATCCTGATGCAGTTCCGTTTTGCTGATGTATTAAGGTTGAAGTCGCGTTTCAGACGACTGAACATGGATCCCTGCACTTTTGCCATTTTGAATTTATTCGCGATAATGTTCAGTTCGTTTACCAGTGTGTTAACCGAGCCTTCCTTTGTGATCTCTTCAATCAGATCTTCAAATGAGAACCCTCTCTGAACAGCTGTGTCTTTGATACAGTCCTGATTTTTTTCAATAAAATCGACAAGTGATTTTTCGTCGGGTCTTTTTATCAGACCGTTGCTGTGGGCAAAGTTGATAAACTCTGGCAGGGCTTTTTGAGCGACTTCCTGATCATCCTGCTTAAAATCATAAAAGGCTTTTGGATTGGGAAAAATTCCCAGAAGCGCCATTTTGTATTTTAATTGCTCTTGTATAAGGTCAGCCATTTCAAAGCCTTGCGTCTGCAACTATTGTAAACATTTATTTCTTTCTGAAAAGTAGGCCTTTCTTTTGACATATAATATTAGAAAAGTCAAGCCATGTTTCCATTATTTTATCATTTTTACAAAATATCGCAATATAAAAATAACAAATTTTAGAATAAAATGCTTTTATTCTAAAATAACCTATGAATAGTTACCAAATGTTAAGGAAACCGCAAATATGATATGTAAAAGGTTTTGATGTTATCGCTGGCCATTTGAGCCGGGAAAAAGTCCCGGTTTGAATTATAGATCGAATATGACGTTTTCTAGCTCATGTATGGATATTTTTTGTATGACTGCGTTACCAATACCATCCAAAAGGATATAATCGATATCATTCCCTTCTCTTTTTTTATCTTTTTTGATGGCGTCAACCATCCTTTCTCTATCCGTTGTAAGGGTAGTAGGGAGCTTGAGACTCTTCAGGATAGCTACTATCCTTTTTACATCCCTGTCCGCAAGCATTCCTTTTATTAAAGAAAGCTTTGCAGCAACGACCATGCCCACACTGATGGCTTCTCCATGAAGGAGTTCTGAGGTGGTTTTTTCAATGGCATGACCAAATGTGTGACCGAAGTTCAGTTTTTTACGTTCACCCTGTTCTTTCTCATCCATATTGACAATGTTCGACTTGATAACAATAGAATCATATACCAAGCAGCTGATAACCTCTTTGTCAAGGGAAAGGGCTTTCTGGCTGTTATCCTCAATATATTCACACATGTCATTGCTTCCGATAAAAGCATGTTTTGCTATCTCTCCAAAACCGCATAATATTTCTCTGTTTGGAAGCGTATTTAAGAGTGTCATGTCGCAGATAACAAATTCAGGCTGGTTAAACGTTCCTATCATGTTCTTGTAACCATGAAAATTCACGCCGTTTTTTCCTCCCACACTGGCATCCACCTGTGACAGGAGTGTTGTGGAAACAAAACCGAATCTGAGCCCGCGCATAAAGGTAGATGCGGCAAATCCTGCAATGTCGCAGACAATACCACCGCCTATGCCGACGATAAAAGCAGAACGGTCTGCCTCGTAATTTACAAGCTGTTCATATATTGACCTGATGGTCTTGAGGTTTTTATTTTTTTCTCCTGTCGCTATCTCTATGCAGTTCGATTTTGGAAAATCTTTTTTGTAGAGTTTTGCAACATTAGTATCCGTTATTATTATCAATTTTTCTGAAGGGATATATTTTTTCAGGTTGTGGAGTCTTTCTCCTACAAGAATTTGTGAACGGCCTGTGGTTCCATTAATTTCAAGGGTTTTCATTCATCGGCTCCCGGCAGTTAAAAATGATTTAAAAACAATATTTAAAACGGAATGAATGATTTTTCAACAGGAAAAGCAGGTAAAACTTGATATTTATTTAAATTTCTGCTAATCAGATGCACTTTGTTTGTTACGTCGTACCAAAAAATAAAACATTGATTTTTTTATAAAAGACAATTTTTTAAACAACTACGGGTGATTGTGCCCGCGGAATATTAACATAAGGAGTAAATATGTATAGACCTGAAATAAAAGTGCTTGATTGTTCGATACGCGATGGCGGCCTAATGAATAATCATCAGTTTAGTCTTGATCTTGTAAGAAAGGTATATAAGGCCTTATCAGAGGCAGGTGTAGATTATATTGAGCTTGGTTATAGAAATTCAAAAAAGATGTTTTCAGCTGATGAATACGGCCCGTGGAAATTTTGCACTGATGAAGATATTTACAGGGCTATCGACGGTATAGAATCTAACTCTAAGATTTCTGTTATGGCAGACGTAGGCAGGGTTGATATGGAGGACATCAAGCCTGCGTCAGAGAGCCCCATAGATATGATCCGGACAGCCGTATATGTAAAGGATATTGATAAAGCGATTGCTATGACCAATACGTTTTCCGACCTGGGTTATGAGACGACAATTAATATTATGGCGCTTTCCAGGGATCAGGGGTTTGAACTTGATGAGGCGCTTAACCAGATAGAAAATGAATGCCAGGCAGATGTTATCTATATTGTTGACAGTTTTGGCTCCATGTACCAGGAGAGTGTGGCACACTTGGTGAAAAAATTTAAATCAGTTATCAAAACAAAAGAGTTAGGCTTTCATGGCCATAACAATCAGCAGCTTGCCTTCAGCAATACCATAGAAGCTATCATTCATAATGCTAATTATCTTGATGGAACCATTTTTGGCATAGGGCGGGCAGCAGGGAACTGCACCCTGGAACTGCTCATCGGTTTTTTAAAGAATCCCAAATATACCATCAGGCCAATTCTTGATCTAATAGCAGAAGACTTTATCCCGATGCAGAGAGATCTTGAGTGGGGTTACATGATACCTTACGCTATGACCGGAATGACGAATAACCATCCAAGGGCTGCAATGCAGTTTCTTAAAACCGAAGAGAGGGATAAATACTCAGCTTTTTATGATGAGATATATACTAAGATGGATTAGTGTATAAGTGCCTAAAGTGCGCTAAAGTGCCTAAAGTTGATGTATCGCTTTGCTCTGTCATTTTTAAAAAATCGTGGTCGATTACTTAAAGCAAAATAATTTAGGGCAAAATAATTAAATTCAAATAGACGTTTTGGAAATTTGAACATTTGATATTCGAATTTGTTTCGAGTTTCGTGCTTCGGGTTTCGAATTTTAGTGTGTAGGGTGGGCTGTGCCCACCAAATATCTGTCTATGGATATTCAAACTTTTAAAGACCTTCCGCTTATCGGCATCCTCCGCGGCATAACCTCGGACATGATAGATCCTATTGTTGAGACATCTGTAGCGGCAGGGCTTAAAACCATTGAGATTACAATGAACACGGACGGTGCAGCTGATCTGATAAAGAAGATGATAACATCAGCAGATGGTCGTCTTACAGTTGGTGCGGGCACGGTATTAACAATGGATGATCTGCGGTCAGCGTTGGATGCGGGAGCGACCTTTATTATCCTGCCGGTTCTTGTAGCCGAGGTTGTGGAATACTGCGCAGAAAACAGTATCCCTGTTTTTCCGGGCGCATTTACGCCCCAGGAAATATATGACTCGTGGCAGGCCGGGGCAACAATGGTAAAAGTTTTTCCGTCAAACTTTTTTGGCCCCAACTATTTCATGGAAATTAAAGGGCCTTTTAATGACATAGATCTTCTGGCATGCGGCGGTGTAAATCCGGGAACCATAGGAGATTTTTTTTTAAATGGGGCATCAGCGGCCGCATTTGGAGGGAGTGTATTTAAAAGAGAATGGCTGGTAAATAAGGATTATGCAAATATAGGCACGGCTATTGAAACGCTTATCGCGGGCTACAAAAGATATGCAGTGAGCCCATAGTTTTAAGGACAACGGGGAACAGGCGAAACAATATCACTAAGATGGACTAACCTGCATTTCTCATAAAGAATTTGTTTTAACGGTGATAAAATAAAAATATTAATTTAAAACAAAGCCTTAAAAGCGCTTGATGTTAATTGCTCAAGCGACAGTCTGTTTTATGAAAGTTGCCATTTAAAAAACAAATTCTTTCCCCTCCGGGCAAGTGTCTATGGGCAATCTTTATTAGTATTAATCCAGACACTGCTCTTTATACCTCCATCAGTACAACCCCGTACTTGATCTCTTAACTTTTCAGCTGATGATGAGCAAAGGTTTCGATTTTCTTTTATCATCATGAAGCCATCAATTTTGCATAAGTTGTCGAAATTATTAATATCTATCAAGGAATTATTAAGGCGGATATAAAAATCTTTTCCCACATACTGAAGCTTATTAAAACTTATGTTTTCCAATGCCGGATTATTATGGATAGCTATATTTTTCTCTGCAGAAGTCAGATTTTTAAAATCAATACTTTTCAACTGAGGATTCTCATTAATATACATGTGCCCTTTCAGCGATGTTAAATTACTGAGGCCATCAATCGTTATTAGCGAAGCATTTCTTTTAATATTCAACTCACGCAAAACCGTCTTAATATTGTTAAGACCTTCAATATTTACTATGGCGTTATTGTTATTAATGTTCAAGTCCCCACCCACAGCCACAACGTTACTGAGACCATTTAGGTTTAACAGGGAAGGATTGCCAATGACACTTAGATGTCCTTTCACTGTTTTAAGATTACTGAGACCATCTATATTGCTTAATCTCTCGTTTCCCCCTATCCCCAGCCCCGATCCCAAAGACGTAAGACTGTTTAAACCATCAAGGTTTTGCAAACTATCATTAGAGCCGATGTCTAGACCTCCACCCAAAGAAACAATGTTATTCAGACTAATATTTTTCAGGGAGGCATTTCTTGAGATGTACACAGAACCTTCAATTTTGGTTATATTGCCAAAAGGAATATTTTCAAGAATTTCGTTTTCATAGATAGCCAAAGACTTCACCGATTTAAGATTGCTAAGGCCTTCAATATTTTTCAGCGCACCATTCTTAACGATAATTAGACGTTTTTCTACAAATGTAAGTCTACTGAGACAATTAAGATCTTTTATGACTTGCCTTTTAAGACTCAGTAATATTATTTCGATTGGTCCTTTACCTTTAAAATCGCCAATAATCAGATCCCCAGTAATTCCCGTATATCCTGCAAGGATATCAATATCGGCCCGAGTAGAAATTGTGAGATTACCTTCATAAACCTTATTATCGCCCTTTGAGTGGTTACAATCCTGATTAACATCGCCACTTCCACAACCAATAATGTATATCAAGATGACAATAACTATCATCCTTCCAGAACATTTATTATATAAATTAATCATCACTTCTCCAAAGTTTTTGTGCGAGCAATCACACGCGGCAAGCTGTTTGTGTCTGTTCTTTTTATAATATGATATTATGAATTTATAGAATTATTCGAACAATAAATTCATAACATAAAATGTCTGGCTTTAAAAGAGGAGACATTCAAAAGGTAATATTGAAGAACGTGTCACCTTGACAATATCCGTTTCAACCAATATTATGATAACTTATATAAATAATTAGTACTTATTTTCTATTAAAAGGATTATTACATTGGAGAATAATAAAGATTTAAAACAAAAACACATATGCGATGATGTTTTAATAGCTATCCGAAGGATTATTCAGTCAATAGACCTTCATTCAAGATACCTCGTACGCCAGTTTGGTCTTACAGGGCCGCAGCTGATTATTCTGCAGGAAGTATCGAATCTTGGCGAGGTGTCAATTTCTGAAATTGCCAAGGCTGTAAGTCTTGGCCAGGCAACAGTTACAGGCATTCTGGAACGGCTTGAGAACCGTGGACTGATCAAGAGACGTCGAAGTAAAAGTGACAAGCGGATGGTATTAATTCAGGTAACACAAGCCTGTAAACAGCTTCTGAAAAAAGCACCGCCCCCCATGCAGGAACATTTTATTGAAAGGTTTGAAAACCTTAAAGACTGGGAACAGGCTATGATATTAGGCTCCCTCCAGAGAATCGTGGACCTCATGGATGCTGAAACTATTGATGTCGCGCCCATACTGGCTGAAGCCGGACCAATTGAAGAAGCAAAAGACAAAATGCTCGAAAAAGGAGATACTTTCAAAGAGAATGCCAGGGAAAAGATACTGGTGGAATCTGAAACCAAGATAAAATAATCATGATTACCTATGGTAATATATCAAAATCCTATGACAATGGTTTAAGCTTTGCCGTTAATGATGTTTCTTTTGAAGTGCGTAAAGGTGAAATTTTAGTGCTTCTAGGTTCTTCAGGATGCGGCAAGACAACACTTCTCAAGCTGACAAATCGACTTATCGAACCCTCTTCCGGGACAATTGAAATTGACGGTAAAAATATCCTTAAAGAAAACAAAATTTCTTTAAGACGCAAAATTGGCTATGTGTTTCAGGGTATCGGCTTGTTCCCGCATATGTCTGTTGAAGATAACGCGGCAATCATTCCCAGGCTTCTTGGCTGGCCCAGGCAAAAAAGAATGCAGCGGGCCCATGAACTTCTTGAAATGGTGGGCCTTGACCCCTCAATATACGCAAAACGGAATCCTGAAGATCTTTCAGGCGGGCAACAACAGCGTATCGGTGTGGCAAGAGCCCTTGCCGCGGCCCCTGAATATCTTCTAATGGATGAGCCATTTGGTGCCCTTGACGCTCTGACCCGGGATACACTTCAACAGGAGCTGCTCTCCTTAAGGGATAAACTGGATGTAACAATTGTTTTTGTTACTCATGATATTTTCGAAGCACTCACCCTGGGTGACAGAATCGCGGTACTCAATAAAAGCTGTATAGAGCAAATTGGTACAAAAGAAGAAATAGCCGGAAGTCCTGAAACAGATTTTGTTCGTGATCTTTTTGCCAGGCCAGCGCTTCAGCTAAAGGCCTTTAGGGAGATGCTTTAATGCCATTTATCACCTTTACACTGGAACGGCTTCCTGAACTATGCCTGCGGCTTGGTGAACATCTTGCTTTGACCGGTTTTTCGACATGCGCAGCCGTTTTCATTGGTATCCCACTCGGTATATCTGCCTCTAAGGCGAAAATGTTACGAGGTGCTATCACAGGAGGAGTGGGAATGCTGCAGACGATTCCAAGCCTTGCCATGCTTGCTGTTCTTCTCGTGCTCTTAAAAAAAATCGGTGCTGTTCCTGCAATGATCGCCCTTACCCTGTATGCCCTTCTCCCCATTGTCAGGAATACAATTACAGGTATTGAAGAGGTATCTTCTTCTGTAACTGAAGCTGCTCGAGGAATCGGGATGACACCAGCCCAGCGGCTTTACATGGTCGAACTTCCCCTTGCCATGTCAGTAATTATTGCGGGTATAAGGACCGCTGCTGTTGTGGGTGTGGGTATCGCCACATTATCCGCTTTCATTGGAGCCGGCGGACTTGGGCAGTTTATTAACCGCGGCCTTGCCCTGTCAAACACAAATCTTATCCTTCTTGGTGCTTTGCCTGCGGCAGTTCTTGCCCTTATTGTTGACGGTGTTATCGCCTCTTTTCAATGGGGTATTTCATGTAAGACATCTGAATATGTTAGAAATAACTTTTTCATAAAGGTATTGAAAAAACTAGCCATATTATCTCCGCTTTTTCTGATTGTTTTCGGCTACTCTGTTTATGTTTACGGGACAAAAGATATGCGACCTAATGAAGCGCAAGCTGTTTGGAAAGGAAAGGATCGTTTCACCATTCGCATTGGAACAAAAAATTTTACTGAACAGCTGATTCTGGGCGAACTCATGGCCCAGGTTATTGAGGCAAAATCTAGGATAACAGTTGAACGGCGTTTTAATCTCGGCGGTACCATGATATGCCACAATGCTATCATCAACAATGAAATCGACTTGTACGCGGAATATACGGGAACCGCACTCACGGCCATTCTGAAAAAGGGGGTTATCACTAATCCTGATAAGGCGTATAATAAGGTTTCAGGAGAATACCTGAACCGGTTCAATTTAAAATGGCTTGAGCCCTTTGGATTTAACAATACTTATGCGATTACAGTTCGAAAAGAAGACACGAAAACGTTTAAATGGTTTAACATATCTGATCTTTCTACAACGTCTAAAACCCTTATCGCAGGATTTACATCCGAATTCAGCGAACGCCCAGACGGTTATCCCGTCCTGTCAAAAGTTTATGGACTCCGGTTCAAGCAAGTGCTCGATTTTGACCCAGCGCTGATGTATCCAGCGATTGCAAATAAAGAAGTAGATGTTATCTGCGCCTTTGCCACTGACGGACGAATCGCATCATATAACCTGCAGATATTGAATGACGACCTTTTGTTCTTCCCACCTTATTACGCAGCACCTGTTATCCGAAAAACTGTATTAGAAGAACATCCGGAAATTTTGCATGCATTGAATTTGCTATCAGGAATTCTGGACGACAATACTATGCAGAGGATGAATCTTATGGTGGATGAGGAAAAGCAGCGCGTGTCGGATGTGGTTAGGGATCTTTTGGCAAAACAAGTGCCTTAAGTGCCTAACCTTCCTTGCTATGATGCCCATATAAGATTTTTTGCAGTTCGCGATGTGTAAAGTGAGGATCATCATTCCTGAGATAAGGGAGAATGATTTTTTTCTGCCGCAGCAGGTCTTTTGAAAGATCACCCATTAGAATTTGCTCTTTGTATTGTTCCGCTTTATACACAGACTGTCCATACGGATTGACGATTTCACTACCTCCCCAGAATTTATATATTTTTTTTGTTTTTGGCTTAAGGAAAGCAGCGCTTATCTCCTTAATATCTTTTATCTCATCTATCTCTTTTGTTTCTTCAGACATATGACGACCCATTTCAGGATTCTCTTCGCCAACACGGTTGGCAAAAATATTATAGATTCCAAAAATACGTGAATAGAATTTATTTATAATCTCCCAACTTTCAACATTGGAGAACTCTTCTGCCATAGAACCTTGGGATGAATTCACGATACTGATAAAAATATCCGCTTTTTTTGTTACCCCAAGGTACGGCAAAGCCGGGTGCCACAGATCATTGCAGATAAAAACAGCAATATTAAAATTATTTAGTTTAAACGTAAGAATCTTTTTGCCGTTTGCGAAAAACTTTTTTTCTTCAAACACACCATAGTTAGGGAGATTCAGCTTTCTGTATGCGAACTGTACCTTGCCATCCACAGCCACAAGTGCTGAGTTGTAGAAATTCATTGACTGGGATTCTTCAATAAACCCGACAACTGCGGCGGTCCCTTTGGTTGCCGCCGTGATACGCCTGATTTCAGGCGAATCAATACTGAGGGCAGCTTCATGATATCGCAAACCGACAAAATAACCGGTCAGCGCAAGCTCAGGGAAGACAATAAGCTCCGCCCCTTTATTTTTGCAATGATTGATCTGCTGAATAATCGTCTCAATGTTTTTTTCGAGATTTAGCAGTTCCGGGCTAGTTTGACAAATAGCGATTTGCATAATACCCCCAACAGATAAAGTAATTAATGGTGAGGCATAAATTTCCCTGTAAATGCTTTTTCACCGGCAGGTTTTAACCCAAACTCTTCACCAGCGTCAAAAACAGCATGTACCATGTCATGAGCATATCCGCGTGAACATGAAAAAAGGAATGTGCCGCTGAAACCGTTTCTTTCCAACACTACTGTCTGGCATGGGACATGAGAAAACCGCCCCTGGAGCAGAAACGGTATTTCTTTCTTCATACCCGCAAAATTGAGCGAAGAGAGTTTTTCCGCTATGTAAAATATATTTTTCCCAGTAAGTGCCATGCAGACAGACGCGTCTGTCGTGTCAGTATATGAATTCCCTTCAGGCACATCAGCTGCATCACCAGCAATATGGATAATAGATGCCTGGGTTTTATTCATACGGTTTATTAAAATCCCCTTATCAAAAACAGAGCCACCAGGCTCTTCAGGAATCGGAATTGAAAACGGCGTAAACGATGAGATATCCCTGTCCTGCAGGTCCCATTTTGGACAGTGGCTTAGGTCAATTAAAAAAGGGCCCTCTTTCTCATCGTCATATTCCAGAACGACTTCCCAGTCTCCCCTGTTTTCTGTTCTTTTGGGCTTTGCTGTAAAATTTACCGGAGACCGTCTGATACATTCTCCCATATTATCTGACTCCAATCAAGCTACATTCTCATTCTTGTACCATCATGATCGTAAAACGGCATGTTCACAATCCTTGCATGCTTGAGATCACCATTGCATCCATCTTCAAAAATGCTGATTTTAGTTCCCTTTTCAGCCAGGGAATCGTCCACAAGTGCCATACCCACAGGCTCATTCAATGAAAAGCTGTACCGCGCTGTGCAGACATATCCCATGATTTTATCGGTAACCACAGGAGAACCATCCTTAGGAGGTTCAGACCCGGGATTTTCCATTTTAATCCCAACCAGCTTAAATCTGCCGGCCTGTTTTTCAGTCTGATTTAAAGCGAAATAACCTATGGTATCTGTCTTTTTGCGATCCCATAAAAAACCGAGGCCAAGATCATGAAGGGTAGTGCGCTGTTCGGATTCAGAGCCGATAATAAGATGTCCCTTTTCCATGCGGAGTGTATTCTGGGCCTCAAGTCCGAAGTTCATAATATTGTATTCCTTACCGGCATCTTCAATCATCTCCCATAGAGACTGCATATATGACGAGGGCACATGAAATTCATACGAGAGTTCACCAACAAACCCGAGTCGCATCGCACGGATCGGGATGTTTTGAATAAAATATTCGCGATAACCTGTAAAAGGAAACATCTCATTTGAAACATCCGCATCTGTTACCTTTTCAAGAACTTTTCGGGCATTTGGACCCGCAAGGTTGATCACACCGAAAGCGTCCGTCAGGTTGACGAGGTGAAAATCCCATCCTTCATACCGGGTATGATACCGGATCCATTCCACCGTCGCCCCTGCCCTGGCTGTTGACGTGGTAAAATAGTAATCATTTTCTTCTTTTTTAATAATAATCCCGTCATCTATAATACAGCCGTCATGGTTGCACATGGCGGAATATTTTATCTTCCCTTCAGGGATCTTTGAAAGGTCACTCACGTATACTCTTTGAAGGGCCTTAAGCGCGTCAGGCCCGTGTATTCTGAATTTACCAAGGGTTGACGCGTCAAGCATACCCACGTTATTTCTGACGTTTTCAATCTCGTCTCTGGATGTTTTGTCATTGGAAAAATATCTTGCCCTGTTCCATACACCAATTCTTTCCATCTTTCCGCCAGCTGCCATTTGCGAATCATATGCTGTTGTTTTCACGCCAACACGGTCCATTTTGGCGCCCGCAGCTTTCTGCATTTCATGGACAGGTGTACGCTTACTCATGTCATGCGCGCCGCCCGCGTAAGTCGCCAGAAGCGGAGACACCAGCGGAGGCCTTGTTTTTGTAGGTTTCGGTTTTTTGTCAGGAGATTCATCTGTGTGAGCAACATAAAGAGCTAGATTATGGCCTGGAATTCGTCCCTGGCCCGGCCCGGTGCCGGTTGATGTAAACCGTTTGATCAACTCAGGTACATTAAACCCCATCTCCATGGCCTGGTCTATATTTTTTAACGTAGCGTCTTCATCAAAACAGACAAAAGTTTTCTTCCCTGTGCCTGGAAAGGATATAAACTTTGACCCCCTACCCGGCCCTGAATGAGAAGCAAGATTCTTTTCTGCCTGCCTGACTCCATCTTTATCATTTTCCCCGCAGTCTGCTGCAGCACGGAGCCCGGCAAGGTTCCCTGACGCTTCTATTGACAGGGGATCATTCAGGCCAATGAGTCTGCCTGCAACGTGCATTTTTTCAGGGATTCTGTCAGCAAGAAAAAAACCGGTGTGATTATCATACTTGAGTTTGGCATGGCCTAACGTCAGGGGACCTGTTTCAGGCGTAAGGCCGGCAGATGCGACAAGAAGATCACATTCAAGCCGATGTTCGCCTGATCCTGTTATCGGTTTAATGACCACTTTTTTCAGGGTCTTCCATCCAACCGCCTTTACCGCGGCCCAGCCCTTTAAAAGATGGATATCCCTTTTGGCGAGTTCCTTTTCAAGTTCCGGATCCTGGCCGTCATCCCTTGTATCAGCAACACAACTGATAGTCACACCAAGGTCAAAAAGGTCAATGGCTGTTTCAATGCCAAGGTCATGTCCAATAGAAAAGACAGCGTTTCTGCCCGGCAGGATCCCATAGGTCCTGGCAAGCCTGTGCGCACAGCCTATCTGCATCACACCGGGCCGATCATTATTGTCAAACAGAAGCGGGCGTTCATAACATCCTGTTGCCGTAACAATGCTTTTTGCCCGTATCTGGAAATATCGCCTGTCAAAAAAATCCTTTTCACCCCCCCTTTGAAAGCCCACAACATGGTTATTGTTATAAACGCCAGTGACCGCGGCAGGCTTAAAAATTCTAATATTAGATGTTTTCTCAATTTTTTCAGCAAGAGAGGCAGCCCTCATGCAAACGGGATTTCCGTTTTTGTCCTTTACGGTCCTGTATTCAAAAAACCCTCCCAGCCATGGTTTGTTTTCAACAAGAATCACCCTCAGGCCGAATTCCGCAGCAGCAATAGCGGCTGACATGCCCGCAGGACCACCGCCGATGACACATACATCCGTGTCTGGATAAATTTCATCATACCTTCCATTTATTTGAAAATCAGGAGAAAGCTTTCCCAGTCCCGCTGCCCTTCTGATAAATTTTATGGCCATGGGCCAGACAGCCGCGGGCCTATGCATGGTTTTATAATAAAAACCTGCTGGCATCATGAAACTAAGCTTATCCATAAAACCCATAAGATCATAGTTCGCGTCTATACCGAGCACATTCTGTGCTTTGATTTGCATACCATTTTTTGCAGGCGTATTTTCAGTCAGCACATTGGGAATGCCGTCCACTTCCATCAAAGTATTACTGCATTCACCATCAAGGCTGTAAAGCCCCCGTGGTCTGTGATATTTAAGGCTCCGCCCGAAGATCCTGACATCATTCGCGTAAAGTGCTGTTGCTATGGTATCACCCTGAACCCCATTATATGTTTTGCCTCCATAATGCAGGGTCAGTGCTTTTTCAGAATTAATTTTTAATGTCGGAAGGTTTTCAAGTCTGGTCAATGTCCGCTCCACTTAACGTTTATCTGTATTTCATCAGCAATAAGGTCAACTATTTGACTTCAAGGTTTGTTGTCGTATCTCGGTTTAAAGTAAACCATGTTCCGCAACCATCCCTGTGGAACCACCATTCCTTTTGAACCCCTGCAACAGAATTGTTATTGTGAACATAATCCGTCCATGTTTCAGGAGTAAGTTCTTTGCTGTCCGGCATTGGCCCCTTGTCTTCTCCTCCATAACGGAATTCATAACCATTCCGTTCACCGCAAATGGGACATGTTAAAGTTAGTGACATGTCTTTTTTATTCCTTTTTAGCTGTATTTCCCTGGTAGTGTTAGTAAGCGCCAGTTAGCAGGGTCTCTGTATAAGTGCCTAAAGTTATAAGTTACAAGTGCCTTAAGTGAATGTATCGCTTCGCTCAGCCATTCTAATAATTAAATATTGTATCATTCTATAATTATAAATATTTAAGAATATTAATTTGAATCACATATAACGTAAAATTTGCTTGCTCCGCTCTGCCTTTTATTCAATATAAAAATGGTAGAATTCCACAACTTAAGGCACTTGTAACTTAAGGCACTTTGTCTTTTGTAACTTTAGGCACCTCTTTTCAGTTATTCGCACTATAACTCATCAGCGCCGCTGTTTCTCCCATAAGTCGGTTATTCTGATATCTTTTCAGGTTGAACGGTTTTAATATATCCGGGCATTCTCCTGTTTTCATGAAATCCGCCATATATTTACCTGTCACCGCTGCTGATTTGAAACCAAAATATCCCCATCCGCAATTCATGTAATACCCTTCAATCGTATCATTGCCGTCAATAATCGGCGCCATGTCAGGTGTCATGTCTGCGAGGCCTGACCAGCACCGCATGAACTTTACACCCGCAAGACATGGCAAAAATTCCGTCAGGGCTTCTGCCTGGTGTTTAATATAATTAGCCGTGTTCTGTGTTGTATAATTCGGCCATGGGTCCATATGCGCGCCTGTGGCGATTTCGCCTTTGAGTGTCTGGTTCGCGTAACAATGATATGCCCCGGAAGATACCACATGGTTTAAAAGAGGTTTTAAAGGCTGTGTGACCATTGCCTGGATTGTCAGTACACTGATGGGAAGCCGGATATTAAGAAGAGAATATGAAATGCCGGCTGAATAACCTCCTGCCGCGTTCAAGACCCTTGGCGTGTGAATCTTTCCCTGGTTCGTATCAACTGAAACAATTCTCCCTTTTTCAACACCTATCCCAGTGACTTCTGTTCCCTGATGAATATGAACGCCATGTTTAGCCGCGCCCTTTGCAAGTCCCCACACAACCGCGTCATGGCGGAGCACACCGCCGGGCGGATGGAACATACCGCCAGCGATCGGATATCTTGGCCTGTCTGATATATCAAGGGCAGGAACCAGTTCCTTGCATTCTTCAGGGCCTATGAGCCTGCTATCGATTCCATGGAATTGGGCTGTAGCTACCTGGAGCCGCATTGCCTTTATGGCTGCCTGACTATGCGCGAGGTTCAGGTTGCCGCAGTTATTGAACATCAGGTTGAAATCCAGCTCTCTGGTCAGGATAGGCCACATATCCAGGGCCTCCTTATACAAAGGAAGATTTTCCTGTGTGCGCTGGTTTGCCCTTACAATGGCCGTGTTCCTGCCTGCACCTCCGAAACCGATGAATTTATTTTCAAGCACGGCCACATTTGTCATGCCGTGGTTCCTAGCAAGAAAATAAGCAGCCGCAAGTCCATGCAGCCCACCGCCAATAATCACAGCATCATAGCTCGAATTAAAGGACGGCTGTTTTCCCCAAAGGGCCTTGTACTTTCCGAACATAATGCATCCTTATTTATTCTGAAAAACAGTGCCTAAAGTTACAAGTACCTAAAGTTGTGGTATCGCTCCGCTCTGCCTTTTTAAAAAATAAATCGTGGTCAGCGAAGCGGTGGTCGTGGACGTGATCGTTTTTTTAAACAAAGAGACTTGTATAGTTATCGTATTCCTTTTTTTATTGCCTAAAGTTGATGCATCGCTTCGCAATGTCTTTTATTAAAAATAAAAATGGCAGAATTCCACAAATTAAGCACTTTTCAGTATTTATCGCCATCTTCTCTTACTTGATTCCGGAGTTAAGGCTATTACCGTCGAGTACTGCTAAAGCTCTTTCAGCACAACTTCATGCACAGCTTTCGCTATATCATCAGGCAGCCTTTCAGGCTCATGCTCATTCACTATTTTTTCTACCACATCTGTGGCGCGGGTTCCAAGATCTTTTCCGCCTTTTTTCTGCCAGCTATCATAATTTGAACGTTCAAAAAGATTTGGGTACCACCTGTCACGGAAATGCTTCATGGTATGAGGATTGTCAAGATATTGGCCGTCAGGCCCTACTTCATCAATAAGGTCAAGAGCCAGTGTCTCATCTGTGATTACTACTTCATGCATAAATGCTTCAATCCAGCTTATGACTTCGTCGCATATAACAAGCTGGGGTAATGAACCGCTCATCCCTGATTCAAGATACCCAACGTCATGAACAAGGTTTCCGCCAAAAAGGGCATCTGTAAAAAGGGTCAAAGCGGCCTCCGCGGCAGCCTGCTGATCTACCATTTTGGATTCACTGCAACCGCCAAGGCTGAATGTGGGCAGCCCGAGAAAATGAGAAAAATCTATTGCCTGAGACCGTTTCTCTGGATCAGCATACGGCTGGACCGTTGTTTTCATGTCAAGCATATTGCCACCCCAGCCGGGCATGATAAAAGGCGTTCCTTCCCGTTTTAACTGTGATATAACAAGCCCTGCAAGAACCCCTGCGTTGTTAACAGCCATTGTGCCTGCTATGGTTATAGGTGCAGTTACACCGCCCTGGGCGGAGGGTATGTACGTAAACGGAAGACCTTTTTCTGAAAGGAATAAAAGCTTCTGAAGTGCCTCCTCATTATGCCTAAGTCCTGTGGTAACATTGATATAGCATGCGGCAAATGGGTAGTGACGGAGCGCGTCAGCGCCTCCTGCCACTATTTCAGCCATTTCTACCGCGGCTTTGCATCCTGCGAATTCTGTGGTTACATAAAAAATCGGTTTTATGGTATGGTTAAGCATTGCCTCCATTTCATAGCGGTCAAGTATATCCTGCGGCACATCTGACGGCAGAAACATGCACATGACAAAATCAATGTTATCAAGCGCGTCACATACTTTCATACCGTCGACTATATCCTGTAAAACAGCCAGTCTCCGTTCACCGGTTCGATGGTCGATAATATTAAGGCAGTCTGAACCTGTTCCGAAATAACTCCTGTGCCCCCCGGCCTGTATCTTTCTTTGACCGTTCCTGTTATAAAGGGCCACGTTTTTCGGTACCGTACTGAACGCCTTTTCCACCATTCCGGCGGGTATGCGCACACGGTTGCCGTCAGTTACTGAAGCGCCTGCTTTATCAAGAAGATCGATCGCTTCCTGATTATAAAGGCAGACACCGGTTCTTTCCAGTATTTCAAGACATGCCCAGTAGAGCCTCTGGCACTGTCCTTCTGACATTTTAGCCGCGTGCGGGCTGTTAAACGATTGCTGATTACTGCGTATATAAGCCATAAATTGATCTCCTTATCATCTTTTTATTCTACAAAATGCTGTTGATAACCCTGACAGCAGAGCCGGCGTCAGGGCCGTATGCGTCGGCCCCGATTTCCTGTGCATATTCTTCTGTAACAGGGGCACCTCCGACGATTATTTTTACTTGATCCCTGATGCCTGCTTTCTTCAGGGCTTCAATTATCACCTGCATTGACGGCATCGTTGTGGTTAAAAGAGCTGACATTCCTAATATATCGGCATTATTCTCCTGAACTGCTTTTATGAATCTATCTTTTTCCACATTTGTACCAAGATCAATTACTTCAAATCCTGCTCCTTCAATAAGCATTTTTACAAGGTTTTTACCGATATCATGAAGATCACCCTCAACAGTACCTATGACAACTTTTCCACGAACTGCCGCATCTTCTGTTTTTAGATGGGGTTTTAATACCTCAACGCCCGCGCTCATAGCACGAGCGGACATAAGTACTTCGGGTATAAACATCTCTTCCGCTTCCATCTGTTCCCCGACCTTGGTCATCCCGGCTATTAGACCCTCTCTCATAATTTCTCCGGCTCTTTCTCCCTTGTTTATCTCTTCCAGCGTCAGCACTTTTACTTTATCGTCATCACCAATAAGTATCGCCTCAATAATCTTTTCTGTTTCTATCATTAGTTATCCTTTCTTTTTTTCTCAAACTATAATCATTGTTTTTTGCTCTTCTTGAGAATCAGTTCTCTATTGCAGTGAAGACAGTAAATCTTTTTGTCACCCTGCAAAAGTTCATTATATGTCTGTGCGGTAAGGCCCATGAAACATATTGGACATGCTTTTGATCTTTCTGATACATAGACGACACTGGTTTTCCTACGATCTTTTTTCCCCATAAATTGTTATCCTATAAGTCTTTGCTCATTTAGTTTACGCTCTATTTAAAAAGAAATGACCGCCCTGTGTTTTTTAATGTATGATCATCTCTCATGTAGTTCGCATTGCTGCTGTTCCGTTTAATTACATCAAATCCCTCAGTATCATATTCTTCTATATGAAAAGCCGGCGCGTTTTCAGGGCCTGATTCCTGGCAGAGTTCAATATGCCTTTCCAGTTTCGCGATAGAAAATGACACCAGTTCCTTTAAAAATCCAAATGCGTGCCGCATCTGATGAAATCCGAACTTTTTCATCATAGAGAATCCATTCACTGCCTCTTCTTCGGCTTTTTTATCCGGATGTTCACTGCTGGTAGTGCAAGCAGTCTGTATGGAAGGTACATCGAGCATGCTGTTCACCTTTTCCATGAGAAGGTTGGCAATATTGTGTGAAATCAGGCCGAGATCTACAGCATAATTTTTCTCCAGGTTTGCGATAGACGGAAGCCCAGCATGGACGACCGTGATGCCAGGATTTAAAAGCTGGGCCGCTGTTATACCGAAAAGTGCTTCTGCATGGGTAAGGGTTACCAACGAAGACATGGAATATGGACCTGACAGCCCTGCCATTGGCATGGTTGACACGTATATGGGAAGCCCTTTTTTCACACAGGAGATAAATGGCGGGATCATGCTTTCAATAATATTCAGCGGACTGTTGATGATTGAAAACTGGATGGTCAGTTTGCCACGGGAGTCATGGATCTCCTTTGCCCGAGCAATCCCCTCATCCGAAACAGCAGCCGCGTAAACAGGCTTGTCACAGTTTTCAATAATAGCATCCATGACCTTAACTTCCTGCTTAGGGATGAGAACGCCCCTGGCCATGAAATTGATGACATCAGCGTCATTGACAATCTTGGCGATCTTTACAAGATGATCAAAGGTAGGCGGTATCAGGTCGCCGGTATCATCATCATAGACAAACGGCGCAGTCCCTCCCACGCCGAACGAATTTTCAGGTATCCAGTACTGGTCTCTTTTAGGGATTGTGCTTAACGCCTGTTCCACAAGAGGCGACAGCACATGAATATGGCCGGTGGTTTCATCGAATGCGGCAAGGCCGGTATCTTCGAAAACAGTTCGCAGTTCCTCGTTCTCACATTTAACACCCACTTCTTCCAGTACACGTACAGCGTCGTTATGAATCAGTTTCAGCAGGTCATTATTATCAGTTAACATTAAGTCCCTTGTAATTATCCCAAAATTGATAAACAGTACTGATACGCTAATTCTATATGATCAGGACCAGAATGAGTGTGTATGATATGATTCACAGCTCTCATCTGTGATCGCTTCAATTGAATGCCTTTCATCAGAAAACTGCTTCAACACCACTGTGTTCATGCTTAAGGTCACCGTCAACCGTACCTTTTACTTTTTCTCTTTCTTCCTCAAAGTCAAAACCGGACCATATGCCGATAGAGCCTAGAATTGAATCCTGGGGATGATATTTTCTGAAAATCTTAAAATAATACGCAGCCTCTTTGCTGTTCAATACAGCGCTGGGATTCTCTACTTTAATCTTTTCATATTCATCATCGCTCATCTGGTTGGCAATCTTTTCACCCAGGTCCTCACATCCAGCGCCCTGGGTATACTGGACCTTATAGCGCCATAAGATATCTTCAGGCAGGTAGCCCGTGTTTTCAAATGCCTTTCGCAGAACCCACTTTTCAATCCTGTTGCCGTTATGCTCACGGATTTTTAGTTCTGGTGGTATTTTCATTGACAGATCAATCATGGCAGTGTCAAGAAAAGGAACCCTTAGTTCAAGGTTAAAAAACATCCCCATTCTGTCAGCCCGCTGAAGATTGATGTTATGGAGATTGCTGATACAGCGCCATGCCTCTTGATTCAGTTTGTCTTCGGGAAAGTGCTTCATGTAATGATAGCCTGTGAAAATCTCATCCGCACCTTCACCGGTCAGCACAACGGTTACATGCTCTGCAGCCAGTTTACAAGTGAAATAACAGGGCACCGCGCATCTTACCAGTGACGGGTCATAGCTCTCCAGCTTGTTGATTACGATTGGAAGGGCTTCATAATACTCTTCCTCGGTAAACAGCAGCTCATGGTGGGTCGAGCCGATATGTTCTGCCGCAATACGGGATGCTTTAATGTCATCGCTCACATCCCCGTCAGAATCTTTCATGCCAACTACAAAGGTATGGAGATTCGGTATTCTCTCCGCTGCAATGGCGGCTACCAGGCTGCTGTCCAGACCGCCGCTGCAGAATGACCCCACAGGCACTTCAGGATCAGCCAGGAGTCTTTTCCTAACCGCCTCTATAAATGTTTCCCTTATTAATTCGCTGGTTTCATCAATATCCGTTAAAACTCGATCATCTATGGCGGGGATCGTATAGTATTTCACAAATCCTTTTTCAGGTGTGTAGTAATGACCGGCCGGGAACTCATGAACCTCGCCCACACCGGCAAGGGACATGGCGCCAAGCTCAGAAGAAAAGTATAAGTTGTTCTTGTGATATCCGTAATACAGCGGTTTGATTCCAATGGGATCCCTGGCCAGCATATATTGATTACCATCGGTAATGGCAAATGCGAACATGCCATCAAGTTCCTTGAGGCATTCAGGACCTTTTTCCCTGAATAAATGGAGTATCACTTCAGAATCAGACTGGGTCTGAAAAATGTATTTATCAGAAATGTTCTTTTTCAAGCGCCGGAAGTTATAAATTTCACCATTGCAGATAATGCCAATGTTTCGGTCTTTACTTAAGATTGGCTGATGCCCCTTTGCCACATCAACGATGGAAAGCCGCGTATGCCCCAGAACCGTGTTCCCCATGACATGCACCCCCCTGTCATTAGGGCCACGATGGTCCAACGCATCCAGCATACGGTTGATTGTTTTCTCATCTTTCGTACCAAAACATCCTGCTAAACCACACATAATAGTTGTTTACCCCCTTTGTTATTTACAAAAAAACCACCTTTATTTAAACGGATCCCAGCGCACTGTCTGATTCTCATAAGATGGCGGAAAGAGCTGAAGGAACTCGTCATAATAATAGAGTTCCTTGAAAGTGGCAAAAGGAAGGCCGTAGGCAGCCTTTGGCCGCTGCTTGATCTCGTCTGGGCTGATATACCCTGAAATAATTCTGTCCATCACGTCGTCCATGCCTGTCCCCATGGCAAATCTCAGCTTTTCCCTATTTGCAATCTGCTCCGGCAGCATGTCCCTGAAGGCCTCCCGGAGCACATATTTTTCAACTTCCTTCTCACCATATATCTTCCACTCCATAGGTATCTTCTGGCTGAAATCGACTACCTTTTTGTCAAGAAACGGGACACGATAATCCACTCCGTTAGCCATCCAGCCCCGGTCAAGCCGTCTTAATGCGGTATTATATGAAATATCCAGGAGCTTTTTCGCCAGTCTTTCACGGTGGTCCTTATCCTTTACTTTAGGGCTTTTTAATACCAGGCGGTAACCGCCAAAAAGTTCATCTGCGCCTTCACCCACAAGAACCGTGTCTGAATGCTGTTTGACGAGCTTTGACGCGTAATAATTTGAAAGGATTCCGGATATACAGTCTTCATCAAAGCTTTCCATGTACCACACAGCATCGGAAAGAATATCCGTAACATCATTATCTGTGATCTCATAAATAAAATGTTCCAGACCCAGAAAATCCGCCATGAGCTTCGCGTTTTCAAGGTCAGGCCCGGGCGCGCTTTGTACACTGACCGTAAACAGTTTGATGCCAGGATTAAACGTCTTAGCGATCGCGGCGATAATGGAACTGTCAAGGCCACCGCTCAGGGAAACTGCATTGGATCCCTCCATCCTTTTTTCTACCGCCTCAATGAGCAGTGAGCGAAGGATTTTCGCAGCTTCTTCAACTGTAGCAGGCAGTTCGGGCACTTCAGGTGTATACGGATCAAAGGTACTCATTCCTTTCCGTGAGCTGTAAATACAACCAGGCGGCAGTTCTTCTATCCCGAATTGAACATGATCTTTCAGCCCTTTCATCTCGGTGCTGAAATAGAACGTATCATTTACAGTACCGTAAAATACAGGCAGAGCGCCGACATGATCACGAACAAGAATTACTTCTTCGTTTTTCTGGATAATAGCAGCCGTAAAACTGCCGTCCAATTTTGAAAAGGCGTCTTCTTCATATTTTTCATAAAAATCTTTGAACAATTCCACATCGCTCTTGTCGTCCGGCCGTTCATTATAAAGCTGGCCGGTGAACAGCACATATGGATATTCAGTAAGGGAGGTGCAGTAGGTTTTGCTTTCCGGCATGAGATTGGTTTCCCCTGCGCCAAGCGCCCCCCTGTCATCCACAAGAGAACGCACAACAGCGTTGTCTGAACCCCGGTGAGCCATGGCTGCAAGCATTTTACCCACCAGCCTAGAGCAGTTTCCAGAAACCTTGCCTCTTTGTGATACTATTCCCGCGATACTCGACATAATATTTAATAACCTCCTTTAAATAAAAATGATTGACGAACCCTGCTGAATAAAGCCGGGCACTCAATATATCTATATATTATTCAACAAATATCTTTCCCAGGTTTGCTGTTGTCAGCGGGTCTTCCATAAACATTCCAAGGCCTGAATTCTTTATTGATTCCATTCCTCTTTCATCATATTCAGGCATATCAATATCAGGAGCATCTTCAGGTGTGGTCTCTTCAAGGATTTGGATCGATTTTTCCAGCTTTTCAATTGAGAAATCAATAAGATATCTTAAAAAAGCAAATGGATGGCGGATCATATGCACACCGTATTTCAGGCACATGGCCTGTCCCTTTTTCGCGTCTTCATATGCCCGTTCTGTCAGGTGCTCTTCATGGGTGGTACACGCGCTTTGAAATGTTGGGATATCGAGTATTAGGTTTAGATGACTCATAAGGATATTCAGGAGGTTATGACTTATAAGGCCATAGTTTGGATTATATTCAATCCCAGGATCGGCAATGGTGGGAAATCCTGCATGTATACAGAAAACACCGGGATTCATGAGCTGTGCCGTACATATCCCAAAAAGCACTTCCGCATGAGTCATGGCAAGTACACCATTATAGCAATAGGGCGCACTGATACCGGCCATGGGCATGGCAGAGATAAATAGGGGCAGCCCGGCCTGGGCTACCCTGACAAAATCCTGAGAAAAATTTTCATTTACAACAAGAGGTGGCCGGGTCAGGCAGAACACTATCATCAGGTTTTTTCTTTTTTCATAAATCTCTACCGCCCTTTTCAGAGCCTTATCTGATGTTACAGCGAAATAAAGAGGTTTAGAACAGTATTCATCCATAATATTCATCTGTTCAACCTCATCCTTGAGTTTAACAGCCCGTCCCATGCCGCTGACAGCATTATTTTTCTCAGCTATGATGGCTATCTGTTTCACATGTTCTGCTGTGGGCATTACACCGCCAACTTTTTTTTCATCATCATATAGATATGGTGCTGTACCTCCTATAAAAAAACTGTTCAATGGTACAAAAAAGTCTGATACTGAAGGAACGGTTTTCAGACACTTTTCAACCAGATCATTCATGATATAGATCCGGTTTTCATAAACCACCGCAAGGCCTTCTGCTTCGAATTGCCTAAACTTTTCCTGTATTTCAGGCTGTTTACACTCTACTCCAAAATTTTCCAGTATCCACAGTGCGTCGTCATGCACCTTTAGTAGCATTTCAACTGTCCTGTTGCCAAAAAGCTGCTGCGACTGTTCTAACCAGCTGTTATTCAATCACTTTCTCCTTATAAAGGCCTTATTATTATTGAACTCAATTAATTTCTATACAAAGTTTAATAGTTGAGTAAAAAGACATATACTTTCACATAAACGTTGATAGGCTTCTATATTCAGAGCATTTTTTCTGTATAATCTATAGATTATTAATCATTATGTCAAGCACCGCAAGGGATAAAAGCCAGGTATTAACTAAATATTAATATATTGTGGATCTTTTTTAATTTGAATACAAAACATTTTGAATATGTATACTTGGTTAAATAATGCGCCAAATGATAATTTGGTTCATAACCCTTTGGATTATTGAATATTATATCACTTTGGCATCAAAACATAAAAGATGCAAATTTTTTAAATTCTATTAATGATAATTGATCAAATATAGCGATAACGTATAGTATCTTTTGCACATTTTAAAGAAGATGGTGTGGTTGTGGCCTAAATAGTTGAGGAAAAATGGTAGAATTTGGAGAAGTAGCTTTAACTCTGCTTGGTTCCCATTAATTATTGAAAAAACAAGTCTTTGCTATTTTTAATCAGAAAACCGGCCCGTTGGGAACGATGGATTTATTTGTTCGCTTTTTCTTGATCAAAGATATCAGCGTCAATGCCCATAACCTTAGCACGTTCAATCCATTGCTTCCGCGCCAGCGCCCGCATGTCTTCAACATTATCTGTTTCATCCATAATTTCCATACCCATAAGCGTCTCGATTAAATCTTCCAGTGTCACTAATCCATCCGTCCCTCCATACTCATTGACGACAATAGCAATATGCTGGCGATCCTTAAGAAAACTTTCCAGCAACTCTGTCAACGATACAGACTCAGGAACCGCAAGGATTTTACGTTTCAATTCCGCGAGTTGCTCTTCCCCGCGCTTCTGAGTATTGGCAATCAGAATATCATCTTTAAGAACAAAACCGGTTATGTCATTAGTTTCTGTCTTGTAAAGTAGCAGGCGTGAAAAAGGTGTTTGGGTTACTTGCTCCAAAGAATCGACTACCTTCATGTCCTCGGCAAGTGCTGAGAATACAACACGTGGCGTCATGATGTCGGTTACATTTAACGACTCGAAGCGGAAAAGGTTTCGAATAATCCTCGATTCCTTCTTACGAATCTGCCCGGTCTCCATACCGACCTGTGCCATAGCGATGAATTCGTCTCTACTGAAAATATGTATGTCTTTTCCATGTGAAATAAATGCCGTCAGTTTCTCCGAAAGCCAGACAATTGGCAAAAGAACCACAATCAGCATTTTCACAAAGAGCCCAACCGGTCCTGCCAGTATTACCCAGTAGACGGCGCCTATAGTTTTCGGAATAATTTCTGACAGAAAAAGGATCATCAGTGTTATAACTGCAGAGAACAGACCAATCCAGGCACTGCCGAATACAGCTTCCGCTTTAGTGCCAGCACCAATCGCGCCAACCGTATGCGCAATCGTGTTTAGTGTTAAAATAGCTGCAAGTGACCGGTCAATATCATCTTGTTTCAGGCGTTTCAGCAGAGCAGCATGTTTAGGCCGCTTTTCTTTCTGTCCTTCAATATATGAAGGTGTAATGCTTAAGAGTACAGATTCCGCCACAGAACAGAGAAACGAAAAGACCAATGCCAGTAACACATAGATAATCAGGAGCACGCAATCTGTGTTCGCATATTCAACACTTCTTTCTTGTGAACCTTCTATACCAACGGAATAAGTCAAGCTCGCCAGCAACAGTGATAATAAAATGGCTGAAGTCCAGACTAACCTTTTTGATGATAATCTCATATAAATTGTAATGCTATTTGAATGAAGTTACGGCCGATAATCTTTTATACTATTAACAACATTAAAAAGTACACCTTATATAAAAAACATATTTCATATCTTAACAAGTCTTTTAATTTCTGTATACATAAAATTTGGTATGATTTTTTTCTTTTGTATCAACAATAGGTTAACCCGTCAAGAAAGACAAAAAGGCAGCGTGTAGTTTGGGGGCGAACTAACAGCTTGATATTGATAAATAAAGACTAAAGCAAAGCCTTTTATCCCTCTTAAATGGCACTTTTTAGGGGTAAAATTGGCTGTTTTAAAAAAAGTTTTTAAAGTTTGCCAAAAATTTAAATTTTTCTTAAACGTATATTTTTAGAGATTAAACTGAGCGTTTAAGGTCAAAAACAGGCTTTTTAATATAGTTATTAAAACACAGATAGTTATCAACGTTGTAACATCGGTAAAATAAATGACTTATGAAATGAAGCACACAATCCCTGTGAATTAAATCACAGATTGATCAAATAGTTGTCAACTGTGTTTATTTACGAATTAAACTATTTTACATCATCTCCTTGGATTGCTATCCTTTGATGCAAATAGCAACATGTTTTACTTGACACATCGTATATGGCTCTTATTATAATTTTAGTAATAAAATATTTAGAGCAAAAACATTTTGTCAGTAACAGTATAATTGTCTCAAAAGGGGGTGTTGAAAGCAGACAACAAAAAACTTCACAAAACAATTATGGACCTTGAAAAATTAAATACCTATAATGAAGAAGGATGCCCGGCCTGTGGACATAAATTTACGCTTGGTGAACCTGTTGTATTAGCATGCGGGACATGGGGTTCAGGGATGAAATATGTACATGAAAACGAGGCGGTATTTGATTATAAAAACGGTTTATATGTAGAGAAGAAATGCTATAAAGCATGAAACATTTGATTAGGTCTTAGAGCCATGTCATTTGTGTTATTGAAAATCTTGACATCTTCAAAAATGATACGGAAAAATTGACGAATACAAGTAAGATGAGACAGTAGAGGGAAAATACTAGCTGTAAAAAATAGAATCAAATAAGTGAAATATCTTCTTTCACTGCCAGTGCTTCCTTAATCAGGTAATCGAGTCTTTCCTTTTCATTTATGGCTTCGTTTAAAATCTCAACAGGATCTAAACCTAATTCCAGACATTTCATCAACATGTTACTTATGTCATTGTTTTCAACATCATTTAAAATTTCCATATTAAAACCTCCTTTTTTAGTATTAGTAAAACATCCAAGCTCATATGATAGTCTTTTTTTTAGTATAAAAATATTCAATTAAAATTAAAGAATTGTTAATTTTTTGTATGTTTTTTTGACAGCATAATTTTTGGTAACTTTTTATGTGATATTTCTGCAAAGTCCTATTATAATGTAATCCTGATTTTAGCTTTTTCAAGTATTTTTTAATATTTAAAATCTCTGCAATCCAGTTTCATGATCAGACAATTCACTACCAGTTTCCATAAAAATAACCTTTTAAATCAAGAAGTTTATTCTGCCTTCCTGATAAACCTTTTTTTTATTTTTTTCGTTGGTTATACTATTAATTATTTTTTGTACACGAAATACCTTTTCTGAACGTTTATTAAGTAACTGAGCATAAAGGCCTTGTTCTTTGATGTTGAACCGGCCGGAGATCATACGTTTTGGGAAAGGACTGCAAGCTCCGGAGATGAGTATGGGTTTTAATTCCCGGGAAGAGAATAAACAGAAGGCTTTTCAGGATCTGATAAGACCGCTTGAAAACACTATTATATTTTCGATCGGTAAAATTATACGAGATGCAGATGAAGCAGACGACGCCCTACAGAATGCCCTTCTTAAAATATGGAAAAGTATCGATTCAATTATCAGACATCCAAATCCAAGGGCGCTGGTTCTTCGGATATGCGCGAATGCTGCCTATGATCTGCATCGTAAAAAAAATAGATACAGGAAAAGGGAAATAGATAAGATAACAATGGAAAAAATATCAGGGACATTGGAATCCGCGGACAAACAACTGGAACAAAAAGAAAACAGAGAGCAAATTCTCAATGCCATGAGCCGTCTGCCAGGGAAACAAGCAGAAGTTGTTATCATGAGATTTCTTTATGACTGTTCATATAAAGAGATTGCGCAATCCATGGGATGCAAAGAATCAACAACCCGCAAACATCTTCAAAGGGCCAGGGAAAAATTAAAAAAACAGCTTAAACACCTTTATCAATGAATTAATTGAGTTATTTATGCCCGATACAGAAAATGAAAAATTTGATGCGTTTTTGAAAGAAAAGCTGGATATCGATGTGACGCCGGAAATTGAGCAGCAACTCCGCGGCCGTTTCAGAAAATTCCAGGCACACATATATGAACAGGAACCATTAAAACAACCGTTTTCCAGAATACTGTTTCAATGGCGATTTGCCCTGGCTACATGCCTTGTCTTGATCTTTTCTGCTGTTCTCTATTTCAGCACCGATGTTTACAGGTCTGGCCATGATCCCATTGTACATAGGCGGTTACCGGCAAACAATACATGTATTGATCCTGAAAAAGATATTCAATGCAAACCAGCCATCAAGGGGACCGCAGAATGCCTGGCATTCGGTCTTAAAGAGTGTGTTAATTCTACCATAGCACTTTACGCGGGCAATGAAAAACCAATGCTGCAGGATATTAATGTAAAGATCACACAAAAAAAAGACTTAGAAAATAATGCCCCAGCCATGCCTGAAAAAGAGAGATGCACAGAATTCAATGTACTGGTAAAGTTTAATAAAGAGGTCACACTTTCTGAACAAAAAAAACTTTTAGATCGTATATCAGACAATTGTAAAATATGTGTAGATTATCAAGATGACATCTGTATCGCCTATAACATCCAAACATGATGAAAGGAGGCAAAGATGAAACGGTTTTTTGTTATCATTTTTTTATTACTGTGTCTTACCCTCTCCCTTCAACAATCAGGGGCAGATAAGGCGTTCGGCCAGGGTTCCCCGCAACAGATGAAAACAACTGAACAGACCGCACCAAAAGCCTTACCTATCGCTTTTGCTCCTGAACAGTTATATAGATTCGACACCGTAACGGATGGTAAAGAAATCATTCATGATTTTATCATTCAAAATAAGGGGAATGCTCCTTTAAACATATTTAAAGTCAAGACGCCGTGACAGTGCACCAAAGTCTATAATACTAGACAAATCCCTCCAGGTGGAGAGGGAAAAATAACAGTTAAAGTTAATACAACCGGATTTGGCGGAAAAATGCTCTCAAAGACATTTACCGCGAAAACAAATGACAGACAACATCCTGAGCTTCGGTTTGTCATTACTGGTAGAGTTGAAAAAACAGTAACCCTAATACCGAAAATGATAAAATTACGGGGTAGCGCAGACAAAGAGATAAAAGCGACCCTAAGGATTATTCCAGAAAAAAAATATCCCTTTGAAATAACAACGACAAATACCAGGAAAAAAGATTACATAACATACAAACTTAAAAAGAATAAAACATCAGAGGGGATAGAATACCTACTGACAGTGACAAATCAAAAAAAAGAAAAGGGCAGATTTTTAGACACAATCTATTTAAACACAACAAACCCAATCATTCCGAAAATTGTAATCAAGGTACAAGGGAATATACTCGCCAGTAAAGAGAAAAGATTAAAGACAGGGACAGACAAATAGTGAAGATAGGGACTGAAGATAGCGAAGATAGGGACAGACAAAGCAAAGATTGAGTTTCGTATTTCTCCTGTCCCGATTTCAATTTCTAATTTTCGTCTATCACTCTTAGCCAAATCACAACAAAATCGGACAGACTAATAAACAAAGGATAGGAATAATTAGACAGACTAATTCTTTAAATTTCATTTTTTATACATTCCATTGCAACCCATTTCAAAATTAAGCATGAGTTTCTTGAAAAAACAGACTGTCTAATCAGTAAAAAACAAAGTAAAGTGGCTTTTTGAAGTAAAAATCAAGAATTGAAGCGTACTGATCCATAAGAATTAATAAAAT
>JANQFQ010000083.1 GCA_028277765.1 Desulfobacterales bacterium
ACAGGCAGGTCTTCTGACTCTCGGATCATCCTACTTGCCGCGCCTTCCCATTCAGCTTCAAGTGAACAGTGGCATGGTTGCGGCTTTCGTCCCCGAAAACAGCGGCGGGCCCGTCCCTGATTTTAACAGGGTTCCCTATTAAGCTCAAAATGAGCGCCTGAACGGTTACATCTTTAATAGAAAAAATGAATCTTGTCAAATACTAAAGTATAGCTTGAATTTTTGCCTTTTAGCTGAGGGATAAGATTAACGGAAAATGATAAAACCAATCGAAAGATACACGCCCAAACTAAGCAATATTTGAGATGATGTGTCCCTCACCCAACTTTATTGATTTGGTAATATCAATTCAATTTCTACTCTTCTATTTCTTTTCCGGTCCTCTTCACAACTGTTTGGTGCAGCAGGCCTAACAGCACCATAGCCGACAATATAAATATTTAAGTCATTCAAACCTTCATAATAAGCGAGATAATCTCTAGTTGCAGTTGCACGCTCAACAGATAACTTTTGATTAAAATCTACAGCGCCGATACTGTCAGTATAACCTTTGATAATTACTACTCCGTTATATTGTTTAACTCTTTTGGCGACTTCAGCCAGTTTCTTTTTTGCATCTATAGTCAGCTCTGATTTATTGAAATCAAAATATATAACACTTTTATTGCGAGAAGGTGAAATTGGGTTAGTAAGTGCAAATTGATACACATTAAAAATAAAAAACATGAGACATAAAATACTAAAAATAAATAGCAATAAAGATGTCCATCTCACACAAACTTTAATGGATAAGTTTTTTATATATTCTTTGGATACATGAGATAAGCTCGCATCAAACGGGTCATCAGGATAGGTTTCCATTTGATTTTTTTTAATTTGCAGTTGATGCATATAAAAATCTGCTAAGCTCTCAAATTTTTTAACAATAGGAGGACAATAAATATGAAATATTAGATTAGCAATGAGTAAACTAATAATAAAAAAGAAAAAAGACCAGATAACTGGAGGCTGTGATAAAATATCATTAATATTTTTTTGTGCAAGTTGTGGAAGGCTAAAACCTGCAGCAATACCTGCACCTAAAAAGGACATAACGCTAATTACCCGAATACTTCCAATAAAACGAAGCCGTCCCCAATGCAGCCAAGGAGTTTTTTTATTCAGTTCTTTTATTGTTTTTTCAGTGATGTCTTGATTAATTTCGGCCATATTTTTTCATTGCCAGAATGTTATAATTTTTCGTAAAAAAATATTAATTGCAAGTTTTAAGTATACCCCTGTCCGGTTTCAAATAAAGCAGCAGAAACAATCAGTCGTCTGCCTGTAGACTGGATTTCCAATGTCAGCTTATGCTTGTTTCGATCAATATCTTTAATAATAGCTGTCTCGCCGCGTCTGATTGTGCCACTCGCACCTGTCGATTCATTTATCCATCCTACATCTTTTGGAAATGTAACTCTAGCACCAATTGTATGAAGAATGCACGACATATTTCTACACTCCTTTTTAAGATAATTTCATTAATCTATCTTGTTCGTCATTGCTAACACCGGTTACGATTTGATGCACTTCTTTTCGGCACGAATTGACTTTTTTATGAATTTTCACTTAATATAATAAAATCAAATATATTACAAGGAAAGCTCGGATTAAATAAAGACACCATGCATTACGTCTATAAGAACATTATGACTGAATAAAAAAAGTGTATAGTTTTTTGTTCAAATTACGGGTGATTATACATTTTGAAAGGATAAATTGATATCACGAGGATAATAGATACTAATTATTTCTGAAGCAGTTTTTAATTCGTATTTTATCACTTCATATTTGTGTGATACATCTTCACCGATTCTATTATTTACAATAACAGCTTTCAAGTTTTCTACGAAAAAACCGAATAAATTATTCAGGTATGACCTTTACTGGTTTAAGTTTAATCTCACATTCCAGCTATTATTCACCTTACTGAGTAGAAGTAGCCATTAAAGAGCTGGCCCCCTATTGGCCCCCATTTTGAGGGACAATCAAGCTTTTAAGTAATTGTAATTATAAGAGAAATGTGGTGCCGAAGGCCGGACTTGAACCGGCACGGCGCGAGCCACTGCCCCCTCAAGACAGCGTGTCTACCAAGTTCCACCACTTCGGCACATGTTAGGGTTCATGTAATACTCCGCATATACTGCTACTCTGCAGGCACAGGCTCGGATGTAGGCCCGGGCACGTCTTCAGTAGGTGTTGTTGCTTCTGTTCCTGCTTCTCCTGGTAGGGTCGGTACTTCAGGCAGTTTTGCCTCTTCTGCAGGGGCAGCAACATCTTCCATGATCGATGATCCTTTTTGCTGGGTTGACATATACGCGAGAGTGAAGCATGTGAGCATGAAAATAACAGCTACTGCAGTTGTGGCTTTTCCTAAAAAAGTTGACGCACCAGTGCTTCCGAAAAGAGTCTGGCTACCGCCTCCGCCAAAGGCAGCTCCCATATCAGCACCCTTGCCTGCCTGGAGCAGAACAATCACAATGAGCGAGAGGCAGACAACAACGTGTATAATGACGATTAAGACTTCCATGGTTTATCCAGCCTGTTTTTTTAAAATTATGTAAAATGCGCAATTTTGCTGAAAGATTCCGGGTCGAGGCTTGCCCCGCCGATCAGCGCGCCGTCAATATCAGTCATTGCCATGAGCTCAGATATGTTGTCCGGTTTTACGCTTCCGCCGTACAGTATCCTCATGTCATCCGCAAGATCGGTGCCGAGAATCTTTCCGATTAAATCGCGTATATAGTTATGAACCTCTTGGGCCTGGTCGGTCGTGGCTGTTTTGCCAGTACCGATCGCCCATACAGGTTCATACGCAATCACCAGGTTTTTTAAATCTTCCGGTGAAAAACCTTCTAACCCCTTTTTTATCTGGTTGTCAAGCACTGAAAAGGTTTTTTCGTTTTCACGTTCTTGTTCTGTCTCGCCAATACAGAGCACCGGCACCAGGTCCGCGTCCAGAGCGGCCTTGATTTTTTTATTCACAGTGTCGTCTGTTTCGTGAAAAAATTGACGCCTTTCTGAATGGCCGATAATGACGTATTTACACCCGGCTGATATCAGCATGTCTGCTGAAATCTGGCCTGTGTAAGCCCCTTCCTTTTCCCAAAAAATGTCTTGGGCACCGATAAAGAAAGGGGAATCTTCTATCTTTTCTGCTACCGGTGCAAGTGCTGTAAAAGTGGGAGCGATCATCACATCTATATCAGAGAGCACGTCAGCAACCAGCATGGATATTTCGCCGGCCGCTTCCACTGCTTCCTGGCAGTTTTTGTACATCTTCCAGTTCCCAGCGATCAAAGGTCTGCGTCCCATAATATTTCTCCTTATATCATATAAAAATGGTATAGGTATTTGGATAGAGGTATTGAAAAAAACATGATGCTAGATGCTTGATCCTGGATACTGGATGAAAGAATTGTAATGGCGGGATCACCCCGCCCCTACAGGTTTTTATCTTGTATCCAGTACCTAGTATCTAGCATCCCCGCTAAAAAGAAGCGGGATCTTCGTTTCACTACGACTAGCATCCAGTCCTCAGTCCTTTGGCTTTATAACTGCTTCCCTGCCATTGCTGCGAGTTCTACCATCCTGGTGGAATAGCCGGTTTCATTGTCATACCAGGAGAGGACCTTGACCTGGTTGTCCACCACATAAGTCGTGGGGCCGTCAACCGTGGAAGATAGCGCTGACCCGTTGAAATCGATGGATACCAGGGGTTCTTCCGTGTAGCCGAGGATCCCTTTAAGGGGGCCATCAGCGGCTTCCTTTATGGCGCTGTTTACATCATCTGCGCTGAGGCCTGATTTATCGACACACGCCACAAGGTCAACGATAGAGACATTGGGGGTGGGAACGCGGATGGCTAGCCCGTTCAGTTTGCCGTTCAGCTCCGGGAGTACAAGCCCGACTGCTTTAGCCGCACCGGTAGATGTGGGTATCATTGACAGGGCTGCTGCCCTTGCCCGTCTCATGTCCTTGTGTGGAAAATCGAGGAGCCGCTGGTCGCCGGTGTATGCGTGGATGGTTGTCATGATGCCGCTTTTGATTTCAAAATTGTCGTGCAGGACTTTTGCGAACGGGGCCAGACAGTTTGTTGTGCATGACGCGTTTGAAATAATGTTGTGACTGTCAGGATCATAGGTGTCTGAGTTTACGCCCATGACGATGGTAACATCAGGTTCACCGGCAGGTGCTGATATAATAACCTTTTTCGCCCCGGCATCAAGATGCTTTGAAGCGTTTTCCCGGTCCCTGAAAAGGCCGGTGCATTCCATGGCAATATCAACCCCGTAATCACTCCATTTCAGCTCGGCCGGGTCCTTGATGGATGTCACAGGTATAGATTTTCCGTCAACCTCAATCGCGTCATCCGTGGGTTTGATATCGTTGTCAAGTTTTCCGTGAACAGAATCATACTTAAACAGATGCGCGATCGCTTTTGTATCCATCAGGTCATTAATGGCGACAACCTCCACATCTGGATTGTTCAGCGCGGCCCTGAAAACCACACGGCCGATTCTTCCAAAACCATTTATTCCTAGCTTTACACTCATTTTTTCCCTCCTTCGAATTTATATCTCATCACCAGGGCATCCTCCCTGTCTTCTATATAATAAAAAGGTCTTTTACCAATAACCTTGAAACCTATCTTGCCGTACAAAGAAATCGCTTTCCTGTTTGAGGGCCGGACCTCAAGGAAAGCCGAGCCCGTGCCTTTCTCCCTTGCGGTTTCAAATGATTTTTTGATCAGCTGTGTTGCCAAGCCCAGGCCCTGCCATTCAGGGGCAACAGCAATTTTTAGGATATGCATTTCATCAGCAAAAAGTCTGAAGCATATATAAGCGGCAATACAGATGGTGCCATTGTCATCCTGATACCTGACGATTAAGCAGGTAGATGTTTTACAGTCAATTTCACTTTGGTATGAATTGCTGCTCCACGGCCGTTTAAAGGATGTTTTCTCAATTGAAACAATCTGGTCGATATCTGCAGCGGTCATGTTATCAATAGTGCAAACCGCCATTTTTGTATCCATATAAAATTATATCAACAGCCTCTATGCTTACAACTGGATGCATGGTGCTGGTTTCTTGATGCTTGTTGCTGGATGCTAGATCCTGGATAAATAAGCTTAGAGCGGAGAGCTTTGAGGGTGGAGAGAAAGGGCGGGCACGGGGGCTGCCCCTACACCTTATACATTATATCCTATGCTCTTTTAATCCTCTAATCTTATCTTCAATCCTTTTTCTTATCAATGATCTGAACCTGACCCGGAAACAATAGTACTGTTTCATCAGACAGTCAAGTACTTTGATTTTACTTGTCTTTTTTATTACCTTTCAGGATACCGCTGGCTAGGGATATACTTTTTCTGCCATAGTCTTCCAGGGTTTTGGCAATCTTCGGCAGGCTTGATTTTTTCCTCATATTGATCGCTTTAATCAGGACAGGGAGGTTTACGCCTGACAGAACTTCAACCTTTCCTTCTTCAAGAAAAGAATAGCTTAAATTGGACGGTGTACCACCGAACATGTCGGTGAGTATCAGCACGCCTTTGCCATTATTAACAGTTTCAATGGCTCCGGCGATTTTTTCTCTTAGTTTTTCAGGATTATCTTTCAGATCGATAGAGACAGGTACGACCGCTTCGGGCCGTGATCCGAGTATGAATTCAGCGGCATCGATTAAGGCTTCTCCGAGCCGGCTGTGAGTAACAACGATTATTCCTGGCATAAATCCTCTTTACTGTTTAGCGGTCTGCTGTTACTGGCTAATATCCCGGTGTGACATGGCAACAAATTTGTTTGATTTTTTAACATGTTTATATAATTTCTGGGCTATTGCGACACTCCGGTGCCGGCCTCCTGTGCAGCCGACAGCGATAGTCAGGTACGCCTTACCTTCCTTTACATATAACGGGATGAGATAGTCAAGCAGATCTGTATATTTTTCTAAAAAAAGTATGGTTTTATCATTATTTAACACAAAATCACTTACCTTTTTATCCTGCCCGTCAAGATCCTTCAGCTCAGGTACAAAATAGGGATTTGCAAGGAACCTAACGTCGATGATAAGGTCAGCATCATTTGGTATGCCGTTTTTAAAACCAAAGGAGAGGATATTAATCTTCATCAAAGCTGTTTTTACGGTTTTTTCAGCAAGTTCAAGTACATAGGCCCGTAGTTCATGAACATTATACCGTGTTGTATCGATAATGACGTCAGCAGCTTCTCTAAGGTTTTGAAGGCGCTGTTTCTCTTCCTTTATCCCTTCAATCAGATTTTTATGGTGCGACAGGGGATGCTGCCTTCTTGTCTGGCTGAATCGTTTTATGAGGGATTCTTCTTCTGCTTCAAGAAAGATGATGTCAAGGGTGTATCCTTTTTCTTTCAGGGAAGTGAAAATGTCCGCATAAAGTGAATGAAAGTTTTTTTCACGGATATCCATTACAAAGGCGAGGCCAGTGATATTGGTGGCAATCTCCATTGGAAGCTCTAGAAACTTCGGGAGCAGGGCGACTGGCAGGTTATCAACACAATAATAGCCGGCATCCTGCAGGGCACCAATAGCGGTACTTTTGCCTGAACCTGATATGCCGGTTATAATCTTTATATTAAGATTTAAAATTCTTTGTCCACCCCCCTGATGATTTCAAGAACATCACTTCTGTCCCCGGCTTTTAAGAGTCTATTTTTAAACGGTTCATTTTTTAGTATTTCTGATATTTTAGCCAGCAGTTTCAAGTGGAGATCAGTAGAATTTTCAGGTGTAAAAAGAAGGAAAAAAATATGGGTGGGGCGGCCGTCCATGGATTCAAAATCAATCCCTTTCCGACTCAGTCCAAAACCGAGTATCAGCTGCCCGAGGTTTTTCAGCTTCCCGTGAGGTATGCCGATACCCCCGCCGATACCTGTGCTGCCGAGTTTTTCTCTTTCTACCAGAACAGTCAGCAGCTCTTCCTTGTTTAACCCTGAAACAGTGGCAACAGGATCGACCAGTTCCTTTAGAACACCTTCTTTATTACTCGATTTTAAATCCGTCAGTATTGTCTCTTTACTGATAACATCTAATATTTTCATTCTTCCCCGTTAGTTGCCTTCAGGCTGTATGAGCCCGAAATGTCCGTCTTTACGACGGTAAAGTACATTTACCTTTTCAGTCCTGGCGTTTGTAAACACAAGGAAATGATTGGGCAGAAGTTCCAGCTGCATGGCAGCCTCTTCAATATCCATTGGTTTGTATTCAATATTTTTAATTTTTACGAGTTTTTCAGATTCGTCAGCCACAAAATAGGCATCTTCTGACATGATTTCACTTTCGCTTATCTTTCCCCTTGTGCCTCCCTTGCGGCCTCTTTTTTTCTGCCGGTTTTTCTTTATCTGTTTTTTCAGTTTGTCAAGAACCAGGTCAATGGCCGCGTGCATATCATTGTTTTCGACTTTAGCATTTATATTCAGACGTCCGCCTTTGAGTTTGATTTCAGCGATATGTCGGAGTTTTTCCACGGAGAGAACCACGCTTGCTTCAACAGGTTTGTCGATCAGCTTGTCAAATTTATCGAGCTTGTCCTGTACATATGATTTAAAATGTTTGGAGGAATCTAAGTTTTTAAATGTTACAGATGTTTGCATAATACATGCCTCCTTAATATTGTTTGCGTTTGTTGGATGACAACAGGCCAAGAGCTTCTCTATACTTGGCAACGGTGCGCCTTGCAATATTTATATTAGCCTCCTTTAAAAGTTTTGCGATTTTATCATCGCTGTATGGTTTTTTCGGGTTTTCACCCTCAATGATTTTCCTGATTTTGTCCTGAACACTGGCGGAAGCAACCGCTTCGCCGTGCACCCGTTTTATTGAACTGTTAAAGAAATATTTCAGTTCAAAAATACCTTGTGGTGTATAGGTATACTTGTTGGTGGTTACCCTGCTGATGGTTGATTCGTGCATTTCAATGTCCTGGGCCACGTCCCGTAGTACCATTGGTTTTAAATGAGCGATCCCTTTTTCAAAAAAATCCTTCTGGAATTTAAGGATGCTTTCCATAACCTTATATATGGTTTTCTGCCGCTGATGAATGCTCCTGATCAGCCACGCGGCTGATCGCATTTTATCCTGAAGGTAGTCCTTTGTCTTATCCGGTATTTTTTCGCCCCGTTTGACAGCCTCCCGGTAGTAAGGATTGATACGTAGTTTTGGCATGCCGTCATCATTAAGTACGATCAGGAACTCATTTTCATGTTTATAGACAAAGATATCTGGATTGATATACTGAGGTTCTTCATCCGAGTAAGCCCGTCCTGGTTTAGGCTCAAGGCCCCGGATGACACTCACTGCAGCGATAACGTCTTTTATGCTGATTTTTAAAGCAGAACTGATCGCCTTATAATTTTTGTTTTCAAGATGTTTGATATGGTTTGAGATGATGTCGATAATGATGGTGTTATCAAGGCCGAGGGCTTTTGCCTGGATAAGGAGGCATTCTTTCAGATCCCTTGAGCAGACCCCCACAGGATCGAATGTCTGGAGCTGAGACAGGACCTTTTCCACCATTTCAATGGGGGACTGGTTCAGGTCAGCGATTTCCTCAACGGAAATTTCAAGGTAACCGTCCCTGTTCAGATTGCCGATAATAGTGCTCCCTATCTGTTCCTCCTCATCTGACAACGAAAGCATTAGGAGCTGCCAGAGGAGATGATCGTTGAGAGATTCTTTTCGGGTAATAAAGGTTTCATACCTGGGGGCGTCCTTGACTTCGGATTCGTAATTGATCCTGCCAGAAGAGTTATACTCTTCTATATAGTTATTCCAATCAATATCCTCATGGAATTTTTCTTCTTCCATGACCTTCTCAACAGATACGGCCTCAGTCTCGCTGGCTTCAGCTTGTTCCGGAGACATATCGCCGTTATCGGTCGTTTTCATATCTTCAGACGGGCGATTTTCATCTGATTCATTTTCTTGTACCTCTTCAAGGGCGGGATTTTCAACCAGCTCCTGGCTGATTTTTTCCAGGAGTTCCAGTTTGGACAGCTGCAGTAACTTAATCGCCATCTGAAGCTGAGGTGTCATGATCAGCTGTTGGGCCAGCTGAAGCTGTTGTCTGAGTTCAAGTGCCATATCTAAAGTTTAAATTCATCGCCAAGGTATATTCTGCGGGCAGTTTCACTTGACGCTATTTTTTCGGGCGACCCTGATTCGATAACCCTGCCGTCGTTTAATATATATGCGCTGCTGCATACTTCCAGTGTTTCCCGTACATTATGATCTGAAATAAGAATACCGATATCTCGCCCGGTTAAATGCGCAATTATCTTTTTCAGATCTGTTATGGCCATCGGGTCTATGCCGGCAAACGGTTCATCAAGAAGGATGAACAGCGGCTGGGTGGCAAGGACCCGTGTTATTTCAAGCCTCCGTCTTTCACCGCCGGAAAGGACACCAGCATTCTGGTCTGACAGGTGCTTTATTCCCAATTCTTCTAGCAGTGTGTCGGCCCGTTTTACCTGTTCTTCCTTGGAGAGGCTGAAGGTCTCAAGGATGGCCATCACATTCTGCCTTACCGTCAGTTTCCTAAAGATGGATACTTCCTGGGGCAGATAACCGACCCCTTGGCGCGCCCTCAGGTACATGGGGCAGTCGGAAATATCATCTTCATCTATAAGAACCTTCCCTTTGTCCGCGTTTATCAGCCCAACAGCCATATAAAAAGTAGTGGTCTTTCCTGCTCCGTTCGGGCCGAGAAGCCCGACAACGCTTCCACTTTCAACATCCAGGCTGACGGAATCCACAACCCTTCTTCCATGATATGTTTTGACCAGCTCGCTCAGTGACAAGGTAGTCATCTAATCCCTTTCAGTCTATTCCTTTATCACCGGCTTGAATGACAGCCTTGACCGGCCCGCTTTCTCCCCGTTCAAATGAAATCCTGCCGGTGTCCCTGTAAATTGTAATTTTTTTGCCGCTTATAGAGTTGCCTTCCGTTGTAATTGTTGAGTTTTCACCTGTCAGTACGAAAATACGATCGGCAACAGTATATACTGCCTTGTCGGTTACTGCAACCCTGTTATCAAAAGTGATATTGACGTTTCCCTCAGCGACGATTTTATTTATAGTCTCCTCGTCAGCTCCGGTATTGTCCTTAGTTACAGGGTTTTTCTTAAAAAATATTTTTAAAATATCGGAGGTGATAACACTTCCACCCTGGACAGCTTTTACATTACCGGAGAATTCCGCATACGCTCCCCCTTTGCCTGAAACAAGGGTGTCGGAAGTGATATAAATCCGCTTATCTATATCTGCGGATGATATGTCAACAGTCGCAAAAGTTGACATAAAAATGAAGTATATTGAGAGGGTTATATAAACTGTCGGCTGTTTAAGGAAAATACAGGCGGACGGTTTAAAGCCCTTTTTTGACATTAATAATACCTTGAACATTCCCCTGTAGTTGAATTCTGTTTTTTTCCAGATCAAAGGTCATTGAAGCGGCTTTGAAATTTAAATTTTGACCTGAAATAGTTACTGGAACATTAGCATATATTATACGCTCATTATGATTATAATGCAACTTTTCGGTTTCAATCTGATAATTTTCATCTTTTATGAAGATGTTTCCGGAAATTTCAATATTGTTTGAATCCGTATTAAGTCTCCCCTGTTTTGCTTCAAGATGAGATGTTTTACTGTTTTTACGGAAAAATGTTACTGACGGCGATTGAAAAACTGCCATGTTTTTACCATTATAATAGCTGGCGGATCCAGCGGTAAGCTCCCAATCTTTAATTCCTTTCCGCGTTGCTGTATGGTGAAACTTGTTAATTACAAGGTCAGCCTTATTGTTCGCGTACGATATTTTACTTGTGGTTTTGTCCTGCATGGCCCTGTGCCCCATAAAAAAAAAACCTGTAATCATTGATAACACAGCGATCATTGATATTAGAAAAAGTTTTAATTTCGATGAGTTATGACGCATTGTCCCCAAATCTCTATTATGGAAGTTCCTTTCTTATTTGCAGGAAAAATAGGTCCCCTTTTTTTCAGCACAAAGATAGTTACCCTTTGTTTGAAAAAAAGTCAAGAAACGAAAGGGGTAGTAGGCTGTTAAAAAAAAGTTACAAGTGCCTAAACTTACAAGTGCCTAAAGTGCCTAAAGTGCGCTAAAGTGCCTAAAGTTGTGGTATCGCTTCGCTCTGTCATATTAAAAAAAAATCGTGGTCGTGGTCGGATTAGAAATAGAATTCTGTGATTAGTAATCAGTGCCCAGTATCTAGCATCCAGTATCCAGGATCTAGCAATAAGTGCCTAAAGTTGTGGTATCGCTTTGCTCTACCATATTATATAAATTAGATTAGCAGAATTCCTTAATCATGTGGGTGTTCAGATGATTTTTTTAGAAAAAGAATTTTCAGTAATACCAGCAATTTTGCCATAAAAAGCAGGTGAGGTTTTGCTATAATGTATCTGTCGTTTTTGAGAATCAGCTGGTTGTTTTTCAGCATCCGGTTTAATCGCTTCGTAATAATCTCAGGAGCACCGTATTTCGCGGTAATCTCATCATATGAGAGGCCCTTGCCAGCTTCCTGAAGTTCCCTTACGAGGCGTATGCGTCTTGCGGTTTCACCTAGATTGATAAAATGAAAATAGCAGTATCCCAGGACAGTAAATGTTGCCAAATTTAACAAGAATTGGCATAGAGATTCTGTCATCGTCGGTATTGTCGCATAGTAGTACCATAGTTCAATCAGCGCTATGGAACAGATTCCGCCAAGAAAACCGAGGTAAACAGACTGTAGAAGGCCTTTCCTTTTTATATAACGGCAGACCAAAATCTGGGTGACAACATTGAATGCAAGCCCAATGATTGGAGAAAGAATATGCATATAAAAAATCAATTTCTCCAAGTTTAACCGCCTTTGCCAAGACCTAAAACATTTCGGTAAAAATTAAAAAGGTTCGCGAGAAAGATGCCTTTTGGTGTCAAAACATATCTTTCCTGATTAAGTACCGCCATATTATCTGTAATCAAATCTTTCAGCCTGGGAAGAATCAACAGGTCATTTGTTAATTTTTTTTCCATTTCATCTTTTGGTAGTCCGTTTACACCAGCATTATGTACCATCAGAATCATTATCAGGGAAGGGCTGTCCGCCTCTATTGCAGAGTAAGTAATCATGTAAGCTAATGTTACTGCGACGGTAAAAAGCCATGTCTGTAAGAATTCATAGAATGTTGATGGCGGGCCGACACCTAAAATGTTAAAGCCTGGGGCAAAATGGCTTAGAATAGACGGGCCGACAGCAATGATAGTGAAAAAAATGAAGAGCAAAACAACGGTCTGACGTTTAGGAAGATGAATTCGCCATATAATGATTTGCAGCAGGAAGGCTGTGAGTATCAGAAGTGTTCCATATATAAGTGCAGTCATTTAGCTGTATCTCTTATATAAAGTTCACGCCAAAAGGTTTTTTAGTTTCAGGATCTTTAAGTACCTGTTTCCCTTGTTTCAGATCCCAGATGTATTCATTGACTTTATGCTGAAGACAGAGAGTTCCGCACATGGTTTTCGCGTCAAATTTATCAGAAGCAATATAATTTAGTACTTCCCGGTATCTATCGCTTTGCCAGATTTTCTTAAAAGAAGTATCCGCGATATTCCCAATATGAAAATTTTTATATTTGTTATTAAAAAGCATGCCGCATGGGGCAACCAGGCCTGAACCTGAAAACTGCATGATAAAGGGAGGGCCGTAGCATCTGGAATATTTCCGTTTTCCCCTGCTTAGGATTTTTGACCATTTTGCCTGTACAAGGTATCTGTCAGTAGATAAAGCTTCGGCCTTCTTAAGCAGATCTGTGAGTTCAAAATATTTTTCATATTGAACCCCCAGACTTCCGTCTTCATCATCGCTGCAGTGTTTTATAACAAGATAATCAGCCCCAAGATCAGCGCCGAGCCTGGCAAGTGGGATGACCTGATCTTCAAATTCCGGCATAAGTACCATCTGCAGGCCTATCATCGTATCGATCCCCAGCTGTTTTTTTACCTTTGCGCATTCTTTTATGATGTTACACGCCTTTTCGAACAGTTTTTCTTCGCAGCCGTGAATTTGAGCGTATCTTTTTGGTTCACCAGCCGAGATATTAAATCTTAAATAGGTCAGGGCAGGGAGTATTTCAGACAATCTTTCGGATTTTAGGAGAATTCCGTTTGTGCCAAGGGCCATATCGAGTCCGTTTTCTTTGCCACGCAATATCGCATCATACAAATGCGGGGAGCATGTGCTCTCACCATCACTGACAAAGCTTATTGCTTTAACCCCGATTTCAGCTGCATCGTCCAGAAAACGGAATATGACATCCTGGTTGATCCTTTTTTCATCATTTGCCTGAAGCTGTCCATAGCAGTAAACACATCTCATATTGCACGCCCTTGTCAGGGCGCAGTCTATTGTTATCGGCGCGATCCTTTCCCCGGCCAGCCAAGCCTCAACCCTGTCTCTATGCCATTCAAGCTTATGTCCATCTAAAATGAGATTTTTATTCTGTATCATATAAATCTCTTTTTTCAATTAAAAGGACTGGGGAATTTAAAGTGGATGCCTTCTTAAAACCTTCAATAACATCTTTTGTAGATTTTAAATCAATAACTGGGAAGTTTAACATCTCTTTAATAGCTGAGGAAAAATCCTGGACATGCTGGGGGCCAGGATAAAGGGGCTCTTTGGCGCCTATGGCTGCTCTAATGATAACAGGTGTTTTGAACTGTTTCTCGGACATGGATTCAATTTTGTCCAGATGATTAACAATCCCATCCAGAGCGTTTAAGATAAAATCATGTCTTTCAATAAAAAGAACCGGTCTGTATCCCTCCAGGGACATACCGATTGCCAAACCGACCATTAAATTTTCAGCTATCGGTGTTTCAATACACATGTTTTCAGGAATATCGTTCAAAGTCCCGTAGGCGCGGGAACCATACAAGATATTATAGCCGATAAAAACCGTGTTGTCCTGCTTTGCGAGGTTCTGCATGGCCTGTTTTATAGCGTTTATATATTTCATTTAAAAAGAGGACCTTTCAACTTTTTTCCCGGAGAAAACGATGATATTTCCTGTCCCTGTTCCCACATGAGGATATAAAGGCTTAAACCTGTACCGTATAACACATCCGGGCCATTTCATTTCCGATCTTCCATACCTTACAGACTTGGGCGTCTCAACAGACCTGTCATTATCTTCAATGATAAAAGTACATGGCAGATCATGACCATCCACGTATCTTACGGCTTCATAAAAATGTCCTTCATCTTCTGCTCCGTCACCGAGAAAGCACCAAACTTTTTTTTTGCTGTTCTTTTTTTTCAGCGCCAGCGCAACACCCGCAGCGATGGCGGCAGTTCCGGCAACAATAGCAGAAGTTAAAAAATTTATTCTCTTGTCAAAAACATGCATACTGCGTCCTTCAAGTATCTTTTTTTCAAGATCTTCTGCTGATCCTCCTGCAAGTAAGTAATGGTAGTGGTTTCGGTGGGTTGAAAAAACATAGTCACCGGGAGTTATTTTTTTAAAAATTTCGATAAGCTGTTTTTCATTGCCGCCTGAAAGGTGGATGGGGTAAGGGATTTTCGCATCTTCAAAAAGGTCTACAATTCTTTTTTCAAACGCGATAAGCTCTTCAGGGGTACTATGTAGCTTTTTCATTTATTAATCCTTTTTTTAAGCAACCGGGAAGAATGTAGTCATAACATTCTGGTGCACACGCATTGAATCGAATTTATATGAAGACGTCCCGAGGCTCAGGATATTTAATCCTGTGCAGGTATTTATTAATAGGATCAAGCCTGCATGCCGGCCGGCAATCATTAATGTCTCTTTTGGCCAGAGCTTTAAGGATACTTTTTCTTTTATTACCTGTCCATATACTGGAGAAGCTCTCTTCATAAAGGTTGCCGTATATAAACTCCTGATTATTATAAAATATATTGCATGGCAATACCTGACCTTTCGCGTTGATTAAGGCAAAAAACGGAAGGCCGTGACAGAAATCATACTCAGGGCCCTTTATGATTCTCAGCAATGTATTTGTTCTAAAGAATACCTTGAAATGTTCTGTTTCCAGAGATTTAAGTTCCGGCTCCAGGTCAAGATAATTATTGTCTGAGGTAAAGCTGTTTTTGCTGAAAGGATGCTGTGAATACGGTTTTATCTGAAGGTTATCAGCTCCCGCATCTTTTACGCTTTCAGCTAATTTGTATATATTGCCGGCTGTCTGTGGAACTAATAAGGCCTGTACGCCAATATCAACGTTCAGGGCCTCTTTCTTTTTTACTTCAGCAGCATAATTAATATTAGATATAACCCTTTTGAAATCTTCCGGCCTTGTTTGATGTACTTCAGCATATGCTTCCGGTGTTCCAGCATCAACACTGAACCTGATCCATGAAAGATACGGAAGACATTGTTCTGCCTTTTCTTTGTTGAAAAGGGTTCCATTTGAAGTTACGGCTACTTCCAAGCCCTGTTCATTGGCGTGCTTTATAAATTCATGGCAGTCTCCGTGAAGCAGTGGTTCGCCTTCTCCTGCGAACATAACTGATTTAACGCCATTAATCGCCATATCTTCAAGCGTGCTAAGGAGGATATCTTTATCAATAGTTGAGCCGCCGTGTTCAAGCCAGTCAAGAGCGCAGAAGATACATTTATGATTGCATCTGTCCGTTAAACCAATCTCTACATAAATTGGAAAGCAGTCACCTTTATCCAGCCACTCCGCAACTCTTTTCGGGTGATATTTTAATTTGTGGCTATCGATTTCTTTTTTAGACATGGTAACAGTTGTTTAGCATATGGTGCAGGTAGCTGGCAAACACTTACACTTTAAACTTTAGTCGTCTCCAGTTTCAATTATTTCCACTGAGCAGTTACCCATCTGGAGAAAGCGATTTGTTTTCAGCTTTACGTCACAGGGATTACAGATTCCATAATCAGAGCATTCCTTGAATTCGTCCGTGATTTCCAAATCAGGATCAAGGATATTCCCTACCGAGCCTTTCCCAATGTATAAATGCCGGTGACATTTGTAGATATTTCCTTCAGGGCCGATCAATAATTCATGCGTTCTGCACTTTGCTTTTTTGGGGTTATTGTCAAGCGCCTTTGGGTAGTTAAAATTACCGAATAGTTTTCCGTCATATTCACCTAAAAAGTCTTTTACAAAAAAGAAAATCCTTTTTTTACGCGCAAGTTCGGTCATATACATATTATCTTCTACGCTCAAGGGATGATTAAGCCCGAAAATACCTATGTTAAAACCAGCATTCTGCATCCTTTTGGCCTTATTGATTAACTCTTCTCCATTCATTTTTTCCGAATGGAAGCTTACTCTGATCGATTTATATGCAGGTTTTTTAGAACTATTAAATTTCTGGGGATCAATTTTTCGAATAAAATCTTCAATATCAAATTCAAGATTGCTGAGCAGGTCGATTTCCATATCAGGCCGCAGCAGTTCCAAAAGTATATAAAAATCCTTATGGAGAGTAGGCTCACCCCCGCCCAGAGTTAAAGGCACACCATTAAAATTAATCCTATTAAGGCCTTCAGCCCACTGCTCTGCAGTTAATTCCTTTCTTTTTCTTTTTACTTTTCCGGAATTATTATTAATACAATAAGAACATCCGAGATTGCATCTTAATGTGAGATATGCTTCTGTGTAATTATAAATATCAGGCAAAATAATGGTTTTCATAGTTTTCCTGGTATATCCCCTATTTTACATGTTGTCCTATCTGATTATACGTGCTCCTGTTTACTACTCTGACATCAAAAAAAAGAAAGATGATGCTCTTGATTACGCCTGTTATGTTTCTGATATTAAATATCGCTGTTTTATTTGTCGGCGTGATCTTAATCCCAATTTCTGTATAGCTAAATCCTGATTTAATGAGCCGTGTTAAAATTTCAGCATTATATGCAAAATCCTGTGAATTAATATGTAGTGTTTTTAAAATGTCTGTTTTATATACAGCATTACCATTATAATACTTAAGCCTTAAATTAAACAGAAAATTTAATAGCATTACAAAACATTTTGAAATAATCCTTCTATGAGGCGGTCTGGCTTCAGTGTTAACCGTGTACGGTATAATGATATCTGCTTCTCCTACCCTGTCAAGGGCTTCTGCGAGTGAATCCGATGAATTTTCATTGTCGCCTGGAAACATTACGAAATATTCCATGGATGCATGCTTTACACCTTCCATGTAATTTGCTCCTAATCCAAACCAGCTTTTTCTGTGAATGACTTTAATATTACTGACTTCCCGCGCGAGCTCATCAGCGATTTCCCCGGTGTTGTCGGAGCTACAGGCATTCAGTATAAGGATTTCACTGTCAGCAGGGTTAACTTTTTTTAAGGCGTTTAACGCACCGTCCACAGCGTGGCGAAGGTTTTTCCCTTCATTAAAGGCAGGAACGAAAATGGTTATCGTCCTATTATCTGGATCGCTCATAGCGTATGTTGTAAATATTTATTGTTTTACCCTAATATTGCATAAAAATTTGGCCCAAAACCGTAAAACTCTAAAGCGTTTGAACTCAAATTTTTATGTAACATTAGGGTTTAATTACAAAAAAACTAAAAAAACAATAACAGGTAGCATTTTTTTTGTAAATATAAATTTAAAGGACACAGACTTTTTCAGAAATGTATGATTAGACGAGTCCTTTCTACAATGCTGTTTCAGCCTCTGCTGTTGATGCCAGGGATGGATTTATTCAGTCTTGCTTTTTTTATCATTTCCGGAAGCAAGCATTTCTGCAGTTTTATATGCCTGAACAGCGTTTGCGGTATCTCCGGCTTTTTCATATGCTCTGCCCATTTTTTTAAAGAGTATTGGCGATCTCAGTCCAAGGTCAAATGCTTTTTTAAAATAAACAACAGCCTCGGCGGGACGACCTGTTTTCAGCAAAGAATCAGCCAGCCAGAAATGTGCTCTTACAGGGGCAAAATCGGAATGTTTTTCAATTGCTGTTAATAAATCTATTATTGCTTTGTCAGGTTGATTGCTTATCGCATAGCTCATGCCACGGTAGAGATAATCAAGCCCATTCTTGTCTTCGTTCGTATTATTCAGGACAATATTAAAACAAAAAATCGCTTCTTGGAGCTTGCCTTTCTGGAAATAAGCTACACCCATACGATGGTAAATATCTAATTTATAATAATCTATGTCAAGCTCGCTGATAATGTGCCGGCCCAGGGTTATCGTATTTTTCCAGATAAGAATATGGGGCATCGTGAAACTGATTAAAATGGCTATGGTCATGAAAGCTATATATAATAATGTTTTTTTAAAAATTTTTTTCACATTCGGATTTCCATAAATCAAGTGAACCAGTGCCCCGATAACTAATGACCATGTGATTCCCTGCAGATAAGCATATCTTTCAGCAGGGTAATGGATCTTATCTGTTAATCCCAGTACAGGTGTCAGAATTATTAGGTGAATTATCCATACAATGAACAGCCCTGGGAAACGTTTCCTGTAAATAATAATCGTTATTGTTAAGAAGATGATCAACAGTGCGCTGATTACCATATTGGGATCTGTTGGAGCGCTTTCAATTAGTACCGGATTTAACGGGGTGAGCTTCAAGGGTATAAGCGGTTTCCATATATAAAAAGCCCACATATAAAAAGCTTTCATTATTTGATGAAAGCCCAGCTGACTGAATTGATGTTCAGCACGAATCCCTTCGGGATTGATTCTGACCGCTACATTTATAGCAAAAACAGCAAAAGTTATTAAAATTATAGGAATTTTCTCGATTGCTGCTGTCAAAAGTTTGACCTGATTTCTTTGGAGCATATAATAATCAAAAGCGATAAAAACAATTAAGAAGGTGATACCTATGGGAAAAGAGAGAAGAGATATAATAAACAAAATAATCGTAAGCCAATAGTACGGTTCGATACAAGCCTTTTGTGACTTTCTCGTGTTCATGAATTTAAAATAAGACAATAAGGAAAGGAGTATAAAAAAGATAGCCTGACAGTATGTACGGTTAGCTGCAAGGGAAACGGCATTTACTCTCAACGGGTGTATTGACCAGAAAAGGGTTGCTATTAAAGCAGCGGTTGCTGAGATTTTTTTGTCAGAGCCTGGAAAAAGTATATTAAAAAATTGATAAAGGATACTGAAAAGGATAGCCGCGCTGGCAGTATGCAGCAGCATATTATGCAGGTGATATCCAAAGGGATCAAGTTGATAAAATTTATATGTCGCTCCCAATGATACCCAGTAAAACGGGGCATATTTCAGTAACACAGATACTTTTTGAAACATCTTTTTTATATGAGCCCAGTCCAGACTTCTGATTAATTTATGTGTGGTGATGCTAATATCATCATCCCAAATTACAAAGTCGAGACCCAGTGTGGGTAAAAAAGTAATAAACGTAATAATGACAACACTGAAACACGCGATTGCCGGATAAAAGTTTTTATTTATTTTCAGCAATTTTTAACTCCATGATGTTCGAAGAGCTTGAAAAATGAAAAGCTCATGCCTTAATGTGAAACATTCGGTTCAGGTTCTCTTGAATGCTAATATGAGTTAGCCCATTTTTTGTCAGTGTTTGTATAATAAAGTCTAACCATAGTGAAGTGAGAAAAGTAATAAATGTAAGCGTTATGATAATGATACAAGTATTGTTGGATCGGAATATATGATTAAAGGATTTCAATTGGTTAGCATCCTTTATCTAGTTATTGTTTACGATGAACGATAGATCAAATACGATTACTTGTCAAATGCAGGTTAATCGATATGGAAAGATGTAAAACGTTTCCCTCCTAGCCTGCATTTCTCATAAAGAATTTGTTTTAACGGTGATAAAATAAATTCTTTATGAGAAATGCAGGCTAGGTGCGGGGAGAAAGGTGGTATGGGACATGTGCTTCTGAAGAGGACCTGTTAACCAAATTTTAAAAGACAAATACTGAATTATTATTTTTAAAAACTTTACCTTGATAACCGTAATATAAACTGTTAATGTGCTAAAAATTTATAATAGGGTAAGGTGGATATAACTTGCTGAAAGATAATAAGAAAAAAGTTAGAAACTGTCTTATTTTATTGCTGTTTATAATTATTATCCTGCCTGTTGCATGGCTTGCCCTGCTGCAGTTTGAAGGTAAAAAGCCTTCTGTTACATTTGATTTCCCTTATACGTATATTGGTATTTCCCAGGAGATTTCAGGGACTGTTTCCGATCAGGGCAGGGGTGTGAGAAAATTATGGATCAGCATTATGAAAGATGGCAGAACGGTTGACCTCCTGGTCAAGACGTTTCCGGGGACAAGTATCGGAAAAAGGGGGGAAACCCTTCAAATCCCTTTTAAGTTCATGATTGAGCCTCAGAATCTCGGATTAACCGACGGCAAAGCAATAATGAAGACAGCTGTATTTGATTATTCATGGCGTGGGCTGATGAAAGGGAACAATACGTATCTGGAAAAAGAGATCATCATTGATACCCGGCCTCCGGAAATTGATGTGTTAAGCACCAATCATAACCTCACCCAGGGGGGATCCGGGCTGGTTATTTACAGGACCTCTGAAGTGGGGATTAAAAGCGGTGTTTCAGTTGGTGGGCATTTCTTCCCGGGGCATCCAGGATTATTTAAAGAGAAGAAGATATACTTGGCATTTTTTTCAGTCAATTACAGGCAGAGCCCTAACACGGACATTTTCGTTACCGCAACAGATCAGGCCGGCAATAATGCCAGGGCGGGTTTCGCCCATTATATAAAACGGAAAAAATTTGTAAAAGATACAATCAATATCAGCGATGGTTTTCTCCGAATGAAGATGCCGGAATTTAACCTGAGCGACAAGTACGGTACGCTTATTGACCAATACCTTGAAGTAAATAGAAATTTTAGAAAAAAGAATTCCAACAGGATAAAGGCAGAGGGTCTTAAGACCGACAATAAAATCCACTGGCAAGGTATGTTTTTACGGATGAAAGGGAAACAGCAGGCTGGTTTTGCCGACTATCGTACATACAAATACAAGGGAAAGGTCGTGGATAAACAAGTCCACCTGGGAGTAGACCTGGCGGACATAAAGCGGGCTCCTGTTAAAGCTTCAAATAGTGGGAAGGTTGTTTTTATTGGGAAAGAAGGGATTTACGGGAAAACGGTTATTATTGACCATGGCTTCGGCCTATTAAGCACATATTCTCATTTAAGCGAAATGATTGCAAAGAAAGGAGAGATGGTTAAAAAGGGTGATATTATCGGGCGGACCGGCATCACTGGACTTGCTGGAGGCGACCATCTCCATTTTGGCATGCTGATTCATGACACCTTTGTTAATCCAATAGAATGGTGGGATGCCGCCTGGATCAGGAATAATATTACAGATAAGATTGATTTTGTGAGATCAGGGATGGGGTATTAAGTATGGGGCAGATAATTGATAATTGACGATTGATTATTGAAGAAAGGTGTTGACTTGAAGGAAAAGAAATCTAAGGAAAAGAAAGTAAAGGAAGAAGAGAAGCTCCCGGGGAAAAGTGGTTGGCGGGAAAATATGGAAGCAATCCTGATTGCTTTTGTACTCGCGCTTATCATACGCACCTTTTTTATCCAGGCTTTTAAAATCCCGTCAGGATCAATGCTAAACACGCTTCAGATAGGGGACCATATACTTGTCAATAAATTTATTTACGGCGTTAAAGCCCCTTTTTTTAATAAAATCGTTATCCCTGTTAAAAAGCCTGCGAGTGAGGATATCATTGTATTCAAATATCCCAAAAATCCTCGGATAGATTATATCAAAAGGGTCATCGGGGTCGCTGGAGACAGAGTTGAGATTCATAATAAGAAGGTTTATATAAACGGCGAGCTGGTAGAAAAAAGGGCGTATGAGATTCATGAGGATCCCTATGTGCTGAGGGGGTGTCCGCCAGGCGCCAGTCCTGAGGCACGTTGCCACAGGGACAATTACGGTCCTGTTGTCGTTCCCGACAATTCCCTTTTTGTGATGGGAGATAACCGTGAGAATAGTACGGACAGTCGTTTTTGGGGATTTGTGGATGTAAAGGCGGTAAAGGGAAAGGCCGTTATTATCTACTGGTCCTGGGACAGGGATAAATTCAATGCCAGATGGCGAAGACTCGGCAAGCTGTTAAAATAAGTGGCTGGATTTCTGGGGTCTTGATTCGCGAGCTTTCATTTTGCCATCAAGATTAATATATTTATGGGACTATCAAAGGTGAGCGTATGGGATTATCGAAAAAAGACATCCTGGATATGGAATCCCTTGATGCTGAAGAAATCAATTTAATACTGGATACGGCTGACAGTTTAAAAGAGATTTCCGAACGGCAGATTAAAAAAGTGCCGACTCTAAGGGGTAAGACGATTGTATTGTTGTTTCATGAACCGAGCACAAGAACGCGGACGTCCTTTGATATCGCAGCAAAACGGCTCAGCGCTGATTCTGTATCACTTTCAGCCTCATCAAGCAGCACTGTGAAAGGGGAGACTCTTATCGATACTGCTAGAAACCTTGAGGCGATGAATCCGGATGTTATTGTAATACGGCACGCATCCGCTGGTGTGCCCCATATGATTGCCAGGAAGGTTTCAACATCGGTTATCAACGCAGGTGACGGGATGCACGCCCACCCGTCCCAGTCCCTGCTGGATCTTTTAACCGTCAGACAGGCCAAGGGGAAACTGGAGGGGCTCAGCATCGCTATTATCGGGGATATCACCCGTAGCAGGGTCGCACGGTCGAATATCATTGGCTTTACAAAAATGGGTGCCAATGTCGTACTAGCGGGTCCGCCTACCATGATACCTGCTGAGATCGAAAAACTGGGCGCTTTAGTGACCTATAACACGGAAGAAGCCGTGGCAGACGCGGATGTGATCATGATGCTTCGTATACAGACAGAACGGAAGAACAGTTTCCTATTTTCCAACGCACGTGAGTATTCTATGGTTTACGGCCTTAATGAAAAACGGCTTAAAAATGCCAGGGATGATGTGCTGATCATGCATCCCGGGCCGGTTAACCGGGGGGTTGAAATTTCTCCTGAAGTTGCTGACGGGCCGTATTCCATTATACTTGACCAGGTGACCAATGGTGTGGCAGTGAGGATGGCGCTTTTTTATCTTGTGGCAGGAGGTTCCCGAAATGCGGACGATAATTAAAGGCGGGCACGTTATTGATCCTGGAAATGCTGACGGCATTATGGATATTATCATTGAGGATGGTATTATTAATGAGATCCGGGAAGCTGCGGCCAGCCCAGACGATGGATACACAAGCAGCGACGCGGAAAACGTTATTGAT
>JANQFQ010000095.1 GCA_028277765.1 Desulfobacterales bacterium
TTTTAATCATACAAGGGCACGAAGATAGGACAACAAACATTTCCTTCGTGTTTTTGTGTGATTAAATAATCAGTTTAAAAAACACCGTTTTCATTCATTCAAATACAAAGGTGATTCGTAACCTTCCGGTATGGTCACATACATACCGTCTTTAATCATTACCTCTTTTGTCTGGCCTTTTTCAAGCTGGACATTTTCTTTGGTGCCACCAGCATAGTCACCTGGATAGGCGATAAAGTTCGTTGATCCTTTGGATACATGGGGGCGACCTATGTCAATCAGAACAGATACACCATACAGGCCTTCAGGCAATTTATTGAATGCAAACGGCACTTGGTGACTGGTCAACGAATAGATAGCGACGTCAACAACCTTCATCACTGATGCATCCCATGGCATAACTTTTTTTCCATCTTTAGGCGTATAGTCCTCAAGATAAATATAAATAAAAGCCTCTTTTGGTGCAGCAGCAGGATCAATCGCTTTTGGCAGAGTCACATATCCTTTGATGGTACAGTCAGGTTTAGATTGGGAACAGCTGTAAAAAATGATACAAAGAAGACTAATAAAAATATACAGGGGAATTGTTATGTTCATATATTTTTCCTTTTCACAGTCATTATCAGCTCATTGGCTGTTCCGGTTCCTTTATGGAAAATGTTTTTAAATCATTCTACACATTCAAAAACAAATAAGAAAACTTTCACCAAACCGCTTTTGTGAGAAACTTTTGATAGATTTTTAGCCAACCGGTTTTCTCGCAAACACATAAGCCCTTTGGCTTGAATATTCCACCTCAGGATACGGTTCTCTCTCGATGATCTCTACCTTTTCAAACCCTATGTCTTTTAGACAACTAAACATGAATTCCGTAGTGAAAAACATAAAGTCAATATCGACCTTGTTACCAAGAAACTCATCAATATGAATAGTCTCCTCTCCAATATGAAAAGTAAAAAGGAATCTGCCACCCGGCTGTATGACACGAAACACTTCACGAAGTGCTATCCCAACTTGCTCTTCTGTGAAGTTAACTATAGCGTAGAAAGCAACAGCACCGGCTATTGAGTCATCGTCAAATTTAAGTTTGAGAAGATTGCCTTTCCTAAAGTTGATGTCAGGGTGAATGGTTCTTGCCTGATTTATCATTTTTTCAGACAGATCCAGTCCAGAGATCTCAATACCAAGATCTTTCAGATATTTTGTCGTTTGTCCAGGACCGCATCCAAAATCCCAGACTGGCTTTCTGCCCCTGATTTCTTGAGAGAATCTATGAAGTATTTCCTGGTCTTTTGGCTTCTTGTCGTGTTCACCAGAGAATGTGTCTGCATATTCTTTTGCAACAGAATCGTACATTCTCTCTATGTTATTTAAATCCTGGACCATAACAATGGATCTCACGTTGAATTAATTGTATCCCCCAACAATCTCGATTATGCCAACAACGTTTTGATTTAATTCCTCTTATTAATAAACGGCTTCCCCTGTTTATATAATTCTAGGCGTTTCGTAAAATTTTCCATTTCTTCTTTATCATCCTCTTGTAATGAATTAATCGCTTTTATTTGTGCTTCAACCGCCTTGTCAAACTTATTATCGGCAGCATAGGCCGCAGCAAGCGTATCAAGACAAGATGCGTCAGCAGGTTCCCCCTTATCAAGCTCAATCAATTTCAAGCCAAAATGCAATGCCTGTTTCCCATTTCTAAATTTTATGTCAGGACAGGTGGCAAATAGCCTTGCCAATTCATTATGCGCCTTTTTACTGTTTGGATCCAATTCAATAACCCAAAATAAATCTTTAATAGCAAGATCGTATTCGCCCTTGTCTTCCCATGCTTCTCCCCTGCCGATATAAGCATGTTTTTTTTGGGGATTAATTTCAATAGCGTTATTATAGTCCTTTATTGCAAGGTCATGATCACCTCTATTACCCCAGGAAAAACCTCGATTACAGTAAGCCATTGTGTTTTCTGGGTCTAACTCGATAGCCTTATTATAGTCTTTTATTGCAAGGTCATAGTTCTGCATGAAAAGGTAAGCATTGCCGCGAGAAACGCAAATAAGGCTACTGTCCGGATTTAATTCTATTGCTTTGTTATAATCATCAATTGCACGGTCATGATCCTTCTTCTTTGCCCAGCAATTAGCACGATAATAGTATACTTTTTCTTTGTTTGGATCTAATCCAATTGCCGTAGTAAAGTCATTTATCGCACGATCATAATTCCCTTTATTGTCCCAGGCGATACCGCGATTTAAATATGCACTTATACACTTTGGATCTTTCGCTATAGCCGCATTATAATCCTTTATTGCACTGTCAAAATCTCCCTTTTTGCGCCAAGTAAAACCACGGTTGTTATACGCCACAGCATTATTTGGATCCAGTTCGATAACCCTGTTATAGTCTTTTATTGCCCAGTCATAGTCACCATTTTCTCTCCAGGCATTCGCTCTATTCATGTATGCCTTTACATCCTGTGGATTTGATTCAATAGCTTCACTATTTACCCTTATGATTTCTTCATGTTCATCAGTCCGACTGCACGAAGTAAAGATAAACATCATTAAAAATATAATTATTGCAATATCAAATAATAAGAAGTGTTGCTTCAATCTGTTTGCGTGTTTATTGTTTTCTGTCATACATTAATATTAAACATGTAAATGATGTCTTGGATGGAAGTTGCTGGACGATAATGTATTCCGCCTTATTTGGTGGGCACAGCCCACCCTACAACGTACTGATATGGCTTATTTTCAGCCTCTATCGAAAAGCAGACTATTCGATATCGATAAAGCTATTTCATCATCGGAATACTGAGCCTATTGATAGAAGTTTCCTCATCAAATAACTTCTTATCATTCTTTAAAATAAAGTTCTGAAGTTTTTTCTGTTCTTCAGTAATGCGCGTTATTGATTTCTCATCATCTACTACACCTTTGAGGGAACCTTTCTTTATAGCTTCTTCAACTGTGCTGTTATCAATAATTGAAATCGTGAGCACATTTTTCTTAATTCTGTACTTAACAAAAAGGTAGCCTTTTCTCTTATTGTCCGGCCGCAACTGTTTTAGGTTTAAATATTTGTTCCCCTTCAGGTCAGAGGTATGCCCAAGATATTCAGACACTTTCTGGGTGCCGTCTTTATCCAAATCCACAACCATCACATGGAGCAGGCCTGATTTTTCTTCAATGCCAAAATGGAGAAAACCTTTTTCATCTTTTTCATTCCAGAACCAGGTACCAAACAATAATGAATCAAACGCTGTTTTGTCTTCTGGTGTAATCGGATGGTCAGAATACACAACACAGCCAACGGCAAACAACGAAAGGAGAATTGCTATCAGTCTTTTCATATTGTACCTACACGTTTCGGTTCGTATATTTAATAAAAGGCAGAGCAAAGCGATACAAGGCACTTTACTCTAAAGTAATGTTGGGTTTCGCCTCATCACCACTCATATCATGCAAGCACTTAAATCGTAGGTTGGGTTACGTTTTTCAACCCAGCTAAAATTTTTCGGCTCTACCCAACCTACTACTAATCCGATCACGTCCACCGCTTCGCTGACCACGATTTTATAAAAATGACAGAGCGGAGCGATACCACAACTTTAGGCACTTGTAACTTTAGGCACTTTAGGCACTTTTAGTTAACAATCTATTTTCATTCTAGGGCGACCTAGTCGATTTAGCATAAACTTTATCTTTACCCCTTAGATATTATACTTTTTCCTAACATCCTTAATCCGCTGCCAGACCACGGGTTTAACCTCGTGTTTTGACACTTTTCTGAAAATATCCTGAAGCACCCTTTTTTCATCATCATCTATTTTGTCATCCCTCAAGGCGATACCAAGAAGAAAATTCAGTTCTCCAAGATCCAGCTCCCCATCGTCTGTAAAGCATCTAATGGATGCCAAAGCGATTTCTTGATGACTTTTTAAAATATTCATGTTCATCTCCTTTTAATGTTATCTTCAATAATAGCGCTGACACTCATGTCTGCTCCTATGGCAATGTTTATTAAGCAAAGTGAAAAGCCGTTATGATAGAGAATCCGTAGCATCAACTTTTTCATCAGCAGGGCAAAATTTAAAATAAGCATCAACTACTTCCTTTAATTGCTTCTCTTCATATACAAACCACTCTATTATACCATCCCTATTTCCCTCAGCAGTATCGTAAATCACGTCTATGGGTTTGGGATCAGGGCCGGCAAGACGGTCCAGGAGACGTTGCATCTGCCAGGCTTTATTTAATGCTTCTTTGATCCTCTTTTCCACTTCAGGCATTTCTATATCGCCAAACTGGTCAATCTCCCATTTGAATTCATCAATTTTCTCAGCAAGATCTACAGAACCGTTAACCATATTTATGGACTGTAGTTTAATATAGGAAGCGCAATACCCCATGAAATTCTTGAGAGCGTAATATGCAGCTATCTGAAGCATCTTAAACCTTCTCTGAGCGGCCGCGTCTTTTGCTTTCCGAGCTTCCATTAATAGTTGTCTTGCATACAATACAGAGGCCGTGGCAATACATATCGCGATTAATGATAGCCAGTCACTTATTTGCATGTTCCCCTTTGTCTTTTCTTAGCTTAATTCCTGTAATGGCTAACTTTACATCCTGTAATATCGTTTTTACAACTTTAATTTCATCTTTTTTCCCCATCATTAAGGTATGCAAAAACAGCTTCAGCCGCTTTCATATGCCCGTATTCATTCCAATGATTGTTTGTTATGAAACTGAACCTTTTATTGTTTTTCTTATAATCTTCAGCAAATACATGCTGAAGATCAATAAAGTCAATGGAATGTTTTTCCGCGATATCCCTAGTGATTTTATTTAACGTTAATGCTCCTTTTTTATAATTAAGCATATCAGGTGAATGATCGTAAACAAGGTTTTTGACTCCGTCAAACAGAATGATCAGTCTGATATTCTCTTTATCGCAAATCTCTTTTGTTGCTTTCAAAACATAGTCAACAGCAAGAATATTTTCTGCCCGTCTTTTTTCAATACCAGAAATATCAATATTTGCCTGGTATTCCGATGGATTGACCTTTTTCTCTTTTTTCCCGGTCTTTTTCCGTTCCTTCCCCAGTATCAAGTCCCTTATCGGCTTAATCTGTAATTTAAACCTGTAACCCAAAAAACCCCATGTTGCTGATTTTCTTAAGGGTGAAAACCACCGCTCCTTGTATTTTTCAGGAGGAATCTCTGATATTCCCTCTTCTGTTATCTTGAGTTTTAAAAACGAACTCGTATATACACCAGATTTAAACTTGTAGGATTCTTTAATATCATTATGGACCAGGGTAAAAATAACAATGTCCGGTTTAAAATTGAGCACTTCATTCCGCAACATGTGAAGATATTGGATCATTGGGGCCCCGCTCACGCCAAACCTGTAAACTTCAAATCTGTCTTTTCCTAAAAGCTCCTCTAGTTTCTCAGCAATACTTTTATCATAATCAACATGAATGGCTCTGATATATGAATCGCCGATAATGGCGATCCTTTGTTTTCCTTTATCTTTTTTCTGTTTATACTCCCTGTGCCCCGAGTTCCACCCATTCTTGTTAATACGAAAAGTCGATTTTATTTCATTCCTATAGCGGTAGGTCCCTTCCTGATCTGGCTTGTATTTAATAATACCTTTTTTAAAATACATATCCGGCATTTCACAGCCCGGCATGACAAACCTGAAAACAACAAATTCAAAAATAAGAAACAAAAACACCAGGCTTGAAAAAGCCAGCAGCATATTGGCACACATTTTTTTCAACCTGGTTTTTAAGCTCATATTTATACGCCCGATCAATTTATATGGGTTAGAGCATTGTGATCATTTTAATAACACAAGCGCTTTGCTGAAGCAAACCCTGATCAACCGGCAGCAGATAAAAACACCTGTTTTATTGTATCTATTTATAATACTTGACTGTTTTTATCGACACAAATACAATATGCATAATCTTTTGATCAATAACGATAAGTATGACACTTGTGTGTATGAATTTCAAAGCGGAAAAACAATGAACAGACCGGATAAAAATTCAATCCCCCCTGTTAGAATCGCACATAATTTTCGAGATTTGGGAGGATACGAAGCAGCTGACGGAAGACGGATTATTAACAGACAGGTGTTCCGCTCCAGCAGCCTGAATGATCTTAATGAAAAACAGCTGGCGTATCTGAAACAGCTCAATATTAAACTAGTCTGTGATTTCCGCATATTGGATGAAGTTGACAAAAAACCGGATATCCTGCCGGATGACGGATCCATAGAACACCTTCATCTCCCTGTAACCCATGGCAAATATAACACCTCTGTTGTGGCGGAAAAAATTAAAAGCGGTGATACTAAATGGCTTAACGATGAATACATGATAGAGGGTTACAGAAACAATCTGGACCACTTTGCTGATGTATGGGGCACGGTGATCAAGCGGCTTGCAGACCCGGACAGCCGCCCCCTTGTCTTTCATTGCACTGCCGGAAAAGACCGGGCAGGGACGTGTGCCGCGCTTATCCTCCTGGCCCTCGGGATACCGGAGAAAACAGTTATTTACGATTACGAACTGTCAAACCTTTTCCTTAAAGAATGGTTAAGCGAAGTTGAAGAAAATATTATCAAAATCGGAATTAAGTTAAATCAGATCCGTCCATTTCTATTTGCCTCCCGTGTATACATAGAATCACTTATAGACCATATAAATGAGAAATACGGATCTGCAGAAAAATATCTTACAGCATATGCAGGTGTAAGCAAAACAACATTAGACCTATTGAGAGAAGATCTGCTGCAGCGGTTTATATGCAGCAAACCATGCGTGAAAACAAGCCGGTAAGGAGGCGTTAAATGCTTACAAAATATGACGAGTTTCTTTGTCACCAGACTGTATCAACGTTTAACAGCGTCAGTACCAGCGCGCGCGAATGGACGGAAAGAATCTGGTTTTCCGTTCATGATACAGTAGGGAAATACCAGATGATATCCGGTTTCGGTTATTATCCGAACAGAAACATAATGGATGCCTTTGCATGCTTTGTCGTGGAAAACAAAACCCTATACGCGGTCCGTGCTTCCCGCGTGCTCCGCCCTAGGATTGATGAAGTATCAGTGGGGCCCCTATCATACGACATTGTTGAGCCGATGAAACAGCTAAAATGCATACTTGCTGAAAATGAACACAAGTTAAGTTTTGAAATTGACTTTCACGCCACCATGCCGGCCCATGAAGAAGACGCCCAGTATACTGAAGAAAAAGGGAGGGCGCTTGAAAATATTAAAAGATACGTACAGGTAGGAAAGCCTTCAGGCTGGATAAAATACGAAGGAGAAACTGTCCGGATAGATCAAGACTCCTGGCGGTGCGAACGAGATCACTCCTGGGGCATAAGAAGGGGCGGCGGGGTGCCGGAAACAGGTGTTCAGCCATCAGAATATCCTGAAGGGTATCTGCATAACTTTGTCCTTCTCCAGTTTGATGACTGGGGCGCCACGTACCATACCCGTGAAGACTGGGACAGCAATACCCTTCATTTCAGTGGCAGCGTTTTTTATCCTTTTGATAGCACCCGGGAACCTGACCAGCTTATAAGCGTTGACCACAAGTTTACATTTAAACAGGACATACGTCAGATAGATGGCGGCAATATGACTCTTAATGCTGAAGACAGCTCGAAAATTGATATTACCATCCACCCCTTAAGTGCCTGCTACCTGCAGGCAGGTGGTTATTTTGGGTATGAAGGCTTCACCCATGGTCTATGGCTGGGAGAAAACTATCTTGATGGTTTAAAGCTGGACCTTACAGACCCAGGAGAAATAAAAAAACTCTCATTTCTGGATGATGTTGTCTGCAAAGCCACATGCGGCGACCGGACAGGATATGGAATTGTGGAACTCGTGGTTATCGGCAGATATCCGAAATACGGGTATACTGGGTACTAACCCGCTTTTCTTTTAAGAGACTTTATGTAAGAAGTACCGGCTAAAAAAGGTTTGAAAATATGAACAATCCAAATGATAAAACAGAAGAAATAAAATTGAAACTTATTCCATGGCTTAAAGAAAAAATGCCTCATGCAGAGAACCTGTCTCTCCCGGAATTTCATCAGCCAGGCATGGGCATGTCAAGCGAGACATACCTGCTTACAGTGGAATGGGAGGAAGCTGGATCAAGCCAATCACAGGGCATGGTACTTAGATCCGCTCCCCAGGATTTTAAAGTGTTTCCTGATTACGAACTGACGCACCAATTTAAAATAATGAAAGCCCTAGAACAAACAGATGTGCCGTGCGCAAAAATGCTCTGGATGGAAGAGAACGCGTCTTTAATCGGCTCGCCTTTCTTTCTGATGGGAAGGCTGTTTGGCGACGTCCCCCAGGACTATCCCTCATATCATGGTTCAGGTATGTTTTTTGACGCAACCCCTGAACAGCGCGCAAAAATGTGGTGGGCCTCCCTTGAAGCCATGACAAAAATTCACAGATTGGAGTGGCAGAAGCTTAATTTATCCTTTCTTGGCGTACCAAAAGGAGGGATAGATCCAGTAGACCGACAGATTGCATACTGGGACCGGTATTTTGAGTGGATGAAGGACGCACCTGATGAAAGCCATCCAACCATTGAAGCGTCCATGAAGTGGTTAAAGGAGAACCGTTATGAACCAGAACGGATTGCCCTGTGCTGGGGAGATGCCCGGATGGGCAACACCCTTTACGACAAAGATTTTAATGTGATTGCTGTCATGGACTGGGAAATGGCGTTTCTTTCTGATCCAGAAGCTGATCTTGCCTGGTTTATGCTCCTTGACTGGCAGCATAGCGGCGGCGCAGGGCTACCTAGGTGTGAAGGGACACCCGAATACGATGATACCGTAAAAAAATATGAAGAACTTACCGGCTGGAAAGTGAAACATCTTCTGTTTAATGAAGTGTTTTCCGCGGTCAGGTACGGCATGATTTTGGTTGCCGTGCTGAAAAAGTTTATCAAGCAGAATATACCGATTGAAGAGGATATGCTCTTAAACAATGTCTGCACCCAGCGCCTGTCCGAACTACTTGACCTCCCCTCCCCCGGCCCCAAACGGCATGAAACTGCGGACATAAAAGATATCACTGTTTCCGTACAGTTCCATTTCACAGGGCCGAACGGCTATGACTGGTATATCATCTCTGAAAAGGGGACAGGCACTTGTTATGACGGCGTTATTGACAATCCAACCTGTACCATCACGGCAACCCTGGAAGACTGGAATGCGATCCAGAGTGGTGAACTTGACCGCATAGAAGCATGGTCCAGCGGGAGGCTGGTCACTGATGGTGACATTAATGTGATGGTACAGCTGGAGGAAGTTATTGCCGAGTTTACAAAACCCATCTAGGAAAATTATTCACCCCACGCCTTTTTCAGCATCTCAGTATCAAAATAATAATCTTGAATCTGAACGACTTTTCTTCTTTTAACTTTAATCACTGATACACCGCTGTTTTCAAATGTCTCACCATCTTTATTGGTTACAGCACATTCAAACTCAACAGCGAGGGTATTGGATAAACCGACAGCAAATATATCTTTTATATATGTATTGGTAACTTTAAATTCCAGCTCAGGAAACTGTTCCATATATTTATTAAAAAATGTTTTGATTGCCTCTTTACCTTCCATTCTTCCGCTGACAGACATACTGCCGGGGAAGATAAGCACTGCGTTATCAGACCAGTGTGAAAGAAGTTTCTCCACATCACGCTGATTCATCACATCTGTTCCTGAACCCATCATTGTTTTAAGTATTACCGCTCCAACCATATTAAGCCTCGCTATTTCGTTATCCAACTGAAAGCCGCATCAAAATCATCAAATCATATCCATTATTAAAAGCTGACAACCTTACACTCTTTTGACAGCTCAAAAAACAGGTCCATACCTTTTAGCTCGGCGGTTTCAACCATTTCATCTGTTGTCAAAGCCCTGAAATCATAACAGGGTTTACAGACATAGATGTTTACATTTTCATCTACTAAATAATCCATACATGCCTTAATCGGCGGCGGTCCGATTGGAACCATTTTGGGATATACTTCTTTTTTGGCAAGCAGTACAGCATCATGAAAAAGAAATATGGTAACATCCATACCTTCTGAATGCGCCTTCATGGCATAAGCAAACGCCAGCCCTGCTCTGGTAGGATCTGTGGGACCCCATGTTGTGTGCACTAATACCTTGTCCATTTTTACCTCCTGAATAATTAATTTGTTGTCTTGACCTATACTTGACTTTACATACTATGTCAGATCTCATTGAGTCACATTTGTCTCAAAAGTTTTAAATCCGAAGCACGAAATCCGAAATCCGAAACAATATCAAATGACCAAAATTCAAAGTCCAGAACAAAAGGCAGTTTGATTCGAAAATTTAGGTGGTTAAGGTTTTGATCATTTGAACATTTAGATTTTGAATTTGTTTCGGATTTCGGATTTCGTGCTTCGAATTTATAATTGTCGAGACAAATAAAACACGATTAGAATTTACAATATAAGTAAAATCAAGTATAGGTCAAGACAATTTATTATACAGTCCCGCTCTGAGCATCCATCTCGGCACTTTAGCCTTATATGCTGTCCATTCCGGTCCGAACAATTTTAACAGGGCTGGTTCTTCATAAAAGACGACCCTAAGATGAAAACCTATTCCAAGCAAGAGCGCATATACACCTATCAGCGGTGACCCAGATATCAAACAAAAACCAAAGACAATAGTCAACACACCAAGATACATGGGATTACGTGTGTACCTATACAAACCAACAACCACAAACCGCACTGGAGGATCCCAGGGCGCCAGGGTACCTTTACCGGACACATAAAAATCCCGAACACACCACAGTAAAATAAAAATCCCAATTGTAAAAGGAAAAAGGCCTATTTTAAATCCTTCAACTTTCAAGGGATCAAATATCCTTAAAACAACCGGCACCACAAATACGCCTATTCCTGGTAGCATTAAAAAAGCCGCTATCGCTCTAACATATAGTTTCATCTGTCTTTTTCATTATTGTTGCTGATGCAATTGGCAGAAATGACATTCCTAGCAAAGAAAAAGAATTTAAGTGTCCACACTCCAAAATTTTTAAACCAGCAGCGGAAATCACTTTTCGCAATTCTTCTGGTTCGCGTATGTGAATGGAAAAATCACCACATTCTGTTTCCCAGTAAAATGACGGCACAGGATCAACAACGATGATTAATCCGTTTTCACTGGAGCACGCATTTACCATATTCGCGGTTACACTGCTGATATCGTTAATATACGGAAACACATTAATGCAAAAAACAAGATCATACGCTTCATCAAAAACACCCAAAGGTTCATTGACATCTTGTACGGCAAACTGCGTGTTTTGGCTGTCAAATATTTTTATACACCTGTTAATGGCAACATCATTAAAATCAACTCCAGTGTAAGAAAACGCGCTTGGTCTATTGCTTGTGATCCATTGATAAAGTCCACCCCTACCACATCCTAAATCAAGGATTTTAAGCTGGCTTTCTCTGTTTAACTGTTTTTGGAGGAATTTACTCTTTTCTAATATGTCTATATACCACTTCGTGGATGAATCGGTAAAACCGTCAAACATACTTTCTGGTGAATATGACTGAAAATATTTTTTTACCTTCTCTCCATCGAGAAGTATCTCTTTTTGTAAAGGTTTTGAGAATAAAGCATGCCAGATAATCCGAAAGATATCCAGGCCTTCCCAGTATCTTTTATCTGTCGGGATATTAACAGAATACGAGATACAATTCGATTTTTCTTTTTTTTCAAGCAGCTTCATTTTGATTCAGCCAGTCGGCAACATCCTCTGCTATTTCTTCCCAGTCCGGCTCACCAATAACCCAGTGAGCGTGATTATCATACGCCTTGTAGTCCGCGTTATATTTTTCAGCTGTTTTTCGAACTCCTGAGGCAGGTGTTATCCTATCCTGGGTCCCGGCAATAACCAAAACCGGACAGGTAACCTTTGTTTCATCCACGCAAGCAGCTCTTTTTAAGTCAAACATCCAGAAGCCTATTTCAGCGGCCGCTCGTCCTGATTCATACACGAATTTTTCATAAACCGTTTTCTGTTCTTCAAGTGAAAGCAGGTGCATGCATGAATATGCTGCCGCTTCAAAAGAGAGGCGATGCGGCTCCCGCCAGAATCCCCATTGTTTAATGATATCCAGAAAACTCTTAATCACAGAAAATTTTAGCGCCACAATCCCGCCCGGAGGCGCCGGGGTTAGCAAAACGAGGCTTTTTGCGAGATCTCTTTCGCTTAATATCTGAGCCAGCAAGGCGCCCATGGAATGGCCCATCAGGATCGGCTTATCATCAAGGCCACGGATATATTCTTCAAGGTCGCGAACGTAATCAAGCAGACTGGTCGTGCCCAGGCCGGGCGGTGGTTCTTCTTTAGGATCTATATCATGATAACGAAGTGTAGGTGTATGGCAAGTATATCCCTTTTCCTCAAAATACCGTTTATAATTCTCCAGGCTCCAGCTACCGCCCCACATGCCATGAATCATTACAATTGTCTCAGTCATTGTTCTTCTCTAATGCAGCAATAAAAGCTTTTGGTTTTTCAGGAGAAATAAGCACTATGGTTTTTGCTGTTTTCACAAGAACAAAGTCCTCAAGTTTACTCCTTGTAACGTAGGCTCTGAAAACACCATACTGTTTATTCCAAAAGATGCCTGTACCGGCAAATAGGCCTCCATTGCCCCACAGCCGGATTCCCATTGACGGTTTTTTGACAACTGCTGAACATTTTATAACCTGATCAAACTCCTTTTTATTTATCCTGGAAAAAACAGTCAGCCGTTTATCCTTCATCTCATAGGCAACAGGAGCGTACAGATAACACCCTCCAACGATTACCAACATAATGATTCCTACGGCTAAAAAATCCGGTTGAAAAAAAGAACCGATCATCATACTGACCGTAAATATTATTACCAGAAATGTGATAATATTAATTGCTAGGCATGCTGGTGCAACGCTTTGTTTCATTTTTTTCTCTTTATTTTATTGTTTTTGATACCATCATTGCCTTAATTGAAAGGAAGCCTTTAATGTAGATCAGTTTTTTGCTTTTAAGGTCACTCATCTTTTCCTACATTGTCATATCTATTAAATATTTTTTTCAATATGCTGATATACTTCCTTTCCGCATTCATATAATCGTTTACACAGCCATTATAATGTTGTTCCCATTTCTTAATATCCTTCCGGTTCAGCCTGTCATCTATATGAATGGGATCCTCTGTTTTAAAATCTCCTCCCCACCTCATTTCTTTGTCTGCCTGGATGTCTTTGATGAATTGCTTGACTTCTTCAGGGAGGTCCAGACGTTTGTCCTGCATCATGTCCTTTGATTCATATAATTTATGCCGACAGACAGGATTAAAGTCAATCGCGTGCCCGGCAAGATGATTCGAATTTGAGGCCGGCTTTACCACAGTGTTTTTTAATTTTTTTTGAGGCGGCCGATAACTCTGGGTTATCACGAGTATAATATCATTCTTTTCCGCGTATAATTCAACCTGTTTCATAATATTAAGAAACTCCCTATTGATGAGAATCTGCCGCCCTCTGTATCCTTTGATCCGTTCTCCTCTGTATTCAATAAGGGTATTAAAATGCTCCGTTGTTAAATGTGTCCAGAATTGATTAAAAAAATAGAAATACACAACAACAATGATGGTAATAGAAAATACACAAAAGAAAAGTATATACCGAGTCTGTTTTTTAGTCATTTCCGCATTGATAATTATTATTGAAAGTTCTTATATACATAACACATGGTTGTAAAATAAAAAAGAAAGCTTGAAAAAAACCTGACATATTGTGGCCCATTATGACAAAATTTGTCATCTTTTTGCCCGCACGAATGCCTTTTTCGTCATAACTATTTGAATTTTCAACATAACTATTTGCGCTGCAATTGTGGCATTGGTTTTGCTACTATAATAAGTTAATAACTATCCTAAAATAATACTCGAAATGAATGAGGACTCCTTAAGATGAAAACATTCAACCTAACACTCTTTAAAAACTAATAAAAAACAGGCGCGGGTCTTAAACCTGAAAAGGTCTTAGATAATCTTGACAGAAATGACAATATTGCAATGATAAAAGGTAACAAACAATACAACAGAAGACCTGAATTAATACACCTGTCCTGTAATGATTTTCATTATAGTATAGCACTGCTATGCACGGAGTCCTACCCAAAAGAATCTGCCAGCAAAAAGAATGCCTTAAAAAAACCACTGCTTTGCAGTTTTAAGGTTAATATCAGCAAAGTTCGCCGTTGTAAGACACGTACTTATTCCAGGATTAGTATTTAGGATTTAAAAATAGCGCTTATACCCGATGCCGACAATCGGAGTGCTTATATCAAAATCGTCGTCTTTATACTTCTCCTCATCGGGCAGATAGAATGCCATCTCAAGCTTGTTGTAGAGGTATTTCAAATCAATATTTAAAGAGGCTTTTTCACTGATAGGGAATTCCGCACCGATGCCGACAAGAACACCGAAATCATTTTCAGCCTCAATATCCGAACCCTCTATCCATCCCGCTGAATTACCGGTTATGTCATTAAGATAAAGACCTATTCCCGCTTCCAGGTACGGTGTAAACTTTTCAGAATAATCATTAAACATGTACTGCAGCATAATGACAATGGGAATCTGCTTGAGATCTAGGGCATCGACATCATCTCTGCCGTCGATCGTCAACGCAAGGTCTGTTTCAGTAAATCCCAGATTGAATTCAATCTGCATATTTTCAGAAAACGCCTTGGTCAGGTTGACTTCAAGCATTATGCTTGAATCAAGATCATACTCAATACCATCTTCCCAGCCATCATCGAATAACAGATAGGAGGCCCTTACGCCAAACCTGTCCTGTGAAAAAGCCTGACCAGCGCAAAACAGTATTAAAAAAATCACTAATAGATATCTCTTCACGGCTTTCACCTTTAAACGGAACAAGTTATCTTTAACGTTTCACTGATTATTGTATTATTTCATGGACACTTTCTGAAGCCAGAAGTTCATCTAAAAGTTCAAGATGTGTATTCTGATCTTTTTCAATAGCACAGCGCATACTTAAAACGCATAATCTTAAACATATCCGGTCTTCAATACTGAAATTTCCAAAACAGCCTAGATAATCAGTTGAATACGTCAGTCGGTTTAGTCTATTATTCATGCCGTCTCTTTCAACTCTAATATTTTAATCATTTCATTGTGAATCTTACCATTAGTCGCCAGAAGTTCATCTTTCTCAACTGAAAACGGCCTGTTTGAAAAGTCCGTTATTGTGGCGCCCGCCTCTTTTGCTATCAGCATACCTGCCGCTGTATCCCATGGCTTCAAGTTCTGTTCCCAGAAACCGTCAAATCGGCCACAGGCAACATAGCAAAGGTCTATGGCAGCAGAACCGAGTCTGCGAATCCCCCTTGAGGCTATCAAGCAGCTTGAAAAACGCTCAATAAGTGGTTCAAAAATCTCCTTCAGGTTGTACGGAAAACCTGTTACCAGGAGGCTCTCTGAAACTTTATCAGCCTGTGAAACTGTTATGGGCTGTCCGTTTAACTGTGCCCCGTTTCCCCTTACAGCGGTAAAGAGTTCCTCTGTCATCGGGTTCAAGACAACTCCTGTTGCCACGTCACCGTTCAACGCAAAGGCGATGGAAATGGAAAAAAGATTTAATTGATGCGCAAAGTTTGTAGTACCGTCAAGTGGATCAATAATCCACTGAAACGCCTCATCCCCTTTATTGAAACCGCTTTCCTCTGCCAGAACAGCATGGTCCGGGAAAGCATCGCGTATCGTCTCAATGATGATCTTTTCAGATCTGGTGTCAGCTTCTGTTACAAGATCTATTGCACCTTTTTTATTGATATCTGTTATATTGCCAAGGCATGAACGAATAATTTTAGCGCTCTTTATCGCCGCAGCAGTTCCTACCCGTTTAACCAGTTCCAAGTCCATATATGGTATTAATTTATATATGAAACACGATATATGTCAATACAAATAATCTATTATATTGAAACGTTCTGTCCTATCAGAGAGTACTTGCTTCCCAAAACGCCTTATTCATGACAGTTTTTGTTCCCAATGAACATTTCTCCCGCGGAACATGTGACCAAGATCGACCGCATGCAAAAAGTGTGAAAAATTCACCTCTTGCCTTCAGGAACACAATGTATTATAATTATGATACATTTTTTGTCATGTCGCCGTATTCGTTACATCTAATCCCAAAATGGATTGTTAATATGAAATTTGAAAAACTCATAAATGAACTGTCAATAGAAAGCAAGGACCTTTATTATAAACTTATTATCGTATTTGCTTTCTTTTTTATGGCACCAGTCCTGGGTTTTGTATATTACAGTTTCAAGTATAATCTGCTTAATGACCGGAACACACCTATTATCATTGCCGGCATAATGATCTCAACCTTTTTTGGTTATTCAATGCTTCGACAGCTTTTTGATGAAATAAAAAACATATCACACAGACTATCAACCAGTGACACCATTGCGGAAGTTGCAGAAGAACATTTTGGATCAAATACCGGAGAACTGAGACATATTGTCAATTCCTTTAATTTAATAGAACGTCAATTAGTAAGAACCAATCGGCAGCTGGAAAGCAGAGCCTCTGAAATTTCTATTCTAAAGGAACTTTCTGAGCTCTGTTATGTCACATTTGATCCTCTGGAAATTTTATATGTCACTCTTGAACGGTCCCTGACCATAACAGAGTCAGATATGGGATCTATCATGACCATTGATAGGGGCGACGCTAAAAAATTTATTATTACTGCAAGTATCGGTCTCGGAGAAAATGTCAAGCTAGGCGAAAAGATTGACTTTGATTCAAGCATCGCCAAATATGCGGTGATCAACAAATCACCCCTTGTGGTGGAAGATGTAGAAAAAGACAGTCGCTTTGGCAGAACAAACCGTCCCCACTATGGAACCAAATCATTTGTCTGTATGCCGATAAAGACAAGCAAAAACATTATTGGCGTCCTAACTATTTCCAGAAGAGATAATGCTCAGATATATTCTCATAAGGACATTGAACCCCTGACACCTCTTTTGAGCAACGCGGCCTTCACTTATGAAAACCTTCGCCTTTTGAATGAAAATAAACAAAGTACGTTATATCTAAAATCTATTGAAAAATTTTATACTATAGTCAATTCAAGCCTCCGTGGAAATGAATTGATCAATTCAATTTTAAGTGAAATTCAAAGCATTATCTCTTTTGATGTTGCAGTGGTGATGATAATAGACAAATACCGGGCTGACCATATCATAGTATTCGATTTCTTAGCAAGCGGACCTACTGATCTAACAAAAGGGGCCACTTTTCCAATAATAAATACAACTATTGACAAGGTTATTAAGCAGAATGCCTCCGAGATTGTAGAAGATATAAACAGCCTAAAAAACAAAAACGAAAAAACTCTTTTTACCGGCAACACCTGTAAAGCTGTCCTGTATGTACCCCTTAAAATGGATGGCACGGTGAAAGGAGTGGTTGCACTCAGCGCAAGCCGTCTGGATGTTTTACATGAAGCAAAGCAACCGATGGAATGGATAGCGAATGGACTGGCACTCTCTATAGAAAGAGGCAGCCTCCTTGATGCAGTTGACAAGGGGAATCTTGAGAGGGAGACCATCCGGCAGATTGGAAAAACACTCGCCTCGTCAACATTTGATATGAACAAAGTCCTTAACTTTACCATGGACCTGATCAAAGAGATTATGAACATTGAAGCGGGTTCCCTTCTCATGCTTGAAAAAGATGAACTCAAATTTGCAGTCGCATTCAATCTTGACGTTAAATCTTTAAAAAAAATCCGACTGAAACTCGGACAGGGGATCGCGGGAAGTGTTGCCCACAGTGGAGACACAATTATTGAAAACGACGTTAAGCACTCGCCCTATTTTTTCCCGGAGATTGATAAGGCAATTGACTTTGAAACCCGATCCTCCCTTTGTGTCCCCATGATATCTCACGGAAAAGTAATAGGTGTGATCAGTCTTTTGAATAAAAAGGATGGAGACTTTAACCTAAAGGATAAAGACCTTTTGCAGTCCATATCCGCGTCTGTAAGTATCGCCATAGAAAACGCCCGCCTGTATAAAGAGACAGTATCCATGGCTGAAAATGAAAGAAATATCCGTCATATGTTTCAGAAATTTGTACCTAAAGAGATAGTCGATAAGATCACCCGTGATACTGACACCGGCCAGGAAGTGGTTGACGAAATTAAAACACTAACGTTAATTAATATTGACATCAGAAGTTTCTCAGTTATGTCAAAGGAGCTCGGACCTCAGAAAACCGTTTTCCTGCTGAACAATTTTTTTGGGGTCATGGGGGGTATCGTTTTTAAACACAATGGAATTGTGGACAAATACCTTGGTGATGGTTTCCTGGCTATTTTCGGAGCGCCTGTTTCAAGTACAGCAGATGCGGACAATGCCGTAGCAGCCGCCCTGGAAATGCAGGAATCTGTTGAATATCTCAATGAATATCTTGAAACCAAACTAGGGACTCTGTTAAAAGTCGGCATTAGTATCCACACCGGTGAAGCCGTTGCCGGCAATTTCGGTTTTGCCCAAAAGATGGATTATACTGTAATTGGTGATTCTGTTAACAATACATTCAAGATGCAGGAATTTACCAAACCGTTTACAAACGGTATACTGGTCAGCGAAAGAACCTGCAACGCGGTCACTACCAAGCTTAACACCAAAGAAACAGATAAAGCTGTTGATGGAATGAAAATTTATCAACTCTTCCCACCAACATAAAAGTAACAATTCCGTGCTTAAGTTGTAAACGACTAGATTTGACTTTACAGACAGTGTCAGCATTTATTAAAATTCATATTTAAGATAGATAATAAATGAAACTCGATGCAACCTTACACTGTATGTAAATTTAAGTATTGGTCAGGATATTTAAATTATAGCTTCTATCATTTTATCCGTTAACGGGTGAAGCGTCTCAATATCTTTGGCCGAAATAGCCACCCCTTTCATTTTTTTCACCAGCATAGCTGATGTCTCTGTATCAACAAGGTCCTGCTTGTTAAGAACGTTAATAACGGGAATTTGATGCAGATTCAGGTCTTCCAGTATCTTATTAACTGATTCTATCTGCTCCTGAAAACGGGGATTGCTTATATCGATAACGTGAAGGAGAAGGTCCGCGCCTTCCAGTTCTTCAAGGGTTGCCCGAAAGGCGACCATAAGCTCCTTAGGCAGATTCTTAATAAAACCTACTGTATCGGTAATAATCACCTCTATATCCTCCGGGATCTTCAATCGGCGGCTGGATGGATCGAGCGTGGCAAAAAGGCGTTTCTCCGCGAGCACATGGCTCTTGGTCAATGTGTTCAAAAGTGTTGACTTGCCTGCGTTAGTATACCCGATGATTGAAATAACAGGCAGGCCTTTTTTGTCTCTCTTTGCCCTTTGCTGTTTTCGCTGTTTTTGAACAAGAATCAGGTCTTTCTCAAGCCGGTTTATGCGATCTCGTACCCGCCGCCTGTCGATTTCCAGCTTTGTTTCACCAGGCCCACGTCCACCTATTCCCCCTGTCAACCTGGACATGGCCGTATTTTTACCAATGAGACGGGGAAGAAGGTATTTCAGTTGCGCGAGTTCAACCTGAAGTTTTCCCTCTCTGGACATGGCGCGCTGTGCAAAAATATCGAGTATCAATTGAGTCCTGTCGATGACTTTCAATTCAACCCGATCAGTAATTGTACGTATCTGTGACGGATTAAGTTCCTGATCAAAGATTATTAGTGTCGCCCCCAGTTGAAGGGCGAGGATCGTCAATTCATTCAATTTTCCCCGTCCAATAAGGTGACGGGTATCGATCCTTTTCCGCTGCTGCAATACATCCTGAATAACATGAATACCGCTGGATATAGCTAGCTCTTTCAGCTCCGCCAATGAGTTTTCTGCAATTTGCCTGGGCATTGTTGTTACACTCACCAGGACTGCCCTTTCACTCCCTTTGTCAGCACTATATAAAGACCGTTCCTGTGCCAGTTCCGCTTCAAGAGCTGCGATAAGCTCATTGCAGCCTATATCCAGACCTCCCGTGTCCATAGGCTCAAGCTTAACATAAGGATTTTCAGCCTCTCCGCCCGGCAGAATGTGTCCCGCGAAAACGCTATCTGGCCGGCCACTCTCTCCAATTGTCACTGCCGCCATAATGTCAAGCCTCAATAGCGCAAGGTCTGTAAGGTCATCATTTGTCAGTGGTTCACCTGAAAGGTGCGTATGAATACATCGGAGGCCTCTTAGTCTCCCGGGCGCTACACGGTATTCGCTTGTATCCGGGATGACAATCCCTTGATAGCTCCCGATAATTACCGCAGTTATTTTGCCAGCACGGTTAATCAGGAGGCCTGTCTGCCGTCGGATGTCATGCGAGATACTGCACAGATCACGTGTGAGTTCAGGTGTTATAATGAATTCAGGCGGGATACGGCGACGGTAAAGATTTTGAAGTCTACGGATTTGGTTTTTTTTAAGTCCGTCAGTGTTTCCAAAAATTTTTTTCATGCTCCAGAATAATCTCTGGTTGTCAGGTTTTCAAATTTCGTATATTCATTTATAAACGCCAGATAGGCTGTACCCACTGGCCCGTTTCTGTGCTTTGCGAGAATAATCTCTGCTTTTCCTTTATTCGGATTATTCTCTTCCTTATTATAAATCTCATCCCTGTAAATAAAAGCGACCAGATCGGCGTCCTGTTCAAGGGCGCCGGATTCTCTAAGGTCAGACAGCACGGGCCGTTTGTCGCTCCGCTGTTCCAACATCCTGTTCAGCTGCGATAATGCAATAACAGGTATGTTGAGTTCCTTTGCGAGTCCTTTCAGAGCCCTTGATATCTCTGAAATCTCCAGATCCCTCCGTTCCGTATTCCGACCCCCTCGCATAAGCTGGAGATAATCAATAATGATAAGCCCCACGTCATGATTCATTGATAGTCTGCGGGCTTTTGCCCGTATCTCCATTGCTGTGATATCAGGGGTGTCGTCAATAAAAATGGGGGCCTGTTCCAGTGCTCCTGCGGCATCAGTAAGCTTGAGCCACTCTTTTTCACCTGTAAACCCTCCTCGCAGCCGGAAAGAATCTATTTTTGCTTCAGAGGTGAGCAGACGCATGGATAGCTGTTCCCTGGACATTTCAAGTGAGAAAACCGCCACAGGCACATTGGCGTCAACAGCTGCGTTCCTGGCAATGTTCAGCGCAAGGGCTGTTTTTCCCATTGCGGGCCTGGCTGCCAGAATAATTAAGTCAGATTTCTGAAAGCCTGATGTTAGGCGGTCCAAATCAGTAAAACCAGAAGTGATTCCGGTCAAAAGGGCTCTGTTTCCCTGACGTTCCTCAAGCATATCGATGTTGTGGTTTATCAGTGTGCTTAAGGGATGAAACGGCTGTTTTATCCTGTGATCTGAAATTTCAAATATCGAGCTTTCAGCAAAATCAATAACTTCTTCAATATTACCCCGCTCCTCAAAACACCGGGTTACAATGCTGTTTGCTTTTTCGATAAGCCGTCTTAATGCTGCCTTATCATGTATTATCTTAGCATACTGCTGCGGATTAACTGCAAGAGGTACTGTATCAACAAGTTTCGCCAAATATGTAGCGCCGCCGATCTCTTCAAGGTGCCCACTCTCTTTAAGCCTGTTGGTAAGTGTTACAAGGTCAGCCGGTTCATTATCCGTAAAAAGACTGGTTATGGCAGCAAAGATCTTTTGGTGTGCTGACCGATAAAAATCTTCCGGTGAAAGGATGTCGACGATGTCGAGCAACGCGGCGTTATCAATCAGTATAGCGCTGATTATCGACTGCTCAGCGTCAAGGCTCTGCGGAGGCAGTTTATGAAGTGAAGGATCCTGCATCTTCTGTACGTTGCTGCCGGGGGCCATTCTTTTCATTTCGTTAGCTCTAACAGGTGTTGCCATCCCTGAACTGTTTAGTATAATGAAAAAAGTTAACAAACCTTGAACACATCTTAATACCAAATTTATCCTGACGCCGTAGAAATAGGATTTATTCTCCCACGACCTCAACCGTAATCTCAGGCTCTACACCTTTATAGACACGGATCGGCACCTTATAGGTGCCGATGGTCTTAATGGGGTCAGCCAGCAAAATCATCCTCTTTTCAACTCCAACATCCTGAGATGACAGCGCATCAATGATATCATTAACTGTCACTGACCCATACAGGCGGTCCTCTTCGCTGACTTTCGCGGTAATCTGGCAGGACACACCTTCCAGCCGTTTTGCCATCTCCTCCGCAATTTCCCGCTCCTTTGCGATCTGGAGTTCCACTTTCGCTTTTGCCTGCTCAAGTTTTTTCCGGTTCTGTGGTGTGTCAGGAACTGCTTTTTGCTGAGGTAAAAGATAGTTGCGGGCGTAACCGTCAGCTACGGTTACTTCCGTGCCAATAATACCCAAAGATTCAATTGTTTCTGTTAATATTACTTTCATCACTGTATCTCCAGAGCATTCCAGTGAAATGCTCTATTTTATATGATATATATTCATCTTTTACTGATCAAGCGTACCTACATACGGCAACAGAGCGATTGTTCGCGCTCGCTTAATAGCAGTTGCCAATGTGCGCTGATGTTTGGCACAAGTACCTGATATACGTCTAGGAACAATTTTTCCACGTTCAGTTATAAAGTGCTTAAGGAATCTAGGTTCCTTATAATTTACCACAATACTACTGTCTGCACAGAATCTGCAAACCTTACGGCGATGATACACCCTTCTCTTTTTTCTGTCTTTGTATCTTTGCTGCATTGCCATTTTTTACTCCCCGTCCTTAATGTCATCTGTTTGTGATTCCTCTGCCGTTTCTGTCTCCGCTGTATCTGAGACGGTTTCCTCAGAAGAGGTTTCGTCAGCTGATACCGTAGCGGCTTCTAATGCGGCGGCCTGTTTTTCCGCTGCCTGCTCTTTTTTCGCCTTTTCCGTCTCGGTTTTTGCTGCCTCAGCTTTTTCTGTTTCAGCTTTTGCTGCCTCGGCTTTTTCTGTTTCAGCTTTTGCCGCCTCAGCTTTTTCTGCTTCAGCTTTTGCCGCCTCAACCCTTTCCGTTTCGGCTTTCGCCATTTCTTCCTTTACTGCATCAATATTGACATCCTTATCAATAAGAATAGTCATGAACTTCATTACCTTGTCGTCAATCCTGAAATTTCTCTCAATTTCATCAACAACTTTCCCAGTCCCGCAAAAATCGAGGCACACATAATACCCGCGGGGTTTCTTCTTAATTTCATATGCGAGCTTCCTGTTACCCCATTCATCTGCGTTTACAAACAGGCCTCCCTGACTGGCGATTAAATCTTTAGTTCTTTCGGAAAGTTGGTTTCGCTTGTCGTCGGAAATATCCGGATCAACAATGACAGTTGTCTCATACCTTCTCATGCGGCCTCCTTTTGGATAATAAAGCCCTGAAATAAATTTCAGAGCAAGGATTAATGATAAGAAAAATTATTTTTTAAAAAACCATTTTTGATAACATTACCCTAAGCGTAATGTCAAGATGAATTGCGCTTCTAGACTCTTTTTATTGAAACCGGACAGTTGCAAGGTATTCTTTAACCGCATTAACAGCCGTGGTAAATATTTTTGCCCCGGCCAGTATGATTACCGCGTCATCTTCATCACCACAAATCGCTGCAAAAGACGGCCCTATGATAGCTGCTGTATCTGTCTTTTCCTGGCTCTGATTCATGGAATTGACATATATATCAAGGCGTTCTTTCAGGATCTGAAAATAATCGATATCCTTGCCGATCATCAGGCCTGTAACTTCCGAAAGATCCTTTGAAAATTCATTAATCGCGTTCCAGAATGCTTCCGCTAGGCTTTCTTTTTCAGACCGGTTTTCCATATAAACAGAAATTGCCCAGCCAGTACTGACAATCTTCAGGATCTGGAGTTCATATTCAACTTTTACAAGCCTGGTTCCCCGCCCCTCCGGCATGTTGCTGAGAACCAGTTTTAAATCATCCCGATTTACCGCATAGTTCACAAGATTCTCACTCGCTTCACTTACACTTATGATTTCAGTTTCTTTTGAATACATAGATTCCCTTTTTTTTCATCATATAGAAATATCCTAATATCAGAAAACTGGCAGATACAACCTGGTCACTGAGAATTTTTCGGTGATACGTTTGGATTAAATTTGTTTTTGATCCACTAGGGCCAACTGCCGGATAATTGCCTTAGAAAGATTGTCTGGACTAATCGGCTTTGAGACATAGTCATCCATACCCGCCTCCAGGCACCTCTCCCTGTCACCGGTCATCGCATGGGCGGTCATCGCGACAATCGGGATATCATGCATGATAACCTTTGACTGAGGATCTCTTATAATTTTTGTAGCTTCAAACCCATCCATTATCGGCATCTGAACATCCATCAGCACAAGGTTGAATCTTTTATTTTCAAGGATTGCTACTGCTTCTTTACCATTGTTAACCGCCTCAACCTTGAAACCAATTTTTTCTACAAGGCGGATAGCAAGCTTCTGGTTTACGACATTGTCTTCCACGATAAGAATTTTTATCTTATGTTTTGCCGCCTCTTTAAGTGTGAATCTTGTTATCAGCTCAGCATCATCTTTTTCAGCGGCTTGATCCTTTCGGGATCTGAGCACAGTGACCAGGCAGTTAAACAGTTCAGCGCGCCTAACAGGCTTAATAAGGTAAGCTGAATAACCGATCTCTTTAACCCGGGCCGCGTCGCCACGCCTACCGATTGACGTCAACATTACCATGGAAGTGCTCTTATACTCAGAATTCTCCCTGATTTTCTGGCCAAGCATCTGCCCATCCATGTTTGGCATCTGCATATCTATAAGTGCGACTTTATAAGGCTTCCCTTCTGCTACGCCTTTTTTAAGTTCATCAAGCGCCTCTTTTCCACTGGCAACATCCTTGAAATCACAGTCCAGGGTTTCCAGTTGACGCCTGAATATTCGCCGGTTTATTTCATTATCATCAACCACAAGAATTCTTTCACCGGCTAGCTTTTCCGGGCCTGTAATGATTCCTGTCTCGCTCTCCTTCTGCTTCTCCAGGACAGCTGTAAACCAGAACTTGCTCCCCTTCCCCTCCTGACTTTCAACACCGATATTCCCGTTCATCAGTTCTGTCAACTGTTTTGAAACCGCCAGTCCCAGTCCTGTCCCGCCGTACTTCCTTGTCATCGAAGAATCCACCTGTGAAAAGGATTTAAACAGACGGCTCATGCGATCTTCAGGTATGCCGATGCCGGTATCTTCAATCTCAAAGCGCAGGGTCACCTTCTCCTTTGTCTCTTCATCAAGTGTTACCCCCACAAACAGCTCACCTTTCTCGGTAAATTTAATCGCGTTTCCTATAAGGTTTATAAGGATCTGCTTAAGCCTTTCAGGATCACCGCGTACAAGGGAAGGAACCTCATGGTGCACATGGGAAGAAAAGGCGAGCCCTTTTTCCTGGGCCTGAATAGCAAGGATATCCGCTATATCTTCAATCGTAATTCTAAGATCAAAATTGATTTCAACCAAGTCCAATTGGCCTGCTTCAATTTTTGAAAAATCGAGGATGTCATTGACTACCGACAGAAGAGATTCCGCTGAAGTACGTATTGTCTCGGCAAATTCCCGCTGTTCTTTTATAAGGTCAGTATCAAGAATGAGATCCGTCATGCCGATAACCCCGTTCATCGGTGTTCTGATTTCATGACTCATATTTGCGAGAAACATGCTTTTTGCCATGCTTGAAGCTTCCGCGGCCTTCTTTGCCTCTCTTAGCGCCTCTTCTGACTTCTTGAGTTCTGTCACATCCCTGATAACACCGACAATACCATGGATCTCTCCTTTTCGTGTTCTGAGGGGCAGATATGTTTCAGATGTATACCCTTTTGACCCATCCTTGAGAACATATTCGGTAAAATCACGATGAACTGTCTCCCCCTTCATCGCGGATTTCATCAGCTTGTCAACACCTTGATTGGTAATATGGGGAAAAATATCCCAGGCAGGCTTATTGCTGTTGATAATCTCGTCCCTGGTTACTCCGGACATTTTTTCCATGGTTCGATTCCAGCTGGTATAACAGAAATCGGTGCCCAGCACTAGAATACCGTCACTCATTGATTCAAACACATTGCCGTAAAGCTCTCTGCTTACGCTCAACTCCTCTTCTGTCTGTTTAATTTTAGTTATATCTCTTATGATCGTTGAAAAAAATTCTGTTTCACCGGCTTCGTTCTTGTGTGTCATGATAACCTGGGAAGTTGGAAAGTCACTGCCGTCTTTTCTCTTAAGAGCTGTTTCACCGCTCCACACGCCGTCGCGTTCTGCAGCCGGTAGTCCTTTGTTTAAAATGATATCAATGGCCCATTTAGGATGATACTCAGGAATGACTGTATCGGTAACATCCTCATCCGCGCTAAGACCGATCATTTCTCTGCCTGCCCGGTTTATGTATGTAATGTTACCCTCAGTGTCAGCAGTTGAAACAAAATCGATAGTTGTTTCAAGAATTTTATTCAGCCGACCGCGCTCTTTTTCAAACCGTTTCCGACGAGTAACATCTCTTAGGATGGTCAGCAGACCCAGCACCTCCCCTTCTTTTTTCATGACCCTGGAGTTTATCTCAACAAAAACCGATGCGCCAGCCTTATCCCAGATCTCCATTTCCATCATCGGTACAACCTCTCCTTCCAGTATTTGCTTAAATGCATCAACCAATTGAGATATGGTCGCAGAGGTGGCCAGGCTGAACTCAGAAAAACTTTTTCCAATTACCTCTTCACGTGAATACCCTAAAATATCTTTTATCCTGTCATTTATATCAACTATGATGCCGTTATTATCCAAATAAGCAATCACATCATTGGCATTGTCAAAAATTGTTTTAAATCTTTCCTCACTCTCTTTTTTTCCTTCTTCAGCAAGCTTCCGGTCGGTAATATCAGTCAGGATCCCATGCAGGACTTCAAGTCTGTTGTCAACAATAACAGGCTTTATTGAAACATATACCCACCGTATCTCTCCTGATTTTCTTAAAATCCTGCGCTCGGATAAAACAACCTTCCCTGCTAAAATATCATCCATCTTTTCAAGCAGGAGATGAGCATCATCCGGATGTGTAAACGCTTCAAAGGATCTGCCGATGATTTCTTCAGCAGGACATCCAAACAGGATTTCAGCAGAAGGACTGACATATGTGAACTTACCGTTGTTATCTGCAATATACACGACATCACTCATATTTTCAATGAGTTGTCGGTACTTCTCCTCAACGAGCCTGCGCTGGCTGATATCCCTTACAATAGTTACAAAAGCGTTTATCTCACCGTTTTTTTCAATTATTCTTGTGCTGATCTCCACAAACCGCCTGGACCCATCCTTATGAAGGGCATCAAGCTCCAGTAAAACAGGATTAATTCCGGGCTTTACTTCATTAAAAAGTTTTATCCCCTTTTCCATATGATCCGGCACGAGGAAATCAAAATCGGCAAAATTATTCCCTAAAAGCTCCTCCCTGCTATAGCCGAATATCTCTTCAACCTTTAAGTTTAAATCTAAAAAGTTCCCTTTTTTATCCAGGTAGACAATACCATCATTGGCAAGTTCAAAAATGGTCTTGAACTGCTCCTCGCTTTCCCTTAAAGAGAATTCCGCCTGTTTGCGGTCGGTTATATCCACAAAAACAGACTGGATAGCAGGTTGCCCACCATATTCTATTAAAATATCAAACACTTCCATGTGGCGGACTGAACCATCCCTTTTTATCCCACGAAACGCATATCCTGAGGACGTTGATTTGCCATTCAGGATGTCCTGATGGCGCTTCCTGATCGTTTCCTGCTCTTCTGATGCCACCATACTCATTAACTGTTCGAGGGTTATATCGGAGAGTTCTTCAACAGAATATCCCATCATTTTAGCAGCTGCCTCATTGGCAAAAACAATAGTGGACTGACTGATGATAATAACGCCCTGAATGGAGTGTTCCACCAGGATTCTGTATTTACGCTCACTCTCCTTAAGATCACGCAGGGCCTGCTTGCTCTCTTCATTCTTCTGCTGAAGATGCTTGTTTGCCAGGAACAAGGCCTTACTCCGCTTCTCAAGGTCTTGATTCTGAGAAGCCAGCTGTTCTCTGCTTTTTTTAAGCAGGAACGCTGTGAAGGATGAAATATATGCCACAACAAACAGGAGGAATATAGTTGTAATCAACATGATCACCTGTGAAGGCAATGGACTGGAAGAAGTAACAAAAGGAGTAAATTCTGGTAAAAATCCAGTATACTGAAGTGTTCCCATCACAGTAAGGGCCGCTGAGCACATTCCCGCCACAATAAACGGTGTCTTTCTTGGTCCTACAGCTCCCACATAAGCGATAAGTGCCGCGTAAACAGGTGTAAGAAAAAGGGCTTTTATACCGCCCAGAAAATATATAATGGTTGTATAACCAATAATTTCAAGTAGATTGATAAACAGTGAAAAGTATTTGTAAAATATCTTTCCAGGAAATCTGTGCATCATCCACAATGTCGGGGGATTTATTAGGACAAGAAAAATAACCGCTGAAGTGACGCCAAGAAAACTATCAAGGCTTAATCTGTTTATAGAAAAAGTGGCAAGGCAAAGTGACCACAAAAAGATACTTGCCCCAGAACGAACATATGCTCCCTGCAAATGCCTCTTGTAAATGCGCACCAGAAATTTAGGTGTTTTAGTGTCAGAATTCATACATAACCAGCGGATTCATAGTTATAAAATGCATATCACATTTTTAGGTTTCCGCAAAGGGAAGAATAATGACATCCGTTTTTTTCTATAACTATCTATGAAAACAAAAAATAGTGAAGGAAAAGCGCAGTAAATGTTAACCGTAAATTCTAGGTTATTTATGAGACTTTCGGGTGTCTTAACCCAGGGAAGTTGCAGTCACTCATCAATATCCGTAAAAGCGTCAATAAATACTTCTGAAAGGGAATCTATTAGCTTTCTGCTGGCAGGAGTCTCTTTTATATTTAGTTCCTGGAGAAATATATCTGTTACGTCTTTTGTTATCAGTTCCTGTTTATCAATAACCATTATTACGACATCGTCCATCAAGTCTTTTGTATTTTTATATACAGCCATCGCTTCCTCGCGGATCTGTTTTTTTATCTTATCCTTATTCTCCTTATAATTTTTAAACAGTGCTTTATTTTTAAACAGATTCAGCTTTCGTACGGCTGGTAGAAAAACAGATTCAAGAGAAACCTTTTCAAGATATTCAGATGTTTTTTGGGCGGTATCTGCACTGATAAGATTAATCCGGTAATGAAGCGGTTTCAGCCTGATAGAAGCTATTTCTTCATCCCCATCTGCTGTTGACCACGTCTCATCATTTGCCGCTGCATTTCTTATCAGCTCTCTGGTTGATACACCTTTACCGTCAGACACATAATTCTTCGTATCAACGGTCATCTTTTTTTTAGGCGTTTTTTTCATTTTTTATTATAAAACCAATATGTTTAAGTACATTTTTTAATTATTTTATTACGTTTTTTTAATATCATCAAAGATATTTTAGAGCAAGAATTTTTTCCTCGAAATCGGTTGAAATTCTTCTAAAATATTTTAATTCAGGTTCGTATTTTCGATCATAATTGCTATGGTCTCTTGACTTTTTCTCAACTTTTTTCAAAAAGTAGTTTATTTTAATTAATAAATGTTAAATTATATGTTTTTTATAAGAATTCTGTAAGGATAAAACTATAGGGCCACAGAACATTGTTGCACCTGGAGAAAATAATAATGACAGATGAACAAACAATTGAGCAGTTGTTAAAAAAAATTAAGAAGCTTGAAAATGAAGTCGCTGTTTGTAGGGAGACAGAGAATCTCCTGCGTAAGAGTGAAGAAAAGTACCGGCTGCTCGCAGACAATGTGACAGATGTAATCTTTTCCATGTCCTTAGATATGAACCATTTTACATATATCAGCCCTTCAACAAAAGTAATGCAGGGATATACTCCGGAAGAAATGATGAAAACTAGCCCTTTGGATCATTTAACACCGGAATCCATTGAGCATGTTGCTTCAGTTCTGTCTGAAGAGCTTGAAAATGAAAAAAAGGGAACAATGGATCCTGATCGGACAAGGACACTTGAGCTGGAAGAATTTCGTAAAGACGGCTCAACTATTTCAACAGAAATAACCTGCCGGTTTCTCAGAGATGACGATGGGAAACCTACAGGCATTATGGGTATGTCCAGAGATATCAGCCGTCGAAAAAAAACCGAAGCAGCCTTGCGGGCGAGTGAAGAAAAATACCGTATGCTTTTTGAAAGCTCCCCTTTTGGCCTTATGCACTGGGACAAGGATGGGATCGCGACTTCATGCAACAAACACCTGGCAGATATGCTCGGGACAACAACTGAACTTGTTACAGGGGTCAGACTTCACGACTCTGTGAAGGATGAAGAAATAAAATCAAAACTTCTCAGCGTCCTGTCAGGTGAGAAGTGTGAATTTGAAAGCGACTTTAAAATATCCGAGAAAAAAGCCAAAACCTTTAGGGCATCATACGCACCGATATACGACGCAAACAAGCAGATTCAAGGATGTATCGGTATTGTTCAGGATGTTACAAACCAAAGGATCGCAGATGAAGCGTTGAAAGAAAGCGAGCTGAAATACAGGACCCTGGTTGAACATTCACTTCAGGGTGTCATCATCATCATGGATTTTAAAATACATTTTGCCAATGATGCTGCTGTAAAAATTATGGGATATTCTGCTGAAGAACTTCTCAAGCTTACCCCTGAACAGTTTCTGGCAATGGTACATCCGGATGACAGAGAAACATTCCACAAGCGCCATCAGGACATCCTACAAGGCAAATACGCTCCAGACAGATATGAATTCTGCGGCATTCAAAAGGACGGTTCTGTCATCCACCTTGAAGTATTTGATTCTCTAATCGAATACCAGGGGAAATCAGCCATACAATCGGTTTTTGTTGATATTACCGAACGAAAAACCACTGAAAACGCGCTCCGTGAAAGCGAAGAAAAATTTAAAACCATCTTTGAAAATGCCAATGATTTAATCGTTTATGTAAGACCAGACAGCACAGTAGTCAATGCAAATGAAAAGATTTCACATTTCGGTTATACGCCTGAAGAAGTCATTGGGAAACGTTTTACAGAATATGAAATCTTTCAATTTAAAGAACTTGACAGAAGCATCAAACACATGAACCGGACGTTGTCCGGCAACCCAAAAGATATGGTCGAGTTTAAAATCCTATGCAAAGACAAAACAGAAAGGTTTATTGAAGTTAATTCACGGCTGATTTACGAAGATGACAATCCCGCTGGTATAATTAATATCATCAGGGATATTACATCCCGCAAACAGGCTGAAATAGCCCTTCGCGAAAGTGAGGAAAAATTTAAAACAATTTTTGAGAATGCTAATGATGGTATTATATATATTGATAAAAACGGCATCATGACTGACATGAATTATAAAATGGAGCAGATTTTCGGCTACAGCCGAAAAGAAGTCCTGGGAAAAAAATTCAATGAAATTCAATTCCTTAACGAAAAAAGCATGGAGGACTGTTTAAATCTCTTTAATGAAGTTGTTACAGGGGGAAAAACACCCATACGTGAATTTGAAGCTATCAATAAATATGGAGAAACCATTTTTATTGAAGGCAACACTAGGATGATTGAAAAAAACGGGAAACCTGAAGGCCTTTTAAATATTGTTAGAGATATTACACAACGAAAAAAAGATGAAGAAGAAAGGTCGCGGCTGATTGATATGGTTGAAACAACGACCGATTTTGTTTCAAGCTCGGATCTTGACGGTAATATTACTTATATCAACAATGCTGGCCGCAAAATGGTAGGGCTGAAACCGGACACAGATATCTCCGGCACAATGATCGCTGATTACCATCCCAAATGGGTTCTACAAACTGTGCTGGAAGAAGGACTCCCAGCTGCCATGCGTGATGGCGTATGGTCAGGGGAAACAGCCCTATTGTCAACTGATGGTAAGGAGTTCCCCACATCACAGGTCATCATGGCGCATAAAAACCGTGAACAAAAAGTCTGGTTCTTTTCTACCATCATCCGTGATATAACCAAAACAAAAAGAGCTGAAGAGCAGATTCAGGCCTTGACCCGCCAGCTGATGAAAGTACAGGAGAATGAACGCCAGAGAATCTCACTCGACCTGCACGACAACGTAGCGCAGGATCTCTCAACTCTGAAAATAGCATGTGAAACTCTTTTTGATAACCATGATAATGTTCCTGATGGATTACAAACAAGAGTAAAGGAGATGTCAAACATACTTCGGGGAACGATTACTTCCGTCCGTGATCTTACATATGATTTGCGGCCTCCAAGCCTTGATCAACTTGGGCTGGTGCAGACAATTTACCAGTATTGTGAAGATTTTTCAGGGAAAACAGGTATAGATGTTGACTTCTATTCAGCTGGTATGGATAATTACGAATTAGATTTTGATACAGAAATAAACCTTTACCGTATTGTTCAGGAAGGCCTGAATAATATCAGAAGGCATGCGTATACAATGCAGGCAACCGTAAGGCTGATTTCTTCTTTTCCAAATATAATTCTGAAAATTGAGGATAACGGGAGAGGGTTTGATCCTGAAACCAGGCTGGAAGCAGCTGTAATCGAAAAAAGGATGGGATTAAGGAGCCTGCAAGAACGCACATCCCTGCTGAAAGGAAAATTTAGTATTCAGTCTGTTGAAAATAAAGGGACCCGGATAAACATCGAGGTTCCCTGTAAGGAGAGGAAAAGTGGATAAAAAAAGGATTTTAATTGTTGATGACCACCCATTGTTCAGGGAAGGGCTGAAATCTCTTATCGAACGGAGTCAAAAATTTGAAGTCGCTGGTGAAGCGAATGATGGACGGGAAGGCCTCAAAAAAGCAAAAAAACTAAAGCCTGACCTAGTAATCGTTGACATATCACTTCCAGACAAAAACGGCATACAGCTTACAAATGAGATAAGAAGCAATATGCCGGAAACCCGAGTTCTGGTTGTAAGCATGCACTCTGAAATCAATTATATTTCTGAATCCTTTCAGGCCGGTGCCACAGGATATGTGGTCAAGGAATCAGCAACTGAAAGACTTTTACAGGGGCTTGAAACCGTTGCTCAAGGCGAATATTACCTGGACAACTCCATCTCTCACCAGGTTGTGGAAAATATCATGAAGTCCTCGGGAAAAACCGCAAGAATTTCAGACGCGGATTACGGGACACTGACACCTAGGGAACAGGAGATAACACGCCTTTTAGCTGAAGGGCTTTCAGCAAAAGAGATCGCTGACAAGCTTTATATTAGCCCCAAAACCGTAGCAAACCATCGAGCGAATATTTTTCAGAAACTGGGACTTCACAGCACCATTGAACTGATAAAATACGCCGCAAGACTAGGCCTGATCGATGTGGGAGTATGGAAGAAATAAGCTATCCCTTTTCCTTTCAGGAAAAAACATCTGTTTTTAATCATTTTGTCCGCTTGTGAGGTGTAGTCACGCCAAGGCGTGACGAAACCCCATAATTATTTTGCTATAACCGTTTTATTTTGTCCATCTTCAAAAACTTCTTTACGAGAAATGTATGGTAAACAGCGCTTCTCAATCCCTATTCCTCTCAACATTTTGATAAAATTCGGGAAAAACTCCCGGGCCGCGAGCGTTTTTCCCTGAAAAAATGAGTTTCTCCTCTTATATACAAAAATTAAAAAATATGACATATTGAGCGAAATTCTAGAGTAGTATTTCATTTATTATTAAAGCTGAACAGAAGAAAGAATATCTTTAGTCGAAAAAAAACAGTTCAAAAAAAACAAAAAGCAGGAAGACAAAAAAATAAAGTGGATAAAAAACAACATCTCGATATGACAGTTCTAATTAAAAGTATTCAGCGTTCCGAGGGGAATCCCGACTGCTTTAGAAGTGGCATAAATAATTGTGATAGACCAGATTGTGCATGGCGGGTGTATTGCTTGGAAGATATTGATCCAGTTGATAGGGATGATATTTCCCAGCCGTAAAAAACTGCCCTTTTAATCTTTGGTCATGGAAAAACAATTTCAGGTATAAAACTTTATTAAAAACGAATATGATGAAAACAGATTTCAGAATCTTCAAGCACCGTAACAGCGAAAACATGCATCTTAAATTAATGGGTGTTTTTAACGAAAATGCCGCTCTTGAATTAATAACTGTTTTGGAAACAAACTGTGACAATATTAATAAGGTAATTATTCATACAGGCTGTCTTGATAAAATTTCCCATAACGGGTGGAATAATTTTCAAAATAGACTGAGCGGACTTAATGGCGTTTCCAGTAGGATACATTTTACAGGAGACAAATCAACATTAATCGCTCTGAATAAGCCTGCGAAGACAGCCGCACAGATTTTTTAAGGACGGTGTTTATGAAAAACAAAGAAACTATAAAAAAACAGGAAGAAAGACTAAGCCAAACAGACCTGTTATATTTAAAAAGAAAAGGACTTTCAAATATGCAGATAAGCAGAATGACTGGTTTTTCCTATACAAAAATAAAAGACATGATAAAATTGCACGAGCATTGCAGGGAATATTCAGGAGTTTTTTAAATGTTAACCTTAAAAATAGGCCACGTAAAGAGCTAAAATCTGCCGACCAACAAAAAGCAAAAACGGAAATTGTTTTGAACTCAAATCAAGCTATATGGGGGAAACTAAATGATCAGTTCACCGTGCGTTAATTGCCCAGGTAAGAAGCTGCCTAAAGAGGATTGCATTAAAAGGTGTGAAACACTGCAGGCCGTTCAGCGTTTCCAGAACAAGTTTGATGACTCAATTGTCTCTGCTCAGTCTGATTTTACGGAAGAAACTAGTATTATAATCAACGGAAGAGAATTCGCATATTAACGGATTCCCGTTGTAAGGACCCCCTATAATATGCCTTTACGGCTATTATAGATTACTCCGCCATTTCTACAATATTGATGAAGGACCGCGGACGCCTTTTCCCCGCAAATGTCCTGGAGGACAGTGATACTTCTGGCCTCGAGCTCCTGCTCCCACTCCAGGGGCTTCGGCCCTTCATCAAAGCCTATCCTTGTGGCATCAGCCGCTCGTGCTCCGCAGGCAAGTTGTCTAATCCCCGACCATATTATCGCCCCGAAACACATGGCGCAGGGTTCCGTGCTGACCGAGAGTTCACATGGAGGCATCCATTCACTACCAAGATCATAATGCCCGGAAACCTGTTGTGCGATAGTTATGGCAACCACTTCCGCGTGCGCTGAAGAGTTGTTTAAGGGGACTACCAGGTTAACACCCGGCGCAATCAGCTTTTTGGTCTGCAGATCAAAAACCGCTGCACCAAAAGGCCCTCCGGTGCCATGTTCCACATTAAGGCGCGAAAGTTTGATGGCAAACTTCACACGGTCTTCAACTTCAGGAAATACTTGTTCAGGCCCGGGAATATGGTGTTCAATCCAGGCAGGAAGAGAAAATATCGCTTTCGGGAAACGCATAAGATAACCTTTATTCTTGTTGTATCTCAGCCAGTACAGCTTCCACTATTTCCCTTATCTCATTCAGCCGCTCTTCAGACATGGCTTCAAATCTGAGTACAAGTACAGGCTGTGTGTTCGACGCTCTAACAAGGCCCCAGCCGTCATCAAATAAAACCCGCGCGCCGTCAATGTCGATAACATCATACTGTTTACGAAAAACATCTGTGGCTTTCTGAACCACATCAAATTTTTTGTCATCAGGACATGCCACCCTTATCTCTGGTGTGGAACATGTCTTCGGAACATCGGCTAAAAGTTCAGAAATTGTCTGTCCTGTATCGGCGAGGATCTCAAGAAGTCGGCAGGACGTGTATATGGCGTCATCATATCCAAAGTACCGGTCCGCGAAAAACATATGACCGCTCATTTCACCGGCAAGTTCAGCCTTTTCCTCTTTCATCTTCTTCTTTATTAGGGAGTGACCGGTTCGCCACATGATGGGTCTTCCGCCATTTTTTTCAATATCATCATACATTGTTTTTGAGCATTTTACTTCAGAAATAAACGTCGCTCCCGGTTTTCTCGACAGGATTTCCCTGGAAAAAATAATCATCAGTTGGTCGCCGAAAATCAGGTTCCCTTTTTCATCAACAACACCGATCCGGTCACTGTCGCCGTCATACCCGATGCCGATATCAAGCTCCTTTCCCGTTACAAGAGCTGCCAGATCTTCCATGTTCTTTTTTACCGTTGGATCTGCAGCGTGGTTTGGAAATGTTCCATCCATATCGCAGTAAATATCATGAACTTCGCATCCCAGACTTTTAATAACAGGAACCGCAACAAAACCTCCAGTGCCGTTGCCGGCGTCAATCCCAACTTTAAGCGGTCTAGAAACCGACAAATTCTTCTCCATGTATTCCTTGTACGGCGTTATAACATCAGCACTGGTAAGGGATCCTTTCCCTTCTGAAAACGCCTTGTCATCAATGATCTTCCTCAAGTCCTGAATTTCTTCACCATGGATTGAATCCAGATCGATACAGAGTTTAAAACCATTATACTCGGCTGGATTATGGCTTGCGGTTACCATCACCCCACCCTGTGCTGTCAGATGCTGTATGGAAAAATAAAAAACAGGCGTGGGGCAGGTGCCGATATCGGTAACATCACATCCGGTTGAAAGAAGACCTTCAATGACTTTTTCAGCATAACGGTCTGACGTCGTTCTGCAGTCACGCCCCACAGAAAGTTTTTTATGGCCTCGCTGGCTGAGATACGTTCCTGCGGCTTTACCGATCAGGAACACATCATCTTCCGTGAAATCTTTCCCTGCTATTCCCCTGATATCGTACTCTCTAAAAATTTCCGGGTTCATCGTACTCTCCTTCATCATACTGTTTTTGATATAATATTATTGTGGTATAGTGTCCGCAATATCTCTATGCAAATTAAATGAAGCTCACAGCGTATGTTGAAAAATGACCGGGTGAAATGAACCTATTAAGGTCAAAACATCAGTATACGGAGCCGGCATTGTGGATTATTATATGCCTTGCAACAGCAAAATTTCCGCTGTTTTTCGGATTATGCCCGAAAGGTAGATTTATGTCAAGCAAACGAACCCGTTAACGGCTGCCGTTTTTTCCCAACTGACCCGGGCTATTAATTAAGCAAATCCCTTTTACATTGACCGAAAGCACTTTGGCCCTTCCACCGGGTGCTGTAAAACATAAATATGGATCTGTACCTGTAACACTGAATCTGTTTCCAGAAATATGAACATCATTTTTACATCCTAAAGTCAATTCCTGCGGACTGATGTAAAATGAACGGCCTGGAGTATCGACCACTACCTGTTCAATTATATAGTCACACCCTTTCAGTCCAGGAAAATCAATTCGAAGTTCCGACACATTAGCATCTATGGGAAATATCAGATCAATTAAGACAGGTTCCTTGCCTAAGCTGCCCTTCAGGGACAGACTCCCCTTTCTCTCTTCATGAAAAGTCTGTATACCTTCTTTCCAGAATATCTCCATTATCCCTACGGAAGGCTGGTCAGGAAAACATTTTCCCCAGTCGTCCTCCATGGCTTTTTCAGCATTTTCATACAATGCTGGTGATGTTAAATAAGCATAAAGTGTTTCCGCCACATTCTTGTTCCCTTTCTCATTCCAGTGCCCGTCAAAATGCCAGTATCCTTCAAATAATCGGTCCTGAGGGTCGTCAAGCAGATTAATCACAGGAGAAACCGTTTTTAGATTTACGGCCAATTTTGAAAATACCGCATTGCGGATTGAAAAGTATTTCCTGAAATCAATAAGGGGCAGCCAGAATCGGTAAAAATCATCATCTCCAAGGGAAGCCTCAGGAATTAATACCACTGAGAATTGAACACCTAACCTGTCTGCTTCATTTTTCATCTCTTGAAAGTATAGCATATAATTATACGTTGCCCGGTCTATCACCGCTTTTGAGGGAACAGGGTATTCAGGTTTATTCAGTACAGATTTCGACAATGCTGCCCACAATAAATATGTGACATCCGGTTCAGAAATAAGCTCTTCCAGAAATCTGGGATCTTGGTTCTCAAGTTTTTCAAGGAACAGAGAGTAGTCTGTCATCCTGTTATATTCCGCGGCAAGTTTAGATATGGATTCCAATCTTTTTTCTTTTGCAAGAGCAAATACTTTATTAAACTTCGACTGCAAATCTTTCCAAGTGGGCATTTCAGGTTCTTTGTCAGAATCTTCATTCGTTTTTTTTAAACCTGCATTAATAGTAAAATTTTGATGCCACAGCAGTGCCAGACGTGTCAGTGTGTTTGGTGCGATGGTTGAAAAAGGAAAAGGTTTTTCCATTAACGGCACGGAATACGCGTTTACAACCAGATAAACAAACTGCATGTCACTCCGGGAAATGTTTACCTGCCCCAAGTGCTTAAAAAAATCCTGCCGGTTCTTAAATCTTGTTTGGTTTTTCATCAATCCACTCAGCTGCAGTATCACTTTTTTAGGTATTGCTTTTATAGCGGAAAGAAACATAACTGCTTGTACTGATACACTGAAAGGATTATGTTCGTATGGTGTGTACGTATAATAAGGCATTGCATCATTTCCGCCATAAATAAAAAGCAGAACATGATCCGGCTGATAATCTAATGCGAATTCATAGAATCGGAATCGGTAGTCCTCCGGAGATGTTTCGGCCAGCGAAAGGTTGAGGACTTCGATATGCTCCTTGGTTGATTGAAGCATCAGTTCAAGCCGTTCAGGTAAGTTTTTGGAAGATCTGACCTCTAAAAACGAATCGCCGATACATACAATTCTTTTACCTTTTTTTTCAAAAGAACGTTCTTTATCAGGCCAGCCCAGGCTGTTGTATCTTTCATACATGAAAACACCGCGGCGCTTTGAAAGCCTCTCTGTAAGCCGTCTTTTTAAAAGGCGCTGAAGCTTTAACTGGAAGGGGCTGTATTTATGTTTGGACAATTTACTATGCTGTGAGCTGCTTACAGGAAAAAATTTTTCAGAAACAATACCACATAATATAAATAGGATCGCAGAAAAAATCAGCGTAGATAAGGCCCTATATCGGACTTCCTTAGGACCTTTATAGAGAATAAAAAAATGTATAAGTAGACACAGGCCTCCGAAAGTGAGTATCATGTATACCAGTATAATCTGTTTTAAAGCAACTGTTTCCCGTGGGACAGACATTTTAAAAAAATAAAGTAGCGAATATCCGCAAACAACTAAAAGAAAGCCAGCATATGGCAGACTGGCGGCAAGAAATAAAGATACGTTCGGTTTTGTTTTGCTGTTATTCATCTGTTTCGTTCTGGTATTCGATGGAAAGCTGGACACAATAATAAGATCTTCTACCTATGATTTTGCCTAAACGGAAACTGTGTGTCAAGAAAAGTCTGAACATAGGGTTGCCCCGGCATGACTATTAAATAGAATACTGTTTTGCCTGGATACTGCTAATGCGATCCATGCTGTACCCGGGGATCTCTTTTAACCTGCTTGACTCAAATGTTCCTTGTACCTATAATCACCTAAACAAAGGTATGGACTTGATGTTTTACTGCTGATCTGCTGACCTGACCGCTGGAGAGTAAAGCCCTACTGTATCTAAAAGGAAAAGACAAGTGAACTGGATTGAAGCATTTTTTCTTGGGATTGTTCAGGGTATTACTGAGTTTTTCCCTGTATCAAGCTCGGGACATCTTATCATTGTTGAAAATCTGATGCAGGTCCATATGGAGGGGATTCTTTTTGAAGTCGCTGTCCATTTTGCCACGCTTATAGCTGTTCTGGTCTTTTATCGGAAACGGATTAAGAACCTTGCTGTAGGTATACTGAATAAAGACGGCGAATCAATCCGCTATATATGTAAACTGTGTGTGGCCACAATACCCGCGGTAATTATTGTTTTAATCGCGGGGGATTTTATTGAAGACCAGTTCAACGCACCTGTTATCTCAGGAATCTGTTTAATTCTTACCGGCGTGTTTCTCCTGTCAACAAGGTACACCATCCCCCTGGCAAACAAGAAGGACATCATGTGGCGGGCCGCACTCATCATTGGATGCGCCCAGGCCTTTGCCATACTCCCAGGAATCTCACGAAGCGGTGCCACAGTTGTTACCGCCCTGGCCCTTGGTGTTGAAGCAACTGTAGCCGCTGAATTTTCTTTTCTTATGTCTGTTATCGCGATCTTTGGTGCTGTTGTACTCAAGGCACCCGAACTGATGAATGTGCCAGGTGAATTCCTGACATCTATGATCGTTGGAGGGATAGCGGCCCTTGCTTCCGGTCTGCTTGCCATATCGCTTTTTGTCCGTTTTCTAAAGGCGCAATGCTTTCACAGGTTTGCCTACTACGCCCTGGCAGTCGGTTTTTTATTTCTTGGCTGGCTAAGGCTTTCTTAATACACCAACGGAGCTCTACTGCTTGGTAGGGCTAATTGCCTGAAATTTCGGGTAGGTTGAGCGTTTTAACTTTATCACTGATAATCCTTGCAACAATTTGATGCCCTTTTTCATTCATGTGTACCGGGTCAGAAAAAAGGGTAATTTCATTGTCATTAAATTCTGGTATTTCACAGATATCCATAAAATCTATACGTTTTGCCTTGCAGAATTTTTTCGCTTCCTTGATCATTATTTTATATTTTTGGGGAATCTTCCTGGTAAGATAACCTGTTCTTTTTTCATTCCGGGTTAAAATGGTAATCTCTTTTTTCGTCTTAAAGGTTTTATTTCCAAGTTCCGGCTGGAATACGACTAAGAAATGTGCTCTGCGGCTTTTCGCAAAGCAATGCATTTTATCAAGGTTGCCGCAATACACCTGAATCACATCATCAAAATAGGCTTCAATTGTTTCATACGATTCTATCGCACTATCTTTACCTTCTTTCTTCTCCTCTTCAGGGTTTGATAACGTATAGGTCGCCAGACGGTCTTCAATTTCAAAAAAATTATTATTATAACCCAAACGCCCCTTACCTCTTGGTTGCCCGAAACCAAGATGATCAAACACATCGTTCCATCCGTCAAACACGACGTACAATACAGGATTAAAACGATCAAGATAATGCACCATAAAGGATAGCTCCTGCCCTGAAAGGAAACCAATAACACCGGCATTGATGGTCCGAAAGGCAGGTAAATACAGGTTCATCTGGGAAGAAAAGGTTACCTCGTCAGAGATGACATCTTTTCCAAAAGCCGCAGATCCCCCCAGAACCATGATGATATCCCGGTTATTATCTGGATGGCCTTTTCTGAATCCAAAACTGTCGGTTGAAACATAGGCGAGCTCCTGACCAGGATAATTCCGGTATATGGTATATGGATCTATCATAAGCTTAAATAAACCTTTCTGGTCAGTAATTCTCTGTCCTTTTTGATTACAAAATTCAAGACTATAACCTTTACTCTTCACCCTCTCTGCTTTCAAGGCTTCCAATCTGTTTTGACAAATATATCTGTACAAAGGATAACAAACAGAAAAACAGACCACTATAGAAGCTGCCACTAACAAAAAGTTTTTTATACTATCCCTGGTTTTTGAGGGTCTGGACAAAACAACCAATTCGATACTGCTAAGGATAAATAGCAAAGTAACCATCATCCACTGTAGCAGCTTATTTTGTGAAGAAAGGACCATCCTGCTGGAAATCAGCCATAAGAGAAAAATCATGCCGATGCTGATGTTCATTGCCAGCAAAAAAAACAGGATCGCTCTTCTGACGCTGCTTATTTTAAAAAAAACCGCTATTATTGATACCACGCTGATGCTGATAAAGATAGATCCAAGAACTGCCGGGAAAAAACCGTCTGCTGTATAAAGCCCCGAAACATAAAGCGCTTTTACCGGGCTAAGCAGAAGAAACAGACCAATGCTCAGGTAAAATAGCAAATTTAATATTATGACGATATCTGTTTTTTTCATAAATTAACAACCGGTTATCCCTTAACCACCACAACGGGCCTCAGTTTTGCCACTTTCCTGGAAATGCCAGCTCCGTGAACCACATTAACAACTTTGGTTATATTCTTATACGCATCCGGCATCTCTTCGGCCAGGGTTGCTCGTCCTGTCCATCTAACAAATATACCTTTATCTGCAAGTTCCCGGTGTATGGCTCTCCCTTTGCTCGCTTTTTTCGCTCCCTTACGGCTCAATACGCGTCCGGCGCCATGACAGGTTGATCCAAATGTCTTCTCCATAGCTGTCTCCGTACCCGCCAGAACATAGGACGCTGTTCCCATGTCTCCCGGAATAATAACCGGCTGCCCCTCGCTCCGAAAATCTTCACAAACAGCCGGGTGTCCGGGAGCAAAAGATCGTGTCGCCCCTTTCCGGTGCACGCAAACAGTCCTCTTCTTTCCGTTAATCATATGGTCTTCTTTTTTGGCTATATTGTGGCATACATCATAAACCAGCTGCATTCCCAGATTTTTTGGACTGATGTTAATGGCTTTTAAAAACATATTTTCCGCTAGATGCATTAATATCTGACGGTTTGCCCACGCATAGTTTGCCGCGCAGGCCATGGTATTAAAATACTGCTGGCCTTCTTTGGACTGAATAAACGCACAGGAAAGCTGCCTGTCTGGAAGCTTAATCCCTAGTTTCCGTACATGTTTTGTCATAAAAGCAAGAGAATCATCACAGACCTGATATCCCAGGCCCCGAGAACCGGAATGGATCATCAATGTGACCTGGCCCTTAAAAAGACCGAATATAGCTGCCGTCCCTTCATCATACACCTTATCAACCACCCCAATCTCAAGAAAGTGATTACCTCCTCCCAGGGTCCCGAGCTGCTTCCTTCCTCTTTCAAGAGCCCGCTTGCTGACAGCATCCGGGTCAGCATTATGCATACAGCCCCTGTCTTCTGTATGCTCAATATCCCTGCTACGGCCATACCCCTGTTTAACCGCCCACTGGCTTCCCTGCTCCAGAACCTTTTTTTCATCTTTTTTTGAAAGCTTGATCGCACCTGTTGAACCTACTCCGCAGGGGACACCCTGGTGAAGTGCGTTTGCCAGCTCTTCAAGTTTATTATGAATATCTGTTTCAATTAAAGATGTGCCTGCCAGTCTGACGCCGCAGTTCACGTCATAGCCAACTCCACCAGGAGAGATAATCCCTTTGTCCCAGTCAAACGCTGCAACACCGCCGATGGGAAAACCATATCCCCAGTGAATATCCGGCATGGCAAGGGATTCCTTAAAAATGCCCGGTAGAGTTGCAACATTCGCCACCTGCTTAAAGGCTTCCTCTTTCTGCACCGCCTTCATCATGGAAGAATCCGAATAGATCAGCCCCGGCACCCGCATCCGTCCACTCTTGGGCACTTCCCATCGATATTTATCAAGCTGTTTTAGGTTCATAATCTTTTTTTTTCACACATCAAAAATAACTTTAGCCTCCCACCCTTCTCTTCCTTCTTTAACCTCTATCTGGTGATATGTCACAGCTTTGATCTCATTTTTTATCACATGCCGTTCAGGAAAAAACGGTTCATAATATATCATACTGATCAGGCTGGTCTCTTTTATAGAGAGGATTTTTGTAAATTTACCAAGCTTTTCTTTGCCTGTCCACAAAAACAGAACCTCTCGCAGCCAGTTTATCATCAGGTCCTGCCAGTCATCTCCTATGATTCTTAATTCAATTGCATCAACGGCATTTACTGTTCCAAGCTCTGCTGTCACATCAAACAGGGCATGGGCCGCGTTTTCAAAAAGATCCTTTGGATCAAACCCGAAAACATGAATGCCAAAATCAGCAGTATGATCAATCACGCGATATTTCATTTGGTTTAATCAAAATTGAGTTGTTCTGACAATGACTGATTATTTCTTAAACAAACCAATCTGATAGTATCAAATCGGTTTCAATATTTCTATAAAAAATACTACTCCAAAATGTATTTTAATATCTCATGGTCTTTTAAAACCAGGAAATTTATGGTATGGATGAATAATCCATCGGGTAAGACTTGATTCTATAGGTACACCTTTATTACAGTTTTGTAAGTTTTTATATATAAAGGAATCTTAACTCTGAATTTGGTTTAAAAATAAAACTCGAAATACAGAAATAATAAGTGTGATTCTGACAAAATATGGGTGAAAGTCCACTTATTATTTTTGAATGGAAATGGCATATTATAAAGTATCTCCAAGTCTGAAACCGGTCTCAAAATTAAATTTAAAGATACGAGCTATAGAGTTTCTACACCATGCCATAATTAAAATAATATTCCATAAATACAAAGGATTCATTATGACAACAAAGTGTCAATCCAAAGAATATTCAAAACGCCGATCCGTTTTTTTTGTTATATTAACAATCGTTTTTACAGCGATGATTCTCTGCAGTTCCTGCAGTCAGAAGCGTAACCATGATAAAATAGCAAAAGACTATAATAGGGCGACAAAATTAAAACCGAAAGAGGCATCTGCATACTACAATCGAGGGATTGCTTGGTTAGCCAAAGGAAACTTTGATAAAGCTATAAATGATTTTAATATGGTCATCGAATTAAATCCTAACGATATAAATGCTTACTACAAACGTGGGGTTGCTTGGGGGGCTAAGGGCGACAATGACAGAGCCATAAAAGACTTTAATAAGGTTGTAGAATTAAATCCGAAAAATATAAATGCCTACTATGATCGAGGCGTAATTTGGCAAAGTAAAGGTGATTTAGACAAGGCTATAAAAGATTATAATAAAGTTGTCGAGTTAGACCCACAAAACGTATATGCTTACCGCTACCGTGGGACCGCTTATGCAATCAAGAAGGATTTTGAAAAAGCGCTAAAAGACTATATGCGGGCAATTGAATTAAATCCGAACGATGTATATGTTTACTACAGTCGAGGATTAATCTGGGACTTCATGGGTGATTCTGACAAGGCTATAAAAGACTTTAATAAGGTTATCGAGTTAGATCCGCAATATTTACACGCTTACTTTTTGCGTGGGAAAAACTGGAAAAAAAAAGGTGACTTTGGCAAAGCTATAAATGATATTGATCAGGCGATTAAGTTAGATCCTCAGAATGCAGAAGCCTACAATAGTATTGCGTGGATTTATGCCACATGTCCTGTTTCAAAATATCGCAATGGAAAATATGCAATACAATATGCGAAAAAAGCAGTTGAGCTTGAAGAAAATCATATCACTCTAGATACTTTAGCAGCGGCATATGCCCAAAATGGTAAATTTGATAAAGCGATAGAAACACAACAAAAAGCTATTGACCTGATAGAAAATAAAGATGCAATCAATCGTTATAAGAACAGGCTTGATTTATATGAAAAAAATAAATCATATCATGCACAATAATTATATTTCCACATTTTATGCATAGTGGTATGGAAAATAATTTTTTAAAATACCAACATACTTCAATCTATACGTGCGACACGAAGTTGCGCATTTGGCTGATTGGCAAGGCTTTGTCGCCTTGACCAATCCCAGTGTACTCCCACTGGTACCTTAGGAGGCATGCTGCCCCGGTGCATCCGGACGTGGTATGAAGCCCTTCTGACAATGTACCAAATCTTGCTTTGCAAGAGGGGTGAAAACCGTAAGGTGGACACTTTCCTGGAAGCCTCATCCGGGTAAGGGCTAAGGTTCGAGTGATATGGTCAAAATAAAGTGAATGCCGTCAAGCGCCGTGATAGAAGACAAGCTAAAGAGGCTGGTAAGCTTGGACCAAAAGGTGAGCGGTCAGGTTATGGCTTTGTATAGTGCCCATACGGAGTTGCGGCACCGCCGGCGTAGCAGGCAGACCTAAGTCACTCATAATCGGCAACTGCGCAGAACGTGGAAATCCCGTATTTCCGCCCGATCTTCGGATTAGGCAGGTGAAACCGCAAGGCACACTGATGGAAGTGCGGGCGAAAGATGCACGAAAAAGCGAAGGCCGTTCTGTAATGGAGCGGATACGGGTTCAAAATTTGCCCGGCCCGAAAGGGAGCTGACGTCCGGCGGATACTGTTAAGGTATCCGGGCAGGTGTTCTATTGCGAGATAACTCGGAGAATTTTCGAAGGAGGGAAGGCAAATGACGGTGATCAACAGATCGACTGGTGCACCCTCCGGCAGACGAAGCAAGTGGAATTCCATTGACTGGAAAACCATTAGTAGATCTGTCAGAAGACTGCAAGTGCGTATCGCAAAGGCTGTCAGGGAGAAGAAGTTCGGAAAAGCTAATGCTTTACAGTGGCTTCTCACCCATTCGTATCACGCGAAGCTGCTCGCCATCAAACGCGTCACGTCCAATAAGGGCAAAAGGACGCCGGGTGTAGACAATGTTACCTGGACTACACCCCGCCGGAAAATAAATGCAGTGAAACTGCTGAAGCGTAGAGGATACCGCCCGCAACCCTTGCGGCGCATACACATACCCAAGAAGAACAGCTCTAAAAAGCGGCCGCTAAGTATTCCCGCCATGGTGGACCGGGCATTCCAGGCGCTGTACAAGCTTGCCCTGGAGCCGGTCGCCGAAACATTGGCCGATCCAAATTCCTACGGTTTCAGGCCAAATAGAAACTGCGCCGATGCAATAGCGCAGTGTTTCATAATCCTCTCTTCAAAAACCTCGCCAAGATGGATACTGGAGGCCGATATAAAAGCATGTTTTGATGAGGTCAGCCACAGCTGGGTACTTGCCAATACTCCCATAGACAGGCAGGTAACCCGTAAATGGCTGAAATCCGGGTATATGGAAAACAGTAAACTCTACCCAACAGAGACAGGAACGCCTCAAGGCGGAATTATTTCTCCTACGATCGCCAATATGACATTAGACGGTCTGGAAACCGCCGCAAAGAGCTCCGTTCCTAAACGTAAAGGCAAAACAAGCACTAAGGTGAATGTGATCCGCTATGCGGATGACTTTATTATTACGGGGAGGTCAAAAGACCTTCTCGAACAGAAAGTACGGCCGGCAGTTGAGGCATTCCTCCAAGAGAGAGGGCTCTCCCTTTCAAAGGAAAAAACGAGGATCACAAAAATAGAAGATGGTTTTAACTTTCTCGGGCAAAACCTACGCAAATACGGCGGCAAGCTTCTGATAAAGCCTGCCAAAGAAAGTGTAAAGGCATTTCTGTCCGTTGTCCGGCGAACCATCCGAAAACATCTTGGTTCAAACGCCAAGGCGCTGATAAAGGATCTCAATTCCAAAATAAGGGGTTGGGCGAACTATCACCGCCATGTTGTGTCCGGGAATACATTCAGCTATGTCGACACATGCATTTATAAATTACTCTGGCAATGGATGAGACGGAAACACAATAATAAGAGTAAAGACTGGATGACAAAGAAATATTGGATGAATGACTCAAGATCTTGGGTTTTCGGTGTAAAAGGAAAGAATAAAAAGGGTCAGCCCTGTTTATTCAAACTCATCAAGGCAGGCAGTATAGGTGTTGACAGGTATATTAAGGTCATAGGACTTGCAAATCCCTATGACCCGAAATATGATGAATATTTCGAAGATCGCAAACGCTATAAAACCTATGGCATGAGCGCATGTTCAGCATAGACGAAGTGATACAACAGCCGGGCCGTCCTACAGGGGCGAGCCTTAATGAATGCTTGAGCCGTATGACGGGAAACTGTCACGTACGGTTCTGAGGGGGCTAGGGGCTGGCAACAGCTCCCGGCTACCCGATGTAACAAAATGACAATTGACCAATAACTAACAAATTGGCAATATCTATCTGAATTTTCTATTAAAACAAACAGAAAAGGAGGAAGATATGCTTAACGATCAATTGTCTATTTTGTGTGAAAACTATTATTCAGGTTCCCCGCCGCCAGAATTTCTTGGGTGTTTTGAAAAGAATCCTGTATATGAAAACCTTGCCTTAAAGTATCAAAAAAAGGTCGTAGTTAATAAAAAACTTCAGTTTCTCAATACGATTCTTGAAAAAATATCTGATGCAGATTTTACCGGCAAAGAAGAATTCAGCGAATATCTGCGGCATAAATACAGGAGGAACTGCAAGCCTGGAACTATTAAGAGTGCCTTTTCAGCCGTCAGCGGGTTTCTGTCATTTTATAAAAGAGAAGAGATATCTGATATTACAAGGCATGACATTGAAGCCTTTGTTGAGCATGAACAAGACAGGGGTTTAAAACCAGCCACGGTCAGAACAACGACATGCTGCCTGTATGCTTTTATAAAATATCTTGTTGAAAACGATATTGTATCCCATGAACTCATGCAGCGTAAGGTCAATATAAAGCTTCCGCAACTGCTTCCCAGAGCGATAGATCCGGAAGATATAAACCTTATGCTTTCTGTTATTGATAAAACCAGAGACAGGGCCATGCTTCTTCTTCTGCTTAGAACCGGTATGAGGATAGGAGAGCTATTAAATGCTAGGGTTGATGATCTGGATTTTGAAAACAACAGAGTTGCTATTTATGAAGCGGAAAAAACAGGCACAGGAAGGGTTGTATACTTTAGCGATGATGCGAAAGAGGCGCTTTTAAAATGGATAAATGAGCGCTTGCCAGAAAAAAGTTTTCTGTTTTACTCCCAGGGTCATGTCCGCATGTCATATGAAACAGCGCGAAGAATATTTAAACGTTATCTGGAAAAAGCAGGTCTTCAGCATAAAGATTACACCCTGCATTGTTTACGTCACACTTATGCTACCGATCTTTTAAACGCAGGGATGCGTCTTGAATGTCTTCAGACTTTGATGGGACATACAAGTCTTGAAGTCACACGGCGCTACGCAAAGCTTTCTGACAAAAGCAGAGAGGAAGAGTATTTCAGGGCAATGGCTGTGATTGAAAACGGAGACTACAATGGACTTTACGAATTCGATAATTAGCTACAGGCGGTATTTGAAGAGAAAAAATTATTCTTCCCATACCGTAAAAAACTATTTAAACATGCTCAAACAGTTTGTTGTATGGCTAGATGTGCCTCTTGAGCTGGTTGATCACCATAAAATATCTGAATACATAGATCACCTGTTAAGAAAAAGGCTAAAGCCAAAGACAATCAACTGCCATACTGCATGTATAAGCGGGTTTTACAAGTATCTTTATTATGAAGAGGAAATTAAATTATCCAATCCCGTACGATCCAGTCATTCTCTGCGTATGCCAAAGCCGCTTCCCAGATATGTAAAGGATGAAGATATCGATCTTTTTTTTAATTTAATTAAAAGCCGTAGAGATTATGCCATGTTCAGGCTCATGCTCAGATGCGGTCTCAGGGTTGAAGAAGTTGCGGATTTGACAATTGATTGTCTGGATTTAAAACAAAGGAGGATCATCATTAAAAGCGGTAAGGGAGGCAAAGGCCGTGTGGTATGCATCAGTAATGACGCATTATCGGCCCTGAATACATATTTAAAATACAGGCAGCCCGCAAAAAGGGTAAAGAAAATTTTTCTCGTGGAAAAAGGCACGTATAAAGGTAGGCCCATATCCGTACGCGGAATCCAGAAAAGAATGGAATATTACGCGAAGGAGAGTGGCCTAAAGTTGTCTTGTCACAGCTTAAGACACACAATGGCCACACAGCTCCTCAATGCGGACGCTGAACTTTCATCGATTCAGGATCTTTTGGGACACAACTGGATAACCACTACTCAGAGGTACAGCAAGATATCCAATGTAAAAGTTCAAAGGGATTATTTTAAAGCAATGGGTATCATTTTGAACAGACAGAAAACCGTTATAAAAAAACCTATTTCAAGTTCCAGGGATTTGGATCTAAAAAAAGGACTTGACAGAAGGAGAGGATTGAATTTATAATCAGCTGTAACATATTAATATTAATAGAAAATTCTGGCTCTGTTACGTATAGCTTCAATGTTCATGACGTGAGACGATAGTAAAAATAAGTGGGGTTTTGAATCTTATCTGGCATAAATGAGCTGCGTAGGTTGAATGAATATGAAACCCAACATTACAAAAGGCGATAAACGTATAAACAGCTGTGATGCAACATGATGATAGAACGATATGTAAATGATAAATGTGGTTATGTTGGGTTGCTTCGCTTAGCCCAACATACACAGCTGACAAAATATAAGTGAAAGTCCACTTGTTTTTTTAAACTGGAAATGGCAGAACATATAAAAAATAGTCAACATCTGAAACCGGTCTAATTTTTAAACTCGAAAACACAATATGCGGTGAAGTTCTCTTATATTAAAAAGAAAACGAATACATTGTTTAATAATCTGTTATTCTTGCCGAAAACGAGATAAAGAAACAGCACATAATTAAATATTTAATCCTTTTAGCAGTAAATATATGGGTTGTTATTGCTGTATTGTTGACCACATCTGCGATAGCATTGCATTGGAACGAAACGGTTGTCGAACTTCCAAGGCCGACATGGTTTGCGGATCTTTCATCTTCGCAAGTTACACAATTAAAAGATCCTGATGAAAAAAATCTTAATTCTCTAAGTAAAACAGATTCTTTTTTTACAATTTTAACCGCCCACACCTCAATTTTACTAGAAGTTATTTCCCTTTAAGATCTTTTACAAATCGGCTTCCCTTCATATCGTCGCTTCCGGTTTTACTCAAGTCTGTATATTTAATACCGGACAGATTCTGCGTAGACAGGTAGTTGTTAAATTTTTCAAGATCTGATTCGTATTTCATTTTACTGTCGAGTAAAACTCCTGAGCCTTGGCGTTCCATATTACCTTTTACAATTATTTCTCCTAAATAATATACGCCAGGATGAGTGATTTTAAATCTATTCCCAGTATACGTCCATGATGAAACAAATGGCTCATACGTAAATGGCGCTGGATAAGACATGAGGCCTGACATGATTTCTCGAGCCCAAGCTGTTTTGCCTGCCCTTACTGCGGTAATATATAGCAATCCATCCCCACCAGATTTAATCATCGATGATGGGATTTCCCAGGCTCGGTAAACTGTTTTGTTCTTGTTTGCCGCAACATAATCAGAATTTTTCCATACTAATACTGGAATTAAACTGGGCACAGTACCAGAATAGGCGCCCTCTACACAAATCCCTTTAAATGGCATCTTTTCGCCATTCATGTACAAGGCCAAGAGCATTCCAGTAATATTGCCGTCTCCTATATTGGCGCCAAGAATAAGTGTTGCTGTGTCTTGTGTGTTCGGGTTAATCACTTCTTTCTGGATGATGGGATATCCACAACCTGTTAAGCTTATAATTATCACAAAAAATAACATCATTGAACATGTTTTCATTTTTCCCTCCTATATTTTTTTTTCTGCTTTTGGTATCGGAATATTATTTGACAATGGGCGTTGAAATTTAAAAATCTATAACATGCTCAAAATGATATCTCAACTTTTTTTATAACGAATCTTTGTTGTTGATTAAATTTAATCATTACGACTATTTACCGTTAGAAGAGCAATAAATTGATAGGAATGGTTGCAAGACAAGAGAATTTGAGATATTAAAACAAAAGCATCTCATGAAATAACTAATAGTATCCAAAAATTAATATTACAGGAGGTAATGATGACAAAACCACTTCATCTTTTTTTGTTACTGGCAATTATCATTATGTGCACATCCTGCACAGAACAGGATACTCAGGAACCTTATGTAATTGAAACATCCCCACCCAATGGCAGTATCGATGTTGACCCGTCAATAACCGAACTATCTGTTACATTTGATGAAGAGATGCAGGATGGGAACTGGTCATGGGCATACACGAAAAAGGAAGATTTTCCAGAAACGACCGGCCAGCCATACTATACAGAAAAATTTACTAAAAATTCATTGCCGGTAAAACTGGAACCCAACAAAGAATATGTAATATGGATCAATAGTCAAAAACACAAAAACTTTAAGGATAAAGCAGGCAATTCTGCAAGTCCATACAGGTGGGTCTTTAAAACAAAGTAGGATAAAACAATACCACCCTATGTTTTATCTGTTACAAAGGAAGTGTTTTTACATTGATTAAATAATTAGGGCTAAAAGATATATGAAACAGCCAAAAAAAATGAACCTCATAAACGCTTTATATAGTATATCACCAGTTAACAATATATTAAAGTCACTTTTTTATCTTTTAATATTCTCCACTTATATTGTTTTGAATGGATGCGCTACAGCGCCGACATACATAAGCCCTTTAACAGATGAATATATTCAGCTAAAAGCATCCAAAAGATTTTCTTCATTATCGATTGGCGTAATATTGTCAAAAAATACAAAGGCAACAATACAATATATTGAAGAAAGAAATAAATATTCAAAAATCAAATCGCATTTAGCTTTAATCAATTTTGATTCACAATATGTTATTAAACAAATGAATAAGATTTTAAGCAGTCGTTTTAATAAAGTGGTTCAATTAAACAATATAAACGAAGCAAAAAATCATGATGTAGATTTATGTATGCTGTTAGATTATCGCCTTAATAACCCTGCAATAAAAGGAAAGCCGAGCTTAATAATTCTTGAAGGGATGTTCTTAGATTTAAATGGAAAAATTATTGACACACTTTATGGTAAATATGAAAAAATTGTCTTACATAAAGGTCTTGAATTAAGCTCACCAAAAGGGGGACGTTTTAAAGAGGTTGCAGATTATGCTCTTATAGCTTTTTTTAAAGAATTAGATAATTCCTCAAAAATTTCTGTGTTTAAAAAAAATATTGATAATTACTATTCAACCACAAAAACATTAAAAGTACATGGAGAAGATGCTGAGCAAGAACATATTAAATTAAAAAGTTTTGATATTAAACAATCAGAGGACATACCCTTTGGTAACTATCATGCTTTGGTTATTGGCAACAATAATTATAAATATATCGACAGCCTAAAAACAGCCATAAATGATGCCAGAAGCGTAGCAGATATATTGCAAACCTCATACGGATTTAAAGTTAAACTAATATTAGACGGCACTCGTGGTAACATACTTGATTCCCTTGATACTATCCGTTCAAAACTAACTTCTCATGACAATTTATTGATATATTATGCAGGCCATGGCTATTTTGATGAAGAATCAGAACGGGGCTACTGGTTGCCGATTGATGCAAAAGATACCAGAAAAGCAGACTGGATATCAAATATAGATATTACTGATACCCTTAAAGCAATTAGGGCAAAACATGTAATAGTAGTGGCTGACAGTTGCTATTCAGGAACATTAACACGCTCAATTAAGGTTAAATTGAGAAGCTCAGAGTATATATCACGGATCGCGCAAAAAAAATCCCGAACTGTTTTAACCTCTGGCGGTTTAGAACCAGTAATAGATAGTGGCGGTGGCAATCATTCTGTGTTTGCAAAGGCTTTTCTTGATGCTTTAAAAGAGAATACTGGTGTAATGGATGGCACATTACTATTTGGCAAGATAAGACGGCCGGTAATGGTCAATTCACCTCAAACCCCTCAATATTCTGATATAAGATTTGCAGGGCATGATGGCGGTGATTTCTTGTTTGTCAGGAAAAAAAGGTGATGGCTGAAAAAGGTCAAAGGATCAGGTCTAAAATCTTTAATATCCCTTGTTGACGAACTAATTACCGAAGGGATTGAAACAAGAGGTTTTAGGGTAGAAAAAAAACAGATTAAGCGAACAAACAGACAGGAGGAAACATGAATACAATAAACATAAAATATGTTTTTACCTTGCCTGATGGGAAAGAGGAAGTCTTTGATATTTGTCTTAATCCTGAGACATTAGATCTTATTGGAAATGAACCTAAAGTGTTGGCTGATTGGGTACGCTTGGATTATCTCCAGTGCCCAAACTGTCCCTTTACGCCTGAAACACATCAAACCTGTCCGCTTGTGATGAATCTTGTGAATATTATTTTATGTTTTGAAAAAATAATATCCTATGAAGAAATCCATGTGGCAGTACATACTGATGGCAGAATAATTTCAAAGGACACAACCGCACAGCGCGGTATCAGTTCATTGATGGGGCTAGTCAATGCTACAAGCGGCTGTCCGCACACTGCTTTTTTCAAGCCAATGGCACACTTTCATCTTCCGTTTGCCACCCAGGAAGAAACAATGTTTAGAGCAACGTCAACGTATCTCATGACACAGTATTTTCTAAAAAAAGAAGGAAAGGAAGCTGACCTCAATCTTCAAGGGCTTTCAGAGAAATATAAAAACGTTCAGGTTGTAAATAAAGCGATTGTTGAACGTTTACGTGAAACATCCGAGTCTGATTCTTCTTTAAATGCAATCATCATTCTTGATATGCTCGCACAAGTTATGCCTGATGCTATTGAAGATTCGCTGGAAAAGATCCGATATATATTTAAGAGTTTATTATAAATGTTACAGATAGAGAACGAAAGGAAGTAAGATGGATATAAAAGAGTTGATTGACCGTATCATTGCAGACGGCAAACTCACGGTAAAGGAGCACAAGCTGATAAAACATGCAGTAAACCTGGATCGTAAAATGGACGAGGTTGAATCAGAACAGATTGGCCGGGTGCTTGATATGATTAGAAGTGGTAAATTAAAAGTTGTCTGAAGTATATTGCCTAAAGTTATTGTATCGCTCCATACAATCATTTTTAATAAAACAGGTAGAATTCCTCCACTTAAGGCACTTTTAACTTGTAACTTTAGGCACTCTTCTTAGATTTAAATAACCTCCCCAGTCTTCTCCGTATGATACCCTCCCAGGTCCTTAACCCGTTTTTTAAATATTTCTGATCTTATGGTTTCAAGGAGGATCTGGATGTTTTCCGTATCAAAAAACTTTTCAGGGATAACCAAATCGTATTGTTCCGTGACAACAGGGATAAAATCGAGGTTTAACGCCTTTGCTGCTGCGTAAATGCCCAGCCCCACATCAGCTCTCCCACTGATAACCGCCGCAGCTATATTCATGTGGGTGAATTCTTCATCTTCATATCCCTTTATCGTTGCTGGATCTATATTCAGCTGGCTTAACCGAAAATCAAGAAGAATTCTTGTGCCGGATCCTGCCTGCCGATTGATAAGGCGGATATCATCACGGGCAAGGTCTTCGATCCCTTTAATCCCTTTTGGATTTTTCAAGGGAACGATAAGCCCCTGGTCACGGATAACAAGATTGATCAGTTTTACGGATATGCCTGGAAGATATTTTTTAATGTACGAAACATTGTAGGTACCGTCTTCAGTATCAAGGAGGTGAGATCCCGCCATATGGCAGACACCTTTTTTAATAGCCATAAGACCGCCCATACTCCCCACATGGCTTGAAGAAAGAATCGTATTGCTGCCAGCCCGTATCTGGTCCGCGAGCACGTCAAGGGTGTTGTCATGACTCCCTACTGCTACAATTGTGTTATTCACGGAAGAGAGCGGTCGTATCAGTTCAGCTGTTACTATATCATCATCCTTGAACCCTTCCATGTGATTCGGCACCCGGATAATCCCATCTGCCTCGGTCAGCGTAGTAATACAACCCGCACCCCTTGGCAAGGGGGTGGCGACAATATTCCCATCCACATTCCCAAGCTTTACACGTAAAAACTCTTCAACACCAAGTTTTGACGCTATTTTTCGAGCCGACTCAACCCTGACCTGTTCCCTCTCCTTATCAGGCTGGCCCAGCATCTTTAATACCGCCGGCCTTACAAACTGCTCAAATGCCACGATGGTCGATACTGGATATCCTGGCATGCCGAAAACAGGCTTCCCTTTGATATCACCAATGATTACTGGCTTCCCCGGCATTATAGTAACACCATGGACAAGTACTTTTCCCAGATCGTCTATCACCGGCCTGGCAAAATCCTCGGAGCCTGCGGATGATCCGCCAACAATAAGAACAATATCCACCTCACTGTTGACTGCTTCATCAACAGCCTTCCGGATACTATTAATATCATCTTTTATCATATCATGCCGTTTGTATACACCACCGCATGATTCAACCAGTTTCCCAAGCACAAATGAATTTGTCTCCAGCACCTGTCCGGGCTTAAGGTCCTCCAGAGGCGTTTCCCGCCAGTCAATAAGCTCTGAACCGGTCGGTATGATCAGCACATGGGGCTGTTTTTTAACTTTAACACTGAATATTCCGCCTGAAAGGAGCGCGCCTATACAGTATGGGGTAATAACATGATTCTGGGGGAAAAGAAGCTCTGTTGCCACAATATCCTCCCCCATCTTCCTCACATGCTGCCATGGAAATGCCGGAGCCTCGATTTCAACCCGCTCTTCATTAATAACATTAACATGCTCTATCATTATCACAGAATCAGTACTTTCAGGAAGCACATGCCCTGTATTCATGTAAAACGCATCTTTCCCAATAACAAGCGCTTTGGGACTTGTCTCACTCGCGCCAAAGGTAGCATTCGCCTTAACAGCAATCCCATCCATTGCTGAAGCATGAAAATTCGGAGATGAAATCCTGGCTGAAACTGATTCATCAAGTACCCTGCCAACAGCATCAGGCACAGGAATAGTTTCATCAGCCAGAACATCCAAAAGCCTGAAATTCTCAAAAAGAATCTCTTTTGCCTCAAGCAGCGTCTTTTTCTTTAAATATATATTTCGTTCTACGGCCATTTTTAAACCCTTTTTTAACAAGGATTTACGGGATAAACAGGATATTATTAAAACTTGTCAAACCACTCTTTTTACAGAAACAGTTAGATTCCAAACGATTCTGTAACTAAGTATCTGGTATCAACACTTCTATTTTTTTTATCCTGCCTATCCTGTACATCCTTGTTAAAATTATACTATCCCCTATAAAACCGACTATATTCAAGTTTAGGTTTTCCGAAATTTATCAACAGACCAACCTCTATTCCTGTCGCTTTAAGATAATTGATTAATTGAGCTTTATGCTCAGGTGCTATCTTTTGTATCGCTTTTAACTCCAAAATAATTTTATCTTCAACCAGCGTATCAGCAAAAAACTCACCAACTGAACAATCCCGAAACATAACTTTCAGTGGGACCTGGGACTTTGCTTCCAATCCAAGGTCATTCAGCGCAATAAGGAGTGCTTTTTCATATACGGATTCAAGAAAGCCGGCACCCAATTCATTACTCACCTCAAAACAGGCTTTTAATATTTTTCCTGTCAGTTTTTCATATAACATTTACCTTCGTCCCTGATTTTATTTAGGATCAACAGTTTTATCAATTTATCCTGTCCATCCTGTACATCCTTGTTAATTAATATGTTAAATTAGCATCACCGCCACCACAGTCCCTTTATCCACACCTTCGGTATTTGTATCCACTTTAACCAGTCCGTCCGCCTTAACCATGGTATTAATCAATCCTGATTTTCCCAGCACAGGCTCAGCTGTCAGGACACCGTTCTCTTCAACCAGACGCACCCTGACAAAATCACCGCGCCCAGGAGCAGAAGAAATGTTCCTGGATAGGACAGCAGAGACAAAAGGGACCGTCTTCTTTTCTCCAAATACCCCTCCCAGGTGTTCGATAAACGGCTTTACAACAATTTCAAATACAACCATAGCTGATACAACATGACCAGGCAATCCCCAGAAGGATTTTCCCTGGGTGCTGGCAAGGATGGTAGGTTTCCCCGGACTGATGGATATCCCGTGTATAAGAATCTCCGAATCAGGCAGGTTTGACAGCACTTCAATGGTAAAATCACGAGTACCGACCGAGCTTCCCCCGGAGATGATGACCATGTCTGTTTCCTGCAAAGCCCTGGAGCAGCTTTCAAAAAGGGCGTTATAGTCATCCTCTATGATGCCATAGGATATTGGAACACCGCCGGTTTTTTTTACAAGGCCGGAAAGGGTATAGGTATTTATGTCACGGATCTGTCCTGGCTTTGGAACCGTATTTATCGGCACGACTTCATCGCCTGTGGATATAATGCCCACACAAGGCTGTTTATATACCTTTACCTTTTCTTTCCCAAGAGCCGCCAGTATACCCGTTTCCTGGGACCTAATTTTTTGTCCTTTGGTAAGGATGGCTTCCCCTTCTGCAAGGTCCTCCCCTTTTTCGATGATATGTTGACCTGGCGCAACACTCCGGTACACCTCAATGGTTGTTTCATCAACGGCCTCGGTAAACTCAACCATGACCACACTGTCCGCGTCCTTAGGAAGCATCCCTCCGGTTGATATTTTCGCGGCCTCGCCTGGTCCTACTGAAAAACCAGGCTTTTCGCCCATCTGTATGGTACCTTTGATATTAAGATACGCGGGATTTCCCTCAGACGCGCCAAAGGTGGATGATGCTTTTACCGCGTATCCATCCATGGTTGAACGGGAGAAACCCGGAAGATCTATATCTGATATCACATCTTCAGCCAACACCCTTCCACTGGTTTCAATCAAATCTATCTTTTCTGCACCAACTGATGAAAAATCCTTTGCTAATCCTAGGACATCACCAAGGGCCGTAACATTAAAAAATTCTTTCATAAAAATCCCTTTATTATTATGGCTGATACTGATATCAAATACAGGTGTTTTAAATCAAGCATCAAATGGCATTATACAATTTTTTATTTGAAAATCTGTAATGGGTAAATGCACAAAGCATCCTGATCGTAGCACGCAATACATGTGTATGAAATATGAGATATATATGTGCGAAGCATGCCTTAAATGCCCGGATCCTGAAATATACTGTAAACACAGGACATCCTGTACCATCTGGTTCCTCACGACTAAATCTTTGGATTGATAAATAAAGGATTTTAAGGGCAAGGTCTACTTGCCCGTGACACTTTGCGCCTTAACGCCTTTGCGTGAAAAAGATAGAAAAATATTGGCATTAACTGAGAAGATGTTCCAGCACATCCTTTGCAGAATAAGACATGTTTCCGTTTTTGATAAATTTCGGCAGGTAGGAAATATCATTGCCTGATGTGACAAAAAACTGTTCTACATATCCGCCCTGCTGGACCTGTTGAATATCAAGGTTCGCTATAAGGGCGTTGCACAGACACACGCGGCCCTTAGTATCTTCAAGCTTGCCGCCTTTTTTAAGATACCGGCCAACCGGCTCTGACGGGCATCTATATCCCAGTGAACCGTCTGGTTTCTTATAAATATGCCTCAAGTATCCCTGGTCGCAATATCTTTTACGTGCTAAATATTCTTTTTCATCAGACAACGTCCCTTTAATACTCAGGACCTTAAAAGGGAAACCCGAAGGCGAGGCTTTGGGGTCTGTAAAAACATCAATCCCGCCGTTTAACACCATCGGGATAACACTCTCTTTTATTTTATTGGAAAAGCAGGATTCTTCTGCAAACGCGAAAGCCGTGCCGACCTGAATCCCTTCTGCTCCAGCATCAAGTGCCTCCTGAAGTTTATCTGGACTTCCATAAGAACCTGCTAGCCAGAACGGGAGGCCAATATCTTTTATTTTGTCAAGATCCACTTTATCACGATCGCCATATACTGGTTCCCCGCTTTCACTCAATTGGGTCTTTCCCCTTGGCGGCGCGTTATGCCCGCCTGCGACATGTCCTTCAATGACAAATCCGTCAATTTTTCCAGATGCTTTTTTCGCCAGCATCTGCGCAAGCGGAACTGATGCGATGATCCCTAAGAACAAGGGACGCTTCAGGGGTGGAAGCTCATGTCCAAAAAGTTTTTTTGGATCAAAATAAATTTTATAATTATCCTTAGATGTCGCACCTTCTACCAGGAGCCTGAGGCATGCGGGTTCGTGGGCTGACAGCTTATCCAGCACACCGGGAATCTCCCGTGGAATACCCGCTCCCATAATAACATAATCAACACCTGCCAGCATCGCGCCGTAAAGAGAATAGATATTGGGAAGCAGAATTTTTTCAAGCAGGTTTATCCCTACCACTCCCTTGTGCCCTTCCTTTGCAAGAAAAACTTCCGCAAAATTTCCGGCCACAGTAATTTCCTGTATCTCGCGGCTTGGTTTATGTGTAAATTTGCGAATTTGCTTAAACGGTTTATCAGCGGGTTTGCCGCCCGGAATAAAATATTTGTCAATAATTCTCCGTGAAATCTCAGGTATTGGAAAGTGCTCAAGTGCGTGGCGATAATGCCCGCCCGGGTCACCTTTCTGCAGATGGCGTATCATAATTTCATCCTGGGCGGTTCCTGAAACTACTCCCAGCTGTCCTGTTTCAGAAACAGTTCGAGCGAGAAGCCAGCCGGAAACACCAGCCCCCATTCCGCCCTGAATGATTTTTGGATATGCCATATTGTTCTAAAACCTCTTTTCATTGTTATCTTTTTTTAAATTAGATGCTATTATCCTACAAATCAATATGGCCGTCAATTTTCATTACTCACTTTTACATAAGTTTTACAAAACAGACAGAACCGGTTTTTTTCACAACTCAGAAGAATTCTTAGATATAAAAGTTCTGCTTTACAAGTATAGGGAAAATTGATAGCTTCAAAAAGTTTCTTACTAATTTAATGGCTGCTATTATTTCTGCTTTACCCTTTATTTTTTGCTGTAAAAACAAGTGGATAAACAACAGGATAACATCAGTTCTGAGTTGATATATTTTTTAGAAATATCATTGCATTAGCTTTAGGATGCTCTATTTAAGTGTGTCTAATTCGAAAACAGGGTGTTCATTTTGTAAACACTTAATGGCACCATCCTGTCCCTTTAAATATTTACTGTTGGCAGGATACATTAACTTAAGGCACTTGTAACTTTTCATTACTCGATCACGACCACGATTTTTTTTAAACTGCCAGAGCGGAGCGATACCACAACTTTAGGCACTTATAACTTACAAGACACTTTATAAGATATGGATTTTTTTGAAAACCAGGACGAGGCCAGGAAGAGGACCTCCCGATTATTAGTCTTTTTTATACCAGCGGTTGCTGCCACTGTATTGGTCATCAGTTTTTTTATATATTTAACTGTTATTCTGGGGATATTTGCACATATCATTTTCAGCAAAGGTATATACTCACCCGAGTATAACGCGTGCGCCTGGTGGCGACCAGGTATGTTCTGGGCAATAACCGTGCTCACCGGTAGTGCTGTTGTGCTGATGAGCTACATGAAAAGCAAGGGCCTTGCCCGTGGAGGAGGCGACGGAATCGCCCTTATGATGGGAGCAAAACCTGTACTTCCGGGCACTAAGAATCCAGATGAACGGAAACTCATGAATGTTGTGGAAGAGATGGCCATAGCAGCAGGTGTTCCAGTCCCGAGTGTTTACATTATGGATATTGAAGATGTAATAAACGGTTTTGCTGCTGGCTTTTCTCCAACGGACGCGGTTATCTGTGTTACTCAGGGATGTATTTCACACCTCTCCAGGGATGAAATCCAAGGGATTGTCGCCCATGAATTCAGCCATATTCTAAACGGAGACATGCTTTTAAATCTAAGACTCATCGGGCTGCTGCACGGGATCCTGATTATCACCATGACAAGTAAAAGGATTATGCTTCTCCTTCAAAGAATAGGTGATCCACGGGCAATTCTCATCTTTTTTGCCGGCATGTGCATTTGGATATTTGGTTCAACTGGTCATTTTTTTGCAAATGTAATAAAGTGCGCTATGTCACGCCAGAGAGAATACCTGGCTGATGCCTCAGCTGTGCAGTTTACCCGAAATCCATCTGGACTGGCAAACGCCCTCAAAAAAATAGGAGGGGTAGTAAAAGGCTCCTACGTAAACCATCTGAATTCGGAAATTGTCAGCCATCTGTTCTTTGCCAGAGGGTTGAAAAAACCTATGTTTAAAAGCACGGCAACCCATCCGCCCCTTGAAAGCCGTATTTTAAGGCTTGATCCTCAGTTTGACGGAACATATCCAAAGCTTAAACCCAAGGGCTATATGCCTACACCCTTGACAGAACAGTATCCCGGCAAAAAAAAGGCAGAAGAGAAAGCAGAAGAGAAAAAAGAAGAGATACCACCGGTCTCTGAACTGGCCCAACCTGAAATGCCCTTTGTGCCGGTACTTGAGCCCGGCAACTTAAGCGCTATTACACCGGAAGATGTCGTATCATCAGTTGGCACGTTAAATCCCGGACTCATCGCCTATGCTTCACTCCTTTTGGCAGGCATCCCTCAGAAGCTGAAAGATATTGCCCATGAACCGTTTAGCGCGAGAGCCATGGTCTACTGCCTCCTCCTTGATAAAAATGATAAGACAAGAAAAGTCCAGCTGGAAAGTCTAAAAAAACACTCGCCCATGAATGTCTGGAACGAGGTTGAGCGCCTAATTCCTGTTGTTGATGCTGTGAAGGATGAACATCGTTTGCCGCTGATTGACATGGCACTCCCCGCGCTGAAACTGCTCTCAAAAATGCAGTATGTTAACTTCCGCTCCAACATAAAGGGCCTGGCTGAAGCTGATAAAAAAATAAGCTTATTTGAATATACACTCCAGTGCAGTATTATCAGGCATCTTGATCCTGTGTTTATTAAACCTGACGACATGTCTATCAGATATAAAACCCTTGAACCCCTAATAATAGAATGCTTTGAACTTTTATCTGTAATCGCTTGGAAAGGGAGCAAGGCCGATTACGCGAACAAAGCGTTTAAAATCGCGATGAGTGAACTGATGACAGGAAAAGAACCGACGATCCTTCCTGAAGAAAAATGCAGCTTGAGCATACTTGACAGGTCCCTTGATAAGCTGTCTGTAGCCGCCCCCCAGATTAAAAAACAGGTATTAAAAGCTTGTACTGAATGTGTTCTCGCTGATTCAGAAGTGACTATCGCAGAAGCAGAACTCCTGCGCGCGATCGCTGATTCCCTTCACTGCCCGGTTCCCCCTTTTGTGCCGGGGAAAACCACATAAAATAAGGACTAAAGCAAACTTATGGTTAATAAATTAGACATGTCGAATTCATTTAATGAAAAATACGGCCCGTGGGCCCTCATCACAGGAGCATCAAAGGGCCTTGGTGCCGAGTTTGCCAGGCAGTGCGCCCAACGCGGCTTGAACACCCTCCTGATCGCCACCAGTGAGGATCTTTTAAGGGGGAACGTTGAGCAGATAAAGCAAACATATAATGTTGACGCTGATTATATTGTTCTTGATCTAAGCCGGGAAGACATACTTGATGTGATTAGACCTGTTACGGACAACATGGAAATTGGGCTTGTGATAAGCAATGCCGGCATATCAACAGTCCATCCCTTTCTTAGCAGTTCCAAGAAACAGCTTTTAACACACCTGCACATTAACACACGGCCGTCTATGCTCCTGGCTCATCATTTTGGAAGAAAGATGATCAAGGTAAAACGCGGTGGCATAATGTTGCTGTCATCCGCGTCAGCAAATACCGGCGCTCCCTATGTTGCCAATTATGCGGGAGCAAAAGCATACAATCTTATACTAGCGGAGAGCCTCTGGTATGAGTTTAAGAAATTCGGTGTAGACGTACTCGGATTTATGCCCGGATCAACCAAAACCCCTGGATGGGATCTGAATAACCCTGCCAAGAGTAAACTGGTTAACGTAATGGGGGCTGAGGAAACAATAACCGAAGCACTTGATGCCCTTGGAAAGCAGCCCAGCCTGATTGCCGGAAAGAGAAACCGCTTAGTTTATTTCATCATGCAACGGATTTTATCAAGAAAAATCGCCATAAAGATGGTCGCTAACACCATGGAAAAACTTTTCGGGCCGTTTGGTTAGGGAAATATCTGTGTATGCTGGAAAAAATCATAATAACCAGTCTGGCGACTCTTTTTCTCTGTGGATTTATTTTTATCATTTTTAACAAACTGTTTGAAGAGTTTCCTCTTAAATCAACCCTTTCCCCATTGATAAGCGTAAAAGACTTACTTGCCCATTATAAAAAATCTTTTAAAATAATTTTAAAAGCAAAATGGCTCCTCTTTTTCCCGTTGATTGTTGTGATACTCGATTCTGCTGTCAGGATCGGGATTATTATTTATCAATATTCACCGCTGAACAAACTAGATACTATTTTCACCAATGATACTCCTGTTTTTATCCTAAATAAAATTTACTTTAAACAAATGGTTCAAATAACATCAAATGCCCCAAGCTTTCTCGATTATGGTTTTGCAGGTTTTATTAACGGTTATTTATTTATCGGTTTTTTCTTAATCTGCTCACTAACATTCAAGTCAGAGACAAACAAACTCAGGGAACATACAAATGGTCAAAATTTGGAAGATATATCGTTTTTAGAAAATTTAATGAAACTTTCTCTGGTTTTTCTCCTCATCATTATCATTTTATTTTTTTTATTACGGGGATTTCAAAAAGAGCTTTCTGAAGTTGTTTTTCTCGGTCCCGTCATGACTGTCTGGCTGTTTTTTGGGTTATCAATTCTTTCCATTATCGAAGGATGTATTCTTCTTAGTGTAAAAGGATGCCTGGAAAACAAAGAGACCAATTCAAAAGAGGTTATGAGTAAAGCACTGAATCTCATAAAGCCTTTATTCTTTTTGAACCTTATATTCGCGCTAGCTGGCAGCCTTCCCTCTATATATATGTATCCCAATACAATAAACATTTTCTTTCCTGAAATAGAACTGTTTGCAAATACTAAAATTTTTACAATCGGATTTTATTTTTTTAAACACGCCAATTCCGTTTTTATTCTTTTAACCTTTCTTACCCCTTTTATTCTGATGATAAATAACGGAAACATTTTAGAAGCCTTTAAAAAGAATTTAAGGTTTATTGGTAAACATTTTCTAAGCTATTTTTCTTTTGTATTAAGCGGTGTAATTCTTTTGTCTATACCTCTGATACTTTATGATGTCCTGGGAGGCTTCCGTTTTGACCACTTGATTTTTTCAGCATTTCTTGAAGTTTTTACTGTGGGATCAAGAGTTTCACTGGCAGTATTATTTTATATCGCCTTTTTTGATTTCTATATTCAGTCAGAAAAAACAGAAAGTACGATCGACATGTAAACATCGGTCCCAAAGCAAAATAATTTTGGAATAGTTATGAAACAAAACTTTATCCTGCATCTGACCATCGGCCTATCCCTTTATCTCCTGTCTGCTTCCATGGATACCTTTTTTACTTTACAAGGCCTTGATGGAGACATATCAATGGAGGGGAACCCGGTAATACGGTATATGATGGTTGTTTTCGGCCCTGCAGGCGGCCTTGTAGTGGAGAAAACCCTGGTTTTTATCATTGCTCTGTTTCTTGCTGTTGTAACGGCAATAGGCATTGAAAAAAAAGCCGCCTGGGTCTATTCTCTCGCCCTTACCCAATGGACGAGAAACTGGATGAAGCAAAAAAAGCGACGTTGGGTCGCCTTTATTCCCATATACTTTGTTGCAGCTGCCCAGGCACTAGCAGCCGCCAGCTGGATAATTCTGTTTATTGGAACCGGGAGGTATTGATCTGAGAGCTTAACTCACATTACTCATAAAAAAATTGTTTTGAGTGTGATAAAATAAAGAGACGAAAGGATAATACAATGAAAACCTATCGTAAAGAACTTTCTTTCAATGTGCCGTTAAGGCGTGCCTTTATCAACATTACACCGGATATTGAAAAATGTCTTAGGGAAAGTCGTATTAAAGAAGGTCTTGTACTTGTAAATGCGATGCACATAACGGCGTCTGTTTTTATTAATGATGATGAATCCGGCCTGCATCATGATTATGATGTCTGGCTGGAAAAGCTCGCTCCGCATGAGCCTGTATCAGATTATCGGCACAATGTCGGCGAAGATAATGCTGATGCACATATGAAAAGGCAGATAATGGGGCGTGAATCCATTGTCGCTATTACTGACGGGAAACTCGATTTTGGAACATGGGAGCAAATATTTTATGGTGAATTTGATGGCAGAAGAAAAAAAAGGGTTCTAGTAAAAATTATCGGAGAATAGACATAATAGGATCATGTTCTTATTGATAAAACCGCGATATCTCCCCCATTGCCTCTTTCACTACGTCAAATCTTAACTTTGCGTCAGGCAGTGGGGCATATCCTGGATCGAAAATTTCATATGTACCAGTAGGATAGGATACAGTTATACGGTCCGTTTCCCAGAGTGCGTAATTGAAATATCCTCCGGTAATCATCCACTGTCTCTCCTTAGAATCAAGAAGATGCCATCCACTACTGAAATCAGACGCCGGGCTGGTGCACCCAAGAAACTCTTTCATTAAGGTCGGGACCACATCCACATGGCAAGTCCTATAGGAAATATCTTTCTCTTCTCCACCTGGCCAGTATATAACGAGCGGGACCTGTATCTGATACTTTGTGTAATTCCCCCCATGGCCCCAAAAATTCCGTTTGTTGTCATTGAACTCCTCGCCATGATCACCGGTAAACACAATAATGGTGTTATCCAAAAGACCCCGCTTTTTTAAATCAGACAGGACCTCACCGGCAAGAGAATCAACAAAATGGGCAGCCGTCCTGTAAAGGTTTTTATAAGGCGTGGGATCAAAATCATTGTTCAGAGCCATATGGTCAACCCGTTCCAGCATTGGTTTGAACAACCTTGGATAATCAGGCGGAAGGCTGTACGTGTGCGTGGAATCAAAAAATAGAAATCCAAAAAAAGGTTTATCAATATCCCTTTTTTCAAGCCACTCAAACCACTCATCAACAGACTGCCTGTCCCGTTCCCATGATTCTGATCCTTTGGTTTTCGCTCTCAACCCATCAATGTCATTAAATACAGTTCGGTCAAACGGTGGCGTGGTCAAATTGGCGCTGGCAAAAATACCCATCTGGTAATCCCGCTTAATCAACTCGCGAATGAACACCGGCCCTATCTGTTCATCAGACATGACATTCCAATAAGTACCGTATAGACCGTAAAAAAGGCTGAAAACGCCTGTCCGGGTACCGTTTCCCCCGCTTAAGTGATTTGAAAAATTCCAGGTCGCGTGTTCATCAACAAATAATTTAATATGTGGTGTTTCTTCTGACGTAAGGGCGTCAAACCGCCAGCAGTCGATCAGCACAAAAAGAATATTATACCTGTTTTCCATTTGATCAAATTGAAGGGTATTTAAAGGGTAATTAATACTTGCATTTTTATAATCACTGACCTTGAACTCCCGCCTGTCCCTGGTCGCTGACAGGTCAACAAAACCACGGTCGCGGAGGAAATGTTTTGCGGTAAGCGGGTAAAAGACCGGCACATGGCGGGTCATGGCTGTGATCGGCCGGTAATAAGCAGCATCCGCCCAAGCATGGATAAAATGGCTTGAGATGATTGAAAACAGCACAAGCAGTGTCAGTATATATCCCCTTGCCCGCATCCTCAGGGTTTCACCTCGTGGCCTTGAAATCCATGCAATAATAACGCCTGCTATGACAAGCCCTAGAATCTCAACGGTTCCCACAAGCCAGGTCAGCCATGATATATTGAAAATCTCATCCCCTGCTTCAATAAAAAGCTCCAGGACCACACTGTTGACATGTGAACGGTACAGGGAATAAACCACGTGATCCACCTGTATAGCGGTAATACCCACAGTTCCCACGAGAATTCCCAGCCCAAGGACAAGCTGTTTTTTCGGCCACACCAGTATAGCAGGTACCATTATCGCGGAACCAATAACATAGGTCAGGAAAAACGCGTGGCCGATAATCGCCAGCGCCAGATAAATATGGGCCAGCAAACCGACCAGATCCGGCATAAATTTAACAAACCGGGCAATAAATATCAGGAGAAAAACCGAGTAAACAAAAAGAAATCGGTTCATCCAGCAGAACATATATTTACGAGAGGTTTCAGTCATAACTACACATGATATCTGTTTAATAATGTTTTAAGAAAAACTACGAGGACATAACATGTAAACTGCGGAGATGTAAACAGTTTGTTAGGAATTATGAAGATAACTTTTTCTCGGCAATAAGACACGCCCATCCATGTGAGTGCGGAGTGCCGTGTGAAAGATCTGGTTCAACGCCTTCGTAGTAATAAATAACTTCCAGTTCAGAAAAACTTTTCTTTAATTCATCTTTTTCAAAGTAATGGTCAATACAATTGGATGTGTCGCTGATACTGGCTGCTGCATGATCATCATTTACTTGAGCATGAAACCCAGGATCTGAAGTGGTAAACACATTAACATAAAGAAGTCCTTCAGGCTTGAGCGACCGTATGATACCTGAAATCGTCTTTTCCCTTACCATGGGCTCAAGATGTTCAAGAACCGTAGCAGCGACAATAATATCATAATAATCCTCTGTAAAGCTATAATCCTTTAAGTCGCATTGGTGTCCGGATATCGGCAGACCTTTCTCCTCGGCCAAGGCATTTATCTTAGCTATGCCGATTTTGGAAAAATCGATGGCTGTTACACTGCACCCATGTTCAGCAAGAAATACAGAATACCGCCCCTCTCCTGCGCCGATTTCAAGAGCCTGAAAACCTTGAACGTTCTTTTGGTCAATCTGCTCTTTAAATTCATCCCGCACTTCCCAGCCAAAATACATGTCAGAATTCTGATAGGCGCTATTAAAGATCTCTTGCTTATTCATAGGACATTCGGTGGGCAAAGCCCACCCTACGATTTTTATTATTTTGCTTTAAATAATCGACTACAACCACGATTTTTTTAAAATGACAGAGCGAAGCGATGCCACAACTTAAGGCACTTTACCTCACTTTAGGCATTTTAGGCACTATGTTGTTCTACTTTTGCAATTCATCAATATCCATGGGATCACCTTTAGACTTATCCCTTTGCAGAATAATGGTTTCAGCAGGACAGACATCAACACAGATACCGCACCCCATGCATTTATCAGCGTTTAAAATAGCTAACTCATTCTCTTCATCCAGGCTGATGGCGCTGAAATGGCATGCGTCAACACATTCACCGCACCCTGTACAGTCTTCACCTATCACGGAGACATAGCCTGACGGAACAAGCATGGGGATTGTACCCTCATACATATTCCATGCCTTCATGCCGCCACAGCAGCAGCTGCAGCAATTGCATAGGGCGTTCAGCCTTTCGCCAACAGATTTCTCAAAATAGGCGGTATGAACAAAACCATGATCATGCCCTGTCTCTAAAATATGAAGGGCCTCATCCTGGGATACTTTTCGGGTCATTGGATTCTGCTTCTCCATAAACGATGCCTGAGGATCACCTATAAACAGGCAGATCTCTTTGTCTTTAGGATAACAGGGATCTTTCATAAACGAGCGGCATACGCAGGGTGCTGCGACAATCGATCCTGGGTTCTCTATCAACAACTGCCGGGCCAGCTTAAACGGCATCACCTGTTCCGGAGGCGTAATATTCACACTCTCTTTGAGCATCAATATCTTTTTCGCGTCATCCAGCTTCATAATTTTACCATGATACAGATTCGTATCATAGCTCATCACGGAATCAGCAATATTCTGAACAAACATTTGCAGCATCTCCGCGATACCTTCATCAATTTCCTCTTCCGGCGGTTCAACATCCTCCCCTTGGAGTTTTAACGCGTAATAGTAAAAATGCCGGGTATATTTCAGGTAAAGATAACCGGCTAGGGCGTCATTTTTCTCACTAAGAGGAAAGCTTTCATACAAAGCCTTTGTCACTGAATGGTGCATTTTTTCTCCCGAATCTCTCTACAACCGGTTGTAAGCAATTTTATTGTTGATTAAAAAATCTTGTTAATAGAACATCTTCAACATTCCTACGAGAATCAATAATGGATAGAATATATATTTTTCGCCCAGATATTCTGTATATTAGCCTCCAAGGTGTAATAATTAATTCCCTATATTGTACTATTCCCTGGTCTTGTAGCTCTGGAACGACTCGGCCTTTCTCTGGCAGGACATATAAGTCGTGAGCCTTTTGCCTAATTTTTTTTAATATTTTTAAGGCATTTTGAGGGCTCTCTTCCGAAATATATTCAATGATACCTATAAGATCTTTTTCTGCAACATCGGCCCAAATGACGTTGTATTTTGAAGTCATTTTAGTTTTGCTTTCAACGATTTTTCTATGTCTTTAAAAACCCTGTCTTGAGTTTTCACTCTGTCATTTCGAACATCACTTTCTCCCTGTGCTATCAGTTTCAATAGACCGATTGCATTTCGCATATTTTCATAGCTTTTGGGATCTTGGAGAACCGCTCTTGGCTCGCCATTTTGTGTTATAATTACAGGACGATGGGTTTTATTGATTTGGTTCAATAGATCTGCTGCTTTAGATTTTAAATAAGTAACTGGTTTTATATCGTCTATAATATGCATAATATCACCTCCGGTCTATATATAGTACCAAATTAAGGCCGGCTGTCAAGATTAATTTCACAAGTAAAGATGCGACCGCCGTGACTTTTCCATGTTCACACAGGCCACACACCTGCCAGATACATCTCTATAAGCGCTTCCTCGACAGATGCTTCTCTCCACTGATATCTCTCTATGATCGCTGTCTCGAACTTCTGCTGTCGTAATTTCGGCACTTTTAATTGAACTTCCCCGGCCTTTGTTTGCAACTTCCTGTCATAATGACCGGCCCGTGTATCTTTACGGCTATCCATTCGCTCATATCTCGCCGCGTTGTATAGCTGATCAGCTTCGGCATCCAGCAGTTTATTAAGTGTTTCTTCAACGGTACCTTTTACCAGCTTGCCTAAGTGGTCCCGTATTTGAGCTTCATCAATTTTAATGACTTTATCCAGCTTTTGTGTATAATCTTTCTTCATGGTGGCCTCTTTTCTTTAGTTTAGGGTTATTTTTTGTCGTCAAACAATATATTAACCACAAAAACCATTTTGAGGCCACCGCCTCTTTAAATTGTGCGAAAAATATTATACGTTATCTTTAGAAAGCTGCTCAAGTGGGCAACTGCTATTTTGCGCCAAATTTTTATGCGCTTAATCACAATCCATCAAAGAGAATGTGTCGGAGTCGTTGCTCCATAGATGGGTTTTTCAGGATCGACTGACATAGACCTTTCAACCTTTTTAGCCCCAAACGTCAAACGGAGACTTGACCACTTTCCTTAGGGAAACCTCAGTTCTTCTGCCGGCCTAATGCCTTTACGTTCTTTGGCTTGTTCTCCTGTCATTTAATTCCTCTGGAACCGTTCAGGCCTTCAGCGGGGTGAGCCCTCTGCACTTTGCGCAGCTCGTTTCCAGTCCCGGCAGTTGGGACGTCCTCGCCTACTATGCCCTCTGCTGACTTCTCCCATGCGGCCAGGATCGATTGCTCAATCCCCAGCCAATTCGCCTCGCACGCGACACTCCAGGGCACATGGGAGACCTCCCGGGGTAAGACACAGAGCTTTATCGTGCGTAAACGCCGGATTTATAAAGCACACTCCGTTGCGGATGGAGGACTTAATGGTCACGTGCCCACTGGTCCCGAGTGTACCACACCTCGGATCCGGTTCCTGTACGTCGCCCCGCACTTTTGGATTGGACTTCCTTCAGACACCACCTCGCGATGATGCCCTTGTCCTTCTCCTAACCTTCGGCTCCGCGAACACCTGGTACAGGGACTTGCACCCTGCTAGTTCTGTGCCATGCCCGGCACACACGCCCAGCATCAGTTGCCGCCTGCTGGGATTTTGTGTTATCGGTTTACTTGCCCAGGCCATGTTAAATTTGACCCCATCGAGAGCTAGATGGCGGTCAACTGCATGCTGTTGTTAGAAATTGCTTTTAACGATTTTATATTGTTGGAAAAAAGCATATGGTGAAGTTCCCCATTGTTTTTCTATTTCTCCACCGCAGAACGGACATACTTGCGATGGTAAATAATACCCTTCTGGTGGAATATCATTATCAAAAGGATCTTCTATGATTACTTTTTTCTCAAATTCATTAACAAAAAAGACTACATCTATGAATCCAGATGTCCCAAATGAATAGGAGATTTTGTTGCAATTTAGACATTTACATTCTGCAATGGTTTCGACTGGTCCTCTGTGTTTACACAACAATTGCCATTCTGACTCATCATATAAAAGGCTTGTATTGTCTTCTGGGTATAAATCAATCTTTTGAGTCAAAGATCGGATTAAATTTTTCAATTCAGAAAACAATGGAAGATCTTTCGACTTTAAGATTTGATTCCACTGCTCAGCCACATTAAAAACACAATAGCCATTTTCAATGGTGCAATCTATTGGATCGTTTTTATCAATTGCAGATAATAGTGGATTCATGTTTAGGTTTTTTTATTTCTAACGTATAGGTTTTATCCTTCGTCACGCCTGATAAAAGACTGAAAGCCCAGCGCCCAGACAAAAAAGTTGCCACAATGATTAATTATGCTTTCGCGCGTGATGATGGATAAAACAATGTTGGGCTGAGCCGTCTAGATATTGTTATTATCAATATTTATGGAAATTGTAAAGAAAGGTTTTTTGTTTGAGCATTGCTATAAATATGGATTTTCAATGTAAAATTATGTCAACATTGGCTGGTTCTTGAGGTTTTTTTGTCAAATCAACCATCATGGCAATCGTTTTCTTTGTTAAATTCCTGCCAATGGATATGGCTGTCTGTTTGCACTTTATATTGCTTTGTGCAGGTTTATACGAAAAACACATTAATCAAGACAATCCCTTGCTGAATGATTTTATGCCGTGTCCATCAGCTCAGGTGGATGGATTATATCAAATGCGCTTGTCCCCGTTCTTTTGGGAACTTTTTCAATAATTTTCATAGTTCCTTTTTGGCAGCAAGGACACTTTGTTATATCCCTGTCTGTCAACAAAAGCATTAATTCCTGGACAGAACGCTTAAACACTTCCGGCAATTCCGGTATACAGCCAAGTAACTCCCGGCATTTTGAGATGCAATCTTTCTTACATCTATTCGCTAAAAATCCATAATGCCTTATACGCATAAAGCCTTTAGGGAGTGTATGCAGTAGAAAACGCCTTATAAATTCAACTGCAGCAAGTGTTACTTTTTCGTTTTTGTTAGTCTTTCTGTTTTTAACCGCAAAAGTGACCTCACCGTTCTTCAAACCAAGTATCCGGTTGTTCGATATAGCAACTCTATGGGTATACCGCCCAAGATAATCAAGCACATACTCGGGCTTTTCAATAGGTTCTTTGATTTTTATCACCCAGTCTTTTGTGTAAAGTTTTAAGAAAAGTTTTCTGAACATTTTTTCTGTGCCATATAAGCCGGTATCGCCGGGGAAATGCAATTGGCCGTCTTTGTTTACCTTTTCCATGAATTCCATGAACTTGCCCCGAAACACTTTAGACGGTGCTTTTTCAGAAAAAAGAAATTTGTTTTTACAATGTACAAATCTTTTTCTATCAAAAGAAAGGGCACCTCCGGGAACAAGACAATGCATATGAAAATGATCATTTAGCTTTTGATCCCAGGTATGCAGGATCATAATAATGCCAAGCCTGCCGTTAAGTCTGTTATTCGGATTTTCGCCAAACTGCAGAAGTGTCTCGGATACAGCTTTGAACAGTATGCCAAGCATGATTTTTTTATTACAGCGTATAATCGGATTGAGTTCATGGGGCAGTGTAAATACGTTGCGAAAAGGCATCATTCGATTGGAATTATTGACTTTTTTCAGTTAACAGAAGCTTGTGGGAAAGATATGGTCTTGCCAATATCAAAACATTCCAAAAAGTATAGAACAGATTATACTTGTTGTTGGAAATTTAAAAAAAACGGGGTCGGCGCGGAAAAACATCCCGCCGGCCCCGAAGATTAATCGTGGATATCATATGTTTTTAAAATTTATTCAAGATATGTTTTAACGTATTTTTCCATCTCTTTGGTAGGCCCCCACCATTTGTTGCCCCCGAGGTCTTCAATCACCTTGTTTGCGGCAAGGTAGCCCGGGCCGCCGAGAATCAGCCCGCCGGGATAGACCGATGCACCGCCCACATAAAGTCCCTCAATTGGGGTGTTTGTGCTGGAACAGTCCTGGTTGGGACGGAAACAGCCCAGCTGCACAGGCTTATAGTCACCGTGCTTGATGGAGCCAAACCGCATGTTCGGCATGCGGGTCTCGATATCCTCGGGTGTCTCCATCTCGGCCATGATAAGGTTCTCTTTTGTCATGTTCGGGGCTGACTTCTGCCATTTGGCAAGCATCGCCTCTTTTATCTCCTCTTCGCGGTTTTCCCAGCCACCTTCAAGATCATACGGCGCGTGCATCTGGAAAAAGGCCACTTGGCCGTCTCCTCTTGCAAGATGGGAATCCCAGAACGTCTCTGTGGTACAATGCCCTCCAAAATTATTCAGATCAATCTTACCCGCAACTACATTTTCCCAGTGTCTGAGGATTTGGTCTGTATTATCAAAACCAACAATGTTCATAAAGGTCTCATTTACCCATTGATGATCTGAGGCATATTCCGGGGCTTCTTTTGTGACCACGTGCAGTGTATTAAAACTCCACTTGTCATAGGTCCATCCCTCAATGGATCCCTTCAGATCCTTGGGCAGTTTATTCCCGCCCACAAGATCAAGAAACGTGGTGCGCGGATCAAGTGTAGATACAACCGCGTCGCTGTAAAGCGTTCGGCCCTCCCACAGTTCAACCCCTTTGGCCTTACCGTTCTCCATGATGATCTCGTTTACCTGGGATGAATCAAGGATCGTTCCGCCTGCCTGCACAAATTCACGGGCAAGAGAATTGGCCAGTTTATGGGATCCCCCCTGGCAGTAGCACTTGTTCATTCCCCTTACAAGAAGCAGAGGAACAAAAAATCCAACACCGGTCTCCTGGGGATCAAGGCCCCACATGCAGGATGCGTATAAAAGGAGGGCGCGTAGTTTCTCATTTTCAAAAGTATTATTGATGATATCAAGGGGACTGTGTTCTGTAAGCTCCAGCATTGCCTCCCCGATCTCGGTCTTCTGCATGGCCATGGTTATATCAATCGGCGGCATGGGCGGAATATACGTGGCAGGCGCCACAATCTCGTCAACAATCCTGCGCCATGTCCTCATCACACGGCCAAACTGGATCGCGTCTTTTTGAGAAACCTTGTGGATTGAATCCATGGTGTCATCAATCATGCGGCACAAAGACAGGGATGTGCCGTCACTGTATACCATGGCGGTCTGGAGATTCGGCTTGATCCATACCAGGCCGTGGTGCGCGAGATCAAAATCCTGCAGCACGGGCATGTAGTCCACCATCATATGATAAATCGCGTGGATATTTGAGTAATAACCCGGGTACAAAATCTCTTCAGTTGCCAGTCCGCCACCGATTTCATATCGCCGTTCAATCAAGGCAACCTTAAGGCCTGCTTTTGCCAGGTACGCTGCTGTTATCAGGCCGTTTGGCCCGGCACCTATAACCACAACATCCCACTCGCTTTCAGGTGGGAATTCTTCGAAAAACGCCTGGTGATGTTTTTTCCCTTTCAGTTCTTTTTTAGCCATCTGTTTTTCCTCCTTTTCCACTTTACTTGGGTATCGCCGATATCTTGTCTTCCTCCGGAACATACCATGGTGACGGATACCACCAGTCACCAGGTTCAGCAATGCCGTCTTCGATCAGGATATGCATGAGGTTGTAGCCGACCGCCATCAGGCAGAGACCGCCCGGATGAGCGGATGACTGATGGGCAAGGTAGAGGTTGTCTATGGGTGTACGGAAACGGGCGAGTTCCGCCAAAGGGCGCTCATTCCACCACTGGTCCCTGTCGCACCGGATCCCGTACCATGAACCGCCCAGAACGCCTGTATTGCGCATTGCCTGGTCATAGGGGGATTCACCGAAAATACGGACCAGGTTATCATCATCAAGGTTTTCGCATACACATGCCAGTGCCTGGCGCATGTACTCGTTCCATTTTTCTTTATCACCATGCTTGTCCATGGCGGTCATACCGTCCTTGTTATAATCAGGTGTCGGCACAATGGCCCACATGGGCCCATTGATATGCATGCCCCTGCGCGTGCACTGGGGATGTGTTTCATCATACAGCTGTCCTGTCACCATGCCGAAAATAGCCCTTTCCGGAGGATAGGTCATGTTCTGCTGCTCTCCGAAAAGGACCTTTACATTTTCATAATAAATATCACGTGAATCCATAGGGAAGAACGGGGCCACAAAGGATCCGTAATATCTTTCAATATCTTTCGGGACAAGCGCCCTGTACTGGGGCTTCATCCGCAGTTCTTCTTTTGTCAGGTAATGGGTCAGGTAAAGACTGCCTCCCTTAAGGCTGAGATCCTTTATCCGCTGCATAAACCCGGTATCAAGATGTCGGGGACCCACAAGCTTAAGAAAGGTGGGCTTGATATGTGTCGCGCTGATGACCGCCTTGTCCGCCCAGATTTTTTTAGCCGGCCGGGTGGCATCATCTCTCAGCCGCACACCGATCGCTTTGCCGTCATCAATAATGATCTCTTCAACCGGGCAGCAGGTGCGGAACACCGCGCCATGGGCTACCGCGCACCGGAATATCGCATGATAATATCCGTGGATGTTACCCCTGGGGCCGACAGGTTTTGGCACAGCAGGAGGACCGACTGTTGCCACACTGCACAGCGCGGGGATCGCCACCCCCTCCATATGGCCGTGGGCCCCGGATACCGCAGCGATCCAAGCGGCATTCACTTTCATCGGTTCTGTGTCGAGATATTCGTCCATGAGGTCAAACATGGTCATTTCCATAATCTCCCTCGTCCACATGTCCGGGTGATATTTTTTGTAAACCTGCATATAGGGTATGTTGTTCTCATCCAGCTCCGTCCCCACCGGGTGGGGAGGACACCAGAACGTGGCCCGCATCAGGTCCCTGAACGCCATGTCGCCCTTATCCATACAGGTAATCTTCATATACCCTTCAATATCCTTTTGGGTCATGGGTGACAGACCATCGCTGGTCAGAAAATTTCTTTCCATTGGAAATGGGACATCCTTATTAGGATTCCAGTCCATTCTAAAACCGTATTTCCACAGCTGGAGCTGTTCCCAGCCCGGGGCCGACCCCCCGTAGTTGGCTATCGCGTGGGGCTGAATTCGAACCCCTGCCATCGGTTCACACGTCTCCTGGCAGCCGCCGCATTCTGGCCTCTCCTCCAGCACACAGACACTCAGCCCGCATTTAGCCAGGTACGCAGCTGTTGTGGTACCATTATGGCCACCGCCAACAATGACAATATCATATCTTTCTTCTTTCATAAGCACCTCTTTTTTAATGCATTTTGTTAAAAGCTCCAGATATGTTCATCACCTTTTTATGAACCTTTAAATAGTATATCCGATAGCTGAATAATATGATATATCATCTCATATCCGGGTCAAAATTCAAACCTAATACATTCCTTGCCTATTCCCTGGTAAAACCAGGCATTATACTGCATTACTCACAAGGTTTAAGAGATACTGAGTGTAATTGAGGAATTGTAAGAATGGAGTTTCCCCGCCGCTCGTTTAAAACGGTGCATACAGGATCTAATTAAATAGTATAGGAATATAGTGCTTAAATCCAACCGCCTGAGACTGTCCCGCTATAGCGGGATCCTTTTTCGTTCTTTTCGCGAAAAAGAAAAAATATAACTTCTTCGTGTCCTTCGAGATCTTCGTGGTAAAAAGGTTTTACTAGCCTCAATTAGGATTTATTCGCGGACAATGTTTTACTCTTTCTTCGCGCCTTTGCGTGACAATGAAGGTTATTCTATAGACAAAAGATACGACCTTAAATTCACCTTTTTATGTTTTAGTCCAACCTTCTTCCTGATGTTTTCCCTGTGAAATTCGATTGTTTTTGTGGATAAATTCAACAGATCGGCGATCTCTTTTGTGGTTTTTCCCTGTTTTACAAGGTTGGCCACCTGGATCTCAGCAGGTGTAAATTTCAGATGTTTTATATGCATCCCCCGAATAAACGGTGAAATAATATCATTCAGATTCGATTCAATAATCTGAACACAGGTCTTTTGCCGTCTGTCCAACCTGCTTTTATTTAACCGCTCCAGGTACGGGATAATCAGTTCTTTTACATTAAACAGCATCTTTTCCTCAAGTTCTACCTTATCTTCATCCCTTTTCTCCAACAGGATCTTCAATGCCGCATTCATCTCCTCCAGGTTTATTGTACGCTCTTTAACCTTTCTCTCCAGGTCCTCATGCGCCCTTTTCAGCTTCTCTTCTGCCAGCTTTTGTTTGGTAATATCCCTTACAATATTGATAGTGCCGATTATTTTGCCGTTCTTTGTGATCGTTCTGGGGCTCACTTCAACATGGGCGATCGACCTGTCTTTTCGAAACACTTTAAACTCCAGCATATCATCAGCCTGATCTGTAAAGTCCTCCTTGTTCACTTTCTGGAGGTCCTCTTGGCTCAACACCCCTATTTCAGAAAAATGTTTCCCCATGAATTCTTCACGCTTGTATCCGAATATCTCTTCAAGTTTTTTATTTATTTCCAGGAACCTGCCATCAATCCCCACAAAAAAAATCAGATCATTTGCATTTTCAAAGATTATTCTGTATTTCTCCTCAGTGTCTGGAAGCATTCCCGCCGGCGCCTGGCTGGCAGTAACACCTGTCTTTTCAGTCAGTTTGCCGCCAGGTTCAATTGTTTCTGCTGCTTGTGCCGTTCCGCTTGAAAGCGGCTCATCATCCCCGGTAACATTCAAAACATCCTCTTCAGTCGGTTTTGCATCAGCACGCAACCCCTTTGAAACATGAATATCTCCCTTTTCTGTTTCATCCATGGGATCAACTACATTTAGATGGCAGACCCGGGCAATTGACCTGCAAAGCCTGGCCAGTTCACCCGGATCCAGCTGATCAGCGCGACCAAAATTGTGGATGATGCGTGCAACAGGTTTTTTGGTATCAGGGTGCCGCTCATTATGTGCAAGCTGATAGTATTTAACTATGCCGCCATCTCTGTTTTTTCTTTTTGTAATTCGCAGATACATGCCTACACACTTCCTTTAACTATATTAATTTATAGATATTTATTATTGTTATATGCCTACAGCACCACGCCTCACCCTTTCCATCAACGCAATGCCTACAAAACTAAAACTAATATTAATTTATATCAATAATATTAACAAGCTAAAAATCAATCCACATGCCTACACTATGCTGGCTTCAGCAAATGAACGAATCAGAATTGTGAGAAAACGGGCTAAAGGATCGTGTTTGTAGTCTTAATCGGTTTTTAATCCCATGATACACCAACCATTTTAAAACCTTTTGGAATATTCGGCAGATTTCTGAAAGACGATAGGCTGTCTCCATAATATGACTCAGTTGGTTCAAAATCAGCAAGCCAGGACAATACCTCTTCTTTGCTTTTAGTAGTTATAATCCAAATTGTATCAGAGTTTATCCAGGAATCATCATCTTCTAAGGCATCTTCATAATCGTAAAACCGAATCCATATTGAATCCACATCAGATCTTGATTCAATCTCCTTTAAACGTTTATAAAGTTCCTCTGCTGAACCGGCTCTAATTGTGTTGCATGTTATTGTACAGCATTTTTCATAATTCCCATGGAAATATAAATCCAATGAAATTGCCAATTCAGAGTCATTTGAGTGCCCGACTGAATCAATCCATTCAATCAGTTTTTTCTTTTCTTCATCCATGGTTACTTAACCCATATCATCCTTCTAATCGTATGATATCGTTTTTTTTAAACCATATTGATACAGATCATCCATATCTGCAGGTAACATATCTGATATTGTCATACAATGACGGACACCTGGTTATGGGTGAATTTAAAATATCACAAGGCCAGGAAGCCATATTATCTCCAGGCGATGGCATTATCTTAATCCAGCCGCCCAAATTATCACAGTCATTTCATGGATATTTACCGCACATGCTTAAAACCACTCAAATTTAATCCATTGTACAGGAACATTTCTGTATTGGTCAGGCAGTTTCTCCTGTGCTTCTTTTACTGATCTATATTCACCATCTTGTTCTGTTTCCCATTTTTTGTTACAACTAAAACGATATACTGTATCTGAATCATTATACTGGCAAATAGCCAATCCATAAATCTCAGCCGCAATACTACCGTCTTCATAGTGAACGATGCCAAACGGTTTTTCACCGGACCAGGCCCAGAATAGTACCTTGGCATTGTCAATTATTTCTGGTGGTTTATTCATTCCAATTCTTTACACAATCATGTCGTTATATAAGAACATTACATTTATGGATTTTTTATTTCTTTGATGGTTTTTTTCGCTCTGTTTTTGACGGTTTCACTTCGATCATTTAATAAAATTTCTAAAACCTCTAATCGTATACTCTCTCGAGCAAGCACCTTTCTGAATTGCATAGCAATACGTTCAGATTGAAGTAGCGTCTTAATGGTTGCTATCGGAGTTTTTGTATTGTTACACAAATGAATACCTGCACTGAATCCTTTCTGATGGTTACGCCCATTGTCCAGTACAGGAATAAGGTGTTTAGCCAATAATGAAAGTGTTTCAGCATCAGCATTATTGTTCTTCGCAATTTCAACAGCAAGTTCCTGCTGGCTCCATGAGACAACAATTTCAGGTACAAGAGAAGCAAGCACATCTGCATCAGTGTTTGGGTTGCCGGCAACAGCTGTTAAAACAAAACCATACGGTGCTTTTGCCAGTTCTCGTAATTCAGATGACAATGTATCAATTGATTTTGCTGCGTTTAAATAGTCTTTTGGAGTATGATATTTTATCGTATGTTTATTTACGTCCATCATTGAAGACCTTTTTACATTAAGATAAATCATGACACATTATCCCTTTACGGACTTAGGAATTACTGCTGTACGTCAATATATCTTCATAGTTCTTGAGGACAATTTCTACTGCATCATCTTTGTCGTATCCATCTTCATCAACACTATCATGATAAATTCGGTAAAGAGGCCCTGCTGGGCCATCATTCGTATTTATAAAATATGGGTCTCCATTCCCCGCCAAACAGCTTCCTACTGGTAAATACCCATCCTTCGATACAGCCAAACCTGGATAGAAGTTTGTAGCTTCATCAATAATATCTTTCTCGTTGAGAATCTTAATATCTGCTCCCAGCTCAGACAAATCATTTGTTTCCGGTATCTCAAAGTCTTTTCCTATCATATCGTTTTTCGAAATAAATTCTTTCCAATATTCTGGAATCATTTTTTACCTCCTATATGTTTTTTAAAAGCTGATTTACCATCATCTTCGAGTATACAATATTGTTTAGATCCCTCGTGTTGTTTATCTATTGTGAATTGTTCCACTTTTCCTCCTGCTTTTGATTCTGTATAAGTCGTTTCAATTTTTTAAATAATGTTGGATATAAATATTAGGATTTATCTGTCTATAGCATAGAATTTTTAGCTTTAAAAGAGACATCATCCACGCAGTATCATTTCTTTTTTTTCGTGGTCGTGATCGTGGTCAGTCACACTATCAGCGTGACTGACCACGATCACGTTTTTTTCAATTTATGGCAGAGTTCATAGCTTAAAATCCCCCTGCTTTAAAAATGCGACATTCTATATGTATAATGGAAAATTTTTACACCCTGAAAAGTGCCACATAGAAATGGTATAATCAACTTTTTGGTTTACGGAGTTTTATCAATATTCAATTCCTTATCAAAACCAAACCAGCCTATTTTTTGAACAATAATTATTTTGTTTTCCGTAATTTGAGTTACCGCAGCTTCTGAAAAATTAGTTGAAGAATGTGAACTACTTTTGTAATTCTTGGATTTCGTTTCATTAACCTCACATTGACGGTATATAGCTGTTCCATCATGATTAATGACTAGAAGCATATTATCTATTTTTATCGAGTTACTCTCTATATTTTCAAATCGAAATTGCCAGGCCCCTACGTAGTTGCTGTGCTGTTCGGTGATTTTCATCGGGGTACCGTCACTACACCCGAATAAAAGAAGAGTCATTACTATGAAATTAATAATTTTGTACATATTAACACCTCCTAAAACATAACGTACGCTTGAACTCACTGGTTTTTACGGAACTCAGCGGAGTAAAAATTCAGTGCGGTGATTTGTTATGCCTTAATCTCATCTATTGGCAATATCTGTTTTCCATGTCGAATAGTAAGTATGGATATTTGTTTGGTTTCGAGTTGATAGATGATCCGGTAATTTCCGTAAATTAACTCCCTGAATTGATGCTCATTAATTTCAGGGACGATCCGTCCGATTTCTGGATTAGATTGAAGCTGCTCAACCTTTGAAAATACTGTATGAATCCATTTGTCCGCTGCCAAAGGTTTATCTTGTGCGATGTAATCAACGATTTCCGATGCCCTTTCAACAGCAAGGGGAGACCATACTATTTTCATTTAGGAACTCGCTTCAATAGTTTGTCTTTTGCCTTTTTGTGGGATATCCCTACTCCTTTTGCCAGTTGGTTGAGAGAGGTTTGGACGTCTGATAGAAGCTCAATTTTTTCTTGCATAGCTTCAAATTCATTTGCACCCAACAGTACAGCAACCCCTTTGCCATGCTGAGTAATTATTACCGGGCGCTTTGTGTCATGGACTTGCTTAATGTAAGAAGCCATGGAATTCCTGACTTCCGACAACGACCTAATGTCTTGATTAATTTTGAACTTTTGCATTTTGTACCTCTTTCAGTATGAATTTTGTACATAATAACATACAATTTAAGGTGCAATCAAGTGTTTTTTTATATGGCATTAGTTATTAGTTGACACGCTTCTTTTTGTCACGATTTTATAAGATTTGAACTGATTTTTATCCAATATATCACAGTTTCTGTTTTTTCAACCAAATCTAATAATATTCTTATTTTTTAGCAAGTTATCTTGATTTTTCTTAATTTTCTTTCATCTCATGAATCTGCTTTTTGTACCATATCGGTGTCTTAGGCTGTTCACGAAAAAAAACGGGGCCGGCGGAATATTTTGTCCGCCGGCCCCGAAGATTAATCCAGGATATCCTGTATTTTTTAAAATTTATTCCAGGTATGTTTTAACATACTTTTCCATATCTTTTGTGGGACTCCACCATTTTTTACCTCCAAGATCTTCAACAACCTTGTTTGCCGCGAGATAACCAGGTCCGCCAAGTATCAGGCCGCCGGGATAAACTGACGCACCGCCAACGTAAAGGCCTTCAATAGGTGTGTTTGTGCTGGAGCATTCCTGGTTGGGACGGAAACAGCCAAGCTGAACAGGCTTGTAATCACCATGCTTAATCGAACCGAAACGCATGTTCGGCATCCGGATCTCGATGTCCTCTGGCGACTCCATCTCAGATATAATAATGTTCTCTTTGGTCATGTTCGGGGCTGCTTTCTGCCATGTGGCAAGCATCGCTTCCTTAACCTCTTCTCCGCTGGCCTGCCAGCCGCCGTCAATATTATATGGCGCGTGCATCTGGAAAAACGCCACATGTCCTGGCTTTCTTGCAAGATGAGAATCCCAGAAGGTCTCCGTGGTGCAGTGGCCGCCGATATTGTTCAGGTCCAGCTTGCCGGAAACCACGTTTTCCCAGTGTTTTAAGACCTGATCAGTATTATCGAAACCGATGATGTTCATAAACGTCTCATTTACCCATTGATGATCAGACGCGTAGTTCGGCGCCTCATTTGTGGCCACGTGCAGGGTATTGAAACTCCACTTGTCATAAGTCCAGCCTTCGATGGAGCCTTTCAGGTCGCCTGGCAGTTTGTCACCCCCCACAAGATCAAGGAATGTAGTGTGAGGATCAAGGGTAGACACAACTGCGTCTGCGTGAAGTGTACGACCTTCCCAAAGCTCAACACCCTTGGCCTTTCCCCCTTCCATGATGATCTCGTTTACCTGGGAGGCGTCAAGAATGGTGCCGCCTGCCTGAACAAATTCACGGGCAAGGGAATTGCCCAGCTTGTGGGAACCGCCCTGGCAGTAGCACTTGTTCATTCCCCGTACCAGCAGCAGTGGCACGAAAAATCCCACGCCGGTCTCCTGCGGATCAAGGCCCCACATACAGGATGCGTATAACAAAAGCGCCCGCAGTTTTTCATTTTCAAATGTATTGTTGATAATTTCAAGGGGGCTGTGCTCTGTAAGTTCCAGCATGGCCTCACCGATCTCGGTTTTCTGCATGGCCATGGTAATATCGATGGGCGGCATTGGCGGGATATACGTGGCCGGTGCCACGATCTCGTCAACAATCCGTCGCCATGTCCTCATCACACGGCCGAACTGGATTGCGTCCCTTTGAGAAACCTTGTGAATTGAATCCATGGTGTCATCTATCATGCGGCACAGCGACAGGGATGTGCCGTCACTGTATAACATGGCTGTCTGCTGGTTTGGTTTGATCCAGACCAGGCCGTGACGCTCAAGGTCGAAATCTTGCAATACAGGCATGTATTCGACCATCATATGATAGATCGCATGAATATTTGAATAATAACCGGGCCACAGGATTTCCTCTGTGGCCAGTCCACCGCCGATTTCATAACGGCGTTCAACCAGGGCAACTTTAAGCCCCGCCTTTGCCAGATACGCGGCAGTTATAAGGCCGTTGGGTCCGGCGCCGATGACAACAACATCCCATTCACTTTCTGGTGGAAATTCCGGAAAAAATGCCTGAGGATGTTTTTTCCCTACAAGTTCTTTCTTAGCCATAATATTTTTTCTCCTTTTCCACTTTACTTGGGGATTGCTGATATTTTGCCTTCTTCCGGGATATACCATTTTGACGGATACCACCAGTCGCCCGGTTCAGCAATACCATCCTCGATAAGGATGTGCATCAGGTTATAGCCGACTGCCATCAGGCAGAGACCGCCCGGATGAGCGGATGACTGATGGGCATTATAAAGCCCTTCGATCGGTGACCGGTACCGTGCCATTTCCGGCAGCGGGCGCTCGTTCCACCATTGGTCCCTATCGCACCGGATACCATACCATGAACCGCCCAGAACACCGGTGTTGCGCATCTGCTGGTCAAGGGGCGAATCGCTAAAAATCCGAATGAGATTATCGTCATCCAGGTTTTCGGCAACGCATGCCACGGACTGACGCATGTATTCATCCCATTTTTTTCTATCAAACTCGTCTTTACACATGGCATCTTCGCCGTCCTTATTATACTGCGGAGTCGGCATAATCATCCATAAGGGACCGTTGATGTGCATGCCGGGCCGTGTGCACTGGGGATTGGTTTCATCATATAGCTGGCCGGTAACCATGCCGTAAATGGCTCTTTCCGGCGGGTAAGTCATATTCTGCTGCTCGCCGAAGAGAACTTTAACATTTTCAAAATAAATATCCCGTGAATCCATGGGGAAAAACGGGGAGATAAACGAGCCGTAATAGTCTTCAATATCTTTGGGAAGGTTTGCCCTATACTGGGGTTTAAAACGGAGCTCTTCCTTGGTCAAAAAATGGGTCATATAAAGGCTGCCTCCCTTAAGGCTCAGATCCTTAATCCGCTGCATAAAGCCTGTATCCAGGTGCTGCGGCCCCACCAGATCCAGGTACGTCGGCTTGATATGGGTCGCGCTGATGACCGCTTTGTTCGCCCAGATCTTCTTGGCCGGACGGACAGCATCATCTCTCAGGCGGACACCGATCGCCCTGCCGTCATCAATAATGATCTCTTCAACCGGGCAGCATGTGCGGAATACCGCGCCATGAGCAACAGCGCATCTGAAAAGCGCATGAAATTGACCATGAATATTGCCCCGCGCGGCAACAGGCTTGGCCACCGCCGGCGGCCCGACCGTCGCCACACTGCAGAGAGCGGGGATCGCAACCCCTTCCATATGACCGTGCGCGCCGGATACCGCAGCAATCCATGCCGCGTTAACTTTCATCGGTTCCGTGTCGAGGTATTCATCCATGAGGTCAAACATGGTCATTTCCATGAGTTCTCTGGTCCACATTTCCGGGTGGTGCTCTTTGTAGACCTGCATGTAGGGAATATTGTTTTCATCCAGTTCAGTACCCACCGGGTGGGGAGGACACCAGAATGTGGCCCGCATCAGATCCTTGAAAGCATCATCACTTACATCCATACAGGTGATCTTCATGTACCCTTCTACATCTTTCTGGGTCATGGGGGACATACCCTCGCTGGTTAAAAAGTTTCTTTCTACAGGAAAAGGAATTTCCTTGTTGGGATTCCAGTCCATGCGGAAACCATACTTCCACAGCTCCAGCTGTTCCCAGCCCGGTGCTGACCCGCCATAGTTGGCAATCGCGTGGGGCTGAATTTTTACCCCTGCCATAGGCTCAACTGTCTCCTGGCAACCACCGCATTCCGGCCGCTCCTCCAGCACGCAGACACTCAGTCCGCATTTGGCCAGATACGCGGCTGTGGTGGTGCCATTATGACCGCCGCCGATAATGACAATATCAAACCGTTCTTCTTTCATACATACCTCCTTATAGATTTAAAGCCGTATTTTAAACAGCAAATTGAGGCAAATAACCAGTTGTAATATAAATAATTGTTTAGAAATCGGTGCATATAAGCCTTTAAAATAATGAATTTTAATATTTAATACCAGCTTCTAGCACAAAACCGGATCTTTCCTGTATTGAATAAAACCAAAATAACATTAATACATACTATGGATTTATAATATAAGTAAATAGGGGGAATCCTGATTTTCAGGGTCGATTTACCTTAAATCCAAGTATATCAATGGTGTTAATTTAATAAATTCTGTTAAAAAACAAGTGGTTATTCGACAAATCGAGTTTCTGAAGAAGAATGACTGTCAGCGTGTACCCACAGGCTATTCCAGCATACATATACCTGAAATCATATCTCCGATCCAGTGTGTTAAAGATATCACCACAACCATTATCAATAAATGTTCAAAGATAACCCTGGCAGAACTATTCCCCTGGTCTCGTGCGATAAAATAACTCAAAACCGTCAGAACAATAATACTCCAGATAATGCTAGCGATAATAGCCGTCTTAAGATCTAAAAAAATGACCGGTATTACAAATGTCAGGGCAAAAAGCATTTTAGAAAAAAGCGTAACAATCGTTGCCATCCAAATTTCTTTTTCAGTATGAACATTTTCAGCTTCTTCTGATATATGAATTCCAAGTGCGTCTGAAAAAGAATCAGCAATAGCAATTGTCAATATGCCCCCCAGAACAGCAAACTTCGAATGGGTCCCTGAATTCAAGCCAACCATCAGGCCCAGCGTGGTGATAATGCCTGATGTGAGTCCAAAGGTCAATCCTGTTTTGATAGAAGAATTCATATGCTAATAAAACACATTATACGGATTCTTTGCATCTATCTCAACAGAAACTTTATATTTACCATCCTGAAGTAAAAATCGTCTTTGCCGCTTTTAATGAACATTTCTGATAGGCTGAATATGCTTTGGCTGCCCTGTCAGCAATTTTCTGACCACTTTCATTCTTCATCCATCCTTCCAGCGCCCCTTCAAGAATATAGGCTTCAGGAGCAAGCTTGCTTTTTGTCCATAACAATGGATAACCATTTGCCTTCTTCAAAGGTGTTTTAAAATAGTCCTTGCTGTAACATGACAAAACAAACACATTGCGCGGCTCACCTTCTTTACTGCCGGCCGGAAAGGTCTTAAAGAGTTTTTTATACAAAACCGATGGTTTCCAGAAATCCATAAACGCATCATGTCCTACATAAACAAGCAGATCAGATGTTGACCCTCCATGAATAATTAATTTGTCCTTTATCGTGACTTTCAAGTCATAGGTTCCAGCGCTTGATTTCAGCAAATCTTTAATAGCATCATTTATATTTTTTCCCCTGTATGCATCAGCAATAAGGTACACATCCTGTTCCCTTAAGTTAACAAACACCGCTCTTTCTAAAATGGTTTCACTGATATGCTTTTGTAGTAAGACAAGCTTCCATTGTTTGCTTTTCGTAAAAACCGTTTTCACGCCAAACATCGCCCCCCAATAGAGATTATTTTCCGGTTTATCTCCATTGCCAAGTGTTTCTGGTACAGGAACAATCCCCTGGGAATCATTATCACATAATGCAACAAATACATGGATGGTTTTTCCATATGCTTCACTATTGATCATGGCCGCAATACAGAAGAGCACAAATGAAATGCTTATGGTGATAATCTTCATTTCTTTGTATTATAAATCTTATATCGTGTTTTATTTTTTTCTACGTTAAAGGAATAGTGAATCACCTTATCGTATGACAAAAAGCTTTTCAATCACCCAGCCAACTCCTTTGAAAACATATCCTAAAGGGCCCAATATTGTTTTTTGATCTAAAGAAAGGGCAATTGATGAATAATCAACTCTCCCTTTTAAGTTTTTAAGTTTTCCCTCCATGGAATCAATATCACTTTGAAGCCGTGTCAGTTCTTTTTCAATGATAAGAACATCCTTAACATTTACAGCCCTTTTCAAAAGCTTTTTCAGACGATCGCGCAGAGCAATTGCATTTTTAAGGCGGGCCTCTGTATCAATATACAGTTCGGTCACATCCTGCGCAGAAATACGCCTGTGCGTTTCGTGGCCCAGATCAGCTAACCGGTCAATGACTGGTGTAAGCTGTTTTGACGGGACACGGAGTTTAAAGCTGGCACCTTTTTCACCGCTCATACTTTTACTCTCAACATACCCCCCGCTCTCTTCGATAATAGAAACAACAAGGTCGACAGCATCACTTACCTTATCCACTTCAATATCCAGAGAAGCACTCCAGATAAGCATGCGGTCTTTCTCAATCATGCCCCCAGTAAAATCAGCTGCACGTCCTGCCACACTAGTTTTAACTGAACAACCTATAAAATACATTGAAAAAAAACATACTGCTAACAGTAAAAACTCCTTTTTTCTCTCAAAGTTCATATTGTTCTCCTTAGAAACAACAATGATTAATATTTTTCTCTGTTTACCCTTTCAAAAAACAAATATTGTCCCTTCTCAGCACATTTTCCAAATCAGGACAATTTAAGCTCTTTTCCTATCTAATTTAATATTATTTGTAAATTTTTGAATCTCTTCCCACGCCTGTTCAGGTCTGGTTTGAAGCAGCATATGCGGCGCATTGATATCAGCAATTTGAATGTCTGGTTTTAGTCTTTTTATGATATCAAGATTTTTTCTTCTAACAAGCCTGTCATTTAATGCACGTAAATACAATATTGGAATGTTTACCTGTTTAAGGGCTTCAGATTCATCAGCGTTTAATACAGCTTCAATCCTGCCGGCAAACACCTCCGATGGCACTTTGTCTACAATTGTTTTAATAGTTTCTGAAATATCCGATCCCGACACATTGTCAAGCATAAAATATCTCATTAAAAAAAAAGATTTCGGCATTCGACAGAGCAATTTTATGGGCAGGACTTTCATCCAGGGTGGTATGGGTGATGTTATAAAGGACGCGGCCAGTATCACACCAAGCAAATTGGATGGATGCTTTGCGGCAATCCTGACGGCAAGGGGACCTGAAAAAGATTCGCCGAGTATTAAAAACTGTTCTTTGCCTGGAATGTTAGATTTAATGATTGCTTCAAGATCATCATAGGAAAGGTATTTATCATGGGGATATTTAATAACTATAGGTATGAATACTTCTGGGCATTCTTTTAATAGCGGATCAAAAAGCAAGCCTGTGCCATCCAGTCCCGGCAGCAAAATTATCTTTGTCTTTTTTTTGTCATTGGTCATGAACAATATGAGATTGTATCACACTAGAATCGGCGAAAACAGAAGCTTTATTTAAAATATTCATCATAACTTAAGACGAAGCTATTTCAATAGCTTTTACCAATTCCAGCATCCCGCTGATAATCCCTTCAGGATCTGCTTCAACGTTATAGGAACAATTATCAGCACAAGGTCCGTCTTTGCACACAATCCGGTCATCTAGTATTTCTAAAGAAACAGGCCGCTGTACTATTTTAGGTTTGGTTTTTATAAATTCCATCAAACATTTCTGAACATCTTTGTTCAATAGAATCTCTTTTGTCTTTTCAATATTATTACCCTGGATAATAAGGTATTTATCTAAATCTTTATTCCCGGTTTCAACATCCTGTTTCTTAAACAGCCCTATTGCTTTAAAGAATTTGTCAGACATTTTTTCATAATATACCCTTATCCCATATCCCAATGGCTTATTATAAAAAACAGAAATCCTTAAACAATTAAACATATCCGCTTGTACTGCCAGGCCACCTGACTTTGAGATCATGTGCACTTCAGTAAGTTTATCCAGCCTCACCAGATGGTCTTCAATTTTTCCCCTGAACTCTTCACCTCTTTGATTCTTTGACAGGTTTGCCAGTTCTTCATTCATTCCTGAAATTTCATCTTTATCGAGGAAAAAACCGTCGCATTCAGGGCAATGATCAAAAATAATATCAGAATATCTTAACAGGTTTATCTTATTCATTACCTGGTTGTTGCATTTAGGGCATTCCCGTTTGCTGAAAAGATCCTCATGGCCCTCATCATCAATGGAACAAAATTCAATGTCACCGGCCAGCCCTGTAGCAAGATTATTTAACTCACCCTTATCTAAAAAAGTACCCCCGCAATTATCGCAAACCTCCATGCTGATATCCGGCTCCTGCACAGCTTCCATCTCATTGCTGCAATTTGGACATTTATAAGCACCCATAAAAAACTCCCTTGAAATAAATATTTTTCCTGATTCAATGTGAAAACAATATATATGGTTAATGATATGAGTCGTCAATAATTTCCGACAACTTTTTAAACACATCCAAATTTAAAAGTATACCACCGTGGTTTTCATTAAACCCGTACACTTTAACTGCTTCACTCTGTGCTTTTAAACAGAGACCGCTGGTGAGTGTGACAACGCCGTCATTACAGGGAATTTTTGGGATGCTTATCCCCCTGTAACCAAAAAAAAGATAATATTTGGTCTTTGGCCCTAATGGTTTCTCAAACAGGTTGTTGATAAATTCACTTTCCGGCGCTATATCGATCCAGTTTGGGGCAGGCGTTTTAGCATACCTGGCGAACTCCGCGGCTTTAACCCCTTTCCATGGTGCTGAAATGGAAATAAACTTTTTCACATAGTTATGGTTGTCTTCATAGGTGTTTTTAAGAATGAAATCCCTTGTAATCAGCCCGCCCATGCTGTGTGAAATAACATAAAGGCTCTTGAAACCGTGCAACCGGTGAAGTTCCTTTATGTCATAATTCAGCCAGTCTCCCAGTCTGTCCAGCTTTACACCCGTGGGATAATAAAAAACCCACGGTTGGTATTTTTCCCGGTCAATGTGCGTCATAAAAAATTCCCATTCAGCAGGTGTCGCCATGGCCCCGTGCACAAACAGAACCGGGATTTTGCGCCGGCTGTATTCTTCAAGAAGATAAAGCCCGCCGCCTACCTTTTCAAAAAACGTTGCTGGTTCCCATTGCCCGAGAGGACCGTTTTCCCGCGCGAACAGCTCATCCTGGATATCGATGACCTCAAACCCGGACCTGAATCGTTTCCCTATAACTCCAGGGCCAGTAAGATCTGAAGAAAATCCTTCTAGCGCAACAAAAGGTTCGTCAATAACAATATTAATGTCCAACCTGTTTTCCGGTTTCGAAATCCTAATAAAATCCGGTTTGCCATACCATCCAGATGGTTCACCATGGTCACAGATCATATTTTTATTGGTATCACTAAAAGCAAAAAAATAATAATATCCTGGCGGGACAAGGAACCTATACTTGTCTGATTCACCCAGCATCGTATAATAAGCAATATCTGTTTCCCCTACGATCTCAGTATAGAGGATAACGATCACCGGCCCCTCTGACGGTCTTTTTAAAACAGCTTTACCTGAAACAACAGATGACATTTTCATCCGGTTCATTTCAAAATCAAGCTGTTTTAGATAACATCCGCCTGATAAAAGGTAAACAGCAGAAGCTGTTAAAAGAATACCTGTTCTGCAATAAATGTAGAATAATTTCATTATGATTTTAGATTATCAGTGGTTTGTATTCTTGCTTAAGTGCTCAGTGTTTTGAACTTTCCGACTTTTTCCTGAAGACTTGCCGCTAGGCTGGATAATTGTTCAGCATTTGATTTTACATGCAGACTTTTTTCCGACATCTCTCCGGTTTTCTCTGTTGCCCCGGAAATATCATCTGCGATTTCTTCAAAAGCCTGCTGGCTTAATGAAACCGTTTCTGCCACACTATTAATTCCCTGGGTAACATGGCTGATGTTGCCAGCTATTTCTCGGGTTGTTATGGACTGTTCTTCAATGGCTGAAGCAATCGTAGAAACAATGTCATTGCCGTCATTGATTACTTTTGTGATTTCCGCGATTTCATCAACTGTTCCGGACGCTGTTTGCTGTACTCCTTCAATCAGATTTTTTATCTCCTGTGTGGATTCTGATGTCTGGCGGGCAAGCTCTTTAATTTCTCCAGCAACAACCGCGAAGCCCTTGCCTGCCTCGCCTGCGCGGGCCGCTTCAATCGTCGCGTTAAGGGCCAGGAGGTTCGTCTGTTCTGAAATGTCGGTAATTGTCTCTGTAACCTTGCCAATATCTGCGGCTGCCTTGCCAAGCTCTTCAACTTTTGCGGAAGTGCTCTTTGAACGCATGACAGCTTTTTGGGTAATTCTGTTTGCCTGATCAGAATTCTGGGCGATTTCATTAATTGTCGCGATCATCGCTTCCACGGCCTCCGACACCATGCCGGTATTGGTGGAAACCTGTTTCATTGAAGTTGCCGCGTTGGTTACATTTGACCGCATTTTTTCAGCCTTGCCAGCAGAGATTTCAGTGCTCTTGGTAGTAGTGTCAACAATCATCGCCATTTCAGATGAAATGTGATTCAAGTTTTCAACCATCTGAAGATTGTCTGTCGTATTATTCTTTATGGACTCAATCAACACAGAAATCTCAGCAATCATGACTTCTATTTTGCTTGAAATAGATCCAAGTTCATCCTTACCGGAATATTCCGGTTTTTGTGTAAAATCTCCGGCAGAAAGGGCATCCAGGCATACGTTGATTTTTTTAATCGGGCCGACAATATGAATAAGCAATAATGTCATTGCAATATGCCCGCTGACACCCTGTATGGTTGCGGTTATTAAAATCCTTATGATATTTATTTCCTTGTAAAACATTAATGCTGAACTGTATACGGTAGCTCCGGCCATAAGTAGCAATATATAAGTGAGCTTTCCGCGCAATGAATTCCTGTAAAGAAAAAAGCATACAGAGCCGCCGACTAGGCAGCAAATAACATGTACGACACATATCAGTATAAGGTGTTCACCACTCATACTTTCTCTCCTGTTAGTGAAAATTTATAATTGAATTTAACAGATTCAACACTATATTTTTTTTCTGTATTAACACAAGTTTTTTATAAAAATGCAGGCTAATCCGCAAGCTCAATTGAAACCACATCAAGCTCCCTGCCGGACAGAATATCCATAACCTTTGCCCCACAATCAGGACAGATAAACACAGCATCGTTTATTATCCATTCGTGTTGACACGATTTACAGGATGCCCGCACAGGGACCTCTTCGATATTAAGGATGGCGCCTTCAAGGAGGGTCTCTTTTGATGCTATTTCAAAACAGAAGTGTAAGCTGTCAGTAACAATTGCCGAAAGTTTACCAGCCCTGACATTGACACATTCAACACAAGGATCAGTTATGTTGTCAGGTATTGAGGATTTAACGATTTCAATGATCTGCGCTGCAATACCCATTTCGTGCATAATAAAAATCCGAATTCTTTATTATTTTTAATAGACGGCTTGTTGGCAGACAATTTTATTCACCCGGCACAATCTCAACCCTTCGGTTTGCCTCCCTCCCTTTGGCAGTGCTATTTGACATCTTGGGCTTTGAAAAACCGAATCCTTTTATACTCAGCTTTTCTTTTGGCAGGCCCTTTTCAATCATGTATTCCATAACAGCCCTTGCCCGGTTCTCTGAAAGTTCAAGATTGTATTCTTCTGATCCAAGATTGTCTGTATGGCCGTGTATGGCTATATGAAGTGTTGGTTTTTTTTGTATTGCTTCAATAATTGTGTCAATGATGTGATGATACTGGGGCTTAATATGCTGTTTGTTGAAATCAAAAAGAATATTTTCCAGAATCCATATCTTTCCTGTTTCATCTGCCGCGTCAGTTTCAGCCAGGACTTCAGGATCTGGGCTGCATCCTCCTTTGTCGACAATGGCAAGACAAGGTGTGTCCGGACATCCGTCCTGAGCGTTTGGGATTGAATCCCCGTCTGAATCATATGCCTCTTGTGACGAACTCTCCCGCTTTGTATGAAATAGTTTTTTAACATTAAACTGTATGGCACTAATATTTTCCTTGCAAACGAAGAGAGTATGGATAGAGTCAGGCTCTATCTGAATTCTGCTATCCAGGATTTCACCATAAATCACTTCACCACTGGTATTAAGAATCTTTACGCTTTCAGACCCCGAATCTGAAACTTGAATCCGGTTAATATTACTTCGTTGTATTGATATTTTTTTGAAGTCTGACATGAAGTTGATTTTTTTATTCATATAACGACCAGAGAATTTGTCACCGTTTTTCATAAAAAAAAGTGTTGTATTCATCTCATGAGACTGATTCTCTTTTTTAAAACTGATTTTAGCAATTTTTTCCATTTCTAAGAAAAAACTGTTGCCACTGGTCAGGGCCACCTCTATAGTGTCATTTAATATCCGCCCGGAAAAATAATCGTTATTTATAGATGTTATTATATAGATATCTGGCTGGTCTTCTTTAAGCGCCACAGTTTCCAGAAAGCTGGTATCAATAATGATACTTCCATACGGAGTCTGCAGCCTGATAGCGCTGTCCTGAATCTCTCCATTAAGCATATCACCGGTTTTTAGAAAAATGCTCCTAGCAGCACAATCAGCTGAATAGGTTAGAAAAATGATTACTACTAATAGATATATTTTTTTCATCATTCCAGCTCCGTTATTGATTCCAGACAGGATGCTTATCAGCTTTTGGCAGCATCTGTTTAAGGCCCTTAAAAGATAGGAACAGCCTATGTTTTGCAATAATAGCTGATAACTGTTTTGGTGTCAAACATATAATTAATACAATATGTTGAAACATTTTTAAAATTATCATTGACCCCACAAGCCTGATGTGTTCTTTTTTGTTGAATTCATTTTATAAAAAATAAGGAGATGGTTATCGTGAAAAACTGCAGGCGAATAATAAATAAAAACATAACAGGAAGTGTTTTCCTGGGCATTCTTTTAGCCATTACTTTATATATGCTCCCCACTTCAGTTCAGGCTGAAGATATAAATACAATGCCGGATTATGAAGCGACCGGAGGCGAAGAAGCAGTAAAAAAAAGTGTCTCTGAAGACCGGACCGATCAGACCATAGAAACTGAAACAACACATGGGACCGTGTCACCTGATGTAAAAACATCCCCGGACAATGAGATGACTGAGGAAGCAAGAAAAAAAGCAAAGGAAGAAAGGGACAGGATGATCGACAAGTGGGGATTACGGCTGATCTTGACAGCGGTGTTTATCTCGGCTCTTGCCGCATTGTAGTTTTGTTCCCTGCTAATGTATTTAACTGTGGATTAATGAAATGTCTTATCTCCTTGTTTAATTGCTTTTATTTCACCCAGTCTCTCTTCATATTTTTCCAGATTGTCTTTCAGGGCACTGACGATTCTTTTCATGTGGCCTGGCGAAACAATTATTCTGGATACCAGTGAAGCACCTCCCGGAGAATTAAGTATCCAGTCCAGTATAAATTCTTCAGGTGTGTGGCTTACAAGCAGGCTGTTACTGTACCTGCCCCTTGACATTTCATCACCAGTATTGATCGATACTGGTTTAGGTTGATCGCTCTGCTCAGACATAAACCTCTCCTTTTATTAATATCTATAAACTAGATTCAACACATGCTTTATCAAACCCGGTTCTGGTGAAAAAAACAATAACCTACCCGTCTTTGTTAATACAACATTTTAAAGGAGAGCACAAACGAATCAGACTTTCTTTGTTAAAAGCTTGACTAAATAACATGTTTTTCATAAACATCTTTTTGTTCTAATGTAATGAAAAAGCCAAACCCTTTGTAAAAAGGGGACGGAAAGCTACGGGTTCGCCGTTAGGTGGATCGCCGGGTTGCCATAAAAAACCTGCCGGGCTGTCATTTTAATTAGATAGCCCGGCTTTTTATATCCGGCATACAACGGGTGCTCGTTAAAAAAAAAGGTGTTGATATGACCGGTTCAAAAAAACGTGTTGATCGCAGAAAGCATAAACGGATCCTCATGTCAAAACAGACATTTGCTATATTAAAACCTGATAATTCCTTTATGGTTCCGCTTGTTGATATTAGTCCAGGCGGTTTTTCTTTTAAATATATGGATAGTAGGGATCAGTTACATAATATTTCAGCCGTCAGTATTCTGCATGACGGCAAATGTGTTTTAAAAGACATACCAGTAAAAACCATATCAGACATCTCGGCTGATACGTCTAAGTCTAAAGGACAACCAAAACTCAGGCGGCACAGCATGAAATTTCAGAAGATGACACCCGATCAGGCTGCCCGGCTTGAAAATTTAATCAAGAACAGAGCTCTCCGTAAGAAGTAAAAATTGACGATACACTAGCACATACACTAAATTATCTGGAGAGCAAACAAAAACCGGGCACGATTCATCGGCCCGGTTTTGATCTTATTTTTCAAGCCTAATTACAACTGATTATAGTTATCAAAAGAACCTTGTATCAGGATCTCCCTTTTATAAACCGACTTATCTATCAAGCTATCATCTTTTTTTTCTTCAACCACAATCCGATCTTTTTTAATTTTTAAAACAGTTCCGCAACTGCTTCCAATATAATCACCCTCTTTTATGATAAACCCCTTTTCTGAAGCACCTATGATCAATCCCCTATTCCCGGACTGCCCCAGAATAATCCCGGTGAGTTTCAGCTGGCTCAAATCATACTGCTGTAGGGGTGAAACCTGCGGACAATCGATTCCCGGCACAGGATCAAAACCTGCATCGTCTTCATGTAAACACGGTTTAAAAGGATCAATCTTTTCTTTAAGATTAAATATAATTGACTTTTTTTCATCAGCATTAAAGGACATGCTGATATCTTTTCCATTTTTTTTGTCCTGTACTGCATTATTCAGCTGTCCGTTTTCAACACTGCCCGCGGTTAAGCAATAACAATGCAGTATCAATACAAAAAAAACAAAAATGTAAATTAATCTTCTCATACAGCCTCCTTTGTTGAAACGTTGTTCTTGTTGGATACGCTTAAATAAACGTTTCCTTATTTAATTGAATAAAAATGTACAAGTTTTGTGCCAGTAATGGCCACCAAAAAAATAAGTGCTTGTTTTTACAAATATATAAGGATTCAGATGTCAACTATCAGCCATGTATATCTAAACAGGATGATTATATTTCATCATAATCATCAAATGCCGTTAAAAAGCCCAGCCATCCGGCTTTCTCCTTGACAAACCATATCTTATTTGGCTATAACCCCAAGAAAATTTGATCCAACATGTTTACAGTATCACGGAACATGGTGAAATTCCATGGCAGTCCCGCTGCTGTAACCCCGCCCTTTTCAAAAAAGAGAAGGGAACCTTTTAAGCATACTAAGTCACTGTTTTGTTTAAACAAAATGGGAAGGCCGCTTAAAGGGCAAAGGAAGCCAGAAGACCTGCTGAAAAACATAGCTTGGGAACCAGATGGTAAATGGAACCTGTATCAGCCTTTGTATGATTAGCTGGCGCAGGTTTTTTTTATTGGACACAGGACTGAATACTGAGAGTTTAACAAGCTCCTGAAATCTTTACTCTTAGCTCTAAGTATGTTTTTGCTGAAGTTTATAGTGTTAAAACAATCCCTGATCTCATGATCCGGGATATTCATCACAAATAAAGGAGAGTAGATTATGAAAAAAGAAAAAATTATCGCTTACCGCCGCCGCTGCCGTCAAATCGGCACAGGCCTGTCACATTATATCTTACTAGCGCCCAAGGCAAAAAAGAAGAACTAACGGGGTGATTTTATGTCCAGCGGACAAAACTTAAAAAAAGAGGAACATAACGGGCGGTATGCAAATACCGGGTACGGCCCACAGATGTCTGTTCTGGATATCGGCCTTACCGACAAGGTAGCGGTCATTGAACCTGACAAGGCTTTCTGGGCACTGGTTGAAAAGGAAGCTATCCATGAAGCCTTGGCCGGTTCTTTGGTTGAAAACCTGAAAGAGCAGGGGGAATCCTTCCAGGAAGAAATGGATTATCTCAGGTTTGGGCTGAAACCGTCAGCAGCTTATTTAAACCCCACAGAACAATGCAATTTTAACTGCACCTATTGTTATCTGCCTGAAAATATGAGAAAAGAAGGTAAAACAATGACTGAAGAGGAACTTTCCACTGTTCTGGAAAAACTTCAGCATTATTTTAATGAAATCCTTCCTAAAGGATCAAAACCTCAAATCATACTCCATGGAAGTGAGCCGATGCTGGCAAGGGACCAGGTGTTTGCGTGCATAAAAAAGTTTCATGATAAATTCCATTTTGGCATTCAGTCCAATGCAACACTTCTGGATGATGAAGCGATTTCATTCCTCATGGACCATCATGTGGGCATCGGGATCTCTTTGGATGGTCCTAGTCCTGAGATAGCCGACCGTACAAGAAAAAACTGGCAGGATAACGGGGCTTTTAACAAAGTGGTTGATGTGATGGAAAAGCTCTCTGATTATCCCGCGTTTAACGTGATTACAACCGTGACATCTGAAAATGTCCATACGCTCCCTGAGATGGTCGATTTCTATTATGACCACGGGGTTAGCGTAGTCATGTTTAATCCTGTCAGGTGTACCCAAAAAGGCGGACAGGAGATCAAGCCGGATAATGCGCTGATGTCAGAACACTTTTGCATGGCCCTGGACCGCACGTATGAACTTTATGAGAAAACCGGCCGAAAACTGGTGATTGCGAATTTTGCCAATGTTCTGGCTGGAATTGCAGGCCCCACTGGAAGGCGTCTGATGTGCGACATTTCACCATGCGGTGGTGGTCGCTGTTTCTTTGCTGTGTCTGCAAACGGGGACGTGTTTCCATGCAGTGAATTTATCGGCTTTTCCGAGTTTTCCGGCGGGAACCTGCTTCAGGAGGACATCGGCTCAATCCTAAAAACACAGCCGTTTAAGGATGTAACCACTCGAAAGGTAGAAAATATCGTTCCGTGCGCTAATTGCGTGATCCGCCATTATTGCGGAGCGCCATGCCCTGCGGAAATAAAAATGGTTTCAGGTGACCTGAACGCCCCAAGCCCTTATTGTGAATTTTACGAGGAACAGGTTCGATACGCGTTCCGTGTTATTGCCAAGGGCCGTGAGCAGGCCTATTTATGGGATGGCTGGGATGAGGAAACAGAGATGACCTTTAACTGTATACGTTGACTCGCTTTCAAACATGCCGATGATAAAGTTCGATTGTTGTTTTCAAAAACTATTGCTGATCGCTTTTTGTCTTGCCCTTACAGCTTGCGCCGGTTTTCAAGGAAAACAGGTGCCAACCGTTGATTCCTTTGGCTTGAAAAACAACACTGCACTGTCGGGAATTGATTACGATTTTGCATTCAAGCACCAGGGACTGGACAATTCTGAAGGCTTTAAAGTACATCAAAAAATCATTGACAGCACACTTAAAGCATCAGGCCTGTTTCAACGCGTCAACATGGGAACAGGACTGGAAACCACACACGTCATCATTCAGCTAAACAACGACACCAATAAAGAATTAACCTGTCTTAATGATTTGTTAAGCATCTACACGCTTTTTATCATACCTAAACGCGAAAGAAATGATTACACCATGACCGTTTGTTTAACGAAAAATGGATCACCTTTAAAGACATACACCTATAAAGATTATATGGTCTCATGGACCGGGTGGTGTTTTCTGCCTGTAATGCCAGGACATATGCCTGAAAAAATAAGAAAAAAGGTGGTCGGAAACATGCTGAACAGTTTTCTGAAGCAAGCCATCAAAGACGGATACCTGAAACCTTAATCAACTTTAGCTCACTTGTAACTTTTCACTTGTAACTTTTCACTTTTAAACTATACTCTATTCATCATGTTAACGGTAAAACAATTTACCGCTGCCTCCTTTAAAGCGTGAAGGAGCAGTTTATCTTACAGCCTGAGAGCCGGAACTGCTAACAGCAAGGAATCCATGTTGCGACAAAAATCAATGAAACCATTCTGGATTGCGGGCACTTTTTTCAGCTGCGTTTTCTTGATTCTGCTTTTTATACGGATGGAACTCCTCCCGGATAGCATAACAGGCCGGAAAACAGTTACCATTACCAGCACATCTGTTCTGCCTGAAAGGGATATATGGATGAATATCTTTCAGAATGACCGGAAAATAGGATATTCCCATACATTATTTCAAAAAAAAGAGAGCGGGTATTACCTTCAGGAAAATGTCTTTATGAGGATCAACACCATGGGGCTTGTGCAGAGCCTGAACGTTAAAACCACGGGCACATTAAATAAGGATCTAACTCTCTCCTCTTTCCATTTTAATCTCAGCTCAAGCCGGTTCAGCTTTTCCGCAGAAGGTACTGTCTCTGGCAATATCCTCTCAATAAAAACAGAAAGCGCAGGAACGACCAGCCATGCAGATATTGAACTAAAGGAACCTCCCTTTCTCGCCGCGGGCATTATTCAATCCGTAATTAGTGCTGATGCAGGACCGGGCGATAAACTTGTTTTCAGTGTTTTTGATCCTGCGACCATGGGACAGGAAAATGTCCTTGTCACTGTAATGGAAAAAGAAGATATCATCAGTATGGGGGTTGTAAAAACAGCAACAAAAATACTGCTGAACTTTAAAGGCGCGGAACAAACAGCCTGGGTGGGAGAAGATGGTGATATTTTAAAAGAGAGCGGGATGCTTGGACTCACCATGGTAAAGACAAACCGTAAGGATGCACTGTTCGGCGTTCCAATTGAACCGAGCAAAGATATGACAAAAATTGCATCTGTGCCGTCCAATATAAAAATTGCCGACCCTGAAAAGCTGGACATGCTGATGGTTAAAATTACCGGCATTCCACTGGAGAGTGTCACTCTGGACGGGGGAAGACAGAAATTAAAAGGAGATATCCTGACGGTTTTCAAGGAGAATATGACCGGAACACCTGCCAGCAGCCAGGATGAAGAGACTGAAGATTCCCTCAAACCGTTTCTTGAAGCAACACCTTTTGTCCAGTCAGACCACCCGGAAATCAAAGCGCTTGTGAAAAAAACAGTCTCTAAAGATGATACATCTCTGGAGAAAGCTCAGAAGCTGTTTGACTGGGTACATAACAATATTAAAAAACGTCCTGTCCTTTCCGTACCAAACGCCCTTTCAACCCTTGATAACCGGATTGGCGACTGTAATGAACATTCCGTACTCCTTGCCGCCCTTTTGAGGGCAGCTGGAATTCCGGCACGAGTGGAAGCAGGGGTTGTCTATTTGAGGGGCCGCTTTTACTATCACGCATGGAACATTTTTTACACAGATAGATGGATAACCGCTGATTCCCTGTTCGGCCAGATACCAGCTGATGCGACCCATATCCGGCTTGTCAGCGGAGATCAGAAGCTTCAGCTCGACCTGATGGGGATCATCGGCAAACTTAAGCTTGAGGTGATTGAACAATAAAATGTTTATTTATTATTTAGGACCACCACACTATGATCGAACTAGAAAACCTGACCAGAAAATACGGTGATTTTAAAGCTGTGGATGATTTGAATCTGACAGTGGAAAAAGGTGAAATTTTCGGTTTTGTCGGGCCGAACGGCGCTGGAAAGACAACTACCATAAAAATGTTGGGCGGCCTTATAGCGCCAACCCATGGCGCGGTTAAAATCTGCGGAATCTCTATGGCTGACCAGCCTGAACAAGCGAAAAACAGAATAGGCTTTATCCCGGACAGGCCGTATCTATATGAAAAACTGACCGGCATGGAGTTTTTAAAATTCATTGCTGATCTGTATGGTGTGGCAGAAGACCGTTTTTTAAAGAAAGCAGAAGATATGCTGAAAATGTTTTCCCTTTCAGACTGGGGAAACGAACTTGTTGAATCATATTCCCATGGAATGAAACAACGCCTGATTATGGCTTCCGCTCTTCTTCATGATCCAGAAGTGATCATCGTGGATGAACCCTTAGTTGGGCTCGATCCTTTGGGGATCAAGATGGTTAAGGAGCTTTTCAAAAAGCTTGCTGCTGAAGGTGCGTCCGTGTTTATGTCCACACACACGCTTACCGTGGCTGAGGATGTCTGCAATAGGATAGGGATTATCAACCACGGTAAGATTATCGCCACCGGAACAACAGAAGATCTAAAAATAAAGGCCGGTGTTAACGAGGCTGCTTTTGAAGAAGTGTTTTTACTCTTAACAAGATAGTATATGTGCATCATCAGTAAATTATGTAAGTAACTTTATATTCTAATCGCCAAGTGAACGAAGTAAACCTCATGATACTAGATCCTGGTTGCTGGTTCCTGGATGCAGGCTGGAGAGAGGTTGGAACAAAAGCTAAATACAAAGGATTCAAGTACGCCCTATGGTCGACATACTAACACTTATAACCCCACGCTTTCTATCCATAAAGAACCGCATGTTTTCCAATAGCGACACCGGCAGAGGAGGCATGCTGGTTACCCTTGCACTGATCGGTATTGGTTTCTGGTGCGGCATTTTTGCAGTTACCTATCGACTCCTGGACTATCTGCAGTCAATAGAACAGCTGGGTGATATTCTGGCGTATAAACTCCTTTCAATGGTCCTGCTCACCTTTTTTTCTCTCCTGATTTTCAGCAGTATTTTGACTTCCCTGTCAAAAATGTATCTTTCCAGGGATCTTTACCTGGTTAACTCCATGCCGGTTTCCAGCTACAAAATCTTTGCCGCCAGATGGATAGAAAGCACAATGGACAGTTCCTGGATGGTCATTGTATACGCCATACCTGTGTTTGTGGCTTACGGAGTCATATATAACGCCGGCCCGTTTTTTTACTGCATCATCGCCCTAACCATACTCTTTTTTTCCATTATAGCGTCTGGAATCAGTTCAATCCTGGTTGTTCTGGCGGTCATTGTTATACCGGCCAGTCGTATCAGGAGTATTTTCATTTTTTTCGGACTGACACTTTTTGTTGTTCTGTTCCTGGCGTTCCGGCTGCTCAAGCCTGAACGGATGGTTGATCCTGAAGTGTTTGTGACAACCATGGTATATCTTAAGGCCATGAAAACACCGGCATCACCGCTTCTCCCCAGCACATGGGCCTTTGATTGTATAAAAGCCGCGCTTTCCGGATCATTCCCAGGCAGCCTGTTTCATTTGTCACTTTTAATGACCTGCTCCGGAACAATTATTTTTTTGTGCCTTATTATCGCTGACGCGCTCTATTTTAAGGGACTTTCAAAATCCGACACCGCTCAAATGAGATTTATACGTCAGGATTACTCAGATTGGACATTTATGAAAAAATTTTCAGGTCCGGTCAGGGCATTTACCATAAAAGAGATTAAAACCTTTTTTCGTGACCAGGCCCAATGGACACAGATTTTCCTAATCGGTGCCCTGGTTATTATCTATATTTACAATTTTTCCGTGCTTCCCCTTGAAAAATCACCAATCAAAACCGTTTATCTTGAAAACATCCTGGCATTTTTAAATATGGGGCTGGCCGCTTTTGTGCTGACAGCTGTCACAGCCCGCTTTGCTTATCCAGCAGTCAGTACCGAAAGAAATGCTTTCTGGCTGGTAAACGCGTCCCCTATTCACAAAAAAAAATTCTTATGGATTAAATTCTTTATCTATTTTATACCGTTGCTGGTCCTGACAGAAGTTCTCATTGTCGTTACAAATCTACTTCTGCATGTGACCACATTTATGATGGTCCTTTCATCCGTTACCATCCTTTTTGTGGTGCCGGCTGTTATTGCCATGGGAATTGGTTTGGGCGCTGCCTACCCTGATTTTAAAGCTGAAAACCCAGTACAGACAGTTACCAGCTTTGGGGGTTTCCTTTTCATGGTTCTTTGCGCCTGCTACATCGGAGCGGTCATCGCCCTTGAAGCCGGCCCGGTATATAGTATCTTTATGGCTGGTATAAGAAACCGGGATTTGACACTTTATGAATGGCTATGGGCCGGCGGTTCATTCTTTATGGTGTTTTTGCTCAGTACCGCCGCAACAATTCTTCCCATGCGATATGGTGAGAAAAAGCTGACAGAGATGCTGATATAGGGTAGTTGCTGTGCTATTCTTATCGGACGGGCTCTTGCAGAGAAGCAAAACCAGATGGAGAAACAAACATCCGGTTTTTGTTGTTGTTTTAGCAGTAATAACAAAGCGGGGCGGACAAGCATGTCCGCCCCAGTATCGTTATGAATTGTTTTTGTTAAAAATTAATCTTTAATTAAATCTGTATTCAACTCCCAGACCAAAGCCATGGATATCCTTGTCGTATACAATACCCTCAGGAGTAGTACCGTTTTCACCAGTAGTTCCGGCGTTTTCATATGAGGTCCTCATCAATGCAAGGTTAAACGTCAGATCGCTTGTGGCATTCCACGCAAAGCCCATACAATATGTATATGCATCAAGCTCCGGTGCGAACGGGTACATATCGTCACTGGCAATATTGGTGTTTGTCATCATATAACCGGCACTCCCCCGGAACATGTCGTTGAATGTATATTCAAATGCCACTGCAAGGTCATAGCTGTCGCCGGCATTCCTGAGGCTTCTGATCAGGCTGTTCTGTGTATCGCTCCAAGACGCGTTTTTTTCAAGATAGTAGGTATAACTAACGTCTGTTTTCAGTTTGGGCGTAATCTTGTACCCGACACCCAGGCCGATGAGGCCGGGAAGGTCTTCCTGGGTCTTCATATTTCTTCTTTCTTCCAGAATATCCAGGGTGTCTTCCTTTACTTTCATCTTGTATTTGAGTTCTGTTTTGGTCTCAAATCTGAAACCAATATTCAACTTGTCATTTGGAGTGATATTTACACCAAAAAATCCGCCAACATCATCAGCTGTCTCCTCATATTTTATCGTTGCGATAATATCGTCATTAAAACCAGCAAAAGGAGAACCGAATCCTGGGAAAATTGATGAAGACGGGACTGACGCGCTTATCCGTGCGTGTCCTTCTGCATCTTTAATTGCATCAATACATCTTATCCCTACGGCCACGGAAATCATGTCGTTTATTTTATACGCGCCTCCAAAAGTAAATCCAAGATGATATCCTTCGAGTTCCACGCTGTGGGCAAAGTTGTCATAAGCAACGCCTTGAGCCATGGCATTAGCCGCTGCAGCTGGAAGTCCAAAGGGAGGTCCCTGGAGGGCGGCAGATATGCCCGGCACCAGCTGTGCGTTTGCCGCGGTCATTACCTCAGACGCGATCCTGTAGGATGTGGCTACGCCATGAGGAAAATCAACCTTGCCACCGCCACCCGGCACGGTGAAAGCGCCGAACACGGACCAGCGATCCTCTTTATGCACGCAAAAAAGACCCGGGACTACCGATGGTTCTTTTGAAATAGATTTTTCGTTGTCATTAAAGATATTGACATAATCTTTGCTGGCGTGAAACATGCCAATATTGACATAGGAACCTGTTTCCAGATTCATTACACCAGCAGGGTTGTAGCCAACTGCGTCAGCAGAATCCGTGGCAGCGTTCCTGCTGAAAGTCCTGAGATACTCAACACTAAAATTCTGCTTATTGAGGATTCCACCTGCGAAAACCGAAGAAGCACCAACAAAGACAAAAAACATCATGATCAATAGAACAAAATTTTTTTTCGTCATTTTTCCTCCTCATTGTTATGGTTCTTGATCTGGTTTGTATCTTACATCTGTACTAATTCGCCGGATAGGACTAAACACCCTAATATATTATGGTTAATCTGTTTGAAAGTCAAACAAATTAACAGAACTTTATTAATATTAAAAGGAGCTTTAAAAGGAAATCAGAGACTATTGCGCGGCAACCGGCATAGAAGTGGGTGGCTTCCAGGAAACAATATAGCTCCTGTCCTTTTTAAAAATAGTACCCGCTGTTGTAACTACTGAGAAAACCACCTCTTCCTGGCCGTCATTGTTCATATCGCCGATGACGTAATCACTGATGTGCCGTGATACTTTTTGAGTCTGCCATTTTATTTCAAGTCCAATGTTGTTCCATTCAAGGCACTCAATATATCCGTTTTTAAACAGCCTGAAGTTCGAAAGCGCCCGCTTGGCCTTGTCCACATTCTTAACCGCGATAATCTCCTGCCGGCCGTCCATATCAAGGTCAACAACATGGATCCGGGGTGGCACATAATACCGATCAGCCTCTTCTGCATCATACGCCCTAGGATACTCAATATACGTGGGGCTCCCGCCGTAGCGTTCATCGCTGATCCATTCCTCATCCCAATTCTCGTCAAGCAGAATAATACGATCATGGTTTGAAAATGCCGCAATCATTTGGGTGCCGTTGTTCTGGACATCACCATAAGCAAAACCGTATATATTTATCCCTTCCGGAAGGCGCAAGGCTGATTCTGGTTCATAACCAGCACCTTTCCAAACAAGCTGCTGGACTCTGCCTGAGAACACTTTGTCCCGGTCCCTTTTCTGTCCCAACAGGACAAGTCCTTTGCCCGGCATGTTTATTACCCTGAGAAACCATGGAACACGATCCACGATCCTGGCGAATTCACTGCCGTTCCATTCAAGGACAAACGATTTCAGGTAACCTGTCCAGGAACCTTTTTTGTTCTCTTTGTTCCCAGGACGGGAAACCTGTGTTACGAATATTTCCGGTAGACCGTTTCCGTTTATGTCGGCAATATCAAGACCGATATAATTGTTACTCTTTTTACCGATGATTTCTTTAAGTTTATAATATTTCCCGCCCGTATAACGGTAGATGTAAATATTCGAACTACTCACAAAAACAGTTTCATTCTGCCCGTCCCCGTCCACATCATCCACACCAAGACCCGTAATTTTTATATCGAGCTTTCCGCTTCTCCAGGCAGTTGCCGGGACGACAGGTGCTGCTCTATATGCCAGGGCCTGATGGTAGGTCATTGTTGGTGCTGGTGCCGGCCTAGGACCTGGTGACAATGGCGTAGACGACAGGACATCCGCAGGTGCTGAAGGAAGAACCGCCGGCTGTGAAGGAGAAAGAACAGTTGGCTGGTTCTTGGATGGCGCCAGAAGCTTGTCTGGGTGCTGACCGATTGTGCTCTCTTCTGCCACAGGGGCCGGAGGAGCGGTTACGATCCTGACAGCGCCAAAACCTTTCTCATTTACCTGGCTGGCAAGAACATTAACGTGAGATATAACATCTCCATGGGTGCTCCCTGTCTGGCTGAAGGTCACCATCTCCTGACCTGCAGCGACATTCACAAATCTCGCGTCAGTACTGATACTTTCGCCAAAAACAGTTAAACTCCCGAACAGAACGTAATCGGCTGAGAATTTCTTTCCCATGGATATGGCAGCAGGCATGTCAACAGCCGCGTCCATCTCTTTAAATGCAGCTACCGCCTCATCGCCGCTTACCAGAACAGCGCTGCCACTGGCAGCGATACGGGTTGATAGCATATCCCTGATACCTTTCTGTAGAAAGGTAAGGTCCTTTTCCGAGTGGATATTAAAAGGGAGAATGAGTACCCTGTACTTACTCCCTTCAATAGCTGTTTTGCCTGTAATAGCAGAAAGGGATATAAATAATCCGAGCAATAAACTTAAAACATATCTGAATTTCACTTTAAACAATCTCCATAAATATTATCTATTATCAGGAAAGAATAACTACCAAAAAAATTACAAGATTGAAAGGTTTAATTGCCTATCTCCGCTATTTATTTTTTCCTTTGTGAATCCTGAGCTTTTACAGTTAAAATTTGAATGCCTGCCATAAAAAACTTGAATCTAAGAGCTTTTAGTAAAAAAAATCATACTTAAAAAAACAGTTTAAAATCGGAACAAACATACCTGTCTGGAGTTTTACCGGTCTCAAATGCGCCCTGAAAAACAAAATATACACAGTTAATTCAGGTAAATACGAACTTTTTGGGCTCCGGTTAAAAAACAATCGGCTGTTAATTTCTTTTTTATAATTTAATTTAATCATAATCTATTATATTATTCTATAAACAAATAAGCGATTTGTCTTGACTTGACTTTTCTGTGGTGTTAGTTCTATTACAAATTATAGTAATTATAGCTAATTATATCATTAAACGATAAAAACATATTTTCTTTTTTCTAAAATTTCTATTATGGGCCGGCATTATATTAAGAGCAGGATGAATAGAGACAGGACATACTCATATGTCCATTCCCGTTTAATAATAACCAGTTGAAAAATACAAAATAAAAATACAGCTAACTAAAAGCTGTTTTTTTATATAGACAAATAGCATTTGAGCGGTTTTGATTAAAAGACAAGTCTGAAAGGAGGTGGCAATAGAAAAAAAATTGTTTGAGTAAATAAAAAAATTTAATGTTAACTTTACAATATTTTCTAAGGAGGAAAAACAGATGATGAAAAAAATGTCATTTATTATACTTGTGCTGCTTGTTGGTATGGGCACAGCCCTTGCCGATGTTACGATTGATCTAACCGGCGAAATGGAAGTAATTGGCCAGAAATGGTTCAATTACAATATGGCAACAGATAATCAAGACGGTGACAAGGACTACCAGTTTGATGATGATGGTGATGACCCTGCCTACGACTGGTCAAACTATGAACAGGAAGTAAACTTTAAAGCGGTTCTTAACGTTGAAGACCGTTCATTCATTACAGCAGAATTTCATGTTCATGGTGATGACTATGACGATGAAAATGGACCAGAGGTCTGGGGTATGGGTGAAGATGATGATTTTGACTGTGACTACATCTGGATGACCCACATCTTCCCGACCGACACAACCCTGAGCCTCGGCCTCATGCATTCTGGTACGTGGGCCACTTCTTTTGCTGATGCCAATACTGATGCTTACAGAGTAATGGTCAAACAGAAAGTTAATGAAGATCTTACGGTTATCGGTATCCTGGAAAAAAAGACAGGGGATGAAGAAGGTTACCAGTATTATCCGTACTCTAATTCTTATAAGAATGCTGAAAAAGATGATGCTGACACATATTACCTGGCAGCTATCTATAAAGCCGGCAACATGACCTTAAAACCCCGCATTGTACACAATAGAGACGGTGATTTCATCACACTCGGAGATCTGGACAATCTGGATTTTATCAGGTTTAATGATGATGATGATATTGCGCTGCTTACCCGTAACGGGGATGAGGCTGATAATGACCGTACAATTACCAAGTTTGAACTTGGTATTGAAGGAACCATCGGCGACAATATAGGGTATGAGGGTGAAGTGGCTTGGCATGTCTATGACTGGTCATCAAGGTACTTCAATACAAGGCGTGAATACGAAGACTGGCAAGAAGAAGATGCTGATGTCTGGGGTCTCTATCTGAATTGTTGGATTGACCTGGATTCCGCCAGAGTAGGCGCATTCATAGCTCACGGCTCCTATGATGAGGATTCCTTCATAGGGTTTGAATTTGGCGACGATTTTGAAACCGCTGAAATCCTCGGTGATGAGTTTGATACAGACCAGATCATAGGACCTGCTGAAGAATACAGTTACCATTACAACGAAGCGATAACCGACACAAGCGACGATTTTGATGGTAGTCCTGGATTGGGCATGACTGCCGCCGATGCTGCTGAGTACGCAAACGCTAATGCTCTTGCCTATCGTAAAGCTATGTCTGTTGCTGCAACAGGAGACCTTAGTGGCCAGACAGCACTTCAGGTATATGCTGACATTCCTGTGAATGATAAGCTGACCATCTGCCCGTCTCTGACATTTGTCATGAGTAACATTGAATATTCTGTTTACGAAGTTGAATCAGATGACGTGCTGAGTGACGGTAATCTGGACACGTATACAACGAACCTTCTCTATACCTTCGAAGATGAAACAGAAGCCTATGAGCTTGATGTAGAAGGCAAACTGAAGATCACTGACGCGTTTACTTATGCCGCAGGACTCGCCTGGGCGTCAATCGATTACGGACAGCCCGGCATGATCGATCCTGAGGACATCTGGAAGTTCTGGCATTCATTTACACTGACATTCTAGCCTTTGCTAAGAATAGACAGATAAAACATAAAAAAGCCTGCCGATTTTTCGGCAGGCTTTTTTTATTTGCAGCAAACTCAAAAACAGAGCATTAAAACATCGTCAATTCCCGCAGTCTTTCTGTATGAAAAACTAGATGATGCGGGCTAGATTCTAGATGCTGGATCCTGGATCCTTGTAAAAAAAAATAATTCTCCAGCATCCAGCATCTAGGATCTAGCATCTAGAATCCAACTTTTTCCCAATAATCTGATTAACCATCTTTGGATTGGCCTTCCCCTTGGTCTCCTTCATCACCTGGCCCACAAAATACCCCATCAGCTTCTTCTTACCACCTTTATAAGCTTCAACTTCATCAGGTGAATCAGAAAGGACCTTGTCTACAACTTCTTCAATAGCCGAAGCATCCGTAACCTGAACAAGCCCTTTTTCTTCTACAATTTTTTCAGGTGGGCTGCCGGTTTTTGCCATCTCTTCAAATACGGTTTTTGCAATTTTACCGCTGATCACATCCTTATCAATCAGTGTCAGGAGTCCGGCCAAGTTTTCAGCAGACACAGGGGATTCATCTATGGACTTTTCCTCTGCGTTTAAAAGGGCTGACAAAGATCCCATGACCCAGTTGCTGACCTGTTTGGGCTGGGGAAACAGCTTAACGCAAGCTTCAAAATAATCGGCCAGTTCTTTTGATGACGTTAAAAAGTCAGCATCATATGACGGTAATTGGAAATTGTTTTCAAACCGCGTTTTTTTATCCCCGGGAAGTTCCGGTAGATTTTTCTTTATGGTATCTATCCATTCATTATCAATAATAAGCGGGAGCAGATCCGGATCCGGGAAATACCGGTAATCATGGGCTTCTTCCTTACCCCGCATGGAATTTGTCCTGCCGGCGGTGTCGTTCCATAGCCGTGTCTCCTGTATGACCTCTCCCCCCTCTTCTATAATACCTATCTGCCGTCTGATTTCATAATGAAGCGCCTTTTCCACGTGGCGGAAGGAGTTTAGATTTTTCACCTCTGTACGGGTACCTAAGGAGTCATCTCCCCTGGGCCGGACAGACACGTTAGCATCGCACCGGAAGCTCCCTTCCTCCATATTGCCGTCACATATACCGAGATACCGAACCAAAGACCTTAGTTTTCTAAGATACGCACCTGCCTGCTCCGGTGACCTGATATCAGGCTCACTCACGATCTCTATAAGGGGAACGCCTGTCCTGTTAAAGTCTACCATACTGACAGGGCGGTCAGGATCATGATTCAGCTTGCCCGCGTCCTCTTCCATGTGAATCCGGGTCAGCCCGATCCTGCTTTTATCGCCATCAACCTCTATATCCACATGACCGGCTTCAGCAATCGGCAGTTCATACTGGGATATCTGATACCCCTTAGGCAGGTCAGGATAAAAATAATTCTTCCGTGCAAAACGGCTTGTTTCAGCAACCTTACAGCCTGTTGCAATAGCCATTTTAATTGTATAATCCACAACCTTCTTATTTAACACCGGCAGCATACCCGGCATGCCGAGACAAACCGGGCAGATATGAGTGTTCGGCGGCGCACCAAAGGAGGTGGAGCATGAACAGAAAATCTTCGTGTCTGTTTTAAGCTGGGCGTGAACTTCCAGCCCGATAACCGGTTCGAATTCCATGTTGCTTCCTTTTATGATTAAAATCAGCTTTTAAAATTAGCATTTAATAACTATTAGTCAAGACTTAACCAGGTATTTTAAAAATGTTCTGTAATATGGGACTTGTTTCTTTGAAGGGGAACTATAAAAGAGTGTAAGAGGTTACCGATATCTTATTATCTACTGCCCGGCACAAGTTTCAAATACTCACGCATATGCCGCTCTGCTTCGAAGAATTCATCGACCTCAGTATAATAATAGGCATTGACATTAATATCATTCTCTTCAATAAATTCAGCCATCGGTTTCAAGGCTTCTGTTTCAAGCCCCATAGGGCCTATCACATATATGAACAGAACAAGAAGGCATGTGGCAAAAGCGATAGGCACCCACTTTTTGAAGGTTACGATGTGTAGTCTTTGTTTATCCGGCTCATTACCGGAAACTGCTTTTGTCATATTTAAATTTTCCCTGTAATTTCAGGAAATACCAGGTAAAACATTATATACGCCATCATGAGCGTTAATATCAGGTTGAACGTCTGACCGCACACATACAAGATAAGCGGTTTTCCGCCTTTCAGCTGCTCACGTAGTTCCCGGAAGTTTGTGGCCAATCCGATACTAACAAACGCCAGGCAGAAAAACCAACCACGCAGGTTCTTTGACATCCCTTTGATGACACCTTGGTCAATAAGCGTGTAACCCACATCCGGCCCTAAAGATGCGTAAATAGCAGAAAAAATAACGGATGCTAGGATAAAACCGATAACGAATTTTGGAAACCGGTGCCATATTTCCATGGCACCTACTTTCTGACCGGGTATATTTTCAACTTTAGCACACCAGTAAACGGCCACACAAAAAGCGATTACTCCAATTAATATGTTCTGGATCATTTTTATCGTCGCCGCCGTGTATAAAGCTTTTTCGCCCAGGAAAGCGCCAGCTGCTGCCACAGCGCCCGTGGCGTCAATTGTTCCGCCCATCCAGGCACCTCCCAGGATTTCAGGTATGCCAACAGCTTTTATAACTGCTGGCATAACGATCATCATGATTGAAGTAAAAACCAGGCTCAGACCGACAGACAAGGTAAGCTCTTCTTTTTTCGCACGACAGGCTGCTGCTGTTGCAATGGCCGCAGAAACACCACACACAGACATATCCGCAGATATTGTAATATTTAATGTCTTGGATGGGATCTTAATAATTTTTTGTCCAAAAAGATATGTGGAAACCAGAACAATTGGCGTGACCACCCATGCCACAAAGATGCCCGGAACCCCTATTGACAGGATCTTGCTGAAAAGTATTTCCGCGCCAAGGAGAACCAGGCCGGTTTTAATATAATATTCCGTTTGTACAGCGGGAATTGCCCAGTTCGGTGTTCCAATTGTGTTCGATATCAAAAGCCCGATGGCTATGGCCCATGCAGCATACCCTATACCGTATGCTTTAACCGTTGCCTGGGAAGCAAGCAAGTAAGAGATGACCGAAAGTAAGAAGATAAGACAGAAACCTTTAAAAAATGCTGAAAAAGAATCTCCCATAGCGACAATACCAGCGCCAAAAAGGAGAGCAATAACAAAAAACAGCCCTACGAGGTATACGATTTGGTTGTATGGCTTGACTGAAGCTTTCTTTTTTGCCTTTGAAAGACCGTTCTTTGCGATCAGCCATGTTGTTATAGAGGTTTGCGCCTCTGCATTAAGATGTTCATCAGAAAAACCCGCGTTTGCTGCATCAGCTTCTTTTTTTTCAGCTGCAGTTAATGCAGCAGCTGTTTCTGCTTTTGCTTTTTCATAATCTGCTTTGGTCTTTGAATTTCTTGAAGCAGCAGCGCTTTTGCTAAGTATCAAGCTGTCTAAAGGATTTGTCCGCCATTTATGCGGTTTGGATGTAAACTTTGATAAAAATCTTCCGAGCTTTGAGCTACTGGCCTTTAGTTTGTGCTTGTTCGCGGCAGCCTTATGCCATGCAACTGTTTTAAATGGAGCCCTGGCTTCTTCCGCAGACATCGCCGCATTAGCCTCTTTTATTTTTCCTTGCATATCATCAGGCTCGTTATTGAAGAATACAACTATCCCGAAAACAAGCAGCAGGAACCCAAGCCAAATAGCCCAGTAATCCTCTTTTTTCCATAAGTCTGAAAGCTGACTTTTTGCCACATCAACAACGACTTCATTGCCGGATGGATCAGAATTATTTGAATTATTCATGGTGTTCACTGATGCCTTTATGAAAAGTGTTAGATAGTATTCAACCGGATTTGTGGGTTACCGCCATCGCTGTAAATTAATTAAAAAACTGATGTTTTATTGTCAACAAATAAACATTTACAAATGGCTGGTGAGCTTAACGTCTTATGCTTCAGGAGAAGTGTTTTACCTTGACAAAACTCCCTTTCTCCTGATTCTAATAATTTTCGGCCGGTATTCATCCTTCTCGGACATTTTATTCCCTGCCTTGCGGACAAATATAAAGGAAAGGCCCAGGAAAAGGAAGCCGAGCACTGGAGAAAGGAAAGAAGGGTTTAGTCCATAATCCGGTGCAAATTTCTGGCCAATAAAGGCACCAATGATAAGGCAGATAATAGGAAAGACATGAATAAGAAAGGACGCTTTTAAAAGAGATCCTGTTTCAAAACGGATGACTACCGTGTCCCCTTCACGGGCGTTAACGGTATTGATTGCCGCCACCTCCATCTCCCTGCCGCCTAATGTACTGCAGGAATCTTTTGAGGCGCACCCAGCACAGGAACTGCTCTTTTTTGTTCTAACCCATGCTGTATCAGCATCTGTTTTTGTGACAGTACCTGTTTCAGTGGCCATTAAGGATCTCCGGATTCAATATCAGCTGAATATAATGCTTTATGACCATTCATCCCCCTTTCTTGTTCCCTCCTGCAAGGGGAGGTAAGAATAAAAGGAAATCTCACTTAATCTTATTTTATGTATCAAACGTTTTTAATAAAAACAAGCTCAGGCTGAACGGCCGGGATTATATTGAAAAAGTTGTCATCTTCTTGCAACCCTTCTTTTGTTTTCTGGGTTGGTTCATAAAAACAATGTTTCAGATTTATTTTAACAGACAAGGTTTTTCAACACATAAAAGGGGCTGTAAAACAACTATATTTTTCTTGATTTAGATCCTCCTATAATATATGTTCTGTCCTTGATTTTCAGACAGGTGGCCCCTGCATTTGAGCATCAGCAGGCATCATCATTATTATCTATCTATTATTATTCATTTTTTAACTCACCTGTTTACAGATAACAACACTCAGACCTGTAAGGTTTTGAGTAGAAAAAAATAGTAAACGAAGGAGGCATAATGGATGAACGATTAGAAAACATTTTATCGTCCTACAATGGCAACAACAATGAAGTGATCCCGATTTTACAGGCAGTTCAGCATGAATTCGGTTACCTTCCGGAGCCTGAGATGAGCGAGGTGGCCAGGTTCACCGGCCTGCCGAAGAGTCGCATCTATGGGGTGGCAACCTTTTTTGAGCAGTTCAAATTCACCCCGCAGGGTAAAAACCTAGTGGTTGTCTGCAGGGGAACGGCCTGCCATGTCCGCGGCGCCAAGCGCATTCTTGAAGAATTTGAAGAGAGACTGGACATCAAGGAAGGGGAAACAACTGAAGATTTGGAATACACATTGGGAACCGCCGCTTGTATCGGGTGCTGCGCGTTAGCGCCATGCGTTATGATAAATGACGATGTAGAGGCAAAATTGACACCGAAAAAAGTGGCTGATTATTTCAGCAAGGAGACTGCCGATGAAGTTTAGTGAAATTAAAAAGCGGGCAGATGAGGAATGGAATCAGCTGCAGCAAAGCTCAGATCCGACCATTTTCATCGGAGCCGCGACCTGCGGCCGCTCTGCCGGCGCTTTAAAGACAAAGAAAACGTTCGAGGAGGAACTTGGACAAAGGGGAATCAGCGCGAATATCGTTGAGGTGGGCTGCCTCGGTCCATGCTGGGCCGAACCGCTGATCAGTATTCAGAAACCCGGCGGCCCTAATGTTTTTTATAAAAACGTTACACCCAAAAAAGCGACCGAACTGGTTGAAAAATTTATTGCAGGAGATGATCCTTTGCCTGACAGCGCCCTGGGTCTTGTGGGAGACAAGGGGAAATACGACATTCCCGTGCTGTGGGACCTCCCTAGTTTCAAGTCCCAGCAAAGAATACTTTTCCGGAACTTTGGATTTATAGACCCCACCAACATCAATCATTACATTGCCAATGACGGCTACAGCGGCCTTGAAAAGGCCCTCTCCATGAAACAGACCGACGTGATCGAGGAGCTAAAAACATCCGGTCTGCGGGGAAGGGGCGGCGGCGGTTTTCCCGCGGGTCGCAAATGGGAAGCCGGGTTCCAGGCCAAGGAAAAAGAAAAATATGTTGTCTGCAACGCTGATGAAGGCGACCCTGGCGCGTTTATGGACCGCTCCGTGCTGGAAGGAGAGCCCCATTCTGTTCTGGAGGGGATGATTATCGCCGGATACACCATTGGCGCGCAAAAAGGGTATATTTACGTAAGGGCCGAATATCCCCTGGCAGTTAGACGGCTTCAGGACGCCATCCAGAAGGCAACGGACATGGGGCTGCTTGGAAAAAACATCCTGGGCACCGGGTTCGATTTTGAGATCGAGCTTTTTCAGGGCGCAGGCGCGTTTGTATGCGGTGAATCAACCGCCCTGACCCTCTCAATGGAAGGCAAAAGAGGCATGCCCAAAGCGTCCCCAAGACCAAGAACAACCGAGGAGGGCCTTTTTGACAAGCCCACACTGCTTAACAATGTAAAAACCTTTTCGTACGTCCCCCAGATTATCAATAAGGGTGGCGCGTGGCTGGCGGAAATCGGCACTAAAGACAGCAAGGGAACAGCGGTATTCGCGCTCACAGGCATGGTAAACAATTGCGGTCTGATCGAGGTCCCCATGGGACTCACCATCCGGGAAATCATTTACGAAATCGGCGGCGGCATTACCGATGACAAGACATTTAAGGCCGTCCAAACCGGCGGGCCCTCAGGCGGCTGCCTACCCGAAGAGTTCCTGGATACCCCGGTTGACTATGACTCATTGACAGCCGCGGGCTCCATGATGGGTTCCGGCGGCATGGTGATCATGGATGAGACCACATGTATGGTGGATGTTGCCCGTTATTTTCTTGATTTTACACAAAAGGAATCATGCGGCCAGTGCACTCTCTGCAAACTCGGCACCAAGCAGATGCTGAACATTCTGGAAGATATTGTTGACGGAAAGGGGCAGCCAAAAGATGTGAATATACTTCTTGAAATCGGTGAAGCGGTCAATGGCGGTTCGCTTTGCGGCCTTGGGCAGAGTGCTGCTAATCCTGTACTGACCACGATTAAATATTTTCGGCCGGAATATGAGGAGCATATCGACAAGAAGCGCTGCCCGGCCCTGGCATGCAAAGCCTTGGTTTCATACCGCATCGATGAAGAAAAGTGCAAGGGCTGCACCATGTGCGTCAAGGCCTGCCCGGTTGAGGCCATTACCGGAGAGAAGAAAGAGGTGCACATGATTGACCAGTCCAAATGTATTCAGTGCGGTATGTGCATGGAAAAATGTCCGAAGAAATTTAAAGCGGTGGAATGCTTACCTGGACGTTTAAATGAAGGAGGTAAATAGTGGCTGACAAAGTACAACTCACAATAAACGGCCTGTCGGTTACAGCCGACAAAGGCATGACTATACTGGAGGCGGCACTCAGGAAAGGAATTTACATCCCGCACCTGTGCCATCATCGTGACCTGGATCCGGTGGGCGCTTGCCGTCTCTGCCTGGTTGAAATCGCCGGTAAATGGACCAAAATAGCGATTTCCTGTAAAACAGAGGTTACGGAAGGAATGGTTGTCCGTACCGAAACCCCTGAAATCAATGAAATGAGACAGGTCGCCGTGGAGCTGCTGATCGCAGACCATGACACAGACTGTCTTAAGTGCGCGAGGAACACCCAGTGCCAGCTTCAGCGTGTGGCCGATCATGTAGGCGTTGATACCGAGCGGCTGGCAAGGCTCAGGGAAAGGGAAGAAAAACAGCCCATTGACGATTCCAACCCGTTTTTTAACTTTGATCCCAACCGCTGCGTACTATGCGGCATATGCGTGCGCACCTGCGACGAGATTTTAAACATTCACGCCATTGATTTCGCTTTCCGCGGACTTAAAACAAAAATAGCCGGTTTTGGAGACAAATCCCGGTTAGAGGCTGATTGTGAATCTTGCGGTGAATGCATTGTAAGATGCCCGGTGGGCGCGTTAACAGAAAAAGACTATAAGAAACCGACCCATTATGTAAAATCTGTCTGTTCTTTCTGCGGCTGCGGCTGCGGAATGAGGCTGGGTGTTCGCCACGATCAGATCGTCAGCGTCAAGGGCGACATAAGCAGCCCGGCCAACAGGGGCAGGCTCTGTGTAAAGGGCCGCTACGGCTTCAGGTTTGTTAACAGTGACGAACGCCTGACCTCACCCCTGATTAAAAAGGACGGCAAGTTTGTCGAAGCGGACTGGGACGAAGCCCTAGACCTTGTTGCTGACAATTTTTCAAAGAATAAAGGCGAAAAGTTTGCCGCCATTGCGTCAGCCAAGGCCACAACCGAGGACAACTATGTCCTGCAGAAATTTACAAGGGCGGTGATGGGTACCAACAACATTGATCACTGCGCCCGTCTCTGACATGCCCCCACAGTGGCCGGTCTGGCCACCTCTCTGGGCAGCGGAGCAATGACAAACGCGATCGATGAACTTGGCGGCGCCGCATCCATTCTGGCCATAGGCACAAACACAACCGCCACCCATCCCATTATAGCGCTCAAGGTTAAGGACGCGGTGAAAAGCGGCGCGAAACTGATTGTTGCCAATCCAAAAGAGATTGACCTCTGCCAGTTCGCGGATGTCTTTCTCAGGCACAAACCCGGCACAGACGTTCCCCTGCTCATGGGAATGTCGAAGGTGATCCTGGATGAAGGGCTGGAAGACAAAGACTTTATCGCAAGCAGGTGTGAGGATTTTGACGCTTTTAAAGAATCCCTTGCCGCGTTTGATCTGGATACAGTGGAAAAGATTACCGGTGTGCCCCAGGACAAGATTGTCGAGGCCGCGAAAATCTACGCTGAACAGTCACCAGCTTCAATCATATACTGCATGGGCATTACCCAGCATGTTCACGGTACAGATAACGTGCTGGCCATCAGCAACCTGGCCCTGCTCACTGGCAATTTAGGCAAAGAATCCGCCGGCGTGAACCCCCTCAGGGGACAGAACAATGTTCAGGGCGCCTGCGATATGGGCTCTTTACCGAATGTTTATCCCGGGTACCAGGCTGTTACTGTTCCTGATAACAAAGCGAAATTTGAAAAAGCATGGGGAGTTGAACTGAGCGACCAGGCGGGCCTGACCCACACAAGGATATTTGACGCCTGTCATGACGGCAACATCAAATCCCTCTATCTGGTGGGTGAAAACCCTGTACTGAGCGAAGCGGACGCCGGTCATGCCACAGACTGCCTTAAGAAAACGGATTTTCTGGTTGTTCAGGATATCTTTCTGAACGAAACCGCGGAGCTGGCGGACGTGGTTCTCCCGGCAACAACTTTCGCGGAAAAAGACGGTACATTTACCAACACGGAGCGGAGGGTCCAGCGAGTACGCAAGGCCATTGAGCCTGTGGGCAACTCTAAGCCTGACTGGTGGATCACCTGTGAACTGGCCAAGCGCCTTGAAGCCAAAGGATTTGATTTTGAAGGTCCGGAAGCGATCATGGATGAAATCGCCTCAGTGACACCTTCCTACAGCGGTATCTCTTACGCCAGGCTGGAAAAAGGCACCTTGCAGTGGCCCTGCCCCGCAGATGATCACCCGGGCACGCCGTTCCTGCATGGTGAAAAGTTCGGCACAGACACCGGCAAAGGGAAATTCAAACCCCTGGAATACAGGAAACCGGGCGAAGATATAGACAGTGAATATCCCCTGATCCTGACAACCGACCGGAGCCTGTATCATTACCACAGCACCATGACACGCAGGGTTTACGGGCTTAATGTCCTGGACAAGGAAGAACTGTTGAATATCCATCCGCAGGATGCTTCAGGACTGGGTGTTGAGGACGGCCAGATGGTCAAGGTCGCCTCCAGGCGCGGTGTGGTGGAAGTAAAGGCAAAAGTTACAGACAACTGTCCCGAGGGAACAGTGTCAATGACCTTTCACTTTTCCGAAACCCCGACAAACCTGCTCACCTGCTGTGAACTGGATCCGGTGTCAAGTACCCCGGGGACAAAGGTTTGCGCGGTTCGAGTGGAAAATTTATAAACTAGACTATATATATTAAAGGTATAGGGGTCAGGTCCGTTTAAGGCCTGGCCCCTGTTTTTTTAAAGCTATTTATTATTTTAGTCGATCCTGAAAAACCCGTTTATGAAGCACTGGATTAAAAATATTGAAAAAGGAGCCGTATGAATCAGCTAAAGCAAATGGCTTTAGAAGCAATCGAATTTCTTCAAAAGGAATCAAGGTCAATTCCTGAAATCGGCATTTTGACCGGGACTGGACTGGGACGCTGTCTGGAATCTGTTAACACTTCGGCGGAAATTCCTTACCGTGAGATCCCGAATTTTCCGGTTTCAACAGTTGAGAGTCATTCCGGCAAACTTTTTTTCGGTATCGCACAGAGCACTAATATCATTGCCATGCAGGGGAGAGTTCACCTTTATGAAGGGTATTCTCCTGAAGAAGTGACCTTTCCGATCCGGGTAATGCAGGAACTTGGTGTAAAAAACCTGATTGTTACAAACGCTTCAGGCGGGCTTAACCCGGATTTTAATCCGGGCGATATAATGATCATTTCTGACCACATAAACCTGACAGGATCCAACCCTCTTACAGGACCCAATGAAGAAAGCTGGGGAATCAGGTTTCCCGACATGACCGGTGCTTATGATAAAGGCCTTACCGGCAAAGCTGAAACAGTAGGTGCATCTGGAGGTATTGCCCTGAAGAAAGGGGTATATGCAGGCCTTTTGGGACCATCTCTTGAAACACCTGCTGAAGTCAGGTTTATAAGAAAAATCGGTGCTGACGCCGTCGGTTTTTCAACAGTTCACGAGGTCATCACAGCTATTCACGCGGGCATTAAGGTGCTTGGTCTCTCGGTTATAACAAATGTGCATGACCCGAACAATCCAAGTCCGACAACCCTTGAAGAGGTCATTGCTGTTACCGAAAAGGTGGCTCCGAATCTGGAAAAAATTATTACCGGTGTATTCAAGCAGTTTTCCTGACATCAAATGCCACTAAGAATGGAACGAGAAGCTTGTTGCAAGGATCTAAAAATTATTGTAATCTTTCAAATTTAGTATCCAGAATCTGAAAAGTTAAAACCGCTTTTAACATTTATTTTAGATTTGTTGCTCCATTCCCCTCGTCGGAGAATGTTGATATTCGTACTTCGGATTTGATTTACCTATGCGTGCCTTAACATTCGATAAAAGACTCCGTTTTGTCATGGACCGACCCGTTCCTGAGCCTTTACCCGGCTGGGCTCTTATCCGTGTTCAACTCGCCGGTATCTGTAAAACCGATCTTGAAATCATGAAAGGTTACATGGGGTTTCAGGGGATCCTGGGACATGAGTTTGTCGGAACCGTGGAAGCATGTGATGATTCGGCCTGGGCAGGTAAAAGGGTGGCCGGAGAGATAAATGCTGCCTGCGGTGAATGCGAACTTTGTAGGAACGGTCTGGGACGTCACTGCCCTGTCCGCAGTGTACTTGGCATCCAGGGGCTTGACGGTTGTATGGCTGATTATTGTATACTCCCCTCGGAAAATCTTATCAAAATACCCGAAACCATGTCAGATGATATGGCTGTGTTCATTGAACCGCTTTCCGCAGCATGTGAGATTCTGGAACAGATCCATGTTACTGGTAACGAACGAGCCATTGTTCTTGGAGACGGACGGATCGGAATTCTGTGCGCATGGGTACTGTCCACGGCACTTTCAAATGTAACACTTGTCGGCAAACATGCTGACAAACTTGATTTGGCCAGGTGGAACAGCCTTAAAACACACCTTCATTCTGAGCAGATTGAACCTGGAGTGGATATTGTTGTGGATGCCACGGGCTCGGCGAACGGTCTTGCTGAAGCGATCGCCATGTGTCGACCAAGGGGCACAATCATACTTAAAACAACTATCGCGTCACAAGTACAAATCGATTTCGCCCCGGTTGTAATCAATGAACTAACGGTTATTGGTTCACGATGCGGAAAGTTTATAGATGGGATTAATCTTCTCAAATCTTATCCAGATATACCCCTGGAAAAATTAATTTCAGCCAGATATCCGATTGAACAGGCCATTACTGCTGTTGCCAGAGCACAGCAAAAAGATTCAATAAAAGTATTGATTGATCTATAAAATTATTTAAAATTATTTTTTTTTATGTGGACTGCCCGCCCCCGCTGCGGCCTGTAATGGATAACCACAATACCGGCAGAAATAAGTGCCAAGGCGACCAGGATAAACTTTGTTACCGGTTCATTCAGAAGAAGTCCAGCAAACAGAACTCCCGCCACAGGCATTAAAAAGATAAAAGAATGCAGGGCTGTGGCGCCATAAAGACGGATCAGATACGCCCACGCGACATAGCTGAATGCAGCGGTTATAACAGACTGGTAAAGCATAGCGCATACAATTCTTAAATTCACCATTTTTATCATTGTGTCATCCAGAAAAAAACCCTCCATAAAAAAAAAGGGGGTAGCTATTAACATAGGGTAAAGAACCAGATGAAACGGCTGGAAATCATCAATAATGATTTTTGAATAAACAGATGCCGCTCCCCACACAACCGCTGTCCCGGCAATCATAAAATCACCAGCCTGGATTTCAGACAAAAGCCCGCCATTGCCCAGGAAGACAAAAACAACTCCCGTGAATCCCATGCAGATACCGACGGCTTTTTTCTTTGTTATTCTGTCCGTGGAGATAAAAAAATGGGCGAAAAGCAAAACAAAAAAAGGTTGGGTATTGATAAGGAGTGCCCCTCTTGAGGCATGGGTCCAGCTCAGGCCAAGATGAAAAAGAGATAGCTGAACAATAAACATAAAACCGAGGATGAACACATGACGCTTTTGCCCGGGCTTTAACTTAAATGGCCGTTGTGTTGTAAGAGCCCATAAAGCGATTGTGACAGCAGCAATGGAAAACCGCAGACCCGCGGTAGTGAAAGGGCCTAATCCATCATATGTAATCTTGACAGCCACAACACTCGTGCCCATGATGATAGTAATCAAAGCAGCAGCCAAAGCGCCTGATACTGAAAGCGTTCTGGAGGCAGGAGTATTTTTTTTCTGCTTTATCACGCTGTCTATGAATTAAAAACCTTGTTCCAAAGGTAGGATGTTGAATGATAATGACAATTAAAAAGTAAAAACGTCGCGGTCTTTATACTTGATCTTAAATTTTTTAATTCTTTTATTATGTTCCTTAATTTTATTGTTATGCTGATCCATTTTTTTTGCGTATTCCCGCCTCTCATCATCTGTGTTCACTTGATCTTTTTCTTTCTTAAGCTCTTCAAGCTCTTCATCAAGAAGTTTTGATGCCTCCTGTATTAGCTCTAATTCAGCTTCAAAATCACCGGTGTTTTCGCTTTCCTCGTCTAAAGAATCATCCTCCCCGTATAAATCTTGCTGCATTTCAAGTGCATCATAACCATCTAAAGGCTCTGAACTCTCTTCTTCTGTGCCAGCTTCGCTATTCTCTACATCGGCTGATGTGTCTATACTGGTTTTCATGGCTGTCTCTTTTTCAGCATCATTCCCCATAAATATATATATGGCAATTGCAACAATCAGCACAACGGCAGCGACTACAGCGATATCAAAATATTTGGATTTCTTTTTTTCATCTAAAACAGGGACTTTGACTGTTTCCTCTGGATCATACTCTTTTGGTTTGGACTTAAACTTTGCGAAAATAATACCGCATTGGACGCATTCTGAACTCTCTTTTTCGATTCTACTGCCGCATCCAGGACATTCAATCCGCATATCTTCAGGCATATCAGCAAAATCACATTCTATCCCGTTTGCCCAAACATCTTCCCAGTCTGAATCAATGAACTCTACCCAGTCATCCGAATCATCCCAGACAGTTTCACCATGGTAACTGAGCCCTCTTCGTCCATCTTGAAACTTTATCGCTGTTGTTTCAAAATTATGACCTTTTAACTGCAGTTTTTTTACTTTCCCCCCAGGCATATTTATATCCTCTATTTTAAAAAGTTCCAAAAATTTACTTTCATCCGGCCATCATTAAACATGGTAATTACATTAAAACGCTACCGTTATTTACAAATCCTTTGAGAACAGTATGTTTCACGATTTTACGTTTTTAAATATGTTGAATTAATCGTTTTTAAAATATTAATATAGGTCTAATAAATAATATAAAAAATATGACAATAAAAGAAAGCATAAAAGTTGTGCTATATTAAATATATCACATATTTGCTCATTTTTGAAAATAAATATCACATACCAGCAAAAAAAAAACATCCAGATCGTCAACAATTTATAAATATTATCAAATTCATTTTATAAACACAATATATTGTAGTTTTTTTTTCTTGACGCACAATATATATATTATATAAATGATGATAGATATTTGTTAATACAGTATTTTAGCCCTGATGTATCACAAGTCAAAAAAGAGGCAGGATGAAGTTCATGAGAAAAAATGAATACAACGCTGAATCAATAGAAGTTTTAAAGGGTCTTGAACCTGTAAAACATAGGCCGGGAATGTATACTGACACGAGCCGGCCCAACCATCTGGCCCAGGAAGCGGTCGACAATAGTGTGGATGAGGCGATTGCGGGGTTTGCCAGCAGCATAAGTGTTATCCTTCACACAGACGGCTCCCTGGAAGTCTCAGATAACGGCAGAGGAATGCCTGTGGATGTGCACCCTGAAGAAAAGCTTACTGGCGTTGAACTCATAATGACCCGTCTTCATGCAGGCGCCAAGTTTTCTAACAAAGACTATCAGTTTTCCGGTGGTTTGCACGGTGTGGGGGTTTCTGTAGTAAACGCGTTATCTGAAAAACTTGATGTCTGTATTAAACGGGATGGGAAGGAATACAACATCTGTTTTAAAAACGGAAAAAAAGTCAAGAAACTAAAAGTGGTTGGAAGTGTTGGAAAAAGAAATACCGGCAGCACTGTCCGGTTCTGGCCAAATCCAAAGTATTTTGAAACACCGAAATTCTCTGTTCGTAAATTAAAACATGTACTCCGGGCAAAAGCAGTGCTGTGCCCGAAACTAAAAGTTAGTTTTCTTGATAAAAAAACAAAAAAATCAGAAGAGTGGTATTTTGAGGACGGCCTCAAGGACTACCTGCTGGAGAGCCTTCAAGATTATGATCTTCTTCCCGAAGATCCTTTTATTGGTGAGTTTAAAGGGAACAACGCAAGGGCTGAGTGGGCTGTGGTCTGGCTTCCGACAGGCGGTGATACGGTTGCGGAAAGTTATGTCAACCTGATACCCACATCCCAGGGAGGTACCCATGTTAATGGTTTCCGTACTGGCCTTCTCGCTTCTATTCGTGAATTCTGTGATTTCCGGAAATTAATACCAAGGGGTGTGAAACTGGTGCCTGAAGATATTTGGGACAACTGCTGTTACATTCTTTCCGTTAAAATGCAGGATCCGCAGTTCTCCGGCCAAACAAAAGAACGCCTTTCATCAAGGCAGTCTGCAAAATTTGTCTCTGGGGTTGTAAAGGATTCTTTTAGCTTATGGCTTAACCAGAACACGGATGCCGGTGAAAAACTGGCTGAGATGGCAATCGTCAACGCCCAAAAGCGGATACGCTCAAGCAAAAAAGTTGCTCGTAAGAAAGTAACCAGTGGGCCTGCCCTGCCAGGAAAACTGGCAGACTGCATCGGCCAGGATCCTGACGCATGTGAATTGTTTCTCGTGGAAGGAGATTCTGCCGGGGGATCGGCAAAACAGGCACGAGACCGACAGTTCCAGGCGATAATGCCACTCCGTGGAAAAATATTAAACACATGGGATGTTGATTCTTCTGAAATTCTAAGATCAAAAGAAATCCACGACATTTCAGTCGCAATTGGTGTAGATCCTGCCTCAGAAAAACTCAACGGCCTCCGTTATGGAAAAATCTGTGTCCTGGCAGATGCGGATTCTGACGGCCTGCATATTGCCACCCTTATATGCGCCCTGTTTCTACGGCACTTTTTCTCCCTTGTAAAGGCCGGACATGTTTACGTGGCTATGCCGCCCCTTTATAGAATTGATGTGGGCAAAGAAGTTTTTTATGCTTTGGATGAATCGGAAAAGCAGGGTGTGCTTGATCGTATAGAGGCCAAAAAGAAAAAGAGAAAAATTAATGTGCAACGATTCAAGGGGCTTGGTGAGATGAGCCCCCTCCAGCTCAGGGAAACAACCATGGCGCCTGATACACGACGGCTGGTACAGCTGACAGTTAAACCTGATGATTCAATTAAAGTTAGAAAAGGCGCTTTTGGTATAATGGATATGATGCTTGCCAAAAAACGGGCCGGAGACCGCCGGCTTTGGCTTGAAAAAAAAGGGAATCTAACATGAGAAAGCGAGAAATTATATGGGTGGTTCAGCAGCAATAAACATAAACGGGATTGAGCATCTGCCCCTGCAGGAGTTTACGGAAAAAGCCTATCTCGATTATTCAATGTACGTTATTTTAGACAGAGCCCTTCCCCAGATCGGCGATGGCCTGAAACCTGTCCAACGCAGGATTATCTACGCCATGTCAGAGCTTGGATTGAAGGCGACAGCGAAATATAAAAAATCCGCCAGAACAGTAGGTGATGTTCTTGGCAAATTTCATCCCCATGGTGATTCAGCCTGTTACGAAGCCATGGTCTTAATGGCCCAGCCTTTTTCATACCGATATCCCCTTGTTGACGGACAGGGAAACTGGGGCGCGCAGGATGACCCCAAATCTTTTGCCGCCATGCGGTATACAGAATCCCGACTTTCTCCTTACGCGGATGTCCTGCTGGGCGAACTTGGCCAAGGCACTATCGACTGGGTACCGAATTTTGATGGAACACTTGATGAGCCCTCAATCTTACCAGCTCGTCTGCCGAATATTCTGCTCAATGGAACCACTGGGATAGCCGTGGGCATGTCAACCGATATCCCCCCGCACAATCTTAAGGAAGTGGCAAAGGCCTGCATTCATCTGCTTGACAAACCAAAAACCGCTGTAAAAGATCTTTGTAAAATAATAAAGGGGCCTGATTTCCCGACCGAAGCTGAAATAATAACACCTCCTGACGATATCATGGAAATGTATACTACCGGCCACGGCTCCTTAAGGATGCGCGCTGTTTATACCCTTGAAAATGGAGATATCGTTGTAACCGCCCTGCCCCATCAAGTATCCGGCGCCAAAGTCCTTGAGCAGATTGCTTCACAGATAAGGACGAAAAAGCTCCCCTTTGTAGATGATCTCCGTGATGAATCCGATCATGAAGAGCCTACCCGCCTTGTCATTGTTCCCCGTTCAAACCGGGTTGATAAAGACGCTTTAATGGCCCATCTTTTCGCAACAACCGACCTTGAGCGTACTTACCGGGTCAACATGAACGTTATCGGCATAGATGGCCGGCCCCAGGTAAAGGGGTTAAAGGAGATGCTCAAGGAATGGCTCGCGTATAGAAAAACGATTGTCATAAGGCGGCTAAAGCATCGCCTGAAAAAAGTTAACAAGCGGCTTGTCATCCTGGATGGCCTGCTCATTGCCTACCTTAATCTCGATGATGTTATCGATATTGTTCGGAATGAAGATAAGCCAAAAAAAGTCCTGATGAAACGCTTCAAACTGACAGATGATCAGGCTGAAGCGATCCTTGAAACAAAATTGCGAAACCTGGCTAAATTAGAAGAGATGAAATTACTCGGGGAACAGGAAGAGCTTAACAAAGAACGGAAACATCTTGAAAAACTCCTGGGGTCCTCAGCCCGCCTGAAAACCTTTATTAAAAAGGAGATAAAGGATGATGCTGAAAAATACGGTGACAACCGGAGGTCTCCCATCGTTGAACGTGAGGACGCCCAGGCCATGTCAGAAACAGATATTGTACCTGCCGAACAGGTAACCGTTGTCCTATCAGAAAACGGCTGGATCAGGTCTGCTAAAGGACACGAAGTCGACACCTCAAAACTTAATTATAAATCAGGAGACCGGTTTAAAGCAGCTACATGCGGCAAAAGCAACCAGCTTGCTGTTTTTCTTGACACAACAGGCAGAAGCTTTTCACTCCCTGCCCATACCCTGCCGTCGGCAAGGGGATATGGTGAACCGTTGAGCGGAAGGCTTAGCACGCCGGCAGGAGCAATGTTTATTTCCGCCATTTTGGGTGAGCCGGACCAGATGCTTTTGCTAGCAAGCGATGCCGGCTATGGTTTTATCTGTAAACTGTCCGACCTGTATACCAAGAATCGCAATGGAAAGGCTGTACTGAGTGTCCGGCAGAACATCCAGGCAGCTGCCGCGCTTCAGCTTTCAGAACTTGAGACAGACCTTCTTGCGGCCATTACCAATGAAGGCCGAATGCTGGTTTTTCCAGTAAAGGATCTCCCTGTTCTTGCAAAAGGCAAGGGGAATAAAATCATTCAAATACCGCCTGCACGGGCAAAATCCCGTGAGGAACTTATGACAACCCTGGTTATCGTTCCAAAAGGGTGCACTCTGGTTATTCATGCTGGCAAACGGTATCTGAAGTTAAAACCGAGTGACCTTACAGATTACGAGGGTGAACGCGGAAGGCGCGGGCGCAAACTTCCTCGGGGCTATCGGAATGTGGACAGGGTGGAGATAATTGAGCCGACACAGCTCGCCTTGATTTAGCAAATCTCTGTTGACGAAAAAAGTACAATAATTTTAATAACCAGCATCAAGCAACCAGTATCCAGGATCATGTTCGCATTAAAGAAAAAAGCCGTTATTCTATTTTTTTCTGGCGGCATTTTAATTTAAGGAGAAGAAGAATGCCCACAGGTGCCTGCGGGATAAACTGTGATGTGTGCAGACTCAGATTGCTCGGAACATGCTCTAGCTGCGGATCTGGAAAAAGCGCACAGGCAAAGAAAAAACTTGAGGCCCAGAAAAAAATTATCGGGGGCAACTGCATTATTCTTGAATGCGCTTGTACAAAAAATAAAGAATTCTGCTTGCGGGACTGCGATCGCTTTCCCTGTGAAAATTTTACAATCGGCCCATACCCTTTCAGCCAGGGTTTTTTAAGCATGCAGGAAAGACGGCGCGGAGACAGGCCCCCAGCGCTGAACCATCATGAAACACTTATAATTGTGCCTGATGAATACTGGGACAGGTTATGTGAACGGGACATAAACAAGCTGTGTAATCTCACCTTGACAGAACCGTTTACAGCCGATTCATCTATTCCAAGAGGACTGATTGTACATTTCTTAAATGAAGATATTTTTGTCGATTTTAAAGAGCGCTGCCTCAGAAGGAAACAAAACAATCAGTGGGAAAACACGGATGATAAACTTCTTGAGCTTGTCACATTATTATATCTGACAAATGTTAAAAAACTTCATCCCATTGGAAAAGAGATCGTCAGCACAAAAGATCTTAAGGAGGCTCATTTTTTCAAGGGAGAGCATAAACTCAAACTTGCCCCTCTTCTGGAACGGTTCGGTAATGATATGGAAGGATTTAAAACTGCCGCCGCGTTTCTTGAAGGAACCAGCGTCGAGATGGCGGACGCTGCTTATTGTCTGCTTCCTTTTCCGCGAATACCATTATATTACCTTTATTGGAAGGGAGATAAAGAATTTAAGACAAAGATTTCCGTTCTTTTTGACCGTTCAATAGAAGCGTATTTTTCTGCTGATGGAATCTGGGGCCTTGTGAATCTTGTCTCACTTGCACTGATCAGGGGGAATGTGGAACCGTATTAACTCAGATGTTGTTGTTAAGGGATAAAAAAATAGGAAAGTAAGATATAAAAAAGGTCACCCAGGCAACTAAACATGACCAGGAACAAAAACTGCCTTGTTGAATAAGAAGACGTTTACAGCAGGCCCTTGGTGTTTATGGAAATGCTGGTTTCCTCTGAATAATCAACTGCATAGGAAAAAATGTCTTCTTTATGAGAGATCTGAAAATCTTGCAGATCCTGCAGTGTTTTGCATTTATGCATACACTGATCTTTGGGTATAGATTTATTAGGGCAGTTAATACATGGTGAACTGATCATAATTACCCCCATCGTTTTCTGTTAGAAAAGAACGCTGTTTTTCTTCAAATCTATCAGCCAAATAAATGGAATAAATGTATATGCCTGTAATTTAAAGCAATATTTATGCCATTAGAATTTAAAAAATACAACCATCTGAATTTTTTGATTATTTTAAATTAGGTATTTACCCAAAATCGTCATAATTAAACAATTCTTGTCAAAATTGTGCCAATTTTCGTCAAATAAACAACTAAAACAAATAGTTATGTAAGTAATACTTACCGCTTGTTGTTTGATTTCTATTTCTGGATAAATACGACCAAATCAAGAAAGGTCAAAATCCCCAAGTTTTTCCAAGAGATTCAAGTATTGGTTTAATTTTTTCCTCATGCTCGGGTGGCACCAGGAGAAACGTAATCGGTTGATTTGCCGCAAGGGAGTCTGACACATCTAAACAGCTGTTTTCAAAGCTATCCTGGCGCTCTTCATTCTCAAGAAAAATAAGAATATCAGTAAGGCTTCCTGAAGCGCCCCCCTGATCAAGATGCTCAATATACTGCATAAAAACATTGTTTATGGTAATGGTAAAGGGATCCATACTGGCAAAACCATTCTCCTGACAACGTGCTTTTGAGACCAGGCATCTGCAGCCAAAGGGTCTTACCTTGTAAACAGGGCATTCATCATTTACCAGAAGGGGACAGGTGCCCCATGCAGGATCAGCCGTTTCATCAGGCAGCTCTTTCCCCTCCATAAAGAGCTTCGCAATACTGTTCAGGGTATGTTCGGGCTGAAATCTTTTCCTGTTTGCGTTTTTACTTAGAGCAGCAAAAAGGTACTCCTTTTTATTCTCCTTGATATAATCAACGATCTTTATACCTTCAAGACCCGTTATGGTGACATTAACCGTACAACAGTCTGCGCATTTTATCCTGCAGGCCATATCTGAATCAGCGACCAATTCATTATATAATTGATATACCCTATCTAGGATAGAAAGCTTTGTATGAATATCCATCTGCAACCTCTTTCCCAAAAGGTTCTATTATAAAAACACGTTTCTAAACAGCTTGACTTTATCAGCATCAGCAAATATTAATCGGGTATTACCTGCCCGGCGTCTTACTAGAAAAGAGTTTAAAAGGACCTGTAATGAAAAGTAAAGTATATTTTATCAATTTCAGGGCATCCGCAAAGGAAAACATACTGGAAAAGATTGGCCGACTTGTTGATACAGCCGGCATTTCTGAAATCGTTAAAGATAGGGATCTTACAGCCATAAAAATCCATTTTGGAGAATATGGGAACACAGCTTTTATCCGTCCAGTTTTTGTCAGAAAAATCATTGAATGCATAAAGGATATCGGCGGCCGCCCGTTTCTTACAGATACGAACACTTTGTACTCGGGTTCACGCGGAGACACGTATAATCATCTTGTTACCGCTTTTAAGAACGGTTTCACTTATACAACCGTGAGCGCACCAATCGTTATCGCTGACGGTCTGAGGGGTGGATCGGAAACGCCTGTTACCATAAAGAAAAATCGCTTTAAAAAAGTATATATAGGCTCAGAAATTTATAACGCGGATTCACTAATATCCGTAGCTCATTTTAAAGGGCATGAACTATCAGGCTTTGCTGGCACGCTTAAAAACCTGGGAATGGGATGCGCGTCCAGAAAAGGTAAAATGGCTCAGCACGCGGGACTGGGCCCGAGAATTACAAAGAAAAAATGTATTGGATGCGGAGAATGCGTGTATCACTGCTCACAGAACGCTCTCTCCATGGTCGATGAAAAGGCTAAAATTGATCTGAAAAAGTGCATTGGCTGCGGGGAATGTATTTTGATCTGCGTGAATGATGCGATAAATGTTCGGTGGAAAAGGGCTGTGCCGGTCTTCCTGGAAAATATGATTGAATATACGCTTGGTGTATTGCATAACAAAAAAGGGAAATCGCTCTTTATCAACTTTATTACGGATGTTTCACCTGGATGCGATTGTCATTCCACAAATGATGCTCCCATTGTGCGTGATATCGGGATACTCGCGTCAAAGGATCCTGTTGCCGTTGACAGGGCATCTGTTGATCTTGTAAATAAGGAACAGGCCCTCCCTGAAACACGACTCAGAAAAAACAGAAATCCAGGTGAAGACAAATTTAAAGGCATATACCCTAAAGTTAACTGGGAATCACAGTTTGAATACGCAGAAAAACTCGGGATCGGAAATATAGCATATAAAATGATAAGAATCTGATCTTTATAATTTCAATCAATATGGTCTATAAAGGCCAGTTATTATGTTTCTGAAGGTTAATACTCTTCTTGTTTTTCAATAAGATTTTAATCATCGCCCAAATAATGATTCCACCTATTACTGCGGTTAAAGTATTAAGTATTGTTCTGCCATACTTTTTTACCTTCTCCCAAAAAACCGGGCCTACCTGTATGTTTTTTTTGTTATCCTGCAAACCTTTAACAGTACACGCCTGAATAAAATCTTGTATTTCTAATGTCTGTTTTTTTGAATTTTCTTCAAATTCAATCCCACACCGCAGGTTTTTAGTTTTAACTGTACCATTATTCGTCCCATTTCCATTAAGGCCATAAACAATTTTTGCTGTAATATTTTTAAGAACTGTCTCGCCGGTGTCTGAGAAAATACTGATCTGTATTGTTTTTCCAAACAGACTTTTCATTTTTTCTCTAAGGCCGGAAATCTGATAATACCTGAATCCAAGTCCAGAAGTACTGATATCAAGAGCCGGCCCAATAAGACAATTAAACGGTTCACTGATAATATTAAATCCTGCTCTAACCTTGTAGCGCTTTGCTGTCCTACGGTCATTGATAATATCGTTTTTTACCATAATATACCCCCAACAAATATTCTTTTGCCTTTTTCTTTAAAAAATTATGATCATAATCGTATCAGACTCCCACGGCTCATTTATGTGAAACCAGTTATAAAAATCTGAACCTTCATAAGTAAGTGTTATCATATGAAACCCGGGAGATAGATCACTCTTTTCAAATGACGGACCATGGCCAAATTCACCATTGAGGTTCGAATACCATACCATTTTACTTTCAATCCCTAGATCATCACTGCTTCCGGTAAACAGAATGGGTTCTTCAGAAGAATGCAGACTTCCGCTTATAGGAGAATCGATTGTAAATCTCCCATTTTCACAGAAAAACTCAGGAAACCATGGGAAAAAAGCAAATCTTCCTTCAAGGTTGCTAACCGGATTGCACATCTCCAAATCTCCTGACGCATCATCAATCTGTCCCTCAAGCGCTGCATCATCCAGTACACCATTATCTTCAATATCGTTTGCGATCTCCTCAATAACAGTTGAGACAGAATCGCCGGTATCTTCAGCGATTTGAAGAACCAGTGATGAAACAGAAACTAAAGCGAGGTTGCTCTCACCCTCTTCCAGGATATTCATGTCTTCAAACGATTCTGCTTCTTCAATGTCAATTTCAAATACATCAAGGACTTCCATATTCGCCTGTTCTTTAGCATCATTAAAATCATACCCCTCACCAATAAGTGTTAATACTCGCGGCAATGCTATTGATGTCAGCGTGTTAATATTGATTTCAGGATTAGTATCTGTTTTAGCAATAACACTTATCTCTATTGGATCAATTGAAGTAGCTCCGGTTAATTCATCAAAATAATATCCTGAAACATGTACCTCGACAAAAGATGATTCAAGGTCTGTATCTATCTGGATAGTGTATTCGCCCATATTATTTATAGTCGCTGTTGTGAAAGATAATCCTGTTGGATTAAAAAACTCATCCAGCTCATATACCGTTACAACACTCCCTTCCAGGAAAGGTCCCTTCTGGGCTGAACCAGCAAGCGAAATTGTCTTCTCAGGATTTCCGACCTCTGTTCCTCCGCCGGCGACATCATTATTTCTGACAACAGTATTACTGCCGCACCCTATTAAGCCAATCTGCACAAGAAGAAGCGCTGCAAGAAGAACTCTTTTTCTGTTTTGTATCAACATCTTCATGACAGCTTCTTCTCCTCAGTTTCTTCTTCTATCTGTTTAGAAAAAGGAAACGCCTGAATATTGATCTGAACAACCTGATCAGAACCTTCATCATGACTTGCCAGCGCCAGGATCTCTTTTCTAAAAAGTTCAATTCTTTTTTTAATTTCCGCTATCTTATTCTTCTTAATTCTTATCGTGAGTGCGCTGATATCCCGCTCCTCAGCCGAATGCAGTTCAATCGCTTCTGCAGACCGTTTCAGCATTTCCTGATGAAAATTGGTCACAATTAAAGATTTTACTTCTGGCCCTGTACTGACCACATTACTCTGCTGTATCCAGCGGTTCCTGGATTTTTCTTTGATCAACCCGAGTTCCGTAAGGACCTTGAGCGCTTTTTCCGCCTGTTTCGCTTTTATCTCAGGGATTAACAGTTTTGCTATCTGTGATGGGGTATAGGCGCGATTCCCGATACTGACGATTTCTCTGATTACCGGATAATACCATTTAGAAAAATAAGTATATTTTGATTTGTCTATTCGGTGAATATTAAGATACCCTCGCATGGACATCATTTTTTTATAATAGTGGTTTTTTCCCTCATGCGAAGTGCTCTGATTCATTAAAACCAGGTTTTTGAAAAATTCTTTTTCCTGTGTCTTCAACTCAAAACCGTTGGCAATTTTTTTCCGGCTCTTATCTGTGAGGTTTCTCTGACCTGAAGTGACTAGTTTAAGAAAATTGGGAGATGTAAATCCTGCTTTTTCTGAAAAAAACCTGTAGGAAAACCGCTTTTTCCTCTTTTTCCAATAAAGGTATAGATCATTAAGAAAAGCTCTATAGTCCAAATAATTGTATATTACCGGCCGTTTCATTTTGTTAAACCACACCTCTCTTTTTTTCATGCCCTTGTTGCATATCAAACACAGATTTTCAACAAAAAAACAATGGAAACCAATTTTTTTAATATTTTTTTGTATACAAAATATGTATTATATGTTATTTTTTTATTATTATTCTAATTATTTATATTCTTTGCCTGAAATTATCATGTAAAGTTTAGATGCATATTTGAATACATTTATCAACGACCGTTCCATGCTGATAAATATCTGGTTTTAAAAAAATTCCCTTGGTTGTTTTTTAGAACCATTTTGTGTATTATTCGTTTTCAATGCTTCTTAAAAACCAACAATTTTATTAGAGAATTGACAATGCTTATAAACACAAACCTTTTTTTAGAAAAATACGGCCCCTGGGCACTTGTTGCCGGGGCAACAGAAGGAATTGGCGAAGCTTTTTCAAAAGAGCTGGCAAAAAGAGGGCTTAATATTGTTCTTGCTGCACGCAGGCCCAACCCTTTACATGAACTAGCTGAAACAATAAAAAAAGATTTTGGCGTGGATGCAAGACCTGTCCAACTCAACCTAGCTGATCAGAATTTCATGGAAAAACTGGTGTCTAAAACAGAAGATATCCTGATTAATATGGTGGTGTATAATGCAGCGTATAGTACCATCGGTTCTTTTTTCAAGTTTCCCATGGAAGAACAGCTCAGGATTATTGATGTAAACTGCCGGGGCCCTGTTTATATAGCGCACCATTTCGGCGGGCTAATGAAGGAAAGGAAAAAGGGTGGAATCATTCTCATGTCATCAATGACTGCTTTTCAAGGATCACCCATCCACACACATTATGGTGCAACAAAGGCGTTTAATCTCGTACTGGCCGAAGGCCTCTGGTATGAGCTGAAAGACAAGGGCGTTGACGTTCTCGCCTGCTGTGCTGGTGCCACATCCACACCCAACTATATTGCAACAAAACCAAAAGAACTCGGACCCCTTGCGCCAAAACCGTTGCCGGCTGAGACAGTGGTAAAAGAAGCTCTGGCAGCCCTTGGTAAACAACAGACAATCATCCCCGGATTTGCCTACCGCTTGTCGAGATTTTTCATGGACAAGCTTATGTCAAGGAAACAGGCAGTTAAGATCATGGGAGATACTGCAGTAAAAATGTACGGCTATTAATTATGGCGCGGTGAATAAAACAGGTGGCTCCATGAAAAAAATAATCTACATATTATGGAAACCCAACGAGCAGGTGCCGTCGCAAACACTCGATATTCTTATTAATAACTGCGCGCCCAAAATCCTTCAAACCCGCGCTTTAAAACTGACTATGAATATTGATGATCCTTATTCTGATGTAAAATCTGCAGCTCCTTTTCACATTGGAGAACCGGTCTGTGCCCAGGTATCCATATGGCTGGAACAGGCTGACAACCTTTCTCCTTTTGAAGAAATACTTAAGTCCGCCGGGTTCAGACTGGCTGGTTATCTAGTGGATGAATCTGTTTATACAGATTATGGCAGCAATGAGCATTCAGGCCCGAGGGATTGGCCGGACGGCCAGAGATCACCTGGGCTGATAGCTGTCAACCTTCTTGAAAGACCGAAACGGCTCTCCAGGAAAGAATGGATGCACCGCTGGTTCAATACCCAGTCTCCTGTATCAGAATCAATGCAGCCGCGGCAGCGGTATATTCGAAATGTCATTATAAAACCAGTAACCCCTGACGCCCCGCCTTATGAAGGTATCGTGGAGGAAGTATGGCCCTCTGCAAAACACATAACAAACCTGTTTCTTTTTTACTGCTCTGACAATGTTTTTCAGTTGGCAAAGAACATGACCATCATGATGTGGAGCGTAACCAGGTTCTTGAACCTGTTCAAGATCAGAAATGTAATCATGAGTGAATATCTTATAAAGACATGATACCAGGTACTAGATGCTAGATACTGGATGCTGGATCACTGGTTTTTTTTCATTTTAATATGTCATCCCGCTTTTCCGCACATGCACCAAGGGACGTGCTTCATTATTCAGCACATAGCTGTTCAACACTTCCGCCACAATGATATCATGGTCACCAGGTTTCATGCCAGAGTGCCTCCTGCATTCAATTGCTGATTTTGCCACTTCAAGAATACATCCCCCGGCTTTCCCTTCTTTTATCGCCAGTGCATCAAAAGGATTCTTTTTCGGATCATACCCCGACCAGAAATGATCTATATATGTGTTGTCATGGTCACCAATAATATTAACTGTAAAGATTTCACCATTTATAATGTGGCCATAAGCAGGCCGTCCGGGCTTTACTGCCAGGGATATCATCAAGGGATCAAATGAAACCTGCTGGACCCAGCTGGCAAGGTACCCGTCAATGATCCTGCTTTTTTTATCCCTTGCGCAGACAATAAAAAGACCAGATGGAATGTGTCCAACTGCAGCAGCTTTTGTATTAATGTCATTCATTTTGTTCGTCCCTAATATATTATTAAAGATTGCTTTTTTGAGTAATTTTTGTTTTGCTAATATATATATGTTTTGCTGTATATAACAATGATTTTATACTTTTATACTGAAAGATGTCCTGTTTCCAAGTCGGCTACAAAAACAGATGGCTTTGCTAGCATCTGATCCGTTTTTAATTTTATTGTATTTTATCGGCACTTTATGGTATAATTTTGGAAAGAGAAAATAAAAAATGTATCGATTATTTTGATATATTCGATAAAAAAGCATTTCTTTTCTCCTTTTTTTTAGTACTTTGCAGGTTCGGTTCTGATTTTGACTGTTCAATTTAGTGCGGTGAGAATTTAGAACCAGTTCCAGGAAAGTCTCACCAAAAGATAGTAAAATCAGAACAGCAAAATTTGATCTTGGAGCAGATGCGGCCGGTTTAGAGGTTAATTGTAAAAAAGACCCATGAACAAACCATGTTGGAAGGAGATAAAATGGCTACCAAAAAAAAGAATTCACTTAGTCTGCACATCGAAGCTGTAAAAGAGGGGAAGCGAAGTTTCGAAAACGCGTTTCAAGGGGTTTCAAGGATGATACTTGAAGGCGAAATTGAAAAGGTTGTCGTCAACGGCAAAACAACTTTTGACTTTAAGATCTTTCGCACAGGGAACAAACATCTTATCGGAGTATTTGATGAAATAAATAGTTTTGTCTCCTATGTTAAGGACGCGGCCGAAGGAGGATCCTCCAAAGAGATGGCGTTTGTACTTGTGGGAGAACCTGGGAACGGTAAAACATTCTTTGTCGAATACCTGTGTGAAAAATACCGCAACTTTTTGTCCATAGATAAAAACAGAAAATACACGTTCAGATTTATCAATATGGATAAGCTTGGAAATTATGGGAAAATCACCACCATAGAATCACAGACATATGAAGATCCCATGATCCTTGCCATGAATATGTGTGAAACCGCAGACGAGAGCAAGTCGCACCTTACAAAGGAAGCAGGCTTTTCTGACAAGGAGCTTGAAAAAATCTATTATAATTATCGTCCCCTTGGCGCATGCAGCGGATATATATGGAACAATATACGTGAATACACAAACAATGATTTAAGCAAAATGATGGATTTTATTGAAGTGTTTCCTGTGCCGTTAATTGAAAGTATGGGCACGATTACAGGAAAATATCCTGCAAAGGATAAGATCACGTCATCAGCTGTTGATCTATTGGGCGAGGAATCGATCCAGCGTCTCCTGCACATTACAGATACAAACAACCCGTACCGGTTTGATCTGCGCCGGGGAGCCCTTGCCCGTGTTGCTGGTGGAGGGGTTCATTTCAGCGATGAAATCTTTAAAAATAAAAAAGACCTTGTCCAGGTTTACCTGGGGGTTATTCAGAATCGAAACATTGAAATTGACGGTTTTAAATGGCCGATCGACACATTGATTATAGCCACAAGCAACAATTCTGAGTTCAACCGGTTTCTCGCTGAAAAAGAAGAGGCTCCGATTGTTGACAGGTGCCGCATCTGCTATGTCGCCCACAATACAAACTACCTGCTTCAAGAAGACCTTACCGCTTACGCCATTGGAAGCGAGGCTAAGACAACCCTTAGCAGTGAAGAAATGCACCAGGATCCGAACCTTAATTACGCAGCTTCAGTTGTTTTTATTCTTTCACGGCTTCCACGCTCTGAGAAACTGACACCGGTTGAAACCATGAAACTGTCAGCCGGAGAAGTCGCAGGTGAAAAAAGCATAAAAACACTGGCCGAAGTCATTGACATACTTAACCAGGATCCTGATATCACAAAGCGATTCGGCCAGAAAGGACTCGGTCAGAGGAATTTAGGAAGGACTGTACAGCTTCTCCTTGAAAGTTCTGAAACAAATGAGGGCCGCTGTATGTTTGCCCATGATATTTTTAAGGCGGTTGAACGGATAATACTCGACTATGTGCCTGAGGCTAACGATAGAGCCAAATTTCTTGAAGACCTTAAGACTGCTAAAGGCCTTTACCGTGAGCGTATCATGACTGAAATGTTTAACGCTTATATGGATGAACCTCAGGCGATTCGAAAAGACGTAATGAACTATGTCAATATGATTATCGGCATTGATGCTGAAAACCTTGGCCCTGACAAAATGTGGAAGTACAAGGATCCGCAGACCGGAGAATTAAAATCGATCAAAATTGATGAGCGGTTTATAAAAAGCGTGGAAGAGGGGCTTGAGCTTAAAACAGAAGAACAGCGGGCCACATTCAGGACCACTATTCGCAAGATATACGGACAGAAAATCACCATAGACCCGAATTATGATTTTATGGACAACCTTGAACTTGTCAAAGCTGTCACAGACGTCAGACTGAAATCAGATATCGCTGGTGCAGGGAGCCTTATCGGCGCACTAGCCAACCGTACGAATGAGGAAAATCAGAAGTTGTACGACCGGATGATCGACACCATGTTGAATAAGCTTAAATACTGCCGAACATGCGCACAGAAAACAATTGAATATTTCTGTACCCAGGAAGATGAAAAATGACGAACCTCTATACTTATAGTGACCTGTTTATGCTTCAGGCCACAACCGCACCAAAGGGCAATTATACAACATATATCCGATCTCTGGATGAACTTCTTGAGCGGGACAAGAAAAGGGATAAAGACGGATTCCCGAGAAAAATCCGGGTCGGACGGATAATAAAACCTGGAAAGGGCGGCAAGGATAAAATCGTCGTCGTTCCCTCCACTGTTGAGGAAAAATTTATTCATGATAACAGGATCCTTGCTCCGCAGGAAGGAGAACCTTCCGGTGGTTCAGGTCAAGGAGAGGAAGGTGATGTGATCGGTGAGCAGCCGCTTCATGAGCCTGACCAGGGAGAAGGGGATGGTGAAGGTCCAGGAGAAGGATCAGCCGGACAGCATGAAATGGAATCCAGCGCGTATGACCTTGGCAAAATTCTTTCAGAGCATTTTGAACTGCCAAACCTAAAAGATAAAGGGAAAAAACGTTCTTTTACCCGTTATACTTATGACATGACCGACAGGCACCGAGGTTTCGGCCAGGTTCTTGATAAGAAAGCAACTTTAAGAAAGATCGTTGAAACAAACATAAACCTTGGCAATATTCCCGATGTCAGCCAAATCGATCCAACAGGTTTTATTATTTCCCCTTACGATAGAATCTACCGGATCCTGTCCCGAGAAAAAGATTATGAATCACAGGCGGTAGTTTTCTTTATCAGGGACTATTCCGGATCAATGGGCGGTGCCCCAACCCAACTTGTCGTGGCCCAGCATGTACTTGTTTACAGCTGGCTCCTTTATCAGTATGAGAAACAGGTGGAAACACGGTTTATCCTTCATGATTCCGAAGCAAAAGAAGTGCCCGATTTTTATACGTATTACAACTCAAAAGTTGCTGGTGGAACAAAGGTGGCGTCCGCTTACAGAATGGTAAATAAAATCGTCAATGACGAAAGCCTTGAGAAAGATTACAATATTTATATCTTTCACGGCACTGACGGTGATGACTGGGATACTGACGGTAAAGAGACAATCCCTGAGATAAAAAAGATGCTCGTTTACGCTAACCGGGTAGGAATCACAATTGTTGAGCGAAAGCATAAGCAGGATAACGGCACAGAGGTTGAAAAATATCTTAAAAAAGCAGAACTGCTAAAAAAGCATCCTGAACTTATACGACTGGACACCATGAAATCTGACGCAGATGAACCCCGGCTGATTGAAGGCATAAAAAAACTTATCAGCCAGTAAAAACAGGATCTGTCTACAATGGAACTTATTGATCAGCACGCGAAAAAAATCATGGAAGGGTGCAAGGAACGAGCGCTTGCGGCAGGACTGAAATTCCAGAATGAATCTCTGGAATATATCGTTACAAACCGTGACCTGCTGGAACTCACACCAAAATATATGATTCCAACATTATATGATTATTGGGTCCATGATGTGGAACTCCTAAAAGAGAAAGGTAGGTACGAGCTTTATCCCAGCAATCCATATGAAACAGTAATTAATACAAGACCCGCCATATCCTTTTATAACGACAACAACCCTGACTGGCTGAATGTCATGATATTTTATCATGTCCTGGCCCATATCGATTTTTTTCAGAACAACCTTTTTTTCCGTCATACATGGGATTATGATTTTACAGGCCAGGCCCTTTCAGACAAAAGATTAATTGCAAAACTAAGATCTGAAAAAGGGAGATGGGTTGACTATGTGATTGAATTTACGCGAGGGATAGACAATATCGTGGGTTTTTACAATGAGCTTTCAGCCCTCAACGCTCCCCCCAAAACAGATATATCAAAAAAGCTTGATTATTATTTTGATGTTTTTCTCCAGCAGAATAAGAGGTTAAATATCTCTGAATATATTAATGAAATTAATAGATATAATGACTGTGTAAAACAGTACGGGGCCAAGGGTGAAAAACACTTTTTTTCTGAAATAAGCGGTAAACACCCTGAATTTGACGCGATTTTTGAAAAAAGTCTCGACAAGAAAATCAATACCCGACCAGACCTTATACAATACCTGATTGAGCATTCTGAGTTTCTGAATAAAGAAGAAAACAAATGGATGATATCGGTAATGGAAGTGGTCAGAAACACATCCATCTTTTTCCAGCCCCAGATCCGGACTAAAATCATGAACGAAGGGTGGGCTAGTTACTGGCATGAAATTCTTTTTCTCCAGGATGACCGGATCAATGGTCATGAAGTCGATTTTGCGCGGGTAAATGCCAAAGTAACGTCAATGCCGAGAGTTGGCCTCAATCCCTATGCCCTAGGCATGCGCCTTTTTTATTTTATCAAAGATATGGTAGATAAGGGGAAATATTCCGTTGAATATAAAAAACTCCTGGATCAGGGAAAACGGGACAAATACGATTCAGGAAACGGAAACGGCAGGGATTTTATTTTTAAAATTCGTGAAAACTTCAGTGATTTTATGTTTATTAACACTTTTGTTGATCAGGACTTTGTTACGAGCAACGATCTTTTTGTCGCAGGACGCAGGATAAACAAAAAAAAGATGGTCTGGGAATATTATGTAAAGAGCAGACAGGCTGAAGACTACAGGGAAATGCTGTTCAGCAAGCTGTATCATCCTCCCCGTATAGAAATTGACGAAGAAAAGTCAAAGCGCAACTTTCTATATCTTGTACATCATTTTGAAGGCAAGCCCCTGGTAAAAGAGTATATTTCAAATACCATGCTCGGCATAGAATATCTAAAAGGCGGACCTGTTAAACTTGAGACAAGTGAGGTCTCGGTTACAGCGCCGCCAAAAGAAGGTGAAGAACCTGAGATCAAGTGGGAACGTATTTTATATACAATGGAAAAGCGCAAACTCACCAGAAGAAAGCTGTAAGAATCGAAAGTTAAATTCTTTTTTTGGCCGGAACAATTAAAAAAACAATCAGCGGATAAAAAATGAAAAACATAAAAAAGGCGTTAAAAAAACTAAATAAAAATGTGGGTGACCGGAATCAACTTGATACGATTACCTTTGAACAATTTCTAGAGAAAGTTTCCAAAAAACCTGAAATGGCCATACGGAATGTTTTCCAGGTTTTTAATGACATGGTTGAAGACTATGTTGATGAAGGGATAGATGAGTATCCTGATGATCCTGAATCCATTAATTACCTGTTTTATGACTGCGGCCGTCTGTTTGTTGAAGGTTCGGATAATCCTTTTTTCGCTGACCGGCTGTTCGCCAATCGATTAATAAACCGTGTTGCATCGATGAAAACAGGCGCGCAGCAAAACAAGATATACATTTTTAAAGGCCCCCATGGTTGCGGAAAAAGTACTTTTTTAAATAACCTTTTACGAAAATTTGAAGAATATGCGAATTTTGAAGAAAGTGCCTGCTTTGAGACAATCTGGAGGCTTGACCGGCAGCTGCTTGACAGGAGTGCTGAATATACCAGTAGCCCCTTGCTTGAAAGGATATTCCAGATGATGGGAAGTTCAGGACACTATAACGGCAGCACCAGCCATGAAGCGACTGATGAAAATGTATCAGCTTATGAAACGTCTCACGATGAAGACCTTGCTGCGCCTTATATAACGGATGAATATATCGAAGTGCCGTGCCCTAGCCACGATCACCCTGTGTTGATGATCCCAAAAGAACACCGGCGATCTTTTTTTGACGACATTCTGACAAACAATGAATTTAAGTGGAAACTTTTCACAGACAAAGAATACGATTGGGTTTTCAGGAACAATTCGTGTACCATTTGCAGCTCTCTTTATGAAGTCCTTTTGAACAAGCTTAAAAAACCTCAGGAAGTTTTCCGAATGATCTTCGCGGGACCATACAGATTTAACAGGCGTCTTGGCGAAGGGATCAGCGTTTATAATCCCGGCGACAAACCCATGAAGGAGATCATGTTAAGAAACCCGATGCTCCAGAAAAGAATAAACCACCTCCTTAAAGACAGTAACCAAGTAAAGTATCTATTTTCAAGATACGCAAAAACAAACAACGGTATTTATACCCTTATGGACATCAAGTCGCACAATGTTGGACGCCTGATTGAACTTCACAATATCATAAGTGAAGGTGTTCATAAAGTGGAAGATATTGAAGAAAATGTAGAATCCCTGTTTATCGCTCTCATGAACCCTGAAGATGAAAAAAATATTGAGGACTTTCAATCTTTTGCTGACAGGATCGAATATATTTACATCCCTTATGTTATGGATCTGAACACGGAAGTCCAGATTTATATGAACACGTTTGGAAAGCATATTGAAGAAGCGTTCCTTCCCCGAATACTGAACAATTTCGCGCGAATCATTATTTCATCCCGTTTAAACACCAAGTCAGAAGCGCTTCTGGAATGGATTGGCAAGCCTGAAAAATATAAAAAATACTGTGACAAGAACCTTCAGCTCCTTAAAATGGAGATCTACAGGGGGGTTATTCCTGAATGGCTCGATAGGGAAGATACAAAAAACTTTACCGCAAAACGGCGGCGGAAACTGATTGACGAATCGGAAACAGAGGGGGACAAAGGTTTTTCCGGCCGGGATTCTATTAAAATATTTAATGACTTTTACTCCACATATGTAAAGGAAGACAGGCTCATTAACATGTCCACCCTTTGCATCTTTTTCACAAAGGCCCGCAAGAATCTTGCGAAAAGTATTCCCGACGGATTTATCGATTCACTTCTTAACATGTATGACTATACGGTTTTACAGGAAGTAAAGGAATCTCTTTTTAATTACAATGAGGAACAAATTTCCAGGGAGATACAGCAATATCTGTTTGCCGTAAACTTTGAGGTCGGGACCTCGGAAAAGTGTACGTTCACAGGAGAGAAACTGGAAATTACCGAAGATTTCTTTGAAGCTATCGAAAAACGGATTATTGGTGATAAGGCGGACAAGGCAAAGCGAGTCTCCCTTCGGAAAGATACGCAAAAAGAATATGCATCAAACACGTTGACAAAGGAAATACAGGTTGAAGAAAAACCGATCACGAAGACAAAGCTTTATCAGTCAATACATGAAAGGTATATTTACAATCTTAAAGAAAAAGTACTTGATCCGTTTCTTGAAAATGAAAATTTTCGCCGGGCAATAAAAGATTATAACAAAGAAGACTTTAAAACATATGATAAAAAAATCAGGGATGACATTACGTTCATGACAAACAACCTTTGTGATAATTACGATTATACTGAGCAAGGCGCCATAGAAATCTGTATGTACGTTATTGATAACGACCTAGCGAAAAAATATAAAAACACCTAAAATAGTCATCTCCGGAAATGATAACACTCAAACTGGTTAAACATTCCGCTGAAATTCTTGGCAGCAGGATTATACGGACACCTCTTGTTTTCTCTCCAACACTGAGCAGAATTTTTAACGGTAATATATATCTAAAGCTGGAAAATCTGCAGAAAACCGGATCGTTCAAGATTAGGGGAGCCCTGTACAAGCTGCTGAAAGATAAAAAAAACATCGGGCAGGGCGGTGTGATTACTGCATCTGCGGGAAACCACGCCCAGGGTGTTGCTCTTGCGGCCAACCACGCGGGCGTTGAAGCAACGATTATTATGCCTGAATGGGCATCTATCTCCAAGCAGGAAGCTACCCGCAATTATGGGGGAAAGGTCCTGCTCAAGGGCCAAAGCATCAAAGAGAGCCTTGATGAGGCCGGCCAGCTTGCCCAGGAGGATAAGACCTTTATCCATCCGTTTGATGACAAGGACATTATAACCGGTCAGGGGACCATCAGTCTTGAGATTCTAGAAGATTTAAATGCTGCAGATATTATCATCGTTCCCATTGGCGGCGGCGGCCTTATTTCAGGAATCGCATCGGTTGCAAAAAAAATCAGACCCAGAACAAAAATCATCGGTGTTCAGGCTGCTGGCTGTCCATCTGCTTATGAATCCCTCAAACAAGGTGAAATCGTACAAGTTGCCTCAAGGCCGTCAATTGCTGACGGCATTACAGTCAAACAACCAGGAGAACTCAACTTTGAGGTTATACAACAATACGTGGACGATATCGTTCTGGTGGATGAAGAGCACATCGCTTCAGCTATTTTAATGCTCCTGGAACGGAAAAAAATCCTGGCAGAAGGGGCCGGCGCCGTCTCTCTGGCAGCACTTTTAAACGGGTCCGTATGTGTACCTAAAGGCGCTAATGTCGTTCTTATCATTAGCGGCGGAAACGTTGACAGTCCCCTATTGGGCAGAATTTTAAGCCAAGGGCTGATAAAAAACGGGCGGATTATGCGGCTCTGGATACAGCTGGAGGACACCCCCGGTTCAATGGCAAAACTTCTCCATTTAATCGCCCGGCTGGAGGCAAACGTGCTTCATATAAACCATACACGGAATGTCAAGCATATGCCGATCTACACAACTCGTGTTTGGTTGGAACTGGAAACACGCGGTCAATCCCACATAGACTCGATTATCATCGAACTGCAAAAAGCTGAATATGACATTGAAGTTCGTTAATCACATCATCTTCTTTTCCGACTTGGATCCCTCACAAGACTCAATGTGTTTTCAAGATCTGCGATAATATCATCCGCGTTTTCAAGCCCAACAGAAAGCCTTATTAAACCATCAGTTATGCCGGCTTTTTCTCTTTCTTTTTTTGTATAAGTTGAATGGGTCATGGATGCCGGATGTTGTATCAAGGTTTCACAATCACCCAGGCTGACAGCCAGGGAGCATATCTTGACATTGTCCAGAATTCTTTTTCCAGCGATTAATCCGCCATTGACTTCAAAGGCGATCATTCCCCCGAATTTTTTCATCTGCCGTTTAGCTATCGTATGATTTCGATGTGACGCCAAACCAGGATAATGCACGCTTTCAACCTTTTTATGCTTTTTTAACCATTTCGCGATTTTCATGGCGTTGTCGCTGTGCCTTTCCATGCGCAGAGCAAGAGTCTTTATCCCGCGGAGTATTAACCATGCGTTAAACGGGCTCATAACCGGACCAAAATCCCTCACATATTCTTCTTTTATTCGCTCCATCATTTTTTGTGAGCCGACAAGTATGCCGCCGATAATATCACCGTGGCCCCCGAGATATTTTGTTGCGGAATGGATAACGATATCAGCACCCAGGTTGAAAGGTTTCTGCAGATAGGTACTGGCAAACGTATTATCCACGATTAATGGTATTTTTTTTGAGGCCGCTATGGAAGACCATAATTGAATGTCAATAATATCAAGTGTTGGGTTCGCGGGGGTTTCAATGAATAAAAATCTTGTGTTTTTATCAATCAGCTTGCCTATCTCTTTTTTTGAATGACTTAAAGCCGGAGAGATAAAGCGCGGCGTTATTCTCAAGTTTCTCAATTGAACGTTAAACAGCGCGAATGTCCCGCCGTAAACAGAATTACACGCCACAAAATTGTCATCCGGCCTTGCAAGAGTCATCGCAACTGAAGCGATTGCCGACATACCTGACGCTGTGGCAATGGCGGCCTCACCCCCTTCAAGAACCGCCATTTTCTCTTGCAAAATGTCTATTGTCGGATTGGCGATTCTTGTATATACATATCCATCATGTGTACCTGCGAACACGCCAGAACCTTGGGCGGCGTTTTCAAATGTATATGTTGATGTCATATGGATCGGCGGCACAAGATCTCGTGATGTTGAATGGGCAGTATCACAACCATGAACAATCATCGTCTCTTCAGCCAGGTCTGTTGTTTTTTTAGGCATATTTTTTCTCCATAAAACAATTGATTATAGTCGCAAATACAGTTAAAATATATACGCAAGCTTCATTTATTGTAGCATAATCGTTTCAGTCTTGCCAACCAAAGTTATGTAGGATGATTTATATGCAATTAATGATTTCCATGTGATCAACCCCGGGAAAGGAGAGACTCATGGAAAAACTTCTCTGGAAGCCCTCAGATCAAAGAATCAAGGTCACAAACTTAAACCGTTTCATGCGGTTTATAAATGAAACGTTTAAAACCAACTTTTCAGCGTATGCTGACCTTTATCAGTGGTCCATTGAAAATATCCCTGATTTTTGGGAATCAATGTGGCAGTTCGCTGACATTAAGGCGTCAAAATCGTATGATCAGGTTGTTGATGACATTAAAAAAATGCCTGGCGCTGAATGGTTCACAGGCGCTCGTCTTAATTTCGCTGAAAACCTTCTAAAATACAGGGATGACCGACCGGCCATTATTTTTAAGGGAGAAGATCTCGATTATGTTACGATAACCTTCAGGGAGCTCTATAGTGAAGTATCGCGTGTTGCCAAAGCAATGAAAGATTTAGGGATTAAGCCGGGTGACCGAGTGGTTGGTTTTATGCCGAATATGCCTGAAACTGTTATTGCGATGCTTGCAGCAACGAGTCTCGGTGCTGTCTGGTCCTCCTGTTCCCCTGATTTTGGTATTAAAGGTGTCATGGACAGGTTCGGACAGATCCGTCCAAAAATACTTTTTACTGCCAATGGTTATTCATACAAAGGAAAAAAAATCGATTCCCTTGAAAGAATTTCAAATATTGTAAGTCAGATCGATTCAATTGAAAAGGTAATCGTTGTATCCTTTACTGATAAAAAGCCTGATATTGGCATAGTGCCAAAAGCCGTTCATTATCATGAGTTTAAATCATCTAAAAAAAAACTGATAATAGAATTTGAACAGCTCCCGTTTGACCACCCTCTTTACATCATGTATTCCTCCGGGACCACAGGCCTTCCAAAATGCATGGTCCAGAGCGTGGGAGGGATTCTTGTCCATCAGTTGAAAGAACTCTTGCTGCATACAGATTTAAAAAAGGAAGACACGATTTTTTATTTTACCACATGCGGATGGATGATGTGGAACTGGCTTGTCTGTTCTCTGGGTGTTGGCGCAACCATCGTTCTTTTTGACGGCAATCCCTTTTACCCAGATCCAGGCGCCCTTTGGAAAATAGCAGAAGACCTTAAAATTTCGGTGTTCGGAATAAGCGCCGGCTATATCGCTGCACTTCAGAACTCAGATGTTCATCCTGCAAAAGATTATGACTTAAACTCTATCAGGACAATCCTTTCAACAGGATCACCCCTGTCAAAAGAGAGCTTTGAGTATATCTACCAGAATATAAAAAATGATGTACAATTGGCATCCATATCAGGTGGAACCGATCTTAACGGCTGTTTTGCCCTTGGGAATCCGATGGCGCCTGTATATTCAGGTGAACTCCAGTGTCGGGGTCTCGGCATGAAAGTTGAGGCCTTTGACGATAAGGGGAATGCTGTCATCAATGAATGTGGCGAACTGGTATGCACTGCTCCTTTTCCTTCAATGCCGATCTATTTCTGGGATGATCCTGATGGCAGCAAATACCATTCAGCCTATTTTGACATGTATCCAGATGTATGGCGGCATGGCGACTATATAAAAATTACGGACCGTGGTAGCGTCATCATTTACGGACGCTCTGACGCCACATTAAATCCCTATGGCGTAAGAATAGGGACCGCTGAAATTTATCGTCAGATGGAACAGCTTGAAGAGATTGACGATAGTCTAGTTATTGGGCAGGATTGGAAAAATGACGTACGTGTTATCCTTTTTGTCAAGCTCGCTCAATGCCTGGAGCTGACAGAAAAACTGAAAATAAAAATAAGGACAACCATCAGGAAAAACACAACGCCAAGACATGTACCGGCCAAAATTATAAGCATACCCGATATTCCTTACACCCTTAACATGAAGAAGGTTGAACTGGCTGTCAGGAAAATCATCCACAACGAACCGGTTCTTAACAAAGACGCCCTTAAAAATCCCGAAGCCCTCGATTACTACAAAGATCTGTCAGAGCTTAGGGAAGATTGATTGAACATGAAACGATATGATTTCAGAAATGACGACACAGAAAGAATTAACACTGTAACCGAATGATGCTGGATACTGGATGCTTGTTGCTAGTCTTAACAAAACACACATACCGCATTATTTTAAGCATAGATACTTGTTTTATACAGATGTAATTTCATATACTATCAAGCATCTAGAATCTAGATCCAGGATATAGTATTTAGACAAATCATCAATAATGGAGATGAATGATGCAGAAACCTGGCAACCCATACGGTACCCACCGGGTCATTGAACCAAAAGGGGTTCTTCCTCAGCCGGCGCTTCGCGTGGACAATAATTTTACGAAAATTTACGATAATGAGATCCTATGTGATGTCATCACATTAAATATTGATGCAGCGTCTTTCACAGACATAAAAGACCGTGCAGGTAATGATCCTGAAAAAGTCGCTAAAACAATGCTAGACATCGTCAGTCAGTTTGGAAAGCATAAAAATCCCAGAACCGGATCCGGCGGTATGTTTATCGGAAAAGTAAGAGAGATCGGCAATTCGTTGAAAGACAGGATCGGACTGAAAAAAGGAGACAGGATCGCCAGCCTTGTAAGCCTGTCACTCACACCTCTCCGCATAGATAACATCAAAAAGATACACATGGAAAAAGACCAGGTTGACATCAACGGACAGGCAGTATTGTTTGAAAGCAGTATATGGGCGAAAATTCCCAACGATATGCCTGAAACCCTGGTCCTGGCGGTTCTTGATGTTGCTGGCGCGCCCGCTCAGGTGGACAGGCTCGTTGAGCCGGGCGACACTGTTGCTGTCATAGGCGCGAGGGGGAAATCAGGCCTTTTATGCTGCTATCAGGCAAAGAAAAAGGCCGGGCCAAGTGGAAAAGTGATCGCTGTTGTCCACCGCCTGGAAGGGAGAGAAGATGTTGACAACGCCCCCTTTGTAGACCTTTCAGTTGTGGGAAAGGCTGACCAGGCACTTGAGCTCCTTGAAACAATCGAAAAAGTAACAGACGGAAAACTGTGCAACAAGGTCATCAGCTGCGTATCACGGGAAAACTGTGAAATGGGAGCTGTCCTGATCACCAAAGATAAAGGAAAAGTCTATTTTTTCTCCATGGCCACAAGCTTTACAAAGGCTGCGTTAGGCGCAGAAGGAGTGGGTAAGGATATTGAGATGATTGTTGGAAACGGATATTGCCAGGGACACGCTGAACTGACACTGAACTTAATGAGGGAAAGCGGTTATTTAATGGATCTGTATACCAGAAGATACTGCTGAAAGGAGAAATCATATGGCTGGCAAAAAAGGTAAAAGTCCTTTTGCCGATATTTCGAAGAAAAACTGGAATGACTGGAAATGGCAGCTGAAAAACAGGCTTACCAGCGTGGATGACGTGATAAAGCATCTAGACCCGTCAAAAAAAATTGTAGAAGGAATCAAGGTCGCTACCGAGCATTTCAGGATGGCAGTAACGCCTTATTATGCCAGCCTGGTTGATATAAACGCTTCATACTGTCCCATAAAGTCCCAGGCCATTCCTTCCGCAAATGAGGCTGATTTTCAGGACAGCGACATGGCCGACCCCCTTGAAGAGGAACGGGATTCTCCTGTGCCAGGCCTGACCCACCGGTACCCTGACCGCGTATTGCTCATGGTAACCGATATATGCTCCATGTATTGCAGACACTGCACCCGACGAAGGATTGTTGGACAAACCGACCATCATATTGATTCAAAGCACTTTCAAAAAGCCATCGAATATATCAGAAAACATACAGAAGTCAGGGACATCGTTATATCCGGTGGTGACCCATTGATAATGAGTAATTCTAAAATCGAAAAAGTCCTGAAAGCATTACGAGACATTCCTCATGTGGAGATCATACGCCTTGGCACCCGGACACCGGTTGTCCTCCCTATGCGCATAACCCCCAGCCTGGTCAGAATGATGAAAAAGTACCATCCTGTATATATTTCAACCCATTTTAACCACGTAAAAGAAATAACGCCTGAATCTGAAAAAGCATGTACCATGCTGGCAAACAGCGGTTTCCCTCTTTTTAACCAATCGGTTCTCCTAAGGGAGGTTAACGACTGCCCCCATGTCATAAAACAGCTTAACCAAAAACTTTTAAAAATCCGTGTGAAACCCTATTATATTTATCAATGTGACCTTTCAAAAGGTATTTCACATTTTCGGACGTCCCTTGGCCGGGGCATTCAGATCATAGAAGCGTTAAGGGGGCATACATCAGGTCTAGCTGTACCGACATTTGTTGTTGACCTTCCTGGAGGAGGCGGCAAGGTACCACTGATGCCGAATTACACCCTCGCCCGTTCTGATGATAGGGCCGTGCTTAGGAATTACGAAGGCGCTATTACCGTATACATGGAACCACACAGGTGGGAAAGCATCTGTGGTCATGATCCAGCATGCAGCCAGGACCGGTTCCGTTCCAAGAAAGGACCCGGCATGCTAATGACAGAACCGCATACTGTACTGGAACCGAAAAAACGGAGCATCGATCCGAATTTACTTTGATCCATGGAGTTATTGCATGCCGAATATTCATTTAAATAAAAAACAGGTTGCGCGGATAAAAAGAACCGCTGAAGCGATTGCCTCGCAGATACAGGACTTTGTGTCACTGCATTCATCTGTGTCCATCGAACGGGCAGTGCTTCGTCTTTACGGAGTTGATGGTGTCGACAAAGCAGGCACCCCCCTTCCAAACAGGGTCGTTGATGTTCTAAAAAAAAATAATCTGCTAAAAAACGGGGCATCTCGCCCTTTTGCAAAAGCAATGCTTGCCTCTGGAAAAAGCGCCCGAGTGACAGCAGGACTTATTGAAAAGGGACGTTTGCCGGTTAAGAATGGAAAACAATTTTCAGACAAAGAGATTCTGAAAAAAGAGAAGCAGCTCGCTGGAATGGCTGTAAAACTTCTGGTCGAATCAAAAAAAAGAAAACAGGAAAAAATCAAAAAAAATGCTTTGCCAAAACAGCCGTGGCGTTATTTAATCGTTGCTACCGGCAATATTTATGAAGACCGTACCCAGGCGGAATCTGCTGTACTGGCAGGAGGAGACATTATTGCAGTCATCAGGAGTACCGCCCAGTCCTTACTCGATTATATCCCTTTCGGTCCCACCACCGAAGGCTTTGCCGGGACCTATGCGACCCAGGCCAATTTCAAGATAATGCGTCGGGCGCTCGACCGGATGTCTGAAAAATCAGGCAGATATATCCGCCTTGTTAATTATGCTTCCGGGTTATGCATGGCAGAAATCGCTGTATGCGCAGCCCTTGAAGACCTTGATATACTGCTGAACGATTCCATGTATGGAATCCTTTTCAGGGACATCAACATGAAGCGTACATTCATCGATCAGTATTTCAGCCGGCTCATCTGCGCCAAAGCGGACATCATTATCAATACCGGAGAGGACAATTATCTAACCACGTCAGACGCCATTGATAACGCTTATACCGTTACTGCTTCACAGTTGATTAACGAAGCCACGGCAAAAAAAGCCGGATTAAAAAACAGCCAACTCGGTCTTGGACATGCCTTTGAAATTGATCCACATATTGAAAATGCTTTCCTTTACGAACTGGCGCATGCTCAACTCACACGGGAGCTGTTTCCCAGCTCACCTGTAAAGTACATGCCCCCGACCAAATACAAAAGTACAGATATATTTTATTCTCACGGTATGGACACCATGTTTAACCTGGCATCCGTGGCAACAGGCCAGGGAATTCACCTGGCCGGCATTTTAACCGAAGCCATTCACACACCCCTTATGCAGGACCGTTACCAATCCATGGGGAGCATCAACTATGTGTTTAATACCGCTCGCGATCTGGGCAAAGAGATCCAATTTAAAAAGGGCGGTTTTATTGAAAAAAGAGCAAAAAAAGTGCTGCTGGAAGCTGATGCTTTTTTAAATAGCATAAAAAAGACCGGCTTGATGAAAGCCATTTCAAGAGGAAAATTTGCCGGTATCCGCCGTAGCATAAACGGCGGGAAAGGTCTTAACGGTGTTTTTAAAAAAGGAAAAAACCATTCAAACCCAATACTCGATAAGCTGTTGAAGGGATTGTAACCATGAAACCACATCTCATCAAGCCATACGGAGACACACTAAATGACGGCATTGTGCAGCTCTCCTTCACCCTGCCGGTTGAGTACGGTGAAAAGGCTAAAAAAGCAGCTAAAGAATATGCTGCCAAGCTTAATTTTAAGAATATTAATGTAGCCCTTGCCAGCAAAATCGCGGACAATTTTACGTATTTCGTTGTCTTTGCTGAAGCCAAACCGGTTATTGATTATTCAAAAATAAAAACAGATACTGTTAAAATAAAGGAAATGAGCTTTTATGAGATAAATAACCTGATAAAGAAAAAACTGAAACGTCATATTGTGGTTGTTGGTGCTGCCATCGGCAGTGACGCCCACACCGTGGGCATTGACGCAATAATGAACATGAAGGGATACAACCAGGATTACGGACTGGAACGGTATTCTCAAATCAAGACATTGAATATGGGTGCCCAGGTTCCTGTTAAATCTCTGGTTGACAAAGCACTGGATATTGAAGCAGATGCGATTCTCGTCTCTCAAGCCGTTACAAAGAGAGACAGCCACATATATAATTTAAGAGAACTAGTGAACTACTTAAAAAAGAAAAAAATCAGAAAGCGTTTTCTTGTTGTGGCAGGTGGCCCCGGAATAACCAATGAAATGGCCGTAAAACTTGGATGCGACGCGGGCTTTGGTAGGGGGACGCGTCCGTCCCAGGTCGCATCATTCCTGGCAGACAAACTGATTAAAAAAAGAGGAAAAAAATGATCGAGACAAAGCTAAAAGTAAGGATGAGCCTGCATGATGCGCATTACGCGGGCAACCTGGTTGACGGTGCGAGGATACTCAACCTTTTTGGTGACATAGCAACAGAGCTGTTAATAAGGTACGATGGAGATGAAGGACTTTTTCGGGCATACAGTTCAGTGGAATTCCTGGCCCCGGTTTTTGCTGGTGATTACATTGAAGTTGTTGGAAGAATCGTCAGTACGGGAAATACGTCCAGAAAAATGGAGTTTGAGGCATATAAAATAATCACCCTTGATCCTGACTCTGGTAATTCTGCTGCAAAAGTGCTTGACAAGCCAGAGCTTGTCTGTAAAGCAGCAGGCACATGTGTAACACCAAAAGAAAAACAGAGGATAAACCATGGCAGCTAATCCACTTATCATAACATGCGCCGTTGTGGGCGCGGAACTGACAAAAAAGGATACTCCCTATCTCCCGGTCACACCCGACCGTATAGTAAAGTCAGCTCAGGACGCGGTCAATGCCGGAGCATCCATCATACATCTCCACGTTCGTAATGATCAGGGCAAGCCCACACAAAATGTTGATCTGTTTAGAGACATTACAAAACAAATCAAGGAAAACAGCAACTGCATTATTCAGTATTCTACTGGCGGCGCCATAGGAACGCAAGTAGGTAAACGCTGCGCCCCCTTAAAACTTAAACCAGACATGGCCTCTTTATCCATGGGCACTATGAATTTCGGTCAGGATATCTTTGAGAATTCTGAAGATACGATCCGGACCATTTCCCGTGCAATCAAAAAACAAAAAATCATGCCGGAACTTGAAATATTTGATGCAGGGATGATGGATAATCTTACTCGCTTTCTTAAAAAGAAGTGGTTCCCAAAAAAGTTCCATGTGAATTTTGTTTTAGGTGTTCCCGGTGGTATGAGCGGAGATCTGGAAAACCTTATCTGGCTCTCCAACAGGCTGAAGCCCGGGCAGACTTGGTCAGTTTCAGGTATTGGGAAATATCAGCTTCCCCTCACAACCCACGCAATCGCCATGGGCGGACATGTTCGGGTCGGGTTTGAAGACAACATATTTTATCGCAAAGGAGAACTTGCCAGTACAAACGCGCGGTTTGTTAAGCGTGTAAAAAGAATCGCCATAGAACTGGAACGCCCCATCGCAACCGCGCAACAGGCAAGGGAAATTCTTGGCATTTAAAATCCCTGATGTGTTTCTTAATGCTTTTAAAACTTTTGAGGATCAGATATCTAGTATCCCCGCCAAACAACGGCGGAATTTACGTTTATCGGGCTCTGCGTGGTTCCACTCCAACCAGCATCTAGAATTAAGGATCCAGTAAGCACGTGAACATTAATTTTCATGCAATATCAGAGCTTTTTAGAAAGACTGAAAAACAGGGACGTGATTCTCTTTTTGAACACGAGGTCTATCAACTTCTTGTGCATGCGGGTTCTGAATCACCTCCCCTTTTTCAGTTTATCCCAACAAACAACTTTTCTGACAAACAGTCCTTAGCATCGCTACCAGGGGAAAAGGCTGTCATTAAAATTGTTTCACCGTTTATCCAGCATAAAAAAGATTCAGGAGGAGTTTGCATAATAGACAATAAAGAAGAAATAATAATCCAGACGGTCCTCCAAATGACCCAGGAAGTACCGGAAAAACTTACCCGCATGATTGAGCAGACACCTGGCTTTGCCCCCGAAGCATATAAAGATCTTTCCGGGAAAGGATTAACTGCTGCCATTTCAGATGATATCCAAGGAGTTCTTTTATGCCAGTATTTGAAACCAGATTATTACGGATTCGGGAATGAACTGCTGATAAGTCTTAGGAAAACAAGGGAGTTCGGTATGGTTATCAGCGCGGGTCTTGGCGGCACAGACACGGAACTTTTCGCTGAACGATTTAAAAAGGGCCAGGCCATTGCTATTGCGTCAACCCATATGACAGATGGAGCGGCATTTCTCTCTCTATTCAAAAAGACCATCTCCTACAAAAAACTGGCGGGCTTGACCCGTGGACAAAAACGAGTGGTAACCGATGAAAAACTTCTAGAATGTTTTTCGTCCTTTATTATGATGGGAAATTATTTTTCACCTGAAAACAGCGGTTCCAGTTTTGTTATTGAAGAGCTGGAAGTAAATCCCATGACCTTCACCGACCGTGAAATGGTGCCAATTGACGGTCTTTGCCGTTTTTCAAGGCAAGAAAGACAACCCAAACCGCGGACCATAGATTACATCGACTGCCTCCTTCATCCTGCTTCAATCGGCATTATCGGTGCTTCAGCAAAGGAAGAAAATATCGGCAGGATTATTCTTAAAAACATCTTAGCGAATCGGTTTCCCCGCTCAAAGATCCAGATTGTTCACCCTGACGCAAAATTAATTGAAGGAATAAAAACAGTTCCAGATATTGGTTCAATAAGCAAAAAACTCGACCTCTTGATTTTAGCTGTAAGCGCTTTAAAAATTCCTGAAGCAGTTAACCATATAATCGATAATGATATTGCAGAAAGTGTTATCCTTATAACCGGTGGTCTTGGCGAAAAAAAAGGAAATGAACAGATAAGAATCGATCTTCGTGAAAAAATTGAATCAGCCAGGCAATCCAGTTCCGGACCGATTTTCCTGGGGGGAAACAGCCTTGGTATCTTGTCGCATCCTGGACGCTATGACACTCTATTTGTGCCGGAACGAAAGCTACCGAGGCAAAAGGGCGGCCATACAAGAGAAACCGCACTAATCAGCCAAAGCGGCGCATACATGATAACCCGCATGAGTAACCTCCCCTTTTTTGATCCAGCATATGCTATTTCCATTGGAAACCAAACCGATCTTACAGCCGGCGATGTGATGACGTTTATGAACCGATTGGATGACATCAGCACTATAGCCGTGTATATGGAAGGATTTATAAATCATGACGGCCTGGCATTCACGAAAGCTGTGCGCTCTGCAACCGCAAGCGGTAAAACAGTCCTGTTCTACAAGGCCGGCCGCACACCTGAGGGGAAAACAGCGAGTTCAAGCCACACAGCTTCTCTTGCCGGCGATTACACTGTCTGCGAATCATGTGTTCATCAGGCCGGGGCCATTGTCGCAAAAACATTCACCGGGTTTGAAGGCCTTTTAATGCTCGCGCACTATCTAAAGGATAAAAAAATATCCGGGAACCGGATTGCCGCAATCTGCAATGCCGGCTATGAAACAGTCGGTATAGCAGACAACATTCTCGGGGAAGACTACAGGCTTAAACTCGCCGCATTACATCCTGATACTATTGCAGCTATTACTGCTTCACTAAAACAGGGCCGGCTTGAAAGCCTGGTTGATGTACACAATCCCCTTGACGTTACACCAATGGCAAATGAAAAAGTTTATGAAGAATCTATCAGGGCCATGCTGGATGATACTAATGTGGACGCGGTGATCGCCGCCATTGTACCGATGACACCGGTTATGGAGACGCTTCCGGGAGATACGTCAAAAAATGTTTTTTATTCAAAAAAGAATATTGTAAACCGAATCTCAAAGATCGCTGCTAAACATAAAAAACCATTGATAATGGTAATCGACAGCGGCCCCCTGTATGATCCCCTGGCAACAGCTCTCCAGGAAAAAGGGCTGCCAGTGTTCCGTTCAGCAGATCAGGCTGTCTGGGTTCTGGGGAAGTATATCCAGGGAATACGCTCCCGTATACCACAAACATAATTTTCCTGTTTTTCACAATACGTGGTTGTGTTCAGTCCCGCTATCAGCGGGATGATCGTGATCAGGAAAATGCTGTAGGGGCGAACCTGTGTGTTCGCCCAGGGCTTAGGCAGACACATAGGTCTGTCCCTACAATTAACTTTTTATATTGTATATATGCATCAAATTTAACTCGTGAAGCAATTGAAGACACAGGTCACAACCCATGAAAATCCAGAGGGCATCAAATCGTAGGGTGGGCTGTGCCCACCAATTCGTCCGTGGCAAACCCAACACTTGTTTTATCCAAGTTAAATACCTTCCAAAGTCTATCTTCCATAAACCCCTTTCTTGATTCTCTTTTTTATTTCCCTCCCCACAAAACAATGTTTAAACTCTTTTTCCAGGCCGAACCGTTCTACCATGTCATCAACATTTCCGATAATACACAGAATCGCGTCCTTGCTTGAATACAACCGGAACATCTCTAAAATTGAAGGGGCCTGTAGTTTATACTTATACGCATAAAAGATATCGATTTCCTTGATATCAATATTATATTCCTTATAGATATCAGTTTCACAAACCAGATGAAGCCGAGGCTGGTGGGTTTCTCTGGCATATTCATCAGATAGAATATCATTTTCAATTTGAATGGCCGCGCTATCACCATTTTTCCTTTTTTCAATATAGCTTTCCGGGTAATAACTCCCCTCAACAATTCTGATGTCACCTTCTTTTCCAAACAGTTCTTTATATTTTCGTATACCCTGTTGTGAGTACCGGACCAGTTCCGGATATAGTTCTATACCGATGACGATATAACCTCTATGGCCCCAGATAATTGAAGACGTGCCGCTGCCTGATCCCATATCAAGGATTGTCTGGCCCGGGCGGATCAAATCTAATTCTTCTCCCCTGGAAATGATATCCCAAAGTCCCATTGACGCATTGTTATCCCTGTAAGGAATCGCCACGCATCCATCTATACCAAGCGTATAACATTCATGATCAAGATGATGAAGGAACGTTTTAAGCTCTTTTGTCCAAAGGTTTTTGTTCATAAACGCAATGTCATCCCGCCATGATTAAAACCGCATTTCTCACAGGATTGCTTCGTTCATTTGTCGTGCCAATGATAAGACAATTGTAGGGGCAGACCTGGGTGTTTGCCCCAGTTTTTGGGCGAACACAAGGTTCGCCCCTACATGTCACAATGCTTTGCAACTTGCGCATTGATCTTTGTTTGTGAATTAATAGTTGTTTCAGTTTAAAACAAATTCTTTGTATGAAATAAGATTCTATTTGATAAATCTCCCCCAACCCCTCTTTGTAAAAGAGGGGAGTAAAAATCTTCCCCCTTTTAAAAAGGGGGACCGAGGGGGATTTTTATATGAAACAGTAAGTATTTCATGCTTCCTTGTGTTCTCACGAACATGGCAGCTAATGAAAGATGCTGATTAATCCTCAAACAGGCTGACAATATCCTTGATGCTGATCTGTTCATCAAGGTTCATGATTTTCAATGAATCATCCAGCATATGAAAACAGTACGGGCAGGATGTTATGATCGATGACGCCCCTTCTTCCTGGGCCTGCTGTACCCTCAGGTTATTAATTCTTTCCCCTTCCTTGTTGTCCATCCAGAAATGGCCGCCGCCGCCGCCGCAGCATAGGCTTTTCTCACGGCAGTTCTCCATCTCAACAAGCTTCGATTTTATAGCTGTCTTGATCACCTGCCTCGGCTTATCATAAATATTCTGGTAGCGCCCAAGATAGCATGGATCATGATAAACCGTTCTGGATGATTCAACATTTTTCGGCTGAAGTTTTCCGTCTGCTATCATTTTTTGGAGAAATTCGCTGTGATGCATGACAGTGTAGTTTCCGCCGAACTGCGGATACTCGTTTTGTAGCACATTATAGCAGTGGGGGCATGATACAAGAATGGTTTTGAAATTCCGCCTGTTCAGCTCATCCACCTGTTGTTTTGCCGTGGCTTGGAAAAGATTTTCATCCCCGCACACACGGGCCGGGTCGCCGCAGCAGGTTTCTCCCTTTCCGAGCACCCCGACATCAATACCGCACTTTTTTAGTATGTTAATAAGGCTTAGTGCTATGCTATGCTTTGCTTCGTCAAAAGTGGTTAGGCAGCCTATCCAGTAGAGCACATCACAATTATCGCGCGGATGTATTACCCGGACATCAAAGTTCTCTATCCAGTCCCCCCTCTCGATTTGCGATCCAAAAGGATTCCCTTTTGTCTCCATGGCTTTAAGTGTTCGGGCCGTGTCCCCGGGAACGCGCCCCTTCATGTTCACTTCGTTTCTCCTAATCCTTATAAGAGTATCCACATGTGTGATATATGCGGGGCAGACCTGGGTACAGGCCAAGCATGTTCGGCAGTACCATATTAATCCCTCGTCAAACGCTGTACCAACGATCTCCGGCTTCTCTTCTGTGTCGCCAATAATGCTGTTGTCTTCAACAACCATATCCTTAAGGCAAGCGATAAATTTTTTTGGTGAAAGCGGCTGGTTAGCCACATACGCGGGACAGACTTCCTCGCACCTGCCGCATGATACACACGCGTCAAAATCCATCCGATTCTTCCATGTAAAATCAGCTGCAGTATCAAGACCAATACTAAACTCCTCTTCTTCAAACACATCACTATCCATGAGGGCTTCAATATCTGTTCTCTGGAGCTCTCCCGGCGGTTTCATCTTAGCAAAAAAAGCGTTTGCAGGCAGAACAAGGATATGGAAAAATTTTGTATACGGAAGTGTTCCGATCCACAAAAACACAAGGCATGTGTGCAGCCACCATAACACCCTGTGCACCACCTCCCCACTACTGTCACCATAACCTGGAAATAGAGGTGAAAGCGCGTATCCAACCGGTGATATAATGTACCACTGATCACCTGCCGCAGCGATCCTCGCCCCCTCAACCGCAAACCCGGTAAAAATGATAAGAATAATCAAGAGAAGTGACCATGAATCAACAAAAACCGTATCAATCGTCCGTGGCCTTATGATATAACGCCGCCATACTGCCAGCAGTAAACCGATCAGGATAAAAATGCCGGCTATGTCCGCGCCTGCTGTAAGAAAAATATAGATATGACCCTTGAAAAATGATGTGCCAAAGTCATAATCAAGGGCGACGATGCTGGTAACCAGGAGTAAAAACAAAAATGAATAAAAAATAAAGCTGTGAAAAAGTGCCGGGAAACCGAACTGAAGGACTTTACGCTGAAGAAATACCGCCTTCAGCATAAAAAAGAAGCGGTCTGAAAGGTCGGAAAGCCGTTCATTATCTGGTTTCCCTTTTTTCCATGAGCAGGCCCTCTTATATATACCCCAGGCAAAAAGGATAAGAGAAACAATGAACAAAAGATACATTAACCACACATGTGAAATATTCCACATGATCTCACGTGTAGCTTCAGACAGATTACCCATTCCCCCCTCCCTGTTCAGTAATGTTAATACCAAACAAAAAAGTGACCTGACAGTAGCAGATAAAATTCATTTTTTCCATAGAAAACCCGAAATTATTCTACCTCTTTTAATTACTTTTAACTTTCAGGATTTCTTTTTATTAACAAGCACCATCAGGGCCGGCGCTAGAAAATAGTCTGCCAGCAGAGCCATTATAATAGTAAACCCGGTCAATAGCCCAAAATTATACAAATTCTTTAACGATGCAAACATATAAATGAAAAATCCCAGGGAAAGCACAATCGTCGTGACGAGCATGGCTCTTCCTGTGGTCTGCAGGGTTTCATGAACAGCATATACCGGATCACCGCTTTCCCGGTAGTAGCTCCGGAAATTATGCATAAAATGGATGGTGTCATCCACAGCCAGTCCCATGGCAATGCTCCCGACCATCATGGCAAACAGGTCCATCGGCAAGGAAAGGATATGCATCAGGCACAGCATCATGAGAATCGGTGCACAATTCGGGATCATACTAAACAGGCCAATACGAAAACCGCCGATAAGGAATACCATAAGGATTGAGATCACGATAAAAGCGATCAAATAGCTTTCTCCCATGCTGGTCATTGTATTATGCATGGTTTTTGCCAAAAGCGCTATGATACCAGTAACGGTTATCTGTTCGTCCGGAAATTCTTTGCAAAAATACGCTTTTACACTGGTCATCAGCTTGGTGTATTTATTGGTATCCTTAAACGGAATTTTAATCGTAATGCGTGTCTTGGAAAACTGGCTGTCCACATAATCTTCCAAATCATCTGAACCACTATTTTCAAAAAGAAGGAATTCCTGGGCAATAAGGTCCCTATTTTGCGGAAGGTTGTAATACTCCGGGCGGTTTTCGTTCAGCGCCTGGTTGATCTCTTTTAGGATAGCCGCAACAGATATGACTTTACCAACAAAAACATCTTCATAACTGAAGGCTTCTATAACTGTTTCAGCCTTTTCAAGGCGGTTGAGCAGATCAGGGTCATAAATACCGTTCTCCTTTCCTGTGTCAATAACCACTTCCATGCTGAGCGATCCCCTCATTTCATGGTCAACTATTTCAGTGGCTATCCGGGCTGGATTTGTTTCTGGAAGCCATCCAAGAGGATCATGGGAAAACCGCATCTGTAATGCTGAGTAAGCGGAAAAACTGACAATGATGCCGCTAACAATAAGAATAAAATATGGATGGCCTGTAGAAAAATTACTTATCCCTGTAAGGAATCTATCCATTATGCTCGTTTTTTCAGGATCATCATTTGAACCCCGGCTCTTTATCGGAAGTAGGGAAAGAAGGGCCGGCAGCATTAGTAAGGTATAAACAAGTGCGACCATTACGCCGATACTGGCGAATTTCCCAAGATGCGCAATGGGGGCTACATCTGCGGTGACAAAAGACAGGAGACCACAGCCGGTAGTGATATTTGTCATAACAACAGGAAGACCAGAATGCCCCATGGCATAAGCGATAGCCCCTTCCCTATCATCTGTCCGCCGAAGCCGCTGATAAAATACAGAGAGAATATGTACTGAAGATCCCACCCCCACGGCAATCAGGAAAGAAGGAATAATCTGGGTCGGAACCGTAAGGGGAATACCAGCGGCAGCCATGATACCCATGCTGGAGGACACGGAAAGGATAACCACCGCAAGCGGCAGCAGAACCCCGGAAATCCTCCGGAACATAATAAACAGGAAAACAACTATTGTAATAGACGCGAATATCATGAACTGCTTGATATCCTGAAACATCTCACGGGCGAGAAAGTGAACAATGGCAGGCGAGCCAGCCACGTAAACCGTAAAATTATCACCCTTATATCTATCCGTCACCTTACTGACGGCCATGACCGCTTCGCGATTCTCTTCATCAGTTAAATATTGAAGCTCTTTATCTGCCGCTACCTCTTCAAACCCTTCAAACTCATCTTCTCCCTGTCCGTTCGATGAATAACAGTTCGTCTTAATAATAATGGTGGCAAACCCACTGTCCTCTGAAAACAGCAGATTCCTGTATAATGGATTGCTCATGGCCCGTTTTTTTATCCCGGCCAGTTCACCTTCATTTGCCGGCCAGTTCTCAAAAAGGTCCTCAACAATCAACTCATCACCTTCACCAAGCGTATTTCTCGCGTTGATTAGGCTCGTAACCTCATCCACATACGGTACCTTCTCTTCAAGCTCTTCATGGAGGGCCTTTAGTTTCTTTAAAAACTTAAGGTTAAAAATATCCGGATGTTTGACAGCCACAACAATGAACGCGTCCCTGCCAAATTGATCCCGGAAAGTATTATAGTCAAGAAGGGTGGGATCACTTTTACGAAGCAGTACTTCCATTGAAAGGTCTGTAATCATTTTCGGAATCTGGAAGGATGTTGCTATAACAAAAATAAGGATGAATACAAGGGTTTTGATGCGGTGTTTACAAATTAAATGAGCAAAATTCTCAAACTTTATCTCAAGGCTTTTCCGAAAATCAGACAAAACATCTCCCAGAAACTATGACGTAATTCAACTAAATTTTATACAATAGCAAATTCAGCGCAATTTATCCATAGAAAACAGTTTCAATAAATCTATCTGCTATCTTACTGGATTTTGTTGTATTATAAGGCATTTTATTGTATTATCAAAAAATTGAATCAAGATGTTCTTACTGGGTAAGGCCCAAAATACGGCCCGGCATGTATCATGATAGAAAAATCGGATAAAAGCTATACGGTAGCTGTTTGTTTGTCTGCCATCTTCGGCATTTTAGGTGTTCAGCATTTTTATCTTGGACGATTTTTTTTGGGACTTATAGATTTAACATTAAGCATAACCGCATGTTATGCTTATGTAACTGGTCATATCTTTTACGCATTACTTTTTTTGGGCTTAGATTATGTACATACGCTGGTGGTTACAATTCTTTTATTAACCGGCTCGTTTAAAGACGGAAAAGGACACATGGTGTGTTATCCAGGACAAAAATTTAACTGAAAAGGAGATGATCATGGAAAAAAGCGAAAAGGGCTTTGTGCCCACCTTATTACTCTGCCTTCTTCTTGGATTTTTAGGTATTCACAGGTTTTATGTTGGGAAAATCGGCACCGGTATATTAATGCTCCTGACATTTGGCGGCCTGGGGATATGGAATCTGATTGACCTGATCATGATCGCGGTCGGTTCTTTTAAAGATAAAGACGGACTCCCCATTAAAGCATCATAATCTTACACGACATTTCTCATAAGTTCTGCGAGGAAAATCTTCAGGGTTTTCCTCGCAGTCTGGACATTGGGCTTTATTCTTCTAAAAGGTTAAACTCTTTAAGGGCGTCTTCTATGGGTATGGCAAATCCGATCCCTTCGGCACCTCTCATCACCATAGTATTAATCCCGATTGCTCTGCCGTTTCTATCAATCAAAGGACCGCCGCTGTTTCCGGGGTTTATAGGGGCATCTGTCTGAATGATGTTTCAATAAAAACCGTGGCATTTCTTGCCATTTCAATTCTGTTTTGCGGAGGATGGGAGTCATGCAATTGTTTTGCGATCCCCTTTAGCTCTTTGACTTCAACAGGACCGCTTTTTTTTATAAAATAAACCTGTTCATTCTTGCTGTTTTTCTGTTTTTTCAGCATCATATACAGTGGCATAAAGATCACGGCTCCAACAACCGCGAAAATGACCAGTCGGTATACAATTCTTGCGTCTAGGAAGCTTAAATCAAAGGTATTTGTTTGCTGGTGAACATAAGAATGATCCTGCTCTTCTGTTGCCTTTTGAATCCGTGCAAATTTTTCAAAAATAATGCCGCACGCTTCACACTCCACTGTGTCAGCCTGTTCATGACCGCATTTTGGGCATTCCATATATTCCTCTTTTTATTATATTTTGAAATATTAACATATTTTCGGCCAAAGCATTCCGTTCTTCCATAGCTCGAATAACTCAGTATAAACAATTGTATAGGGAAATCTTAGTCTAGGATGTTTAATATAAAAAATACGTATTAGTGTCAAACAAAACAGAGAATTGGAATCGCTGGCAAGAAACCCTACCATAGACATTAGGCCACCTCTAAAGAAAAACAAACGACAAAAGGGAAAATTTATTTGAAAAAATGATTAAAAAAATATCTGTTTATGATATGTACAAATAAAATGAAAACCATATATAATTGAATTGTTGCTAAATGAACCGGGGAACCAACCATAATAGTAAACTACATCAAAAAATATTAAGCGGGAAAAGAATAACCCCCCAAGAGGCAATTACCCTTTTTCAATGGGATATTCTCGACCTTGGTAGAGCTGGTGATGCCAGGAGAAGGGCTGTTTTCCCAAAAGAAGAGGTCGGCTTTATCGTCGACAGGATTATCAATTTTACCAATGTGTGTGAAGCAGGATGCACCTTTTGCGCGTTTCACGCCCGCGCCAACCTGATTGAGCCGTATGAGCTTACCCTGGAAGAAATTTATAAAAAGATTGATGAGCTTGTCAACTTGGGCGGTACCCAGGTTATGCTGCAAGGAGGACTGCACCCGGATTATACATTGGAAAAATATATAACAATGATCCGTTCAGTTAAAGAACAGTTTCCGGAAATCTGCCTGCACTCCTTTTCCCCGTCAGAAATTGTTTATATAGCGCGAAAAAATGGTATGACAATATTTGAAATTGTAAAAACACTTAAGGAAGCCGGCCTTGATTCCATGCCAGGGGCTTCAGATCTTCTTGTGGACCGGATACGCAAACAGGTTAGCCCGAAAAAGACATCTGTCGAAGAATGGCGTGCTGTTATGCAGGCCCTATATGAAAACAACATGAAATCGTCAGCAACCATGACATACGGCATGGGTGAAACCAATGAAGAAAAAATTGAACACCTGAACGTCATACGGGAGGTTCAGGATGAAACCGGGATCATCCGCGCTTTTATCCCCTGGTCTTTTTCTCCAGCCCGAACAAGAATGGATGACATGCTGCCGGCAACAGGTATCGATTATCTTAGAATCGTTGCCATCGCCAGAATATTTCTGGACAATATTATATTTTTTCAGGCAGGATGGCTGACAGAGGGCCTGAAACTGGCCCAACTTGCCCTTGCCATGGGAGCAAATGATATGGGCGGTGTGCTTATGGAGGAAGTTGTTGTTAAGGCCACTGGCATTAAAACAGAAACAAACGCAGGTGAAATTATTGAGATCATCAAAAACGCGGGTAAGATACCAGTGCAAAGAGATTCAGATTATAAAATAATCAAAAGCATCTAACCCGCACATGCCACAATGGTAGGGGCTAACCAATGTGTTGGGAGAATCGAAATCGCTGACGAAATCGGAAAGACATGGGGTTTGGCCACAAAAATTGATGGAAACGAGCCATTCGATTTCGATCCCGATAACGATCCCGATGAAACCAGTGTGGTGGGCTAAGCCCATTAAAATCTGTAGTAAAAGCTGAATCGGGATTTCTCCTGTAGTAGGTTAGGTAGTATTCAAAGGGGACAGACGAAATTCGTTGTTCTGAAAAAAACATGAATTAACAAGGAAGCATAGGATGTTTTTTTATCCTGACCATCCTGTCTATCCTTGTTAATTTAAAGGGGACAGACGAAATTCATTGTTCTGAGAAGAAACATGAATTAACAATAATGTATAGGATGTTTTTTATCCTGACCATCCTGTCTATCCTTGTTAATTTAAAGGTAATCCATGGACGACTACACTTATAAAATCGACAACCAGAACCCTGAAGAAAAAAAACGGTTTGTACGGGATCTGTTTGACAGTATTGTCCCTACATATGACCTGCTCAACCATCTTCTCTCCTTGGGGACTGATATCCTATGGCGAAAAAATATTTTTCATCACATTAAACCCGTTCAAAACAAAAAAGCCATTGACCTTTGTTGTGGTACCGGGGACCTATCGCTTCTTCTTCATAAAAAAGGGGCCCAAACCGTATCCCTCGATTTTTCCATGAATATGCTGGAAAGAGGTTTGGAAAAAAAAGCCATCAAGGGCTTCCCGGTTTCAGCTGACGCAAGCTGTTTACCATTTCAGGACAACTCTTTTTCTTCTGCCACTATCGCTTTTGGTATCAGGAACATCCCTGATATTGATAATTTTATAAAAGAGACTTTCAGAGTACTGGAAACCAATGGAGAGCTGGCGATTCTTGAACTGGTGAGGCCGGAAAACAGTATCGTCCGATTTTTATATTCATTTTATCTCGGCCGATTACTGCCGTTTATCGGTGGAATCATATCCGGCAGAAAAACAGCCTACGCTTATCTTTCAAAAACCATTGAAACTTTTGTTGATCCAGAGGCCCTTAAAATTATGCTCGAAAAACACGGTTTCAGCAAAGTCTCCATTTTTCCCCAGACCTTTGGTGTAGCATCAATTATCGTGAGCCAAAAGGAAAATAGATGACAACACTTGATATCGCTTTTTCAACATGTCCGAATGACACCTTTATCTTCCATGCCCTTTTCCACGGACTGGTCGATACCAAAAACTTACGGTTTAAGCCTCACCTGGACGACGTAGAAGCGCTTAATAAAAAAGCAGTTTCAGAATCATTCCATATTACTAAACTCTCTTTTTACGCGCTTTTGAAATTAAAAGAATCCTATGATATCCTCGATTCAGGTTCAGCCCTTGGATACGGCTGCGGCCCGCTTCTCATCAGCAAGGAACCAGACCGTTTTACACCAGAAGCGAAAATCGCCATTCCCGGCGAACTGACCACGGCTTTTCTCCTGCTCAGGCTGTGGAAACCCAATGCAACCAACATAGAAGTCACACGGTTTGACAATATACTGGAAGGTGTACAATCCGGCAAATATGATGCTGGCCTTATTATTCATGAGGGTCGATTTGTTTACCAGGAATATAATTGCGCTAAAATCATAGACCTGGGAGAATGGTGGGAGCAGGAAACCAGCCTCCCTATTCCTCTCGGCTGCATTGCTGTCCAGAAGACGCCTCCGGCATTTGAAAAGAAAAAGGAGATCGAGGCAATCATAAAAAGTTCTGTTCAATACGCGTTTGACAATCCTAGGGCGTCACAGGAGTTTGTCAGGAAACACGCCCAGGAACTTGACGACAATGTAATTAACAGACATATTGATCTTTACGTGAACGATTTCACCCTTTCATTGGGAGACCAGGGAATAAAAGCAGTACAGACTCTTGAGGAGATGGCCAGGTGGAAAAAAATCCTGTAATTGTTCTGATAATGGCAACCATGCTTGAAGCAAAACCGTTTGTTACGGCTATGGGCTTAAAAAAAATCGGTTCAAGGCCATTTCAGATCTTTGAAACAAAAAAAACAATACTTATTATTTCAGATATCGGCAAAGCAAATGCAGCCATTGCCGCGACATACGCCTGCCACAGGTACTTCCCGGCATTTGTTGTCAACATGGGGGCAGCAGGCGCTGCCAGCAGTTCATGTAGCCTTGGAAAATCATTTCAAGTCAGCAGAATCATCGAGTATGACCGGCCAGATTTCCGGTCGGGAAATCCAGTTATCCATACACCAGACACCCTTGACGGTTTTCAGGACGCCTCCCTGGCCACAAGCGATACAGCGGTTCTTGCTGCAGACCTGAGAAAAGAGATCTCTGTGCACGCGGACCTAGTCGACATGGAAGGCGCGTCTATTGTACAGGCTTGCAGGAAATTTGATGCCCCTTGCTATCTCTTTAAATTTGTGAGCGACACCCCCGAGCATTCAACCAGTGATGATATTGTGACGAACATAAGAAAATACAGAAATCCCTTTTGCGATTTCTTCTTAGAAAACGTTATGGCCAGGTTATAATTAAGGTAATGAAGCCTAGATTATTGGAATGCTTTTTCCCCTCCTTGATTTTAATTAATTATTTTGCCATAAACAATACAATATGTTGTGTCATTTTATGGTTGACGCACAAGATATATTGTTATATGTTTCTCTATAATAGTTTGTTAAGTATACAATGGGGGGGAGATGAGCCAATTCAGTGGAGCTTTGGTCAAAGAGCTGGAAAAAAAGGGGATAGCTGTAAGAGCAATCCCAGGTTTTATAAGGAGCTTTGCCAGCTTCTTTTTTTTAAACCCGCACATGAATCTTGTACAGGTGAATAAAAAGCTTCAGTACCTTGGATGGTGCGACCTTGACTACCATACACTGCAGCTGACTATCGCCTGTTGCGAAGATGATGGTTTGAAAAATCTGGACCATCATATAGGTGCCATAGCCTGATTGACAAACGCTGTCAGTTCTTTATTATTATTGAATAGGTTTACATATAGCAGCATCAGGCTGACATCATGTTTTGCTCTTCCTTTTCTCTTTCCGCACACATGACCTATCTTTATGTGGATAGTGAGGTTTTTCCAGCTTCTGGGAAAATGTGCTCCCAAAACCTAGCTCAACACGCTGACTTTATATGATAAACATACGCCTTGCGCACAAATTAAAATTATGGTAACCCGTTTTTTATGAAACAGTATGTCATTGACGAGTTCAGAATTAAAGACTGGAAAAAGATTCAATCCTTAATAGATGATGCCTTTGGCCCGCCTAAAATGAAAAGCATCTACTGGATATACCTAGACAGGGATATTCTTACAGATGTTCAGGCTAAGCACACAGATTGCCAGCCTTTTTATTTTGCCATAGAGCTGGTGCCTGAAAAAAAAATTTCTTGTGAACTTCTGGTACGGGCGGAGAATAAAATAAGATGTTTCTGTATACATTACGCCACGGAAATTCAGCGAAACTGGCTGATCAAAAAAATCGATTCCCTGCTTTATGAAAATGGAATTATTTTATAGGTTCTTATTTTATAAAAAATGAGCATTGTGTCATCTGAACAGAACCAGCAAAAGGCCCTAAAAATCATACCCCTTGGCGGGCTTGGTGAAGTCGGCCTGAATATGATGGTTTTTGAATACGCTGATACAATCTTTATTGTTGATGCTGGTATTATGTTTCCTGAAGATTATATGCTCGGCATCGATATTGTGGTCCCTAATATTGAGTATATTGTACAGAAAAAATCTAAGGTCGCCGGCATCATCCTAACCCATGCCCATGAAGACCATATCGGGGCACTCCCTTATCTTCTAAAAAAAATAAATGCCCCGGTTTTCGGAACCCCTTTTACTCTGGCCCTTGTACGACAAAAGCTTAATGACCACGGTCTTGCGCCATCCACTGACCTATTTGAAATCAGCCCAGGCGAGACGGTTAAAACAGGCCCTTTTGAATTAGAGTTTATCAGGGTCAGCCATAGTACCGTGAACGGCATCGGGCTGGCCATAAAAACGCCTGTAGGCCTTATTATTCATACCGGCGATTTCAGGATTTCCAGAACCGAATCCAGCGATACCCCAACAGATGTCAGCACTTTCGCGGCATATGGTGAACAGGGGGTACTGGCCCTGCTTTCGGATTCAACCAACGCTGAAAAGGAAGGGTATACGGTTTCAGACAGGACTATCGGTAAAACTCTGGAAAAAATATCCACCAAAAGCAGCGGTAGGATTATTGTGTCACTCTTTTCCTCAAATGTCGCCCGAATCCAGCAGATGATCGATATAGCAGAAGCAGGAAACAGGAAGATTGTTTTTAATGGCAAGAGTATTGAATTCACCGTAAAAACAGCAATAGGCCTTGGCTACATTAAGGTCCCCAAAGGGATGGAAATAGATATAACCGAGATTAACGAACATTATGACAACAAGGTCATTATGATAACAACCGGTAGCCAGGGAGAGCCCATGTCTGCGCTCGCCCGCATGGCATCTGGATCACACCGCCATATAAATATAAAAGAAGGGGATACCGTCATCCTCTCCTCCAAGTTTATTCCCGGCAATGAAAAGGCTATCGCTAATATCATCAACCATCTTTTTAGGAAGGGCGCGGATGTGATTTACGAAAAAATATCAGATATCCATGTGTCAGGACATGCCTTCAGAGAAGAGTTGAAAATGATGATCGATCTGACAAAGCCCGACTTTTTCATACCGATACACGGAGAATTCCGACACCTGGTCCACCATGCCCGGCTTGCTGAGCAGGCTGGGATATTAAAAGAAAACATATTTCTTGCTGAAAACGGCCAGGTTATTGAGTTCGATAAAGACAGCGGAAGAATCAACGGATCCGTGGAAACAGGCAGGGTCCTTATTGACGGCAAGGGGATTGGAGATGTGGGAAAGAGCGTACTCAAAGAAAGACGGATATTGTCAAAAGACGGACTGGTTGCGGTCACTCTCGCGTTTAACGAAGAAACCGGTGTGATTGTTTACGGCCCTGAAATAATGTCCAGGGGATTTGTTTTTCCTACGGAAACAGGCCATCTCCTCGAAGATGCAAAGTGCGTCATCCTAGAAATCGTTGATGAGATAAACATTGATGTGCCGGACCGTGTTGATATAATACGCTCACAGGTCGAAACAGCTCTAAGACAGTATTTTAAGTATTCAATAAACCGGAAGCCAGTTATTCTGCCGTTTATAATGGAAATATAATTATAAAAAAATGCGTAAAGGCAAAGAAATAATAGGAATCGTGCTGTTCGGCCTGGTTGTACTGACATCCATAAGTCTTCTGACCTACAGTCCAGGAGACCCTTCCTTTAATAACGCCATAGAAGTTAATAGATTTCACAACCAGTTAGGCCCGTTCGGCGCTTACTTGGCTTCCTTCTTAATTGAGATCCTGTTTGGCATAGGAGCTTTCTGGATTCCGCTGGTTTTTCTCCTGGCGGGTATCCACATCCTACGTGAATGTCCGAGAAAGACGATTATGACGACCATCGGCGGCGGCGCCCTGCTCACAATAACAACAGGAAGCCTTCTTGCTGTGAAACAGAAAAGCTTTATGCTTTTTGGTCAGCAGTTTCCCACGGGCGGCGGGCTGAGTGGTGCCATCAGCGGCCTGTTAACCAATTATACGAATGTTACCGGCAGCAGCATTATCCTTTTTCTTCTGGTGGTGATCGGTTTTATCCTGGCCACCGACCTCTCCCTCATCACCTTCTTCAGGTTCTGCCTGAAACTAAGTGTCACGGCAATTGAAAAAATCAAAGCCATGTATGTAATATGGAAGGCCCGACAAGAAAAAAAGAAGCAGCGACCAGTCCCCGTAGAACGAAAACCAGCAAAAAAAGTAAAAGACATAGAAATAAAAACCGTCAAGCCAAAACCAATTAAACCCGCCCCTACCCCTAAACAGGAAGAATTCAGTTTTATGCGCAAAGGCCCCTATAAAACACCTTCCATAAAGCTCCTGGATGATCCTGAACCAAGGCCGGACAGTGTTGATGATGAAAACCTGCGCATGCAGTCCATGATGCTTGAAAAAAAACTTCAGGATTTCGGTGTGGATGGAAAGGTCAAGGCAGTAACCCCTGGCCCGGTAATTACTACCTTTGAATACAAGCCTGCCCCTGGTGTGAAAATTAATAAAATCGTTAATCTAACCGATGACTTGGCCCTCGCGCTCCGGGCGATCAGTATCAGGATTGTCGCGCCGATTCCAGGCAAAGCTGTAGTCGGTATTGAAATCCCCAACGCGGTCAGGGAGGATGTCTGTTTTAAAGAGATTGTCATTGCAGGACACTTTGATAAGTCAAAGTCCAAACTCACCCTCTGCCTTGGCAAGGATATTGTGGGAGAGCCGGTCATCGCGGAACTCGATAAAATGCCTCATCTCCTTATCGCCGGGGCAACCGGAGCTGGTAAAAGCGTCTGCCTGAATGTAATGATTTCCAGCCTTCTCTACAAGTCTACCCCGGAAGATGTTAAGCTGATCATGGTCGATCCCAAACGGATTGAGCTCTCCATGTATGATGGAATCCCTCACCTGATAACACCGGTTGTCACAGACATGAAAAAAGCTACAAATGCCCTTTTCTGGGCAGTGCGTGAGATGGACCGGCGATATGAACTCCTTTCTGAAAAAAAGGCGAGGAACATTACCCAGTATAACAACAAGATAGAAAAAGAAGAGAAAGTAAGAAATGGAAAAAAAGCAGCCAAAGATGCTGAAGAGGAAGAGAAAACCTTTGAAAGACTCCCATATATCGTTATTGTGATTGATGAGCTTGCCGATATGATGATGGTCGCATCCCGTGACGTGGAAGTGGCACTCACCCGTCTTGCCCAGATGGCCCGTGCTGCTGGCATCCACCTTATTATTGCCACCCAGAGGCCGTCAGTAGATGTCCTCACAGGAATCATCAAGGCAAACTTCCCCACCCGCATCTCGTTCCAGGTTTCGTCAAGGACCGATTCCAGAACAATCATTGATTCAAACGGCGCTGAAAACCTCCTTGGCAGGGGCGACATGCTCTTTGTGCCGCCAGGAACCGCCAGGCTGACAAGAATTCACGGGGCTTTTATTTCAGAGGATGAACTCGGAAGGGTGATTAGCTTCCTAAAAAAACAGAAACCACCTGAATACAATGAAAAAGTGATTGCTCCCCCGGTCAAGGAAACCAGTGAAGCCGGTGAAGAAGAACATGATGACCGGTACGATGAAGCAGTTGCCCTGGTCACAAAAACAGGCCAGGCGTCCATTTCAATGATTCAGAGACATCTGCGCATCGGCTACAACCGTGCTGCCCGCATCATAGAAGTAATGGAAGCCGAAGGGATCGTCGGCCCGTCAGATGGTGCAAAACCCCGGGAAGTCCTTGTCAGAGGCTACGATGATATGCCCTAAGATTAATTCTTCGTGTTCTTCGAACTCGTGGTGAAAAACAGTTTTTTTCAAACACTTTAGCTTTTACCATTGATTCCAGCATAAGTTTGATGTATTAACATTGATCCAATTGTAACTGCCCGATTCTATTCAGGCTGTTTTATCAAGATATATTAAGGGGTATTAATTTTGTCAGACATTTTAGGAGATATGAGGCGGACCCATACCTGCGAAGAATTGAATGAAACGCATGTGGGTTCAGAGGTTGTTTTAATGGGATGGGTTCAACGGCGCAGGGACCACGGCGGTGTGATCTTTGTTGATCTGCGCGACAGGGACGGGCTGACCCAGGTTGTCTTCAATCCCACTGAAAACAAGGAGGTTCATGCCAAAGCCCATGAAATCCGGAGCGAATATGTTTTAGGCGTGCGCGGGAGAGTGGATAAAAGACCTGAAGGCATGACAAACCCGAAAATGGTTACAGGCATGATCGAAATAATGGTGTCTGATTTAAAAATCCTGAACCAGGCAAAAACACCCCCTTTTATGATTGAAGATTCGATAGATGTGTCGGAAAATGTCCGGCTACAACACCGGCACATCGATTTAAGAAGACCGAATATTCAAAAAAATATCATCCTGCGGCACAAGGCTTCTGTGTCAATAAGGGAATATCTGAACAGCCAGGGTTTTCTTGATATTGAAACCCCTTTTCTGACAAAAAGCACTCCAGAAGGCGCCAGAGATTACCTGGTCCCGAGCCGGGTAAACCAAGGCAACTTTTACGCCTTGCCCCAGTCTCCTCAGCTTTTTAAACAGCTTTTAATGATGTCCGGATTTGACCGGTACTATCAGATTGTGCGCTGTTTCAGAGATGAAGACTTAAGGGCCGACCGCCAGCCTGAATTCACACAGATAGATATGGAGATGTCCTTTATCGGTGAAGAAGATATCATGGCTGTTTCCGAGGGTATGGTGGCCAAACTGTTTAAGGATGTTCTGGATATCGATCTTAAAACCCCGTTCCCCCGGATGACATATGATGACGCCATAGAAAAATACGGTCTGGACAAGCCAGACCTCCGCTTCGGACTTGAACTGACCGATATCTCAGATATTGTTAAAAATGCCAAATTTAAAGTCTTTTCCAATGCTGTAAAAAAAGGCGGGATTGTAAAGGCACTGAATGCCAAGGGATGCAGCAGCTTTACCCGAAAAGAGCTTGACGACTTTGGCGATTTTGTCACTGTATACCGGGCAAAGGGCCTTGCATGGGTAAAGGTAAAAGACGATGGTGACTGGCAGTCCCCCATTGCCAAGTTTTTCACCGATGAAGAAAAACAGGCCATGGTCAAGCAGATCAATATGGAACCCGGCGACGTGGTCTTTTTCGGCGCTGATCAGCCTAAAATTGTAAACGAAGCTCTAGGACATCTGAGAAATCATCTTGGAGAAAAACTCGGCCTGATCAATAAGGATGAGTTTAATTTTGTCTGGATCACCCTATTTCCGCTCCTTGAGTATGATGAAACTGAAAAACGGTATCAGGCACTTCACCACCCGTTTACCTCACCAGTTGAAGAAGATTACGACAAGCTCGCCAGCGATCCCCTTTCCGTGAAATCCCGGGCTTATGACTTGGTCCTCAATGGTTCAGAAATCGGCGGCGGCAGCATCCGTATTCATGACAAGGACCTGCAGGTCAAAGCACTTGAGGCTCTTGGGCTGGAAAAAGAAGATTACGAAAAAAAATTCGGTTTCCTTCTGACAGCCCTGGAATCTGGCGCACCACCCCACGGCGGCCTGGCTTTTGGATTTGACCGTCTTGTAATGATCCTCTGCGGACAACCATCCATCCGAGACATCATCCCCTTCCCCAAAACCCAAAAAGCATCCTGCCTCCTGACCGACGCCCCATCACCAGCAGGAAGGCTTCAGCTTGAGGATTTGGGATTAAAGATTATTACGGACAAATAATGGTTAAGATTCTTTGCCGAGTTCTGCCATAAAAAAATCGTGGCCAGCGAAGCGGTAGTCGTGGTCGAAAAATTTTTAAATAAAGAAGAATCTTCTTGCTTTATTTTTTAAACTCCCCGAGACTCCCGTGAAAGTTAGCGGCACCTGGTCTCTTGATATAAATTTTCTGTCCATTGGAGCCGGTTTTATTTATGAAGAAGCGAAAAGGTACATGGAAGAAATATTCGGGTCTTATGATTATTAAAGCCACAAGAGCCATGTCTTCAAATGTAAAACAACATTTAGCAATGGAAACAATGGATGAGTGCCCAGAGGAATTAATTGGATTAGAATAATTATGAGGCCACATATTTCCATAAATCAGTTGTTTTCTATATCATTTACACCTGAATACAGGAAAACAATTGAACTAAATTACTCTTTTAAAGAAAAAATCATGAAAAAACTATTTGTCAGCCTATTGATCCTACTTCTATTTTTCACAGGATGTCTGAATTTTGAAAAAGAAATCATTATTCCAAAAAGTAAAATTCAATCAATGATCGATAAAAAGTTTCCTTATGAACTCAATGTTGTTATTGCCACAGCAGAACTAAACTCCCCTAAAATTTACTTTCAGGGATCAAACATCGGCATGAAACTGAATTATTCAGGAACCTTTTTAGACAACAAGGTTAACGGTGTGATCGATTTTAATGGAGAAATTCTTTACAGACCAGAACAAGGCGCTTTTTTCTTAAACAATTTTAACATTGTAGACATATCCATTAATGACTCGAATTTTAAAGGGATTGACAAATTTAAGAGTATCCTGGTAGGTGTTGTGAACAATTATTTAAAAAATTACCCTGTTTATAAATTAAAACCGAAAAACTTTAAACAAAAACTTGCGAAGCTGTTCCTAAAAGAGGTTAAAACGCAAGGAGGTCAATTGTTATTATTAATTGGAACTTAAAATATCGATAACCCATAGATGTTTAATGATCATCTTAAAAAATACATCAATTTAATTACAGGAGGGATTTGATTTTCTTCTTAGAAATGAAACAGGTATTAAAAAATAGTGACAGACCAATACCGAAATAACGAAGATATCATTTAAAAAGGGGGACAGACAAACTATGCATTTATCATTCGTCCCCCTTTTTTTTATTGAC
>JANQFQ010000097.1 GCA_028277765.1 Desulfobacterales bacterium
GGGCCCGCCGAAGAGGAAGAAATCATCGACCTTCTGGATGCAGCAGGAGAGACCCCTGGAGCAGATGATGAGATTATAGATCTTGTAGATGCTGTGGAAGCGCCCGCTGAAGAGGAAGAAATCATCGACCTTCTGGATGCTGTTGAAGAGACCCCTGGAGCAGATGATGAGATTATAGATCTTATAGATGCTGTGGAAGCGCCCGCCGAAGAGGAAGAAATCATCGACCTTCTGGATGCAGCAGGAGAGACCCCTGAAGCAGAAGACGAAGTCATCGATCTTGTTGATACAGCAGATACGCCTGCTGAAGAGGAAGAAGTCATCGACCTTCTGGGTGCAGCAGGAGAAACCCCTGAAATAGAAGACGAGGTTGTAGACCTTGTTGACGCAGCTGATGAATTGATGTCAAAACTTGAGATGGAGGAAGTTGAGGTGCCGTCAATTGGCCCGCCTGACGGTGAGCCAGACGACCTTGTCGCGGGACTTGAACTTGAAATGGATGCGGCTTTAGAAACCCCTGCTGAGACATTTGAACGGCCGGGAGAGGGAGAAGAATCGGTTGATTTGCTAGATGCCCTGGAAGGCCCTGGAGGGATGCTTGATTTTGAGGATCAACAGGCTGCGGAAGCTGAAAAACCTGAAGCAGTTCCAGAGGAGTTCTCTGATGCTGTCTCTGATGCTGTTGATGGGGTTCTTATTGAATCTCGTGAGGAGGAAGCTGAGGAGAGGGACGAAAGCAAGCCAGGGGCGCTTACCGTTAACGTGCGGGATGAAAGGGAGGGTGATGACCGGCCGATTGATTTTAAGTTTGAGGCAACACTCGGCCCGGACACAAAGGAAGTTCACCAGAAAGTATACAAAACAGAAGGTATTGTTGTTTCAGAGCAGCAGGTAGAAGAGGCTATTGAGCGTATTATAAAAGAAATGTTTTCAGAAAAGATAGATGAAATAATTTCTCAAATGATAGAAAAAACCATTTCTCATGAGATCGGCCGGTTGAAAGGGATGCTCCTTGAGACCAAAGATGATGAGATTTGATTTTATCCTGTTGTTGTAAAAAAAACCGAAAAAAATATAAATAAAGCGTTTGGCCCTACTTAGACGTGCGTTAAAAAAAAGAGTTGAATATAGTACGGGGATTATTTAATAATCCCCTTTTCAATTTTATACAGGTGTTTAGTATGAAATTTGCAGTTAATATGGTTTGAATAAGTGATTTGAGGTTTTGTTAAATGAGTTCCAATACACTTAAAAAGGGTTATGAACCCCATGATGTGGAAAAGCGATGGTATGATTTCTGGGAACAAGAACAGCTGTTTTCCGCTGCAGATAAAAGTCCGAAAGACAGCTATTCTATTGTTATACCGCCGCCAAATGTAACAGGTGTCCTGCACATGGGGCACGCGCTTAATATAACCCTTCAGGATATTCTATGCCGCTTTCGCCGGCTAAAAGGGGATAATGTCCTCTGGATGCCCGGTACAGACCATGCGGGGATCGCCACGCAGAACGTTGTGGAAAAAAAATTGGCCGCTGATGGTCTTGACAGACACCAGGTTGGAAGGGAAAAGTTTGTTGCCGCAGTATGGGAATGGCGCAAAGAGTATGGCAGCGCGATAATTAACCAGCTTAAACGCCTTGGGGCCTCATGCGACTGGGAGCGTGAACGATTCACCATGGATGAGGGGCTCTCTTTGGCTGTTAGAAAGGTTTTTATCCGCCTTTATGAAGAAGGGCTGATATACCGTGGCAGCTACATCATCAACTGGTGCCCGAGGTGCAACACAGCCCTTGCTGACCTGGAGGTGGAGCATGAAGATCTTGATGGTCATTTGTGGCATATTCGATACCCTTTTGAAGACGGTAAAGGGGGGCTGATTGTTGCCACAACAAGACCGGAAACAATGCTCGGCGATACAGCTGTGGCTGTCAATCCAGATGATGAACGGTATGCTGATACTGCCGACCGTGTCATACTGCCCCTCATGAACAGGACGATCCCGGTTATAAAGGACAAATACGTTGACACAGCTTTTGGAACCGGCGCACTGAAGGTCACCCCTGCGCATGATCCCAATGATTTTGAAATAGGAAAGCGGCATAACCTTGAAACCGTTAAGGTTATCGGGGATACAGGAATCATGACATCTGAGGCTGGTAAATTTGAAGGGCTGGACAGGTTTGCGTGCAGGGATGCAGTTGTTGAGGCTTTAAAAAAGGAAGGCCTCCTTGAAAGCGTTGAACCATACAGTCATGGGGTTGGGCACTGCTATCGATGCAAGACAATTGTTGAGCCCAACCTTTCAGACCAGTGGTTTGTAAGCGTGAAACCCCTTGCTGAAAAAGCGATAACCGCGGTTGAAAACGGGACAACAAAGATCATCCCTGAAAACTGGAAAAAAACCTATTTTGAATGGATGTATAATATAAGGGACTGGTGTATTTCCCGCCAGATATGGTGGGGTCATCAGATACCGGCCTGGACATGCAGGTGCGGAGAACTGATCGTTTCTGCGGATGACCCGACCGCGTGTCCGGCATGCGGATCAGACGACCTTACCCAGGATACCGATGTCCTGGACACATGGTTCAGTTCCGCTCTCTGGCCGTTTTCAACCATGGGATGGCCTGAACAGACTCCCCTATTAAAAACCTTCTATCCAACATCTGTGCTGGTCACCGGTTTTGACATCCTCTTTTTCTGGGTAGCGCGCATGATGATGATGGGGCTGCATTTTATGGATGACGTTCCATTCAGTGATGTATATGTTCACGCCCTGGTACGTGATGAAAATGGTGAAAAAATGAGCAAGTCAAAAGGGAACGTCATTGACCCGCTTACGGTTATAGAAAAATACGGCACGGACGCTTTCCGCTTAACACTGGCGGCATTTGCCGCGCAGGGGCGTGATATTAAAATGTCTGAAAAACGGGTTGAGGGTTACATGCACTTTATCAACAAGATATGGAACGCAGCCCGTTTTTCATTGATGCATCTTGATAATGAAGCAGCTGAAGATTCCGCAGAAATAAATCCTGACAACTTGTCCCTGCCGGACAGGTGGATAATGTCACGGTTCAGCAGAACAGTAGAAACAGCGTCACTCGCCATTGATGAATACAGGTTTAATGACGCGGCAAGCACGCTTTACAATTTTGTGTGGCATGAATTCTGTGACTGGTACCTTGAAGCAGCAAAACCTGTATTGTACGGAGATTTTGGAGAAGAAAAAAAGGGAACGTCTAAGGCCGTGCTTGAAAAGGTACTAACCGGCACGCTTGTTCTGCTGCACCCGTTTATACCCTTTATAACCGAAGAGATCTGGCACAAAATGCCGGGGACCATTGGTTCAATAATGAAGGCTGACTTTCCTGAATCGTTTGGAAATGATCCTGATGTTGAAAAGAGAATGGCACTCTTAACCGGGATAATAACAGGGGTAAGGAATATAAGGGGAGAAATGAACATTTCGCCGTCCTTTTCCCTTGATGTTATTGTTCAGTCGTCAGATGAATCAGCAAGACAGACGATTAAGGAGAATGAGGATATAATTGTTAATCTTGCCAGGCTTAAATCATTATCCATTGAACCTCCCGGGGAAAAACCAAAATCCTCCGCAACCGCGGTAACAGACACGGCTACGATTTTTGTGCCCCTTGAAGGGATAATCGATTTTGCAAAAGAAGTAAAACGCCTTGAAAAAGAGATAGGAAAAATATCAGGTGAACTAAAAGGGGTAAAAAAGAAACTTGGTAATGATGGATTTCTGAATAAGGCCCCTGAACATGTTGTGGAAAAGGTCAGGGAGAAAGAATCAGCCTTGGTTAAGAGACAGGAAAAAATTCAGGCAAACCTGGATAAAGTTAAGAGTATGTTATAGTTATAAAATGTTATCCTTCGACAAGAATGCAGTCCATGCACAATCGGTAGGGGCGAACCTTGTGTTCACCCAACAATAGGGGATGAAAGAAACAATAAGACAAATACAAGCAATAGGGCAGAAACACACAACAAGAGCAGACACATAGGTCTGCCCCTACAAAGAGTATTATGGATTTAACAGACCGACTAATTCAACTAGCAATTGAAGAAGACGTTGGCCCAGGCGACATCACAACAGAAAGCCTTGTAGGGCCTGACGTTCAGGGCCGCGGAATAATAATAGCAAAAGAACCGCTAGTGCTGGCAGGGCTTGACGTTGTGAAAAAGGTTTTTGAAGCCTTTGGACATGATATCCTCTATAAGCCTGAATTCAATGACGGGGACACAGTTGACGAAAAAGAGACAGTACTGACAATAGACGGCAGCCTTCACGCCCTGTTAAAAGGTGAACGGATTGCCCTTAATTTTCTTCAGCGCCTATCTGGTATTGCCACGCACACGCGTTCATATGTGAAAAAGCTTGGAAATAGAAATGTCCGCCTCGTGGATACCCGGAAAACAACACCAGGTTGGCGTGAACTCGAGAAATTCGCAGTCCGAATGGGCGGTGCCCACAACCACCGCATGTCCCTTTATGATGGTGTTCTGATAAAGGACAATCATATTGCTGTGTCCGGCAGTATAAAAAAGGCGGTTGAAACAGTACGGAAAAATGTCCCCCGCGATATGAAAATCGAAGTCGAGGTTACCAGTATGGATGAGGCGGGGGAAGCGATTTCAGCAGGCGCAGACATTATCATGCTCGACAACATGACGACTGATATGATCAAAAAAGCTGTTGAACTTATCTGCGGGAAAGCGCTAGTGGAAGTTTCAGGTGGCGTGACCATGGACAGCCTGCGACAACTGGCAGATACTGGCGCGGACATTATCTCTGTGGGCGCATTGACCCATTCTGCCCGGGCTGTAGATCTCAGCATGCGAATTAGTTGTGAAAGTTAATGATACCCCTTAGAGACACGATCCCGTCCAGAAACTATCCGATAGTAAACAATTTCCTGATCGCTATTAATATTGTTTTTTTTCTGTTGCAAGTAGCACATGGGATTGACCTTAGAACATACGGGTTGATTCCTGCGCGGTATTCGGCTTCACAGATCGCGGATAACTACAACTTTTTTCAGCAACTGTTTTCACTGATATCATATATGTTTCTGCATGGCGGTTTTCTTCACCTTCTGGGAAATATGTGGTCCCTTTATATCTTTGGCGACAATATTGAGGATAGGCTCGGACATTTCCGCTATCTTGTTTTTTACCTTTTGTGCGGCATTGCCTCGGGACTTTTTCATCTTTTGCTGAATATTCATTCTGTTGTGCCGACAATCGGCGCGAGCGGGGCCATCGCCGGTGTCATGGGCGCATATTTTATCCTCTATCCAAGGGCAAAAATACTGACCCTGATTCCGATTATTTTCATACCGTATTTTGTTGAATTGCCGGCTTTTTTCTTCCTCGGTTTCTGGCTTGTTCTACAGGTGATTAACGCTGCCGCCAGCCACGGGGATATCAGCGGAATCGCTTGGTGGGCGCATGTGGGCGGTTTTGTCTCAGGCATATTTCTTTTAAAGATGTTTGTTAAGGTTCCTGTATTAGGTTTTTCAAGCAGGCTGAGGAACACAACCGTGAAGAAAAAGAGTCCCCGGCTGCAGGTAATACGGCCAGCAGGACCGGGCAATGATCCCAACCTTTATGGGACAATTAGTATCCTGCCGATAGAGGCACATTCCGGAACAACTAAGCTGGTTACCATATCGTGGGGAATTTATAATAGAACCTTTAAAGTCTTTGTTCCTCCAGGAGCGCGCCAGGGAACCAAGCTGCGGCTTAAAGGGCTCGGGAAGAGTATGCCGGACAGACAAAAAGGGGATCTGTATCTGAAAGTAAATATCCAGATGCCATAATTTTAGACTGACACAAATCAGCACTTAACAAGCATTGACACCACCTGTCATTTCTTATAAAACAGTTTCGATATTTTTATAACATTCTGGATTTTTTAAAAACAATATCCAGATATAAACGTGTGTTAAAAAGTTAAAACAGTGAACATCAACACAGAACATATCCGTAACTTCAGTATTATTGCCCATATTGATCACGGAAAATCAACCTTGTCCGACCGTTTTATCCAGGTGACGGATATCATTTCTGAAAGGGATTTCAAGGACCAGATCTTAGATACAATGGATATTGAGAGGGAGCGGGGTATTACCATAAAAAGCCAGACCGCTTGTCTGCCATACAAGGCAAAGAACGGTCAGACCTATTTTTTAAACCTGATTGACACACCCGGTCATGTGGATTTTACATATGAGGTGTCACGGGCGCTCGCCTCTTGTGAAGGGGCGCTTTTGCTTGTTGACGCCAGCCAGGGAGTTGAAGCACAGACTCTGGCCAACCTGTATCTCGCGTTAGAGCATGATCTTGAAATTATCCCTATTATTAATAAAATTGACCTGCCGTCCGCTGATATTGAGTGGGCAAAGCAACAGATCGAGGATGATCTGGGGCTTGATCCGGATACAGCCATTCTCACTTCAGCAAAGGAAGGGACCGGTATAGAGGATGTCCTTGAAGGGATTACCAGCCTTCTGCCGCCGCCGTCAGGCAGGTCGGACAAACCGCTCAAATCCTTGATTTTCGATTCGCATTATGACCCCTACCGCGGAACAATCGTTCATATCCGGGTGTTCCAGGGGAGGATACGCGCCGGAGACAGTATCCGATTTATGTCAAATAACGCTGTTTATAAGGTTGAAGAGGTTGGTATCTTCCAGGTGGTCAGGGTGCCCCGGAAAGAGCTTGCCGCCGGAGAAGTCGGCTACATCATTGCGGGGATAAAGACCGTCAGCGACACCCGGTGCGGTGACACCATTACACTTGATGATCAGCCGTGCGATTCTCCCCTGCCCGGTTTTAAGGAGGCAAAACCGGTGGTGTTTTCATCCATCTATCCGGTTGCTTCTGACGGATATGAAGAACTCACTGTTGCCCTTGAAAAACTGAAACTGAATGACGCGTCTTTGATTTATGAAAAAGATTCTTCAGCAGCCCTTGGGTTCGGTTTCCGCTGTGGTTTTCTCGGCCTCCTCCACCTGGAGGTTGTGCAGGAGCGGCTGGAACGGGAATATGAACTTTCTTTAATTATCACAGCGCCGTCCGTACAGTACGAGATTGTTATGAATGACGATGAGACATTTATCATAGACAATCCTGCGCTTTACCCTGAGCCTGCGGGTATTGAGTTGACAAGGGAACCGTTTATCCGCGCTTCGATTATTGTGCCTGACCGTTATATGGGTGCGGTCATGAAGCTGTGCATGGACAGAAGGGGCATTAACTCCAATTATCAGTATCTGACCAGCAACCGCCTTGAAATGATTTTTGAGATCCCGCTCGCGGAAGTGATTTATGATTTTTACGACAAGCTGAAATCGATCACACAGGGGTATGGCTCCTTTGACTACGATCTGCTCGACTACAGGGAAACAGATCTTGTAAAGCTTGACATACTCATCAATGGAGACCGCGTTGACGCTCTGTCACAGCTGATTCACAGGGACAGGGCTGTTGAGCGCGCGAGACTCGCGTGTGAAAGGCTGAGGGATGAAATTCCGAGACAGATGTATAAAATCGCCATCCAGGGAGCAATAGGGGCAAAGATCATCTCCCGAAAGACCATATCTCCCTTTAGGAAAGACGTGACCGCAAAGTGCTATGGCGGAGATGTAACAAGAAAGAGAAAGCTGCTTGAAAAGCAGAAAAAAGGGAAGAAGCGGATGAAAATGGTTGGCCAGGTAATGATCCCCCAGTCCGCGTTTCTCGCGGTGCTGAAGACAGAAGATTAGTAAGAATAATTTACAGTTAAGCCGGTACAGAACTGTTTACTATCCACTTCCTGCTCAATGGTTGTGGCATTTCCTCCATAATTCACTACCTGATCTCCGTCAGTGTCAATATTTAGGTAGTAAAAATCGATACCGAGGAACCAGTGTTTTGTCCATAAATATTTTCCATTCAGCGTAGCAATGTAAGCGTTTCCATCACTGTCCCCGGAAACCGTTTCACCGCCCAGCAGACTGCCGCCTGTCTGTTCCACATCGGCAAACGGGGAAAAGTTGATGCCTGCTTCAACCTGGAACTTGCCAAGGGTCTCCTCAATAATAAACGCTATATAAGGAATGCTGATGGTAATGTCATAGGCGGATGTTATTTCTTCTGTTCCGAGACGGGAAAAGAGATTGCCGGCATCATCCCTGTAATCCAGCTGTTGAACAAGACTGCCTTCAACATTATAGTCCATGTTCATATAACCGAATCCAAGAAAGCTTAAAAAAGTTCCTTTTCTAATATCGATTGTATACGGGAGCTTGTATAGAAGGGCGAAGTCAAGTATGGTGATATCAATATCTGTATCTTCCCGGGCAAAAACATCCACAGTATATTTTCCTCTTTCATCTTTACGAACTTGCCATTCGCTTGTGGAAGGATCTTGCCATGGAACACCCCAGTCTGAATATTCCGTGTCTCCAGCGTCTTCAGTGACACTTATTCTTGTGTCAGCCCTTGCTTTCCAATTTCCTTTGGTGATTTCAGCTTCAAAAGAGACAAGGGCTGCATCAACTGGAATTTCCATTTCTCTCATGGGGAAAAAAGGCTCCCTGCTTAATGGATCATCATCACCAAACGGCAGATTCCCTTCCTGAAATGTGATTTCACCGTCAAGCCAGCTGGCACCTATGGTGAACGCGAACTTATATTCATCAGCGTAAACAGAAACGCCCAGGCTTACTAGCGCAGCAGCAACAAGGCTTAAAAAATAGTTTAATTTTATCATGCGTGTATCCTCACCTGGTTAAACGGAATGCAAAGCTAATTTTTACAAGGTTCTTTTATTGTTAGCCAAGCCAGAATCCTTATAGCAAAAACAGATCCGCCTGTGAAGAAGAAAAATAAGCATTTTCCTGATTATTTTCCCTTTACAGGCGGATCTGCTGAAATACAGTTTTTATTGCTGCCACTAGAAGGAATAACCTGCTTTTAATATATAGTGGGCGTATTTACTTTCAAGTTTTTGAAAAAGGTCATACTCCAAATCCGGCCATGTATATATGACAAGAGCGCCACCTGAGTTACGACCGCCAAAACTGCCGCTTGGTATAAAGTTTCGCTGAATGCCGTCTGTTTTTATCCTTGTATAATTGATCTCAAACTTGAGAATCCATTTTTCAGAAAATTTATAACCAGCACTGACTTTATAGATCCATGCTTCACCATCACAGTCTGATGTCTCAAAATGATACGGCCCAGGAACCCTGATTGCCTGGTACCCGTCATCCTCTCCTTCGGCAACCGGGGACCAGCCAACGCCGACTTCCCCGGAAAACTTACCGATGGTTTCAGAAAAAAGCATTTCAATATAAGGAATTTGATAGACAACTTCATATTCCAGTTCTGTGATAGGTGTATTGTTCAGTTTCAGCCGCTGTTCTTTCGGGACATATATCTTTGCACTAGAATTATCAGGGTCTTCACGTCCGTGGCGAACGTCCCGCCGATTTTTGAGTTCGCATTCAAAATCATAGTCCTGATAAAGAAAACCAATGCCTGCATAAAGTTTAAACTTTCCCTTGCCATATAAATGCGCATAATCGGATTCATACAGTTTAAACTTGAGATTAACATCCATTGTCTTTAAATCAATTTTTGTATCATATTTCGCATAAGTGTCCCCCGCATACCAGTTGTCTTCTGGATCTGTAGAATCATATTCATAATAATACCTTGTAGTAAAAGTAGCGTCAAGATACGGCAATCCAAATTCTGATTCTTCTGTATGGCCGGCGTTGTCATCTATATTCATCTGAAAGCCTAAAGAAAAGATCCACCGGGTCCCGCTGTACTTTAAATCAATGGTGCCAGCAAAAACATCCATGGGGAATTCTAATTTATACATCGGGAATGTATCCTTAACATCGAAATTTGTTCGATCACCCCAGCCCGTAAATGCCGGCACTCCCATAAGGCCAACTTCTGACCACGGGTCATTATTAAGGATATTGCCATTAAAAACAGAGGTCTCACCTTCAACCCTGCCGATCCCGACTACAATATCAAAATCTCTCATCAGATCTTCGGAGTCTTCAGCAGCGTAAGATGATGTTCCAGAGCAAATAAGTAAAATAACAGAAAGCAGAATACTTGTTAACCTGTTCATTATGATGTCTCCTTAAATAGAAAGTATCCCTGTTTTGAAGTTAAGTCTTTTTATAAGAAAAAAAAACATATTTAAAATATGTATGGAAAAATAGTTCTGATTAATATCGCTGTTGAGCTATAAAATGATATTAATTACATATAATATAGTTCAATTATATTCTATTTTCTGCATATTATGATAAAAGAATATAATATGTCAAGCTATAATTACATATATATGGCTGTTTATATTATTATTTATTAATTACAACCAACGAAAACAGGCATTGGTTGCGTTAAATTTAATTGACCGATGTTCAGGATTCTGTTACTTGTATTCAAACCTGTGGGGATGTAGCTCAGATGGGAGAGCGCGGCGTTCGCAATGCCGAGGTCAGGGGTTCGATCCCCCTCATCTCCACCATGAATGTTCCGGCATACTAGAAAAGCCGGGCCGGGCCTGTTAGAGAGTTGTTTAATATATTAAATGAAACCATGTAGATAAAAAAGGTGTCATTATGGGACGAGCATCAGGTAGTGTAAAGCGCGACACAAAAGAGACAAAAATTACTATTCAGATTGAACTTGATGGTAGCGGCAAAAACCAAATTTCAACAGGTATCCCTTTTTTTGATCACATGCTCACCCTGTTTTCCGTGCACGGTTTCTTTGACCTTGATATCAAGGCCAAAGGAGACCTAGAGGTTGATTCTCACCACACTGTTGAAGATGTGGGACTTGTTTTAGGAGATGCTTTAAACAAAGCGCTTGGCGATAGAAAAGGGATCAAGCGGTTTGGGTACGCGGTAACGCCCATGGATGAAACCCTTGCTGAGGTTGCGGTTGATCTTTCCAATAGGCCTTTTCTGGTTTTCAATGCACCTGAAGAGGTAAACGGGTGCGGCGATTTCAGCCTTCAGATAGCCAAGGAATTTTTCAGGGCTTTTTCGGTCAAGGCAGGTATGAATCTGCACATAAATGTGGATTATGGTGAAAATGAGCACCATATCATAGAATCAATATTCAAATCTCTTGGCAGGGCGCTTGACCAGGCGGTTTTGTTTGATGACAGAATAAGCAACACACGCTCTACAAAGGGTTGTATATAACTTACTTATTATAAAATGAATATAAAAAGTGTTCAGCAGGGCATCGTTCCCGTATGGAAAAGGCGGCGCTTGAAATACCGCAGCTTGTGCCCAGCACTTTTCTTTATATGCGTCCTTACGCCCTTATTATCCTGCACATCACGGGTTGCGCCCTTGGAACCTGTTGCCAGGCTTGAAAAAATTGAGACCATCCTTGTGCTTCCCTTTAAAGACATGACAGACATTTATGGTGATGACGTTACCATACGGTGTCCTGTTTGCGGAAAAATATTTTTTTCCGGCCGGGTTGAAGAAGGCGCGGAAAATATTTTAACAGAGCACCTAGTGAGTTTTTTAAATAAGCATACTTCATTTCAGGTCATACCCCCGGAACAGGCCCAGGGATCCATATCGATTCGACTTCAGAAAAATGAAAAAATTCTTCAACGGAAAATGCTCGCTGAAATTGGTCGTACATTAGACGCTGACGCGGTCATGGCCGGTAGTATTTATCGATACAGGGAACGGGTCGGGAAAAAGTACTCGGTCATTACACCTGCTTCAGCTGCATTTGATATCCACCTTATAGATGCATCAAGCGGTGGTATTCTATGGTCTGGTGACCTTGATGAAACCCAGGTCTCCCTTAGTGAGAATTTTTTGGAGATCAACCGCTTTATACAAAGGAAAGGACGCTGGATAACAGCTGAAGAGCTTGCCAGCACCGGCCTTAAAGAGATGCTTCAAATATTAGTTAAACTGCCTGAAGCCTCACCAGAGGGCGCGGGACACAAAACAATGGAGGTTATAGAGTCTGAATGATAATAATACCTGCTGTTGACATTAAAGATGGAAAGTGCGTACGGCTCCTGCAGGGCCGTATGGACGCTGAAACTGTTTTCTCTGACGAACCTGCTGAAATGGCAAAACAATGGGAAGATCAGGGTGCTGAAATTATACACCTTATCGACCTTGACGGAGCTGTGGGGAAGATGCCGAAAAACCTTAATGCCATTAAAGATATACTGGAAAAAATTAACGTGCCTGTTCAGGTGGGCGGCGGCATCAGGCAACTGGATACCATAGAAACATATCTGGAAATGGGAGTTAAGAGGGTCATAATAGGAACAGAAGCGATTAACAATCCCCAACTGGTTGAAGATGCCTGCGAAATGTTTCCTGAACAGATTATTGTGGGGATCGATGCAAGGAACGGACTTGTGGCAATAGAAGGGTGGACAGAAACAACCGGTGTAAAAGCAGTGGATCTTGCGAAAAAGTTCGAAGACAAAGGTGTGGCAGCGATAAATTTCACGGATATTCACAGGGACGGGATGCAGACAGGTCCAAACATTGAAGAGACCAGGAGACTCGCGGAAGCTGTTTCAATACCTGTCATTGCTTCAGGCGGTGTTTCAACCATAGACGACATAAAAAACCTTCTTTTGCTTCAGGATTCAGGTGTTATTGGGGTAATCACCGGCCGGGCACTGTATGAAGAAACGCTTAACCTAAAAGAAGCAATAGCGATATCCGGGTAAAAATACTTCTTGACAATTTAATTATTATTATATATATCTAAACACTTTCATTTGTGCTGATAGAATTGGTTATCTTTTTAAGCGCTTTTAAAAGGGCTTATGATATAAGGGCTTGCGGTTTAAGGATATTTTTAATTTTAAAAAATTACTACCGCACGTTTTCAGCGCTGTTAAGGTGGCGGAGGATTCCTGTCTTGAAGGGCTTAATCCCGGATGATAAGATTTCAGACATTAAAAATAGCGCTGATATAATTGAAATTATTTCAGAATCAGTGCTGTTGAAAAAAGGCGGAAGAAATTTTCTAGGTCTCTGCCCGTTTCACTCAGAAAAAACCCCATCTTTTACAGTCAGCCCGGACAAGCAGATATTTAAATGTTTTGGATGCGGAGAAGGCGGCAATGTTTTTACGTTTATAATGAAACAGGAAGGGATCTCTTTTCCAGAAGCAGCCCGTATGCTTGCAAATCGCTATGGAATTGAAATCCCAACCCAGTCCATGACTCCTGACCAGAAGAAAAGAATGACTGAAAGGGAAGATTTGTTCTCAATAAACAGCCGTGCCATGAACTACTTTCATTACAATCTTACGAAAAACGCTGCCGGCGGTAAAGCAAAGGCGTATCTGGCCGGGCGCGGTTTGACAGAAGATATGATTAATGGGTTTAAACTCGGTTTTGCCTTAGACGGATGGGACAACCTGGTTAACACCCTGAAACATAAAAAAGTTTCTTTGAAGCTGGCTGAAAAAGCAGGCATCATCATAGAGAAAGAGAGGGGATACTACGACAGATTCAGAAACAGAATAATCTTTCCCATATTTGATGCAGGTATGCAGGTAACCGGTTTTGGCGGAAGAGTACTGGACGATTCTCTGCCTAAATACCTTAATTCTCCTGAAACCCCTGTATATAATAAAAGCCGTTCCCTTTATGGCCTTCACAGGTCCAGACAGAAATGCAGGGACACAGGTATTGTTTATATCGTAGAAGGCTATATGGATTATCTGTCGCTCTGTAGATACGGTATTGATAATACAGTGGCAACACTGGGAACGGCCCTGACCCCTGATCATGTGAGAAGTTTACGGGGATATTCAGGTGAAACATTAAAGGCCGTTCTTGTCTATGATTCTGACGAGGCAGGCATCAAGGCCGCACAGCGGAGTATCGGTGTCTTCCAGGCAGGACACATAGATGACTTCATCCTTGTGCTCCCTTCAGGGTATGATCCTGATTCATATCTTGTTAAATTCGGCCAAGAAAGCTTCCTGAAAGAGGCGGCCGGCGCAAAGAGCGGTTTTCGGTTTCTCATAGAATCCGCCATAAAAAAACATACCCTTTCATTTGAGGGCAAACCGCGTGTGATTGAAGAGATGCTGGACCCCCTCTCTTCGATTACAGATAGTGTAAAAAGAGCCATCTGCATCAAAGAATTATCTGAACAGACAGGGGTAGAGGAAAGGGCTATCAGTGAAAAGGCCAGACAGTTTTCCGCTTCAAAGGCTTCTGGCTACAGGAACCAGGCCGTGTCTCACCATCCCAGGACAGATCCTGGCAGGGGGAGACAGGCATATAGTGGCAGATGGAACAAAATGGAAAAACAGATCATTACCATGATGCTTCAATATCCTGATATACTTAAAGAAATAGAAACAAAAAATGTACTTGACCGATTTGAAGAAAGTACGATGAAAGCCGTGGGTGAGTTGCTAATTAGAAAGAAATCCAACGCAGCCGATGTATCAGATCTGCTTTCATGGGCTGAAGACCCAGAGCAGAGACAGATCATAGCTGAACTCGCCATAGGTGAAGAGGTCTGGGATCATGAAGGCTGTCTCGGACTGATTAAGCAGTTTCTGTCCAGTCGTCGTAGAAGCGAAACAGCTTTGTTAAGCGCCATAAAAAAAGCAGAAGAGAATGATGACCAGGAGCTACTTATAAAGTTGCTAAATGAAAAACAGACACAGGCCAGGGGCTTGGAAACAGAAAACCAGGATTCAGCAGGAGGCGAATCTTTATGACAAAAAAAGCCGTTACCAAAAAGAATAAATCAGCAAAAACTAAAAAAAGAGC
>JANQFQ010000109.1 GCA_028277765.1 Desulfobacterales bacterium
AACGGTTGGATCCGTAACATTCCATTGCCTGCTGAAATGCCCAGGCACATTCTTTTACCTTTTCAGCGTGCTCCAGGAGTTCGTCAAAGGGCATTTCTGCAAATTTTGATAAAAAAGGTATCTGCATGTTTTTTCCTCCAGAAATATGAGAAATCATTATGGATTGTTAAGAAGGTTTAATCCCATTTTCAATCATAAAATATTCTCTGAAAATATCTAAAAGATTCCGTGTACTCTTGCCAATTTTCTCACTGTTTTCAAGAAATCCATAATAAAGTATACTGAGCCGGGTTTTTGATTCTGCGGTCTGAATTCTTAAAATTTGTTTTTTATTATACTCCTGAACGAGCTCACTTAATTTTGTGCACTGGTTTTCAATGTAATCGTAATCAACCTTTTTTCTTTTCAGCAGCATGATTGAAGTGTTTTCCAGCAGACGGTTTACAGCAATTCTGACTTTTTTTAATTCTTCCTTTTGTACCTCAAGGAGGCCGGAGTGGTAATTGTTTATGTGGGTATACGACCGCATAATAATATCCCTATGACTCTCAGCAATTTCCTGGAGGGCGCCTATGGTCATGGAATACTTTCTGGTGTGTTCAACATCTTTATTATTTAAAAGGTATAAGGTTTTAAAGATATTAGCAATAATCGTGTTTGTCAGGGTCTGAATTGTTTTTGTCTGGTTTTTGACACTTCTGAGCCGCTGCCTGTCTTCAGCGAATGCCGCGTCAAAGCAGGTGCGAAGGTTGTGGCTGATTTCATTCAGGAAATGGCCGGTCTGTTCAAATGACGTGTTTACAGCAAAGTTGGCACCGATTCCGTCTTTGAGGCTAAGAGCGGCAATACCCCCTTCTTCTTCCTCCTTTTTTGAGTGATAAGTAAAACTTCTATAAATGACAAATCCAACAAGAACAAGAAGAATAATAATACCGTATAGTTTCAAGAAAAAGAGCATGCAGGCAAAAAAGAGTGAAACCGTGAATGCAATAAGGGCAGTACAGAACCACCCGCCGATAACAGTCAGAACCCCTGTTACCCTGTAGACTGCGCTCTCTCTTCCCCATGCCTGATCTGAAAGGGATGTGCCCATGGCTACCATAAATGTTACATATGTTGTGGATAAGGGAAGCTTTAAAGCGGTGGCATATGATACCACAGCACTTGCGACGATAAGGTTTACCGATGCTCTGAGAAGATCAAAGGCAGGGAGTTTCCCTTCTGCAGCAGGAGCCGGTTTATAAACAGAAGGATCAAGCCGTTTACTGATTATTCTTTTTACGGCAGGGGGAGTGATCTTGTCTGCCAAGTCAAAAAGAGCAGCCACCATACCGACAATTGCTCTGGACAGGCCAAAGGATCCGAACCGTTCAATCCCTTCATCCTGTCGTCCGAGGCTGACTTCTGTTTTTGTAACAGTCCGGGCTTTTCGGGAGACCCAGAGAGTCACCACCATGATAGAGCCGGCGATAAGGAGCATAAGGGTACTAGACGGTAATTTCTTCTGAAGCGCTTCCATCGTGATGTTCAAAGGATCAGGACTTACTTTAGCAACGTTATATGCTTCCATGCCTGCCATGGGAACACCGATAAAATTTACCAGGTCGTTAGCTGCGAATGCCATGGCAAGGGCAAAAGTTCCTACGAGGACAATCGGTTTTAAAATATTGATCCGTGTAAAAAGAGCCAGAAACTGAAATATAAGCCCGAAGAATACAAAACTTACTGAAAGCATGATCAGGGCATTGTGTTTAATCCATGAGACGGTTTCCGGAGAGAGAAAGGATGTACCCTTGGCACCTTTGATCAGGATAAAATAGGTAATAAAAGCAAGAGAAAGGCCTCCCCATATACCACCTAAGTATTTCAGCTTTGGTTCATAGTTAAAAGTAAAGACAAGTCGTGAGAAAAACTGCGCGATGGCGCCGCATGCAAACGCTATGACAACAGAAAGAAGAATACCGGTTATAATGGCAAGCGCTTTTCCTGTGTTTATATAATGTACTAGCGTGATGAAATTACCTTCGGACATGTATATTTTAATTAAAGAGACTGCGACCGCTGCGCCAAGAAGTTCAAACACAATAGATACGGTCGTTGATGTTGGGAGGCCGAAAGTGTTGAAAAGATCAAGCAGGATGATATCGGTGAGCATAACAGCCAGAAAAATAGTGATCAGTTCCGGCATGGTAAAGAACTGGGGGTGGAATATTCCTTTTCTAGCAACCTCCATCATGTCGCTTGAAAACGTAACACCTGCCAGCATACCAAGGCTAGCGATGATCATGATCACATATCTTGGAGCCACCCTTGACCCGATTGAAGAGTTTAAAAAATTTACCGCGTCGTTGCTGACACCGACAATCAGGTCGGAAATAGCAAGTAGAATCAAAATAATTATAGCGAAAATAAAGATGTTCATATAACAATCCTCTAAGAAAATTATAATTATTTACAATTAGCACCCAAATGTTAGGATCTTGTTAAAGAAAAGTTAAGATATTTTTAAAAAAATTACAAAACAATAACCCATTTTTTTTTAATGGCAAATTATCTTCATCAAGTGGCACAGAAAGACAAGACGGAAATCAGATTAAAATTTTGAAATACGAATATTTTATGTAATTTATGATTATAAGTTTATTTAACGTGCGATAATTGCCCTCATCATATCTCCGGCATTTTCAGCATGGTCGGCAATGGAGCCTATCATTTCAGTAAGTTTTACCAGGTGGAATACGGCAGCAGGATCTGTCTCATTGGAAAAAATATTGAGTTTCAGCGTATCTTCCAGCTGGTCTGCTTCATGCTCGCTTTTCCTGAGGTTCTGGATGATATCAATAACGATTTTCCGCTGCTTTTCAGAGTAGCTTTTATAATATTTTTTTGTTTCAGCAACCATAACACTCAATTCTTCAATGGGTGTGATGACCGCGTCCACAAGGTTGAAAAAATCTTTTTTCAGGTTTTCAGGCATGCCGGAGCTCGGTCTGTAAGAAATCCAGTTCAGGCTTTCTTCAACAGAGTCGAGGACTTTGTCCTGTTCACTAATAAACATAAAAAGCTGGAACTCCATGACAGGCGTCTTTGAATGTTTATGCACACTGGCTCTGATTTTTCCCTTTATTTTGTCAGCATGACTCTCAAGCTGGTCAACCTCTTTCATGTATTCCTCAAACCTATCACACCTGTTGGATCCGTAACATTCCATTGCCTGTTGAAATGCCCAGGCGCATTCTTTTACTTTTTCTGCATGCTCCTGGAGCGCGTTAAAGGGCATACCTGTAAATTTAGATAAAAAAGGTATTTGCATATTTTTCCCTCCTGAAATATGAGAAAATTTATTAATTATTATGAAGTCTTTTTATTATTTTCAATCAAAAAATAATCCCTGAAAATATCTAAAAGAATTCGCGTATGGGTTGAAATCTTCTCACTGTTTTCAAGGAAACTGTAATACAGGATACTCAGTCTTGTTTTTGATTCGGCTGACTGAATCCTTTTGATCTGTTTTTGGTCAAGCTCTTGTATGAGATTGGTGAGCTTTTCGCACTGGTTTTCAATATAATCATAATCAATTTTTTTTCTTTTGAGCAGCATTATCGCGGTATTTTCAAGCAGTCGGCTCACATAAATTCTGACACGTCTCAGCTCTTCCTTTTGATCTTCAAGAAGCCCACTGTGGAAATTTATTGTATGATGGAAAGCTCGCATGATGATATCCCTGTGGCTTTCAGTAATTTCCTGCAGTGCCCCGACTGTCATGGTGTATCTGCGCGGGTGTTCTGCATTTTCTTTGTCGAGCATATAAAGGGTTTTAAATATATTCGCTATAATTATATTGGTGATGGTCTGTAGATTTTTTATCTGGTTTCGAATAATCCTAAGTCTCTGTCTGTCTTCCGCGGATAGTCCGTCAAAGCATGCGCGTAAGGACCAGCTGACTTCGTTCAGAAAATGTCCGGTCTGCTCAAATGCCGTATTTACAGCGTAGGCCGCGTCAAGGTCGTCTTTAAGACTTAGCGCCGCTATACCCCCTTTTTCCTCCTCACGTTTTGAGTGATACCTGAAACTCCTGAAAATAAGAAGAGCCGCGAGAAGAACAAGGCTTACGAGAGCAAAAAGACCGAAGTAATGAAGCAGATTTGCAAAAATAAAAGATACAGTAAATGCTATAAACGCCGTGCAGAACCATCCGCCGACAACTGTCATAACACCGGTTACACGGTAAACAGCACTTTCTCTGCCCCATGCCTGGTCCGCAAGGGATGCTCCCATAGCGACCATGAATGTCACGTATGTTGTGGAAAGGGGAAGTTTTAAAGATGTGGCGTAAGCTACTACCGCACTGGCCATCATCAGGTTAACAGACGCGCGGAGCAGATCAAAAGAAGGCATTTTCCCGCTTGTCACGGCAGTTGGCTTATACGCAGATGGATCAAGGCGTTTGGAAATAAATATACGGACATTTTTTGGAACTAGTCTGTTTAAAAAGTCAAAAATTGAGGCAACCATTCCAACGACTATCCTTGAAAGGACAAATGATCCAAAGCGTTCCATCCCTTCGTCCTGACTGCTCAGGTCGATTTGAGTTGACGTAACAGAACGGGATTTTTTGGAAACCCAGAGTGTTATCATCATGATCGAACCGGCAATAAGAAGGAGAAATGTGTTTGACTGGATAGGATGCTGAAGCGCTTCCATGGTTGTTTTAAAAGGGGTGTCGGTGGCAGCAGCGATTTCATAAGCGTTCCATCCTGCCATGGGGACGCCTATGAAGTTTACAAGGTCATTTGCAGCAAATGCCATGGCAAGAGCGAATGTGCCCACAAGAACAATAATTTTCAGTATGTTGATCCTGGTGAATGTGACAAGAAATTGAAAGATAAGCGCGAAAATAATGAAGCTGACAGAGAGAATTTTTAAAGTGTTGTTATTGATCCAGTCAACAGCTTCAGAAGTAAGGAATGATGTACCTTTTGCGCCTTTAATAAGTATAAAGTATGTTATCATGGAGAGGGCAAGACCACCCCAGATGCCGCCCAAATATTTCATTTTTGGTTCATAGTCAAAAGTGAAAAAAAGGCGGGAGAAAAACTGTGCCACAGCTCCGCATATAAAAGCAACGATAATAGAAAGCAGTATGCCTGAAATAATGGCGAGCGCTTTACCGGTGTTAATATATGTTACGACAGCAGTGTAGCTGTCTTCAGAGGCGAATGTTTTAATCAGTGACACCGCGACCGCCGCACCCAGAAGCTCAAATACGATTGAAACGGTGGTTGATGTGGGGAGGCCGAAAGTGTTGAATAAATCAAGCAGTAGAATATCTGTAAGCATGACAGCCAGGAAGATCGTCATCATCTCCGGCATAAGAAAATACTGGGGATGAAATATGCCTTTCCTGGCAACTTCCATCATGCCGCTCGAAAAAGTGACTCCAGCAAGCATCCCAATGCTGGCTATTATCATGATTACATACCGGGGTGCTACTCGTGATCCAATAGACGAATTGAGGAAATTAACAGCGTCATTACTGACACCGACAATCAGATCAGAAACAGCAAGTCCTACCAGAACAATTATAGCGAAAATGTAAAATTCCATAAACCAATCCTTCAATTGAATTGATTTATATACAAATTAAGAAGAGAAAAGTAAATATAATATATAAAGAAATTAAACGCAGCTGAAGCGGTGCGCAGATGTAGGAGAAAAAACTATTAATTCAATAAGATAATTGTATACCAATGGGTTTTCATCTTAGAACTATCAGATGAAAACCCTTAAGATCGTGCTACCAGATTCGCCAGTTCCACATATTATAGAATTTTCTGTCAAAATAATCATCATGAAATCGTGTTTTAACGTAGATACTATCAGCAGAATCCAATTTTCGCATCTGGTGTCCGAGATAAAGCACAAAAATTCCGGCCATGATAATAAATGCTGCCATAAGGGCCACAATAATTTCAGGCATGGCGGTTATCAGCAGCGCCAGCAATATTAATAATATACCTGGTATATAATATTTGATGTTTTTCATAATTAACCTCCTTAAGGTTAATTGTAGGGGCAGACATCAAAGTCTGCCCCTACTTCTGGCGAACACGAGGTTCACCCCTACGTATCAGGGATACGGTTCTCCCCGGTTTTTGAGGCGAACACAATGTTCGCCTCTTTGTTTTAGTGGATACAAGGTTCGATCCACATTTCTGGCGAACACAACGTTCGCCTTTTCAGTTCCCTTGATCACACTGGGATTAGGCTACTTCCTCATAATCAGCGTCAACCACATCATCATCAGCATTTGGATCTGCTCCGGCAGTTCCGCAATTTCCGCTTGCGCATCCTGCATGGGAAGCTCCTGCATCAGCGTGGCCAGCCTGCTGGTACATGGTCTGTGACAGGGCGTGAGAAGCGTGCTGGAGCTCTTCGGTCAGTCGCTTGATTTCAGCTGTATCATCACTTTCCATCGCTTTTTTAAGGCTTGCGATAGTTGTTTCAATAGTAGACCGTGAAGCAGCATCAACTTTGTCTCCGGCTTCGATCATGACTTTTTCAACAGAATACACCATAGAATCAGCCGCATTCCTGGCATCTACCAGTTCCTTCTTTTTTTTGTCTTCATCTGCGTGAAGTTCAGCGTCTTTCACAAGCTTATCAATCTCTTCCTGTGTCAGACCAGAGGAAGAGGTGATCCTTATAGACTGTTCCTTTCCAGTGGCCATATCTTTTGCGGAAACATTCACTATACCGTTGGCATCAATATCGAAAGCCACTTCTACTTGGGGCATGCCCCTGGGTGCCGGTGGAATGCCGGTCAGCTCAAAGCGTCCGAGGGTTTTATTTCCTACGGCCATTTCACGCTCTCCCTGGAGTACGTGTACTGTGACCGCGGGTTGATTGTCTTCAGCAGTTGAGAATACCTGGCTTTGACGGGCCGGTATGGTGGTATTTTTCTCTATCAGTTTAGTCATTACACCACCAAGGGTCTCGATGCCGAGGGATAAGGGAGTAACGTCGAGCAGAAGAACATCTTTAAGGTCTCCCTTTAGTACGGCTCCCTGTATAGCAGCACCAAGTGCAACTACTTCATCAGGATTAACACCCTTGTTAGGTTCCTTGCCGAAGATTTTCTTAACTTTTTCTTGAACCGCCGGCATCCTGGTCATGCCACCCACCAGGATGACTTCATTGATATCTCCCGCGGAAAGACCCGCGTCTTTTAATGCTGTGAGACACGGTTTCTCAAGCTTGTCAAGCAGATCGGCGATAAGACTTTCAAGTTTGGCCCGTGTCAGTTTCACGTTTAGATGTTTGGGGCCGTTGTTGTCAGCAGTGATAAACGGGAGATTAACCTCGGTCTCCATTGAAGAAGAGAGTTCCATCTTGGCCTTTTCCGTGCCTTCCTTAAGCCTCTGCAGGGCCATGTTATCGTTTCTCAGATCAATTCCCTGTTCTTTTTTAAACTCATCAGCAATATAATCGATTAGCCTTAAGTCGAAATCCTCGCCACCAAGATGGGTGTCGCCATTTGTTGACTTTACTTCAAAAACACCATCACCGATTTCAAGGACAGATATGTCAAAGGTGCCGCCCCCAAGGTCGAACACAGCGATCTTTTCTTCTGTTTTCTTATCAAGACCATATGCCAGAGAAGCCGCGGTTGGTTCATTGATGATCCTTAAAACATTAAGACCAGCAATTTTGCCCGCGTCTTTTGTGGCCTGGCGCTGGCTGTCATCAAAATAAGCCGGTACGGTGATGACTGCATCTGTTATCTTCTCGCCCAAGTATTCTTCAGCAGCCTTTTTTATTGCCGCAAGAATATGGGATGAAATTTCAGCTGGGCTGTAGTCTTTTCCTTTTAACTTTATCCTGACATCGCCGTTTGATGCTTTTTCAATTTTATATGGGAGAATGTTGATGTCATTCTGAACTTCAGATGAATCATATTTTCTTCCTATCAGCCTTTTGACACCAAATACCGTATTTTCAGGATTGGTCACCGCCTGCCTCTTTGCGATCTGGCCGGCAAGCCTTTCATCGCTATCTGATATGGCTACTATAGAAGGTGTGGTTCTGCCGCCTTCAGGATTGGTAATAACCTTAGCTTCACCGCCCTCCATGATTGATACGCAGGAGTTTGTGGTGCCCAAATCTATTCCAATAACTTTATTCATTTTATCCTCCTTTATAATCATGAATATTCTGGTTAAAATCAGTAATTCATACTATAAATCATATTCTTCTTTCAAAACTTGTCAGTTGCAACCTGTAAAAATAAAATAAGTCTTATTTTTCGGGGGTCAAGGGGCGAATTGTTTATTTGGCATTTTTTGTGAACAAGCAATATTATTCATTACATCTACACAAGCAATTACAAGGAGAAATAGTGACAGACCAATAACGAAAATAATTTGTCTGTCACTTTTTTTTCGAATATCGTATATTGAGACAGGCAATGAAGAGGAGAAGGAGGGACAGACAAACTATGCATTTATCATTCGTCCCCCTTTTTTTTATTGACGATTGACTACCTGAGAAGTATAAAGCCTTAAAGATATCATCATCAACCACTAATCCAGGGAAGGAGACTATTATGCCTAGATATGCACGGATGTTACTACCCACCAACCAGAAAGCCATTTATCATGTTATT
>JANQFQ010000103.1 GCA_028277765.1 Desulfobacterales bacterium
CCGAAGCAAACAATCTTTTTTTCTCCGGTCCTGACAGAGAGACCCGGAAAGTCGGCACGATTGGAAAACCGGTTAATTGTGACGCCCGGATCATTCAGCCCAAGGACGACCATCCAGATAACAGATCAGGCGGTGAACTGGCAGTCAGGGGGGATACTGTCATGACAGGATATGTTGACAATCCTAAGGCAACTGCCGCTGTTTTAAAGGAAGGATGGTTTTATACCGGTGATCTAGCGGTATGTGATAAAGACGGCTTTTACACAATTACCGGTCGTAAAAGTGATGTGATCATTTCCGGTGGACTTAATATCCTGCCAGATGAAGTGAATGACGCGCTCCTTTCCCATCCAGAGATTATAGAAGCCGTAACCGTGGGTGTGCCCGATGATATCTGGGGTGAAAAAGCGGTCAGCTTTATCATAACCAAGGCCTCAGCGCTCACAGAAATGGAAGCCAGGATTTACTTAAGGGAGATACTGTCAGAATATAAAAATCCAAAACATATCCATTCAATTTCTGATATTCCCAGGGGACCATCAGGAAAGGCTGATAAAAAGGAATTGTTAAAAATGCTCCAGCGTGACTCGTTACCTCTGCCAGACTCAGGGGCAGAAGACCTGGCTAAACGCGTACTCGATATCGCGTCAAACTGTTTTTCAACCCCTATGGAGATGTTGACCCTTGATACAGGCTATGATACCTGCCAGGGCTGGGATTCAATGGCCCACCTCAACTTTGTCATTCAGCTGGAAAATAGGTTCCATATCAACCTTCAACCCACAGATATTGTGAACATGGACACGATCGCAAAAGCGGTAGAGGTTGTCAAGAATCGGATGGAGACAGATGCCACTGGCTGACCGGAGATAAATAAAGATATATGAACGTAGAATACATCATCCTCGGTTTCTCAATATTCATCACATTATACTGGCTGACACCATCTGCCATAAAGACATATATGCTTGCCCTGACAAGCTCTATAATACTTCTATGTTTTGACAGCCGGTCTTTTATCATTCTATTGCTTTTTTCCATTATCATATTTTTTATTAAGCGCTTTAAATTAAGTCAAAAAAACGCTTTTCTCCTTCCTGTTCTGTTGATCGGCTTCAGCCTTCCTCTTCTTTTTTTCAAATTTAAAGCCAGTACATCAGGGCTCTTTTTTTTTGATAACATTGTCATGCCGCTCGGCTTATCCTTTTTTACATTAAAGCTGATCCACTATATCATTGAAGATGCCAGGGGAAACCTGGAGAAACATACTTATCTCGAATTTTATAATTATATTTTCTTCTTCCCTGCTATCGCCGCAGGACCTATCCACCGTTTTGAAGAATTTCATACTTCAGAGCGTCGTAAGAGATGGGACAGTCTTAAGTTTGGAAAAGGGATGGAAAAAATTCTTTACGGCGCCTGTAAGGTCATCATCTTAGGAAATTTCCTGGTCTCACAAAAACTTCATAATTTCATTGTGCATACAAAAGAGATACATATTGCTCTCAGGTCTTATCTTGAATGCGTGGAATACGGATTAAATCTGTATTTCCAGTTTGCGGGGTATTCTGATATCGCCATCGGCATAGGCCTGTTACTTGGCTATACTATCAGCGAAAACTTTTCCAATCCTTTTATGAAACCAAACATTGTCGAGTTCTGGCGGTCATGGCATATCAGCCTCAGCGACTGGTGCCGGAACTATATTTTTATGCCGGTCATCGCCTACACCCGCCGCCCGGTTCTCGCGATTATTCTTGCCATGCTTGTCATCGGCGTCTGGCATAGGTTTACCATACAATTTCTTCTCTGGGGTCTCTATCATGGAGCCGGCATTGTATTGTACCACCGATTTCAGATATTAAAAGACTGGTTTTTTCCAAAAATCAATAACAGCCTTCTGTTAAAACCAACTTATATAATGGCCGTCTTTATCAATTTTAATTTTGTCATACTCGGTTTTGCCATAACCAAAGAAAATTCTGTCTCTTCAGCAGTACAGGTCTTTAAACATATATGTTTATTCTGGATATGAAAATGGATAAAGAAAAATTAAAATTTTTACCTGTGGCAAAAATAGTACTGAAACTTTTCTGGTATCTGTTACTCCTGTTTCTCCTCTATACCCTTTATCCTATCGAACAAGCGGTTTTTCAGTACTGGGGGCTTTAGCAGCATTGTAATATATGATCAAAAGGGCGAATATAAGATTCGCCCTTACATTAAATGCATATTTTCCCTGTCTTCTTCAAGCAAAATTCTATAATGTTGGATCATCAATGATCCCCTCATTCACAGCATCTCCGATCTTTTCTCCCATCCACCGGCTGAAAACCCGGGCACCCTTGATATTCAGGTGGTTATAAGGGAGCCATCCATCATCAGGGATGAGGTTGAGAGAAGTGGAAGGTAGGAAAAAAACCTTATTATCGTCCGTAATTTTTTTTACTAAACGGATATATTGACGATGATCCTTTTTTTCCTGTACACCCCTGGCAAGAAAGGAAGGATTAAAAGGAAATTCGGCAACAACAATCTTCTTACTAGGCCGCATTTTCACAATATGTTCAAACATAAAAATACTTAAAGAAGAACTCTTGTATTGATACATATGTTTCGGTGAATATGTTTTCTTTGTCTTTTTCTTATTTCCCAAGATCCCCGGCGTCCTGGTCAAGCGTCCATATCCTCTTGATGTCATCATTTCTTCCTGGGCATTCAACACAGTTGTCAGTTCCGGATTCTGCGCCCATATCTGAAATCGAATAAAATAACGGTATAGATAAGACTTATCCTGGAGCCATCCTTTTATACTGAATTTCCCTTTGCGGTAACAGTACCACGGGGTGGACTTCAGAATTTTTTCAGCTTCTTTTCCAAACCTTTGAGTATCCGGAAGCTTGCCGAGTATAATTAATTTTGGTGAACAGATGGTATCCAGCAATTCAATCAGCCACGGTGTCAAATTAGTATTCAGGCCGCGAAGGCCGAAATTAAAACACCTGACATCTTTTCCTGTTTTTTCTTTATAAACTTTCTGAAAAATCTCAGGATCAAGGCCCCTGTACACCATAGATGTGCCGATAAAAACACAGTCAATATCCTCCCCTTTTTCAACAATAAACTGAAGAAGTGATAACTTGAGGTCAAAGTTCGCATGACCGCTGCCGATAACCGGAAGCGGCAGGCGAGCTCTGACAAAATCGGTTCTGGCCCCGAGTTCAGCAAGGCCTGTAAGTAAAACCAATAAAACAATAAAGATAAGCACAGCAACACTATAAATTTTGTTAAACGGCCATCTCAATGTCATAGTTAATATCTGTTTGCTGTCTTCATATGTAAATGGTAAGACACTTTAACTTAAGGCACTTATTTCTAGATCCTGGATACTAGATGAAAACCTGTAAACCGGCAGAGCGGAGCGATACATCAACTTTAGGCACTTTAGCGCACTTTAGGCACTATAGGCACTTATAAAGTACAGTCTAATCCCTCATTTTGAATTCAGCAATACCATCCTGGAGCTGTTCAGCCATCCTTGACAGGTCTTCTGCACTGGTTTTAACCTGAGTACTCCCCACTGACATATCGCCCGCGTCTTTGTTCACTTCAGCGATGTCGTTTGCTATCTTTTCCGAAACCCTCAAACTCTGGGCAACATTTTCATTGATTTCCGACATCCCCTGGGATGCCTGACCTACATTTCTTGCGATCTCCTTTGTGGTGGCAGACTGCGCTTCTACTGACACGGCGATATTCGCCACAATATCATTTCCCATATTAATCACATTCGTAATCCGCTCAATTTCAGCTACTGTATCCATGGCTGTCGTCTGTATCCCTTCAATCATGCTTTTAATATTCTGTGTGGCGTCAGCGGTCTGCCTTGCCAGCTCTTTGATCTCACCAGCCACAACGGCAAAGCCCTTGCCAGTTTCACCAGCCCTGGCCGCCTCTATTGTCGCGTTCAATGCCAGCAGGTTGGTCTGTTCGGAAATTTCGGAGATGGTCTCTGTAACCTTATTAATATCCATGGCCGCCTTTCCAAGTTCTTCTACCCGGATAGATGTATCCTTTACCTGTTGAACCGCTTTCTCGGTTATTGAACTCGCCTTTTCTGAGTCCCGGGCGATCTCATTTATCGTGGCTGTATTATCTTCAACAGCCTTTGCGACCATACTGATATTGTTTGAAGCCTGTTCAATAGAAGAGGCAACGGATGTCATGTTTGAACTCATCTGCTCAGCTGAACCAGCCACACCGTTTGATTTCTCCGATGTGTTGCATGCCATCTCGTTCATCCGGTTGGACAGGCCATTTAAATTCTCAACCATCTCCAGATTGCTAGAAGTATTGTTTTTTATCGCATATATCAACGTTGATATCTCTCCAACCATTGTATCAAGCTGGCTGGCGATATCTCCGAATTCATCTTTTGTCTCAAAATGGAGTCGCTGTGTGAAATCTCCTTCTGTAAGGGCGCCCAGGCATTCTTTAATCGCGTTTATAGGAATAACCAGGGACCGCATAAACCAGCCGACCGCTAGGTGATAAACACCTCCCACAATGAAGCCCACAAATATAATGTAATACTTATTAAGCGGCTGCATAAAAAGAAATGCCCCGCACGCTAGGACAACCCATGTGAGCAGACAGAGCATAAAAATAAATTTCGCCCTGAATGACCATTTAAACATCATATAGATAACAAACATGGAGACGATTTCAGCAACTAAAAGAACAGTAAAAATAATGATTACATGCCTTAGTTCCATAATACTAACACCTTTTATGTATATTCTATATATCAAACAGGGTAATAGACAGAATAGCTTTTACTCTTCATCTTTCATATACTTTTCACGTAGAGCATTCTCAATGAGCCTATTCATTGGTATACCTGTGTCTTCCGTGATATCCTGAAGCATTTCAATCATTTTCCTGTCAAGTGATGTATTAAACTGCTTGCGATCGGCTTTTCTCCGCTTTCTTTTTCTCCGTTCCATTAAAATATCTCCCGCTTATAGATAGTTATATGTTTTTATAGTTTTATCATGATTTAACTTGACATATATAGTTTTATATGTAACCGTATATTTATATCATGATAAATATATTATTGTTCTTTACCAAAAACAACCATTTCAGGAGCGCCATATGAAAAAACTTATTCTATTTGTTTTACTCCTCTCAGGATGCATTTCCACGGCAGATAGAGTAAATCTAACCGCCCTCCGTTCGTTGGCGGAACCATCTGCAGATGAACAACCCATGGAACATGATGAATACAATGAACTCACCATGTATCTTATTAATAAAGCGAGAGGAGAAGAAGCACAGGATGACGATTGGGCTTGGATTAAATAAAGCCTATTATCGATTCAAATTTCGGGTCAATAGAACTCAATTATTCTTTCACTGAAGGCAATTTCAACTTGTAACTTAAGGCATTTTTTTACTTAAGGCACAATGTCTTATTTCTTCTTCAAGGAAGATTCAACTTCCCTGGAAGCTGCTCTGCTTGCTTCGTTTAACATCTTTTCAATTTCTATCCTTTTATCATGGTCTCTAATATCTTTTAAAGCTCTTTTAAAATGAAAAACCGCGTTTTTATATTCTTTCTTCATACGGCTGTGCATACCGAGATAATAAGATGAAAGTCCCGGCATATCGAGTTTATAATAAGCCTCCCCAAGAGAAAGCAATGCATCTGTATAATCAGGATATTGCTTAACAAGCGTTTCAAGTGTTGTTACCGCATCTTTATATTTACCGGTCTCTATCATGGCACGGCCCAGATAATAATGCCCTTCAGGATCATACGGCTCAATGTTAATAACACTTCTTAAAACTTTTAAAGCTTCACGATACTGACCATCAAGGAAATAGACTCTGCCAAGATCTTTTAAAATATATGGATCGAGCGCTTTTTTCCCCAATGCAGCTTTTAGATGAACCAGAGACTGTTTCACTCGGCCGTTCCTTGCAAGGGCCAGCCCGAAGCCATAATGTGACATGGGATTTAAACTGTCTTTTTCAACTTTGGCCCTGAACATCTGCAGGGCGATATCCTCGCTTCCGTACTGTGCAATCAGCTTGGTGCGGACTCTTTCAAATTCATAATTACGGCCAACTGATTTGAAGTGGGTAGTCCCCTTTTTTAAGGTCAGCCATGCGCTTATTGTGGCTATCCGTTCTTCATTGGCCGGATGTGTAGAAAGATACGTAGGAATCTCGTCAGAACCGAACCATGTCTTGGTACGCATCTTTCTCAGGGCCTTGAGCAAACCCGCCACATCATACCCAGCTTCATCAATATACTTTAAACCTACCTGGTCAGCCTGTCTTTCATTTTCACGGCTATAAGCCAGGGCTGCTGTCTGGCCGGCAGCCTGAGATCCTGTAATCAGAGCGGTTCCTACTTCTGATACGCCGCCCAGTCCAAGTAAAATCCCCGCGGCCATACCAGCGAGAGTGACCAGACCTATTTTTTTCGATTTTTCTGCCATTATTGAAATATGACGGCACGAAACATGTGCGATTTCATGCCCCAGGATTCCAGCGAGTTCATCTTCACTCTCCATTGCCGCTATCAAGCCGCTATTTATAAAAATATGACCAGCCGGACCGGCAAACGCATTAAACACATCCTCGTTAACCACGTAAAAATGATACTTAAACGGCTGTGGTGGTATTACATCCAGGATTCTGTTGCCAACCTTGTTTACATAGCTTACAATAAGAGGATCATTGATTAAACTATAGTGCTGATGGACAAACCGCATAAATTCTTCTGCCAGCCGTTCCTCTTCTTTTACGGTCATGCAGTAAGCGCTACCTGAGAAAATAAGGTTAAGAATAAAAACAACTGCCGTACATATGATGGTTATTTTTTTTAAACGTTTCATATATCAAAACAAGAAATATTTATGATGAAGCATACGATTATTTATTTTAAATTCAATAATATAAATCACAGCATATAAAAATAAACTATATCATAAAAATGTTTTTACTCCATATCAAACTGACTTTATTTACATGACACATTTTTATGTACTTTTCAAACACCAAATTTTATGTTAAAGCACAACTTTATGACAAAAAGAATATGCATAGCCAATCAGAAAGGCGGAGTCGGAAAAACAACCACAGCAGTCAATCTTGCTGCGGCTCTGGCGATTTCCTCCAGGAGCACTCTTCTTGTGGACTGCGATCCCCAGGCAAATGCCACCACAGGTATAGGCATTGATAAAGCCAGCCTTGAGAACACGCTTTACCATGGCCTTATCGGCGAAACCGGGTTGAACAACATTACGGTTAATAGTAATATAAATAATCTGGATGTTCTCCCCTCACGCATTGAACTCATCGGTTTTGAAGTGGAAATGCTTGATGCCCAGGATCGTGAAAATATTTTAAAGCATATGCTCTCACAGGCTAACGGCAGATATGAATATATAATTATTGACTGTCCGCCATCTTTAAGCCTTTTGACGTTAAACGCCATAACAGCGGCTGATATTGTGCTGATACCGCTTCAAAGCGAATTCTACGCCCTTGAAGGGCTTAGCCAGCTTTTGCAGACGATCAAGCGGATCAAACACAGACTTAATCCTGATCTAAAAGTCGGTGGCATCCTGCTTACCATGTTTGATAAAAGAACAAACCTTGCCTGCCAGGTTGCTGAAGACGCGGAAACACACTTTAAGGATCTTGTATATAAAACAAGAATCCCAAGAAACGTTCGGCTCGGTGAAGCACCGAGCTTTGGAGAACCAATTCATATTTACGACCCATCCTCAGCAGGTGCTGAAAGCTATATGAACCTCGCCAATGAAATTATTAATCAGGATACATAGATACATAGGTTTATTATTGGAGCGTAACAATGAAAAGCAAAAAGAAATCAAAAGCCAGGACAGGTAAAAAAAAGGCGCTGGGAAGGGGTCTCGATTCCCTTATCCCGGAGGCTAAAACCGCCCCAAAAAAATCGAGTGATTATTTCCATTGCAATATCTCACGTATCCGAGCAAACCCCTATCAGCCAAGAACCAGGTTTTCCAAAGAAGAACTCAAGGAATTGAGTGATTCTATAAAAAACAAGGGAATCATACAGCCGCTTATCGTAAGAAAAAACAAGGATGGCTATGAACTAATAACCGGTGAAAGACGTCTGCGGGCATCAAAAATAGCGGGCCTGAAAAAAGTACCGGTAATCGTTAAGAAAATTAGTGATTTAGACATGCTTGAAATGTCAATCATTGAAAATATCCAGCGTGAAGACTTGAACCCCATTGAAGAAGCTGATGCTTACAACCGGCTAATGATTGAATTCGATTTAACGCAGGAACAGGTCGCTGGAAAGGTCGGCAAAAGCAGGTCCGCGGTCGCCAATTTCCTTAGACTCCGCCAGCTACCTTCCCAGATCAGGGAGAGTATGATAGACGGCAGCATAAGTATGGGACATGCCCGGGCGTTGCTCGGAGCAGCCACATCTGCCCTGCAGAATGCGGCGTGGCGTAAGGTTATTTCAAAAGGTCTTTCTGTCAGGGACACTGAAGCACTTATAAACGGATTAAAGAAAAAAAAGAAAAAAATAGTTGTACCAGCTCCCGGCTCCAATGACATCTATTTCGCGAGCCTTGAAAATGACCTGTCACGTTTATTCGGAACACGGGTTAAAATAAAAAGGCGAGGTAAAAAGGGAAGCGTTCAGATTGAATATTACGGTGATGATGATCTAGACAGGGTTCTTAACCTTCTCAAAAAGTAAGATTTTTTATTATTATATTCTATATAAAACAGTTATTTAATGTAAAATAGAGATAAAAGGTAGAATATTGAAACAGTTTGATACCATCTGCGTTATCGATGGCCAGGGCGGCGGTATCGGAAGTACGGTCATCAAAAAACTCAGGGAGTTTTTTGGTGATACCACAGAGATTATCGCACTGGGCACCAACGCTATTGCCACATCCCAGATGCTGAAGGCCCGGGCTAACCGAGGGGCATCAGGGGAAAACGCAATTGTTCAGACTGTTAAACAGGCTGATATCATCATTGGGCCTGTGAGTATTGTCATGGCCCATGCCATGATGGGAGAATTAACCCCTAAAATGGCCGAAGCCATCGCGAGCTGCAGCGCAAAAAAAATTCTAATCCCCCTTTCACAGGAGAATGTTGAGATTGTCGGGGCTGTATCACTACCCCTGCCGCATATGATTGACACGCTCATAAAAGATCATTTTAACCAACATAATAAAAAAAAAGAAAAATAGGAGACCATAATATGTGTGAAGCAAATGCTTATATTATGAAAGGATCAGAAAAATCACTGATCATGGAAGCTGTTGATAGGGTGGAGCCTGAAGATGACGGCCTTAAACTGGTCAGCATTTTTGGTGAACAAAAATTTATTAAAGCGAGTATCCACTCACTTTCTCTTGTGGATCATAATATTTTTCTCCAGGAAAAAACTTAACCTTAATCCTTTTTAAATGCAAATCATAATTGCCAAGAATTCTGGATTCTGCATGGGTGTCCGCAGGGCTGTTGAACTGGTACTTGATGCATCAAACAGATCTGGGGATTCTATCTGCACGTATGGCCCTTTAATTCATAATCCTCAAGTGCTCGATCTCCTTGAAGAAAAAGGGATTTCAGTGATAAATGAAATCCCGGACAAAGGCACAGGCACAGTGCTTATCCGGGCACATGGGGTTCCTCCCTTGACCCTTGAAAAACTCATTGCTGCCGGTTTTTCTGTCATTGATGCCACCTGCCCCCGCGTTATCAAGGTTCAGACAATCATAAAAAAACATCATGAACAAGGATACGATGTTATTATTGTGGGTGACAGAGACCATCCTGAAGTAGTTGGTCTGCTCGGATACGCAGGAGGAAAGGGATATGTTGTCAGCAGCCAGGAAGGCCTGGACGGACTCCCCTCTTTTGACAAGGCCATTATTGTGGCCCAGACCACACAGAACACCAATTTCTTTGAGAATGTGAAAAACTGGGCTGCAATAAATCATCCTGGTTATAAAGTTTTTAATACCATTTGCGATTCAACTGAAAAGCGGCAGAAAGAAATAAAACAGATCGCAGAAACCGTTGACGCAGTAGTTGTTGTCGGGGGGTATAACAGCGGAAACACAAGACGACTGTATGAAATTGCCAAACAGACCGGTAAGAGAGCGTTCCACATTGAGCAGGAAACCGAACTCGATATTGATTATCTGTCAACAGCTGGCAGTATCGGGATAACTGCGGGTGCTTCCACACCAAACTGGATTATAAAGAAGGTTTTCCGGAAAGTCGAAACACTCCCTTTTTCACGAATGCGAACCTGGCAAAGGATCTTTTACGCGCTTCAGCTTATGGTTCTTCGTACAAATACCTATGTCGCCCTTGGCGCGGGTTGTCTGTCATTTGCCTGTACAAAACTGCAAGGAATTGAGCAGTCACTCTCCCATACCCTGATATCTGTTTTGTATATCCTCTCCATGCACACATTAAACAACTTAACTGGTAAAAAAGCCGCCTACTATAACGATCCAGACCGAGCGCTGTTTTATGAACGAAACCTTTACCTTCTTGCTGCTGTTGCTATCTCTTCAGGCGGTGTAGGTCTTGCGATAGCATTCACACTGGGGCCGATCCCTTTTCTAATACTCTTCATCATGAGTTTAATGGGATTGTCATACAACCTTAAACTTATTCCAGAAAACTTCAGTCTGATCAAATACAAAAGGATAAGGGATTTGCCTGGTTCAAAAACAATATTGATGACTCTGGCCTGGGGAGTAGTAACATCCCTGTGTCCTTCCCTTTCGGAAACAGGCACCATCAGTCTAGGAGCAGTGATTGTATTTATCTGGGCGAGTGGCATGGTTTTTGTCAGAACTGCTTTCTTTGATATTCTTGATATGCAGGGTGACAGAATCGTCGGCAAGGAGACCATTCCGCTACATCTCGGTGAAAAGCTGTCAATGCGCCTGCTAAAATATTTTCTCGTATTTCTCTTTTTATTAATGATGACAGCGAGTGCCTTGAACCTTGTGACATCACTAGGCTTTTTCTTACAGCTATACACAGTTTCAATGTTCTGGCTCCTTCTTGCCCATGAAAGAGGCAATGTTCTCCCTGGTTTTAGGCTGGAATTTCTTGTCGATTCCCAGTTTTTTCTTGCTGGTATCATTGCCTTCATATGGTTCATTCTTTAGGAGGTAAACAATTGGACCCACTTGAATTCCCTATCACTGATGAGCTTGACTTGCATACCTTCCGGCCAGAAGACGTGCCAGACCTTCTTGAGGATTATTTTGACGCCTGCATAGAAAAAGGCATTTACTCTGTCCGTATAATTCACGGCAAAGGAAAGGGTTTTTTAAAAAACAGAGTTCGCAAACTATTGAAAAAAATGCCCTTGGTTGATGGGTATGAAAACGCCCCCCCGGAAGCCGGTGGATGGGGGGCGACGATTGTAAAGTTAAAAGCCAAGGGTTGATAACATAGGACCGAGGGCTGAGAAAACAACGTGAATTAACAAGGATATACAGGATATAGATGTTTTTTTATCCTGATCATCCTGTCTATCCTTGTTGAAATAATTAAAAAACTGAGAGCTGAGCCCACCAAATAAGCCAGAATACATTATGAATCAGTAGATGGTGGGCACAGCCCACCCTACGATTTAATAATTTTACCCGTTTGTAAGGGCTCTGTCACTCTTTAGGCGTGACAAAGCCCCAAAATTATTTTGCTTTAAATAATCGACCACGACCACCTAGATACTTAAAACTTGATACTAGAAACTAGATACTGGTTGACAACTGGGCGGGATGATACCACAACTTTAGGCACTTGTAACTTTCTCCTAACCCGACCACGACCACCGCTTCGCTGACCATGATCACGACCACGATTTTTAAAAAACTGAAAGAGCGAAGCGATACCACAACTTTAGGCACTTTAGGCACTTTCCCTTACAGTATCTAACATCCAATTCATACTTGACAGCAGCCTTCTCTTTACTTATATGAGTTCTTCAGAAAATAAATTACTAATCCTAAACCATATGAAAAAAAAATGATTCGATTTCTACCTCCCCCAGTACGAGGAACCATTTCATTCCTGATTTATCTGGCCAATACTATGTTCTGGTCTGTCCCGTTATTTACGCTGGCGCTTTTAAAGCTGTTAATCCCCATTAATGGGTGGCGCGCTTTCTGCTCAAAAATGCTCATCAAGATTTCCAACAGCTGGATTTTTTGTAACGCGCTGAACCTGAAACTCATGAACAGAATCCAGTTTGATATCACTGGTATTGAAGCGCTAAAGCTGAATGAGTGGTACCTTGTTGTCTGCAATCACCAGTCATGGGTCGATATTCTTATCCTTCAAAACATCTTTTACCGCAGGATACCGTTTTTAAAGTTCTTTCTAAAACAGGAACTGCTCTGGGTGCCAATCCTTGGGCTTGCTTGGTGGGCGCTCGACTTTCCGTTTATGAAGCGATATTCAGGAACATTTCTGAAAAAGAATCCCCATTTAAAAGGTAAAGATATTGAGATCACCCGAAAAGCTTGTGAAAAATTCAAAACCGTACCGATATCTATCATGAATTTTGTTGAAGGAACACGCTTTCGCCCTGAAAAACATAAAAGACAGCGGTCCCCATACAAATATCTCTTAAAGCCAAAAGCCGGTGGCATTGGTTTTGTTCTTGCTGCCATGGGTGATCAGTTAAACAGTATAGTAAATGTAACGATTGTCTATCCGGACGGCAAAAAGACGTTCTGGGATTTTCTATGTGACAAAATCCCCAGGATTAGTGTAAATGTTGAAAAGCTTGCAATTGACGAACAAATAATTGGTGACTATTCACAGGATCGTGAATTCCGTGTGCAATTCCAAAGATGGATCAATAGGATATGGGAAGATAAGGACAGAACCATTGAGGCTGTAATGAGTAAACAATAAGGCCACCCTGATCCTTCTGCCAGGATGGCCTTTTAAAAACAAATCCGCAGCTGTCAAACAGGTTCAACAGAGTCGTCTGAAACACGTTTTCGTAAAACTGATGAGCACTTGAACGTTACAACCCTTCTCTTTTTAAGCATCATATCATCTCCCGTAGCAGGGTTCCGTCCTTTACGCTCAGCTTTTTCCTTTACACAAAACTTCCCAAAACCGCTTATCAGGACATCTTCACCGTTTTCCAAGGAATGCTTAATAATTTCAAGAAGGGATTCAACAATCTTAGTACTCTTTGCTCTGGGAAAACCGATCTGTCCGGTAATAGTATTGACGATATCAGCTTTTGTAAGTGTCATATTCAGACGCTCCTGTGTAAAATTTAACCATAATCACCTGAAATTAAAAAACTTTGTATATTATTAATACTTTCATAAATTCAATTTGTCAAGAAATTATATAGGTTACCTCCATTTTTTAGTCATAATACTGAATTGAGTATACATCATGGCTCAGAGAGCAAGGCTAGTTCCCCTTGAAAGGGGAAATGTGAATGCTTATATATTCCTATCTCTGCCTGGTCCTGAAAATCAAGTTTTAAAATACGAACAAAAAAGTTACCCTCTCTTCTTCTCCCGCGTCAGCCAGGCTGCTGTAACGCCTGATAGAAAACCGAAAAAATGTCCTGACCAGCTAACACCCGGCACATGAACCAGCAGGGAAGATACAGCACCGCCATAGAAAAAAAAGATAATGATGGATACAGCTAGCGCCTTCCATTCTCTGCGGAAAATCCCGATAAAAACAAGAAAGCCGATAAGACCGAAGATAATACCGCTGGCACCGATATGGGTTGTGCCCGTCCGACCAAAAAACCACACCAATCCACCGCCCATAATCCAGGTAATAAATACCGCAACAAAGGCAAGCTTCCGGCTAAAAGAGAGGGCCACAGAAAAAAGGACAAGTAACGCGCTCGAGTTCGCAAACAGGTGATAAAAATTCGCATGGAGAAAGGGTGCCCAGATAATACCCCATAACCATTCAATACGATGAGGTTTGAGGCCCGCATTCCTTAGATCAAAACCGGTCCCATAAAATAAAATGATATTAATGATATGAACCAACCATAGGACGGCTACAAATGCGGCGGCAGTTTTAATGTTCTTAACAATAGTCATTTATCCTATATTCGGCATTAACGTCCATATAATAATCCATGAACCGGTCTCTTTGTCAACGTCAAGTGCTACAATGCCGCCATTCTGAAATCTAAAAACGGACTGGTCAACATCTCCTGTTACAAGATGCGATGTCAGGCGATCCATGAATGGCAGATGCCCCACAATCATAAGATTGTCAGCAGGATTAATCGTCCCGGCAACCGCCACAACATCATCCAGAGGCTTGAGCCCTTCTCCTTCTATCACACCATCCTCTGGTGAAAGGGCTGAAGCAATGATCTCCGCGGTTTGAAGGGCCCGTTTCTTACCGCTCTGCATAATGCATGAAACATTGACACCATAACCTTTTGCCACATTAGCTATTCTTGTAACCTCTTCATTCCCTTCCTCAGACAGTCCCCTGTCCGGGTCCACTTCTTTTGGCAGACACTTGCCGTGCTGCACAAGATAAAAAGCCATAAATCACCTCCAAAAAAAGCTTAGTAAATGACCAGGTCTGTCACTTCTCAATCCCCGTCCTGGCCTGCACCCCTTTCTCAAAATAGTGTTTGACCGCTTTCATCTCTGTTACCAGATCAGCTCGCTCAATCAATTCCTTATGAGCGCCGCGGCCCGTGATAACAAGTTCTATGTTATCTGGTTTTTTGTTAATAACTTCAAACAGCGCCTCTAATGAAAAGAGGCCGCAGGAGACAGCCACGTTCCCTTCTTCAACAATAATAATATCATACTCCCCGGAAGTCATAGCCACTCTGACTTTTTTGAGCCCCTCTGTGGCAGCAGCTATATCTTCATCTGAAGGTGTACCTTTGATAAATCGACCGAGCCCGAACTGCTCAATCGTAATAACGTCTGAAAATCTTTCCAGGGCTTTTATTTCACTGTACTCACCCATCTTGATGAACTGGGCAATATACACTTTCAGGTCGGCACCTGCAGCCCGTATTGAAAGCCCTATTGCTGCGGTTGTTTTTCCCTTACCATCACCTGTATATACCTGGATATAACCTTTCATTTGTCTCTCCTTCAATCCTTCTAATAATATCATTTGCCGAACAGGTTTTATTTAGTTCAACCATAACTCTGCTGCCGGGCTGAGCAAAAGGTGCGGATCTGCCGTTCTCATTGATAATCTTTACTATCTTATCACGATATGGAAGACCTTTTCTAGGTAACACCTCAATATCGTCATCCTTAAAAATTTTATTCCTCACCTCGATAAACACACGGCTTTCACTGGTTTTTTTAAGCACTTTTCCCGCAAACCGGTTTCCGGTCAGGGGTTTATGGTTAGTGTAATTCGGCGTAACTGCATCAGGATCTCCAAAATAAAATCCTGTGCAATAGTCTCTATTATTTATTCGGACAAGCTGATCGATCCATTCTTCCTTTGTCCTGTAACCGGCGGCATCCGCGTAATACGCGTCAATAGCTTCCCTGTATACTTTTACCGTGGCCGCTACATAGTTTATGCTTTTCATTCTCCCTTCAATTTTCATGGATGATATACCTGATTCCACAAGTTCAGGGATATACGCTATCATACAAAGATCTTTTGAGTTAAATATATATGCCCCCCTGTCATCTTCAGACAGCGGCATATATTCACCGGGCCGCTGCTCCTCCATGACAGAATAATGCCATCTGCAGGGATGGCTGCACATGCCGCGATTGCTGTCCCTCTTTGTTAGAAAGCTGCTCAAAAGACATCTGCCTGAATAAGACATACACATGGCGCCGTGTACAAAAACCTCTATTTCAGCACTGCAAGCGTCAGCTATATCTTTAATCTCTTTTATCGACAATTCTCTGGCCGCGTTGATCCTTTTAACGCCTATGTTCTCCCAGAATTTCACACTTTTAGAATTTGTGGTGTTCGCCTGGGTACTCAGGTGGACAGGAATCTCAGGAATAAGTTCAGTGGCCGCCATAATGATTCCCGGATCAGAGACGATTACCGCGTCCGGTCTTATATCGCCCAGCTTTTTAAGGTATTCTGAGATCTCGTCATTCTCATAATCTCTTGAATATATATTGCAAGCCACATAGACCTTGACACCCTGGCTGTGGGCGTATGCAACGCCTTTTTCAATCTCTTCAATAGTAAAGTTGCCGGAAAAATTTCTTAATGAAAACCGCTTATCCGCAAGGTATACTGCATCAGCACCGTAATGAATAGCTATTTCAAGCTTTTCAACATTACCGGCCGGTGCAAGCAGTTCAACTTTTTTATCTTTTCCATGCATATCGATTGTGCCGTATGAGAATACCTGACAAACTATTTCCAACTTCAGGATATAACTTTAACCAGATTCTCCCTCCACCCACAAGAAAAATATGATGATCAACATTTGAGTCAATTATAAATTTCTATCTCTGACAGTGTTTTATAATCTCCCCCAACCCCTCTTTAAAAAAGAGGGGGGCTTTTCTTCCCCCTTTACCAAAGGGGGACCGAAAGGGGGATTGTAGGCTTGTAGCCACGACGGGAAATCCTAATTAACCAGTAAATCGTAATCGATTCACTTGTTTTTTTATTGAAATTAACATATATGAACCATTTTACATGCATATGGCAGTGACAGGTTTATAATTAACGGAAAACGAAAAATGAATACAATTAAAAGCAGCAATGCGTCGGACAGATCACCTTCCAGCCTTGAAAAACCGCGTCAAAAAATTGCCGTTTTTCAACAGAACAACAGAGGTGAAAGTAAAATAAAAGGGGTTCGGGAACATGGTGAAAATCTTTTTAAGCTTGAAGTTTATAATATTGATGAATCCCTTCCCGCAGTTATTGACGACGCGAGCGGATATCTTCCTGAGAGCATTGATGCAGACCTCGTGCTTGATTTCCTTGTACATCCTGACCTTACAGAAGATCTTGCAGCATTATGCGAGAGGCTGAAGATCCCTTTAGTTGCATCAGGAAAAAAGACACGGAACAAATGGGCTACCACACCCCCCACCTGATGCGGCCTTCCCAGGCAGGTCAGCCTTGGGTTATACGGGGAACGCTTTGGTGCTCCTGAATTCTCGGTACAGATCTCAGGAGACAACATTTCAGAGGTGGAAGTCGTCCGGGGTGCGCCATGCGGAGCGACCTGGAAAGCAGCTGAACGTATGAAAGGTATCCCTTTAAAAGATGCGGTCGTGCGGATTGGGCTTGAAACACAGTTCTTCTGTTCTGCTGATCCTGCGGGGTGGGACCCGATACACGGCAAGAGCCCTGTTCATTTTGCAGCTGAAATACACAGCAATGCCTTGAAAAAGACCTTATTAAACGTCCTGGCTCGGAGAGAAAACCAGACTTTAGATACCCCAGAAAGGGGATAGTATGAATACCTAAATATTAAATCCGAATATCGAAATCCGAAACAAATCTAAAGCACGAATTTTCAAATGTTTAAAACATCAGTTTTATTATCCATTGATGACTCACCGTTTTTGTTTCAGTAATTTGTATTTCGGTCATTTGATATTGTTTCGGATTTCGATATTCGTGCTTCGGATTTCTCATAGGATACCGTTTTATATTTCTGTCTCTGACCTGGCCCTGAGGACTAGGTTTAAAAAAACAAATAAAACATTAAGGGAGTTAGTCCTCATCCTTTGCGTCTATCTCCAGTTCCGATACGGGATATCCAAATGCTTGTATTATTTTGTGGCAAAGCTTGACTGTGTCATTAGGGCTTAAGTTCATGTCAACATAAATATTGGTCTGTTTGATCTTTTCCGGACTTCTAAGTTCATTGTCGTCTGTTGAGAAAAAATTGCGGTTCTTACCGGAAAGCCATAAAACCTTGTCAAATTCATCTTTATGGCCGGCGACCATGATCTCACACAAAGTGAGAAGCAGTTCATCCCATCCTGCTACTTCATAGGTAAGCCCGCTAAATGAAAAAGAAACAGGCTCTTTGCCCGAGTAGTTTGGCATTTTAGGACTTTTCTTCGCCGCCTTTGATGCTGCTTTGGAACCCGCTTTTCCTGCTTTCTTAGTCACTTTGGTCTGGACCGGAGGGGCGTCCGGCACATCAACTTCTTTTGCCCGTTCCTTTAAGAATTTTGTAATTAACCCCTTTTCTGCTTTAAAACCGCACAGGTTTTCCGTGGTGTCTTCCAGCAGTTTGACAAGAATCTTGTTGGGCCCAGAGAGTATTTTTACCCAGGCCTCAGGAACAGTATAATTGGCCAGCATCTGCTGCTGGCCCTCAAATACAGCCTCAGCTGTTGTTACAGCAGTACCGCTTTCAACACTGCTCTTTTCTAGTAAATCCTTTAATTTGTCTGCGATATCAGCTGGATCTTGTTCATTAATATGAAGCACATCAAAACGTTTATCATCAACATCTCCGTCAATGGACGGAAGATAAAACCACCATTCTATCCCGTTTGTCAGAACGGCAATATCTACACCTGCTTTAGATGAAGCGCCAATCAGCCCTTTCTGATTGTTATTAAGATTATCGTTCGGTTTTTTTACATTTATAAAAACTTTGTTTTTCCCTTCAGCCTTTAATGCAAAGTCTATAGACTGCGATTTAATAGAGTAGTCAGGGGTTACTTCGTCAACATCAAAAACATCCCAACTCAGGACGGAAAGCAGCTTCATAACAACTGCCTGTTTTGTTGAGGCTTCATCAAAAGAACTGAGTTTTTTATTTGATTTGAGATCTTCAATAAATGAAATGATATTTTTTTTCATTATTCCCTCCAAGAATAAAGCTGATTAAAAAACCGGATTAATTGGGTATCAATATCATTTTGACATATGCGATGTAAATAAAAATTTTCATTGGATTCAATTCTTTTATTTATGTTGGAAAAAGAAGCTTGTTAAGGATAAGCCCGTTAAAACTGCTGCCCGAGGAGATAAAGAGCCATCCCATGTGTGTCAGGCACATACCGCAAATCGCTATTCTCCAGCTGTAGCCCTTGAACCAGCTAAACTCTTCAGTTGGGAAGCCAGAATACCCGCAACCAGGTGCGGTCCTAAAACACCCGATTTCATAAACCGCTCCTGAAGGATTGGCAAAAACATGCTGATGAGCACCGTTTATTTCAAGCCGATCTCCAGGCCCTGTTATCGGCTGGAAACATTGGCGGCATAGAATCTGTTCGCCTTTATCAGGGTCGTCAAGATCCGTTTCTCTACCTGGCAAGATACCCGTTTTTTCATTCCCATTCCCTTCCGGAGGTTCACGGAATAAAATTCCGGGAATAACATCCACATCCATTAATGGTATGACGTTTTTTTTTAATAATAACATTTCCCTTGCAGGTGGTGTCATGATTACTATTATAGAAACAGAAGAACTGGATTTACATAGAAAGCTCTTTATCGAAATTGGGATCGACTTTTTTCGATTTCGATCCCGATTTCGATAGCGATAACGATTATCCCAAAATATGTCGTTTCATTATTGATACGACATTAGAATGTCTTGAGCAATTCTTTAACCATACTGCCGTCCGCAGCAGAACCAAAATGCTTCATAATCGGTCCCATTGCCTGCATTTTGTTTTTAAACTGAGAAAAATCTATGTTCGCCTTTATCCAGTCTATAATCTCTTCTTCTGAAGCCATGGCAGGCAAATAACTTTCCGCTATCTTAATAAATTCGGATTCTCCAGTATCCCCTTTTTTCTCCAGCAGCTCTTTCTCTGATTTAATAAGCTTTTTCAAGACCTTGATAACATCATCATCTGAAAGCGCCTTTTTATCAATCCTCCCGAATTCACCCATAATAACACGGATCGTGTCTTTTTTTATGCTGTTTTGTTCCTTTATTGCTGAAGTTAAATCTTTTTTTATCTGTTCCTGCAGTGTCATTGCTCCCCCTGTCCCGGATAACCGGAGAACTTGAGTACCCCTTTGCGATGGCCCCATATCTTCGTTTTGAGTTGAGGATTGTTAACAAATAAATCTAACCCTTTATATATTAATATATTGTTAATTATTATTATTTTTATTCGCTTAAATTTACAAGTAAAAATACGAAACCAAACAGCCCGATTATCTTGAAGTGGTTTTAAGGACCAAATTTTAACTGCTTGAATAAAATCTGTATTTCATACAAACAATAAGCTACTCACAACACACCATGATCCATATCTCTTGACTTATAATAAAAATCCAGATAGCAGATATTTTATAAAGTATTAAATTAATCCCTATTTAATTTCAGAAAAAATCATCATTATGTTAAATTTTTTTATCCATGAAAAAACGGTTATAACAATAATTATAATAAACGCTTTGGCACTTTTTCTGGATGCATTCCCTTCTGTCCATGCAAAAACATATAATCTTTTGTACCTTGTTGACTATTGTTGTGTTATTTATTTCATATTAGAAATATTTATTAAAATCAGGCTATCAACATTTAAACTATTTTGGGAAAATGGATGGAACCGTTTTGACTTTATTATCGTTCTGGCCAGCACCCCTGTTCTTCTGACACCCATCATAGACCTCAGGTCTTTTTCGGTAATTTTAATTCTCCGTCTCAGCAGACTCCTCCGCATGATGAAAGTCCTCCGATTCATACCGAATAGTGAAAAGCTTGCGGAAGGAATCGGCAGAGCATTAAAGGCATCAGTAGGCGTTTTTGTCGCGCTTTTTTTCTTAAACCTTCTTTTAGCCACTGGCGCCACAATGCTTTTCAGTACAGCAGCCCCTGAATATTTCGGCAATCCACTTACGTCACTTTATACGTTATTTAAAGTTTTTACTGTTGAGGGCTGGTATGAAATACCTGATATGCTGGCATCACAGAACCACTCCATGTACTGGATTATGCTGGTAAGGGGTTATTTTATTCTCTCTGTCATCGTGGGCGGTATACTAGGCCTCTCCCTTGCCAATGCAGTCTTTGTCGATGAAATGACAATTGATAACACCCAGAAAGCTGAAGAAATGCTGGCCGGCCTAAAGGAAGATATCCAAGAACTTCGCAAGGAAATACAATCACTCAAGCCGTAGGGGCAATCCTGATGATCGCCTTTGTTGATTTGATGAACAATGTTTTGGGAGAATCGAAATCGCTATCGGGATCGCTATCGAAATCGAAACACATGGGGCTTAGCCCGCTTTTCTCACAATGCTGATTCGTTCATTTTCAAGGCTTTCGGGGTGAAGATGTATACGTATACCTCGAACCCCGTATAACGCAGAAAATGGGCGAATACAAAAATCGCCCTTACGTTATCTGATCGTAAAACAGAGTCTCCCCATGATTGAGAAGCAGAAACCGATCATTCAGCCCCTTTTTCTCCATCTCCTCCCTGACATGTATTGGCGGAAAATGTACTGGATCCAGCCCTAGCCTAAATGTCCCCCAGTGAATAATGGTCATATGTTTTGCACGTAAATCCTGAAATGCTCTGACCGCTTCCGATGGATTCATATGACCATATTTCATATACCATCGTGGTTCATAAGCACTTACGTTGAAAACAGCGAGATCAATGTCAAACTCCTGGCCAATCTCCTTAAAACCTTGATAGTAGCCTGTATCTCCGGCTATCAGGATTGTAAAACCGCTGGCTGTCTTGATAAGGTATGACCCCCAAAGTGACCGGTTAGGCCCTGTTATCGGGTTCCTCATTGTCCAGTGACAACTGGGGAGGAGCGTAAACTCCATACCAGCATGGGAAATAGTATCGAACCAGTCCAGCTGATCACGGCGTTTCCATCTAAGCCCCTGAAAAATTCTATCATACCCCATTGGTGTTACAAGATGGGTGTTCTTATCAAACATCCGAAGGGATGCTATATTCAGGTGATCATAATGTCCGTGTGTAATCAGGATATGATGCGGCTTAGGCATCTCTTTCAGATCAAAAGAGAGTGGAGAAAAATCCCTTACAAACCACAGTATTTTCCAAAAAACCGGATCGATAAGGATATACCTGTCGATGTCCTTTATCAATAGACAGGCATGTCTTAAATATGTAATAGAAAGTCCGTAATGTTTTTTAACAGGATCCCAGTCAATAGACACCGGGGTTACCGGCTGATCACGGTAGTACTTTTTAAATGGATTTCCCCCAAACAGTTTCCAGGCTAGAATCGGCCCTGCCTTACCATACTTAAAACTACTGAAAGGATTTATAAAACGTTTTTTTCCATGATGTATTTTCTTTTCAGTAATTTCTCTTAAACTGATACTGTCTTTTTCGTTATTTGTCATATTATATCGGACATCCTGTTTTTCAATTTTCAGGTCTCCCAGCTGGGATTATATAAACTGGATACTCATTGGCATCCATGACCATAATCCGCTTAACATGATTATCATGGAAAGCACCGATGACAACGGTTCCTAAATTTAGAGCCACTGCCTGGAGGCAGATATTTTGGGAAGCATGCCCGACTTCAATAAACGCATACTTAATCCCCCTATCACCGTACTTTCCAGTCACCCGTTGATACACTGCAGATAAAATAAAAACAGCGGGTGCGTTTTTTACAAAGGACTGGTTTAAAGCAGCCCTGCACAGCTCTTCCCTTTTATCTCCGTCTGTAATCTTCTTCAGTTTATGCCCCTGTGGGATATAACGGTATATCCCTGCGTCAAGGCCTTTGACCTGGCCAGCGACAACATAGATCTCAAGGGGATACAGCGCCCCGGCTGACGGTGCAGTCCTATACCCCCTTTGGTGTGTCACACCTTGGGCTGCCCAAAGCAATTGAGATATTTGTTCGAGAGAAAGCGATTCATCACTGAAACTCCTGATTGATCTTCGTTTTAACAGGGTTTCTTCAAGCGGCATCCCGCTGTCAGTCTTTGGATCAGGCAGCTGGAGTGTATCCTTTAGGATTGTCGCTGACATGGCATCACATCCTCCGATTGTTAATATCAATATTAAAGCTATCATTATTATGCTAGAAAATACTATTTTACCCATAATGAAATTCCTTCTTATTTGCAATGTAATTAAGTGTAAATTATATTCCTCAATCATGGTTTCCCAGGTTAACGTGTTGTCGACTCCTGCCTGTAAAATCCCTCTGGCCCCAGTTCTAAAAAGTCAACATCATTTGTTACCAGAAAAGCGCGTATCTCCATGCAAAGATCACATTTATTAATATATTTCTGTTTCCCGGGGACAAACCCGAACCTGTCTTCTGCAAAATCAAGAAGTCCTTTAACCCCTGAATCTGCAAGCAGTGTCATCACAGGATACTGTTCTTTGGAAAGCGGACTACTGATATCCTCGTGGCGAATCAAAAGCCCGGAACAGAGGCCCGGGATATAATTACCAAAAAGATCAAAATGGAAATGAGATGTTTCAGAAAGCTTTTCAGCACAACCACTCTCCTCTCCTGCAATAATCTCCTCAATCGTCCATGACGGTAATACAGGGCGAAAAGTATCGAGTGCGCGTCCCCCAAGATGTATCCAGTAATTCTCGAGAACCTTCTTAAGATATCCATCTCCTGATATGTTGATATATTCATCAATGGAATGGGTTTTCGACGTATCCAGCATGGTAATGTCTTTGATAAACACATCTTTCCAGGGAAAGACATGTATACCTGTTTCACGGCAGGCGTTTATTACACCTGCTGTTTTAGTATACGGTATATATTCATTATGAAAAGGGCTGATCGAAACAAGAAATGTTTTCAGTCCTCTGTGACGCAGCTTCCTCAGAATCTCTGATGCGGATTCAAGGTCTTGGAACCAGGAAGCATTTGTTTCAACGTATTCCACAGAAACGCCTGCCCAGTCCGCAGCTTCAAGCACATCTCCCAGCTTATCAGGGTATAGCATCGGCTCCCCGCCGCCGATGTGAACTGACAGACAACCAAGTTCCCGTATTTGTGAGAGATATTTTTCAGCTGACTGCCCGTTAATATATTCTTTTTCACGAAAAGGCCCGCAATTATAAAGACAATGACCGCACCTGGAGGTGCAGGAGTAGTTTGTAATGAGCCCGCCTGAAATCAGTCGATTTATCTTGAAACGTGTCATAGCTTTTTATACAAAGCAGAATATCATGTAAAGGCGAAACGCCTAGGGTGAGAAATACGTTTTAATCTTCTTAAAATCTATAATATTTATTAGCTTTAATATAATAAAAGGAAATCGGTTATGCAAATATTTAATCAATTGCACGGATTTTTATGGGAATCAATGACAGAAAATAATTGCAATACTTTTTTTATTGACGGGCCTGCCAGAATACTGATTGATCCGGGCCATATCAATCATTTTGACCGTGTCCGCAAAGGCCTTGAAGATGCAGGTATCGGGATTCAGGATATCGGACTTGTGATATGCACCCATTCACACCCAGACCATTTAGAAGCAGCCATGATTTTCAAGCAGAGTGCCATCCTCATGGCTGTTCATGAAAAAGAATGGGAAGTAATTAAGGCCATGGTAGACTATTATAAAAGTTCAACGGAAATAAATCTCGACGCGCTTATGCCGGATTTCTTTTTAAACGAAGGAGAATTCACATATAAAGGCCTAACCTTAAAAGTGTTTCATACACCCGGTCATTCACCTGGATCTGTTTCAATATACTGGCCGGATAAAAAGGCCCTTTTCACGGGAGATCTCATCTTCAAGGATAGCGTCGGCAGGACAGACCTGCCGGGGGGCAACACAGATCAGCTGAAAAAGAGTATAAAAAAGATTGCTGCACTTGAAACAGAATATCTTCTTCCGGGCCATGGGGAAATTATTTCAGGTGGTAAAAACGTGCAAGATAATTTTTCACATATTGAACAGTTTCTCTTTCCAAGGCTTTAATTTCTTAAACAGAGCTTGAAGAAAATGTAATGCGCTATCAGATGTAAAAAAATATTTTTCCCTATTCTACTGTTTCATTTAAAACCTGCCGGATAGTTTTAGCAAGTTCATCATGTTTAACTGGTTTCACCATAAATGCTTTTATTCCAATTTCCCGGACTTTTTCATCATTTATCGCAAAACTGTTTCCCGTACAAAGAATAATCGGGATATCCGGTCTAATTTTAAGCATTTCTTTAGCCAATTGTTCACCGGTCATCATCGGCATTGTCTGGTCTGTTATTACTAGATCAAATTTATCTGATTCAGAACAGAACAGATCAAGAGCATCAGCGCTTAATGTTTTGGAAGTTACTTTGTAACCTAATTGTTTCAGCCGCTTTTCATTCAGGTTCACGATGCTATCTTCATCATCAACAAAAAGAATATTTTCAATGCCCTTTAGCTCATCAGGAAAGACTTCCATCTTTGTTGTTTTTTGTGTCTCTTCAGGTTCAACCAGACGGAAATATAATATAAATTTAGTACCTTGACCCTTTTGGCTGTCAACCGAAATTGTGCCATCAATGCTGTTAATAATGCCATGGACAACCGCCAAACCCATGCCTATACCTTTACCAGTTTCTTTTGTTGTAAAATAAGGATCATAAATCCGCTCAATATCATTCGGAGCAATACCAGACCCGGTATCGCTGATAATCATCCTTACATAGGACCCGACTTTCAATTCTGGTGCTGTTTCCGAACCATTCTCATGTATCTCTATTGAATCTAAAGTAATTTGTAATACACCTCCCTTTTCCTCCATTGCCTGGATGGCATTCGAACAAAGATTCATGATGACTTGATGGATTTGGGTTGGATCTGCCATGATGCTGCCACAATTGGGATCAATTTTTTCTTGTATCTCGATAGTTGCTGGAATTGAAGCTCGCAGTAGCTTTAGCGCTTCTTCAGCTATATTGTGAACCTGGATAGGAAACTGCAAGCCAGTTGATCTACGGTTAAAAGACATAATCTGCCTTACAATTTCTTGTGCACGGCTGCTGGCTTTTAATACCTCATCTATATACTCCCGGGCTGGAAGTATTTCTGAAATTTCACGTCTTACAAGTTCTGAAAATCCTATTACAGCAGACAGAATATTATTAAAATCATGAGCAATACCGCCTGCCAATGTACCGATTGCCTCCATTTTATGAGCCTGCCTCAGTTCACTAGCCAGATGTTCTTTTTCCTGTTCCCAGTTTTTTTGTTCCGTTATATCTGTGACAATACCTTCAATTGCGACAGGTGTCTCTTCATTATCGCGAATAAAAACGTTTCGCTGATTAATCCATCGTTCTTCACCTGATTTGGTAATGATCGGGTATTCGTAAAAAGGCGGCATTTTACCTGCCAGCAGATTATCCCACTGGGTGGCAAAATAATCATGCCAATCAGGGTGCATAATCTTTTGGATCAGAAGGGGCTGCTCATAGAATTCCTCTGGTAAATATCCAAACACGTCCTTTGATGCCGGGCTAACATATTCATAGTGACCCTCGGGCAGTGTCATCCTGTAAATAACATCAGGCGCATTTTCGGCAAGTCTTCTAAAGCGTTCTTCACTTTGCTTAAGCTCTTCCCTGATCGCTCTTTCTGTCTCCGCTTGATCAATCAATTTTATATTTTTGTCGTTTAACTCTCTAATAATCCCGGCAATCAGGCGTATCATGATGAAACAAATAATACCTCCTGCGGCTGAGAAAATTAAAATGATGATACAAAGGGTATGGGCGGCCCATTGTGAAGCCAATGTTATATTATAAGAGAATAGTACTTCCGCTTCATTAAGTTGCTGCTGCAAAACATCTATCTTGGAAAGGAACTGGACTCTTTGATGATTATCCATACTGTTGGTGACAATATGGTTATGGATATCCTCTCCAACCTTTTTTAAATCCATTATAAGCCTGTCAGCAATTTTCCACTGTTCTATGGCCTTTCTCATATAACCAATGTTTTTAAACCGCTTATATAATTTAATTAGTATGGGAATATCTTGAGGGTGGTTTCCCCCCTTAATAAATTCCTCATAAACGATCTTATTATCTGGGTTGTCGCTATCAAGTTCCAGTCGGGCGGCTCTGTCACTTTGTATAACCTGTAAAGCATCTAGAAAAGCCTGATACCTTACTGTATCTCCTGTAAAGGCATACTGAATGAGCTGATAGGTAGACTCTTTCTGAGCTTTTGCCCACAACCCTTCACCAGCCACATAAGCACGTAGCCCGGATAAAAGGTTGAATCCAGTATATCCCAAAAAGAAAAGCCCGCTGATAACGCAAAGTATAACAATGATTGCGAGATTAAGTTTTACCTTGGGCCTCAAAATGAAGGTTTTCATTTTCAAATATAACTCACATTAACTTTTTTGTAGCAATTTTCGGTGAATACTGATCAGGTATTTGTCAGGTTTGATCTTAAGTCAGTTAGAATTTTTATATCATTATAAAAAGAATAATTCAAACACAATAGGAGTAAAAAATTCAGGGCCAAAGGGTATGATTAACATCATTAATTTAGGATGTATCAAATCTGTTTTTTATTGCCATGAAAGCAAAGAGTTGATATGCAAAATGAATTATCATTTACAATTAATAATATCACGAGGACACATCATGAGAACAATATTATTCCTGTTTTTACCGTTGCTTGCCTGTCTTCTCGGCTGTGAAACAATGGGGAGCTGCATTGACGGTGACTGTATTAATGGAAAAGGCACATATAAATGGCCCATCACCAAAACATATGTAGGTGATTTCAAAAACAGTAAATTTCATGGTCATGGTATAAAGACCTGGCCGATTCATAAAAAATATGTGGGTCAATTCAAATATGGCAAATTCAACGGACATGGGACACTCACATGGCCTGTGGATAGAAAATATGTCGGTCAGTTCAAAAATGGGAAAAAACACGGCAAAGGTAAAATGACATTAAATGACGGCGCCACGTATGATGGTCTTTGGGTAAATGACAAATTCATGAAAAAATAGAGCAGATAATACCTCGAATTAATTCATATCCATAGATATAATATTCACGTACAACAGTTTTTAATTAAAATATTATAATGCCAAAAACCAAATTAAAGTGTGGAATCAAGCTTTCAATAATAATTTTTTTGTTATTCCATATCACATCTCCGCTTGTGATTGCCGAAACCCAGCAACCGGTAAAAGTAGCCATCCTATTTTTCAATGACATCCACGGTCACCTCCAGCCGTTTAATGTCAAGACAGATAAAGGCACACAACAGGTTGGAGGTATGGCAAGAATCGCATCCATGATAAAAAAAATCAGGACTGAAAACACGAATAAAGGGATAAAAACCATTGTGCTGGTAGCCGGTGATATCCTCCAGGGCACCCCCATGTCAACAGTATTTAAAGGTAAACCGGATATTCAATGCCTAAATAAAACAGGTGTGGATGCCATGACTGTGGGCAACCATGAATTTGACTTTGGGCTGCAGAATTTCCTGGATCTTAATAAAACAGCCAACTTCCCTTTTTTAAGTGCTAACATAATATGGAAAAAAGACAAACAGCCCCTGTGTGAATCATCTATATCCTTTGAACTCTGTGACGACCTTTTTTTAACCATCATCGGCGCAACCACAAGAGAACTCCTGGTCACAACCAAGCCGGAAAACGTGACAGATTTACTCGTTCTCGACCCGGTCACAGCAGTAAAAAACCGTTTTGATCAGGTTAAAACCAAAGGCCCGGTCATCCTCCTATCCCACAACCGGCACAAAACAGACAGGGCTATTGCAGACGCCATTCCGGAACTATCAGCTATTATCGCCGGGCACGACCAGATACTCTTCTCCCCTTTCAGAAAAGCAGGAAATGTTCCAGTGTTCCAGGCATTTGAAAAAGGGAGGTATCTGGGACGCATTGACATTGACATAGATCCAATGACGAAAAAAGCAATGATAACAGGGGATACATATCTCCCAGTTACCGCAAACATAGAAGCTGATCCGGAAATCGAGGAGATTGTGAACAGATATCTTTCCCGGCTTGATAAAAAATTTAAAAAAGTGATCGGCTATTCAGAAACCTTTCTTGATGGTGAACGCGACAGGATAAGGTTTAAGGAAACCACTCTTGGAAATTTTGTCACAGATATTATGCGGGAATGTACAGGCGCTGATATCGCCCTGCTGAATGCAGGTAGTCTTCGGTCAAGTATCAACAGTGGTCCGGTTATGGTTGAAGATGTTTTCAGAGCCATGCCGTATTCCAATGAAATTGTGATAGCTGAACTCTCCGGTCATGAACTCCTTCAGGTACTCACAAGATCGGTGATGGGGAACCAGGAGGATGAAGACGGCGGTTTCCTCCAAGTGTCAGGGATCTGTTTTTCAATTAAAAATCACAACTTACAAAACATCAGCATCGGTGATGACCGAAAACCCCTTGATTCTGACAAGACATATACACTGGCCATAACCGATTACATCGCATCAGGCGGCGACGGCTACAACATTTTCACGACCAAACCCATGATTAAAACCGGCACCATCCTATGGGAACTGGTCGTCGATACAATCCGCGAAAGAAAGACAATCTCAGCAAAAATTGAGAACCGAATTATTAGGATCAAAAAATGGAAAAAATAATGTTCTCTACAGTCACGGAGAAATTTTTCACCACAAGCCACAGAGGATCGGTTCGATTGGTTTTATTAGTTGGATTGGTTGAATTGGTTTATTAACAAAATACAACTTTGCGCCTTAGCGGCTTTGCATGAGAAAAAACAACCTCAGTGTCCTCTGCCTGCCGATCGTAGCTTTAGTGAAGTTCGGTGGTAAAAAATAATAATGAAACGATTATCCAACATTATCGGTTTTGACGACGCGCCGTTTGAGCGTGGCCATAAAGATCGTGTTAAAGTAGTGGGCGCGGTCTTTGCTGATATCCGATTTGATGGTGTAATCATCGGTGACATTGAAAAAGACGGTTCGGATTCCGCGGATAAACTGGCACAGATGGTTGCTGAGTCAAAATTCGCCGGCCATGCCCGATTGATTATGCTCCAGGGAATCGCCTTTGGTGGCTTTAACGTGGTAGATGTTTTTCACCTGAATGAACAGCTCAATCTTCCGATTATGGTTGTCTCTCGTGTGAAGCCGGATATGAAAGCAATCAAGACCGCGCTGACGACCAGAATTCCTGACGGAGGAAACAAATGGCAAATCATTGAAAAACTCGGCCCAATGGAACCTGTAGGCAACATTTTTATTCAAAGGGTTGGATTAAGCCTTGAGCAGGCATCTGATGTGATTGACCGTTTCTCCATCCACAGCAACATCCCCGAACCTGTCAGGATCGCTCATCTTATTGCTGGCGCTGTTTCAAACGGTCAGAGCCGGGGGAATCCATAGCCAGTGTCCAGCTGTAGCAGGATTCAAACGAAACGTATACCCTTTATATTAACTTAATGATAAATCTCCCCCAGCCCCTCTTTTAAAAAGAGGGGAGCAAAACTTTCCCCTTTTGCAAAGGGAGA
>JANQFQ010000141.1 GCA_028277765.1 Desulfobacterales bacterium
CATGGTGGTATCAGTTATGCACTTATAGAACACTTGAGCAGAGAATATCTTGAAGCCCATTTTGGGCATGACAATTATATTGTTCACCGGTCAAAAGGGGATAAAGGTCTTCATGAAGAATATAAAGCTTTTGTCAAATGGGCAAAGGATGAAGATAAAAAGATGACACTTGATACCGCTAAAGAGAAGGTTGATATTGATAACCTTTGTCGATGGTGGATTTCCCAGCTCTATTGCGCAAACACGGATATATACCAGGGTCTTGCGCTGCTGGACAAAAGTAAGCCTAGGTCAAGATGGTTCTGGATAAACTGGGATATGGACCACAGTATAAGGAACAAGTATGAAAAGGAACTTGATAAATTATGGGATCAGAAAAAGTCCTTTCATGATGTCATGAACAACACCCGCAGAGATGATCCCCGGGCGGTTATTTTCAGACGTCTGTATAAAGAAGATAAACGTTTTCAAAAATATTTTGAAAAAATGGTCATGGATGTTCTTAATCACCGGCTAACAGATGACTTCTTAACATCAAGAGCTGATTTTTATGAAAGTGCCGCAAGCTCATTTGGCGTTGAAAATACGGCTTACGTGAGATCAATAAGGGAGTTCTTTCAAAATCGTCACTCGGCTATGCGACGGCTGATGCGAGAATATCTTAACTCTCCAGAATCTTATCAATGCAGTATCGAAGTTCCTGAACATCTTTCTTATATTATCAATGGGTTTCAAGCCATACCGGATTATAGAGGATGGTATTTTAAAGGACAAGAAATGATGGTCAGACTTAGCGGAAAAATTCCAGAGAACTCGTATTGGCTGGTAAACGGACATAAGGTCGCATCGAGCAGTACACTGACATGTACCATTGAATCTGAAACAGTAATCAAATTTGCTTTATCCCAACAGCAGTAAATTAAAGGGCGTTATATGAGTCGAGATATCTTCGCTAAAAAAGCTATTGAAGAAATACCAAAGATCCTCACACTGCTAGACCGAAACCCGCATAGTCCGACGTACGGATGTTTTGACAGAAATTATTGGCATTATAAAATAATAGATTTCCCAAGCGGGATGTCCCAGGAATTTGTCTGGCCGCTCGCGCTTGTTTACAGCACCAATATCTCGGAGAATCCTTTTTATCAGAAAGAAGTGCTGAAGGACTGGGTTTGTGCTGGAATTTCATTTGCAGCCAAATCATCACACAATGACAGTTCATGTGATGATTATTACCCGTACGAAATGGCCGCAGGAGCTGCGGCATTTTCGCTTCTGGCGTTTATTGAAAGTTATAAAGCTTTTGACCTTAATGATGAAAAATTCATTGATTTTTTTTGTAAACGTGCTGACTGGCTGGCAGGACATGATGAGAGTGGAAGATTATCGAACCACCAGGCATTGATTGTATTATGTCTTGAATTGATGTCAGACCTTCTCAAAACGTCCCGATGGGACAGAAAAAAACAGGATCGATTGGAAAAAGTTCTTTCATGGCAGGATGACGAAGGTTGGTTTCAGGAATACGAGGGGTGTGACCCAGGTTATCATACGCTTACGATTTCTCTGCTGGCAAGGGTTTATGACCTGAATCCGGGCAATAGTCGATTACGCGAAGCCCTTATCAGGGCGGTCAATCTTGCAGCTCATTTTATTCACCAGGATGGAACGTATGGCGGTGAATATGCCAGCAGGAACACAAACAATTATTTTCCTCATGGTTTTGAACTTGTTGGAAAATGGGAACCAGATGCACTATTCATCAATGATCGATTTGCTGAAGCGCTTTCAAATAATATGGCTCCCTGTTATTCTGATGATCATATACTTGGACATCATACGTGGAACTATCTTTTGACATGGCGTGATTATATCAGCAAAAGACCGAATTTGCCGCTTGAGAAAAAACCGGAAAGAACTTGGTTAAAAAATGCGGGTATACTCATTGACCGTCGTAAAAATACGGACATTTATATAGCGTTGAATAAAGGCGGCGTTTTTAAAGTATTCAGTGACAGTAAATTGATATGTTCAGATACACAAATGTCACTGCTGGTAAAAAAAGGTAATAAACTGAAAAATGCTGTCGGACACTTGATTGATGATTATCAGGTTTCAGTATCAAATGATACAATTTCTGTTAAGGGCAAACTTGGATGGGCCAAACAGAAACAGATGACATATTTAAACATGCTGATCCTCCGAATGATAATGCTTTCCATCGGCCGATTTTTTCCAGATACCATAAGAAGAATTTTACAATGGCTGCTTATTACCGGCAAGCAGAATGCTGATTTTTATTTTGAACGGATATTCACGTGGAAAGATGAATGTTGGGAAGTTTGTGACCGTCTGAAATCAAACTGCTGGGAATCCGTAGAGTCTGCCGTCATCTGCTGCGATCAGACCTCCATCTATATTGCCATGAGCAGAACGTTTCATGTTGGTCAACTCAGCCCCAATATTAATTTGAGCAACAGGTTAAGTGGACTTAAGCCGGGTGAAATCCTTGAAGTTAGAAGAAAAATAAAGTGAAAAAAATTGTTTCACTAATTATCAGCCTCACGATTCTTGCAGCGATATACTGGAAGATAGACTTAACCAGGTTTCTGACTGTTTTTAAAAACTGCCATCCTGGCTGGTTGGCATTGAGCCTGTTCATGTTTATTCCAATAACGTTAATCACATCAAAACGGCTGCAAATGCTGGCTCCGGAAGCTGCCAATGTGAGTTTACTAGAAGCACTTCGGCTGGTTCTTGCCGCGAGTTCCCTGAACATGGTACTTCCGTCAAAAATGGGGGATATTGCAAAGGGGTATTTTATCGCTGAAAAAGGGCGTATAGACGGGTCTCTTTCATTATCACTGGTCGTATACGAAAAAACATGTGATATGCTGTCCTTGATGCTGTGGTGTGTTTTTGGACTGATCATTTATCCTGATAAGGATATCAGTCTGCTTAGCATGTCTTTTCTGGTCTTTACAGTGTTTACGCTGGGCCTCCTGATGACAGGTTCAAAGCAGTTTTCAAGATGGTTTTTTGGTTTACTTAAAACAATCAGCCCCAAAGCTGTTATTACAAAAATCGATAAGCTGGGAAAATCCTGGGATGAAATGTGTGATTTTCTTAAGAAAGATATGGGGCTGCTTTTCAGGATCGCAGGTATTTCAATTTTAATCTGGTTTCTCCACCTTTTGCAGATCTGGTTTTTTATACTCATGCTGAAAGCATGGGTTCCAATGCTTCAGCATCTTGCTCTTGCGCCGCTTGCAATTTTTGTTGGTTTACTTCCACTGACGTTCGCGGGCATGGGGACAAGGGATGCGGCATTAATATTCTTTTACAGGGGATATATGGATATTTCAGTAGCAGCAGCTCTGGGACTTATGTGTACGTTACGTTATTTAGTTCCAGCTGTTCTGGGGTTGCCTTTTTTAAATACATACCTTTCAAAAATACGTAAATTAACTTCTTGAGACATGCATACAGGAATAAAGTAAAAAGAGGAAAAGGTTATGAAACTAATTATTCAGATGCCTTGCTATAATGAAGAAAAAACTCTGGAACAGACAGTACGTGATCTTCCGCGTGAGATTCCCGGTATTGACACGATCGAATATCTGGTTATTGATGATGGGAGTACAGACCGGACTGTTGAAATCGCTGAGAAATTGGGTGTACATCATATTGTTCGTCAGGGTACTAATCGCGGATTGGCAAATACGTTTTCAAAGGGAGTGTCGTATGCTCTATCACAGGGAGCGGATATACTTGTGAACACGGATGGGGACAACCAGTATTGCGGTCAGGATATCCCTAAGCTGGTTAAACCAATTCTTGAAGAACGCGCAGATATTGTCATTGGATGCAGACCGATTATTGATCACCCTGAATTCAATCCTTTAAAAAAAATACTTCAAATTTTTGGCAGTTTTATGCTTCGCTGTGTTTCAAAGACAATGGTTCGGGATGCAGCATCTGGTTTTCGCGCGTTTTCAAGAGCGTCTTGCCTAAGGCTGTATGTACATTCAAAATTTTCTTATTGCATGGAAACACTCATTCAGGCAGGCAATTCAGGCCTCCGTGTTGAATCCGTTGATATACGGGTTAATCCAAAGACACGGGAGTCGCGTCTTTATAAAAATATATTTCAGTATGTTTTCAAATCCGGCATGACCATTTTATCCATGTTTGTTCTTTATCGACCTGGATTCTTCTTCTTTTTTTGCAGTCAACTGTTCTTTTTTTCAGCTCTTATATTAGGACTTCGGTTTATATATCTTATATATTTACTTCCTGTTCCAGAACCAACACGAACATATCTTCCGTCGCTGGTACTACTTTCAATACTGGCAGTTATCGGTATGCTGCTGTTGGTTATGGGAATATTTGGTGAGTTGACCAGGGCGCAGCGCAATCTTCTTGAAGAAGCCATATCCAACCAGCGCGAACATATGTATGAAAACGCTGAGGAAAAAGAATAGGAATAGTTTAGTCTGATATGAAAACCCTGGCCCTCTGGGCAAGGATCTTTACTTTTTATTGAATTTTAAAACCTTAATTTTATTATCATTGGATGGTTAGGTTAAATATGAACAACATATCAGTAATAAGAAAATTTAACGCGTGGAGAGATAAAAAACCTTACAGGGATACAATTGTGATTGCTCTCCTGGTTCTCCTTGTCTACCTCCCTATTTTTACTACTAGGATCGTACGGAGTATTGATCAGGGATATTTGACCGGCAGTTCAAAACATTATTTCCTATACGCCTATCATTTAAAAAAACACCATCTGTTTTCCCATGAATTTGTCGATTCTCCTGATGTAAAGGTAAACGCTTACAGGTCACCGGGTTATCCGGCATTTCTTTACTTGTGTATGAGCCTGTGGCCTGATTTTAAAGATATTACACTTGATGACCTGACGACTATTCCTGAAGATGGGAAATATAAAGGGGAAAGGGTGCTGGATGAAGAGAAGAACAGCGGGTTCTTTTTTATCAAGTTCTGTGAAGGTGTTATGCTTTTTTTGATTTCTCTGTCAGCTGGATGGCTGACCTGGCGGATAACTGGATTAAAATATGCTGCTCTAATTATTATGGTCCTTGCCGGGTGTAACCATCATCTCGAAGAATCGGTTAATTCCCTGCACTCTGAGCTTCTACATACATTTCTATTGATGCTTTTTTCGATATGCATGTTGGTTATTGTAGAAAAGAAAAAATTATTAGTTTTCGGCCTGGCAGGTCTTGTGCTTGGATGTCTGGCGCTTACCCGGGCCACCTGGTATTATTACTTTATACCTGGATTGCTGATTTTTCTTCTCTTTTTATGGAAATCTCCGCTGGAAAAGAAAAAGATATTAATAGGTGTTGCGCTCTTTTCAATCTGTTTCGGTATTATTGTCGGCGGATGGATGCTCAGGAATTATTGCCATTTTAAGCGGGCGTTCATTACTGAGCGCGGCGGATTGGTTCTGGCGTATAGAATGAATTATAATATGATGTCATTTAAAGAGTACACAGTATCGTTTATATACTGGACCAAGAGAAAATATGCTTTCAGGCAGGTCCTGCTTGACCGGTTTTTCAAACCTGAGGATTATGCCAACCTGGACAGGCACAATCCTAACGGATATTACAATTCAGCCCGCAACCGAAGACTTGAGTTAAATCAGATCCATGATCCACAGACAGCAGATAAAATACTGATGGATGAAACCGTCAAGAAGTTTATCAAACATCCTTTCCGACATTTGCTGATCACGATCCCTTTTACTTACAGGGGTATACAGTATTTTGCCAGTTTTTTCATTAATGTCATTATCTTTTTTCTTGCTGTTACCGCTTTTGTCAGGGCCGTGATTAAGCTGGATTTAAAGGTTCTGGCTGTATTTACCCCTGCAGCGGTAATGTTCATGTTTAACTGCTTTTTAACGCATAATATTCCCAGGTTTAATTTGCCGTTTATTGTCATATTTTATGTGGGCGCTTTTGCAGGGATACAGATATTATGGGACCGATATAAAAAATCACCGGATCAGGTCACGTAAACAACGGATTAATGCTTTAGTGAAAGATTCAATCAAACATACATGTAACGATGACCCTTGCAACCTGGATGTCACAGATGAAAACATCTTCAGCTCAAGATTTACCGTCAAGAGCCTGATAAAAGGTATTGTCGGTATTGCGTTTTCAGTCGTTCTTATTATTTTCCTGATGTCGTACATCAGCATTGATACACTTAGTGCGTTAGTAAAGAACGCCGGAGTGGTTTTTTTATTTACAGCCACTGTGTTCTATCTGGGGACATATTATTTTAGGGCACTCCGGTTCAAGCTGATGTTCGTTGATACAGATCCAGGCTTAGGGGCACTCTTCTCCATTGTATCGCTGCATTCATTATTTAATCATATGATGCCTTTCAGGACTGGAGAGATCTCATATCTTTATTTGCAGAAGAGATATCTGAATACATCTTATGACAAGGCAGGCGCCATGCTGATTATCGCGCGACTGTTTGATTTGGCTGCATTATTTTTATGGGCCCTTATACTCCTGCCAGCTTTTTTCATTAAAACAGACAACGTGATAATGTCATGGACCTGGCCAGTATTATCACTGATCCTTTTGATTCTTGTGTTATTGATTGAAGGCGGAAAAGAGAAATCAAAACAACTTTCAGGATGGCTTCTCAAAAAGGTTCCTTCGCGTTCTTATCCAGATGGGCTGATCCAGAGAATCGTGGCGTTTGTTCACAATACCTTGACGCATACACTTGATATCACGAGAAATGTATCGTTAAGAAGCATGCTGTCGCTGAGCATGGCATTCCATTTATTTAGTTTTTTATATTTTTTTTCTATCATCAGAACCTTTGGATTAAAAATCAGATTTCTTGAGAGCATTATCCCGGCTTACGGAGCATCTTTTGCCATGTTTATACCGTTTAATGGACTGGGGAGTATCGGCACTTTTGAAGCCGGCATGTCGCTCGGACAGATCGGGATTGGAACTGAAGGTGGGGTATCTGTTTCTCTCGCTTTTCTGGCCCATGTGCACCTTATCATCATCGCACTTGCAATGTCTGCTGCAGGTTATTTGTATCTGCGGATCTGTTCACATAGGAAAATTACATGAACTTGAATCGAATATTATCTGTATTTTATTTAAATAAATGAGAATTGATAATTGTAAGGAGTGTTATCATGAGCGATGTTGAAAAAAGTAAAATTAACACTGTTTGTGAGTATTTCAAAGACAGCTTTTCAATGAGCGAAGTGTCATACAAGCCGGATAAAAAATACAAGGGGATACGGTTCAATGTCTTTGCCAACCATGCATTATATACCGCAGTGGTAAGTTATGATGTCTTTGAGAAGTCGGAAAAAATCATTTCATCCATGTTGAAAGTGAATAAAGTAGCTAATTTATTACATGAAGATAAAATTGTTAAAATTTCTACTACCGACATTAAGCGGATACCCCGGCAGGATTTAAGTGGAGGGTTATAATGTTATATGAGATCGATAAAGTACAACAGCATAACGGAGAAGACCATCGGAGATGGTTTTTTGATAAGGAAATCGACTTGCTGGTCTGGTTTGATAAAGATGACAATATAAACGGTTTTCAACTCTGTTATAATAAAACAACAAATCCGCATGCGATAACCTGGTTGAAAGATAAAGAATACAAACATAATCGTGTTGATTTTGATGATAATACGGGCGGCAGTATCAAGGGGATAGCAATCCTGGTTGCAGATGGTGTGTTTGATTATAAGGTGATAGCGGAAGAATTTAAAATTAAAAGCAGCGATATACCTTCAGATATATCAAAATTCGTGTATGAAAAAATTTTAGCTTATAAACCCTAACGTTGCATAAAAATTTGGTCCGAAATCGTAAATCTAAAGCGTTTTGAACTCAAATTTTTATGCAACGTTAGGGTAAATAAAAATATAAAAATAGATAACATATATATTAAGGAGTTATAAAAATGGACAAATCATTTGATCCAAAAGACGTTCTGTCAATCGATGAACTGATTATGGCAAACGCCATGAAGATAGATGCTGTTGTTGAACTTCTGATTGACAAGGGCATTATTTCTGAAAAAGAGTATTTTCTTAAACTCAAGGATCTTCAGTACGGTTATCAAGTTCTTAGCAAGAGCTGAAAGTCGTTTGCCCTGACAAGGGCAAAATTACTGCCGTTTAAATAAATGAGGATCCAACAGTAGTTATCGGTTCTATCTTTTTTGACCTGCTGGCGGAGATCATGCTTAATCACCGACCTTAGATAATGAAGATACTTTTTTTAATACGTGCCCTTAACCAGGGTGGCGCTCAGCGCCAACTAATTACAACTGCATCTGCGCTGCAGAAGAGAGGATATAATACATCAGTATGCGTTTTTTATGCGGGTGGAAGTCTTGATGATGAATTGCGAAAAACTGGTGTGCCATTACATTCCTTGGAAAAGAAAAATCGCCGGGATATCATCCGGTTCTTTATTTCGTTACTGGGGTATGTAAAAAAAGAGAGACCGGACATTATTCATTCTTATCTTGATGTGGGGAATATACTTTCTGCTCTTATAAAGATCTTTATGCCTAAAATCCGTATCATATGGGGGATACGGTCATCTAATATGGATATGAAGCAGTATGACTGGCTTTGGCGGACAGCAGGATTTGTTGAAAAACATCTTGCAGGACTTGCGGACCTGATTATCGTTAATTCAAAGGCCGGCCTTGACTATTCAGCTGATCATGGTCTGCCGCGTAAAAAAATGATAGTGATATCTAATGGTATTGATACGGAACGTTTCATCCCAGCGCCTGAAGCAGGGGAAAAAATACGGTCCGAATGGAATGTTCAAACAGATGATATATTGGTCGGACTTGTGGCACGTATGGATCCAAAGAAAGACCATATGACCTTTTTGTCGGCTGCTGGCCAGGTAGTGAGACAATGCCCAGGGGTAAAATTTGTTTGCGTGGGTAGAGGGGAAAAAGCCGAACAGGAGAGATTAGAAAAAGCTTGTTCAGACAAGGGACTTGAAGGGAAGGTGATATGGGCAGGTCTCAGAAGTGATATGCCAGCGGTTTATAATGCCTTTGATATTTTATGCCTGTCATCGGGATTTGGTGAGGGCTTTCCGAATGTGATCGGAGAAGCCATGTCATGCGGTGTCCCGTGTGTTGCGACTGATGTCGGTGATTCAGCCATGATCATCGGTAGGGCAGGCATTGTTGTCCCTCCTTCTAATCATAAAAAACTCGCAGCCGGAATTGTGGAAATGGTTTCAAGGCTTAAAAAAAATAATGATATTGTTGATCATGCCCGGACACGAATACTTGATTTGTTTACTATTGACAGGATGATCATCAAGACAGAGGAGGCCATATCAGGATTATAAAAATACTTCACATTATCTCCGGGCTTTCAATAGGCGGCGCAGAGATGATGCTTTACAAATTGCTGAAGGCATCAGACCGATACCGGTTTGAGCATACGGTTCTTTCTCTACTCGACAAGGGCGAACTTGGTGGAAACATTGAAAACCTGGGTGTAAAGCTTTATTGTATGAAATTAGGAAGAAACCGGGTTCCCGGCCTGTCAGCTTTAGTCTCGTTATTTAAATATGTCCGTAGAGGCAGGCCAGATTTGGTTCAGGGATGGATGTATCATGGCAATCTCGCGGCTCTTGTCGCCAATATGGTCACCGCTCCACGTGTAAAAACAGTATGGAATGTCCGTCATACACCGTATGATTTAAAAGATGAAAACCGGCTTACGGCAAAACTGATCAAAGTTTCTTCTTTTGTATCATCACGTCCAGCCGGTATTATTTATAATTCAGTTGTCAGCAGAGACCGCCACAGAGAGCTTGGATATTCCAGTGCCCGCGATATCGTTCTGCCGAATGGTTTTGACTGCGAACAGTTCAGGCCGGATAAAAATGCCAGGAAAAAAATTTTGGAAACGCTAAAACTTAATGATAATACCATTCTGATCGGGCATATTAGCCGTTTTCATCCAATGAAAGACCACGCGTGTTTTATTAAAGCTGTCAGTATGGTGATGGAAAAACAGGATACCATTCATGCTTTGATGGCGGGGAAAGATATTGTTCAAGAAAATAATGAACTAACATCATTTATTCCCGGAAATTTGATTAATGAACGTGTTCATCTGCTTGGGGACCGGGATGATATTCATTTAATAGTCCCTGCACTTGATATGGTTGTCTCTTCATCTGCATGGGGAGAAGGATTTCCGAATGTCATAGGAGAAGCAATGGCATGCGGTGTGCCATGTGTTGTAACCGATATCGGTGATTCTGCTATAATTGTCGGTCAAAATGGAATTGTGGTTAAACCCAAAAAACCTGAGAAACTGGCTGAGGGTATTGAAACCCTGTTAAAAGCCGGGCAACAAAAACGTAGTGAACTTGGTTCAAAAGCCCGTGAACGAATAGTGGAAAACTATTCTCTGCCGTTTGTGGTAAAAAAATATGAAGAACTTTATCAAGGGATTGTGAATGGCTGATTCTAGACCGAAAATACTTCTAGAAAATGCTGGCTTTATGCTATTGCTGCTGTTTTATCTTTGTTCAGCCATATCAAAGTCGGGAACCAATATTTGCGGAGGTCTTGTACTGCTTGCGTCCTTTGTTTATATCGTTTTCTACCAAAGGGATATTTTCCGGAATAACGGTTTTCTACTCATTTTAATTGTGCCGTATATTATTGGATTTTTTCTGACTTTTTTTTCCATGCACAGTGAAAAAGCAGTCTTCTGTTTTTTAAACCAGTATAAATTCACACTTATGTTTATCCCCCTGACCGTTTTTATAATGGACAGGTCAAAACTGAATTGGGCATATACAGGCCTGGTTGTGTCAGTATTGGTTACTGTGATCTTTGGATTGCTGATATATGCGGTTGAAGCCAGACATGGACTTAAGCACGCTTTTGTCATCGGACGGCTGGCTGATTTACTGATCGTTGTCATGTCATTAAATATCATTCTACTGTTTAAACAGGAACTCAGCAGTAAACCAAAAACGTTCCTGTTTAAAGCTTTAAATGCTTTTTTATTCATTATTTTTCTTGTCTGCATGGTGCTAACAAAAGTAAGAGGTGCCTGGGTTGGTCTTGCCGCTGCAATTGTTGTGTTTGCTTTTTTTTACAAACGTTCCCTATTAATTCTTTTTTTGGCAGGTATTCTGTTTGTTTTTGCCGTACCAGCCAACAATACGTATAAAAAGGAGTTTAAATCAATTTTTGATTTTACGTATACTAAGAAAAACACAGAGGGAAAGAAGCGGACCACCGCAACTTTTTCCAGACTGCATATGTGGAAAACTGGATATGACTTTGCCAAAGAGCACTTGCTGTTCGGGACTGGAACAGAACACGCAGGAGAAGCGTTTAAAGAATATTTTTACTCCAAACCGGAAACTTACCAGGAACAGTATTGTCTTGCCTTGAGAAACCCGGGCAATTTTCACAATAGTTATTTGCAGATATTCGTGGAATCAGGTTTGATTTTTTTTATTCTGTATATCGGGAGCCTCCTCTGGATTATTATATGGATTATCCGCCATGCATGGAAAAAAGAGAACAGGGACAACATCTATCTGATTACACCGATAATCGCTTCCGTGGGATTTTTAATCCCCCAGTTATTTCACGGTGAATTGTATTCATATAGTGTTAATGCTTATTATCTAACACTTTTTGGCGCGTGCTTTACTATAAAATCACTAGATGCTGGATACTAGATGCAGGATGCTGGATACTGGATGCTAGATGCTGGATGTTAGTCGTAGCAAAGCGAAGATCCCGGTTTTTTCTAACGGAAATGCTGGATAGAAAGAAGGACTGAGTGAAAAGGAAGAATGCTAGAATAAACATCTATTAAAATGGGTAACTGGAAATGGATAGAAAAGAGCTAAGAATTTTACAGATACTTGAAGAGATTGACAGGGATCAGATTCCCAGTCAGCGGCATATGGCCAAAAAACTGAATATTTCACTGGGACTTGTCAATTCTTTTGTTAAACGGCTCGCTACAAAAGGATATTTTAAAATTACCAATATACCTAGAAACAGGGTGAAATACATTATTACACCCAAGGGGGCGGCAGAGAAAACCAGACTTACTTATGAATATATTCAGACATCATACCGGTTTTACCAGGATGCTCGGCGTAAGTTGAGGAAACTGTTTCAAAACTTGATGCTCCAGGGAACAAGACGGATAGTGTTTGTTGGCGCAGGGGATTTTACTGAAATCGCTTATATCTCTCTACAGGATACCACAATTGAATTGGTGGAGATTGTTGATAAAGCAAAAGCAGGACAAAAATTTTTAAATCGGATTATTTGCGATCCTGATAGGCTTGGTGCGTTATCTTTTGATAAGATCTTTATCACTGATCTTGAATCCAGGGAGAAGATTTATGAGCAGATTTTAGAGCAAGGATTATCGAAAGATATGATCGTTTCTCTTGAATAGAAAAGAGTTCAGCTGTATATATTTTTTATTGGTTTGATTTGTTTGATTGGTTTCATTGGTTTTATTGGTTTGGTTGTATGGAAGAACGTATAGGCGTATAGAAATGGTATTTTAATAAAATGAAAATACGAAAAATATATAAAAATTTATTGCTTGTTGTCTTAATAGATCTATGTCTTTTGAGCCTGTCAATTTATGGCGCTTACCTGCTCCGATTTGATTTTTTCATCCCTCAGAAATATTCACATCTGTTAAATCAGCTACTCCCTTTTGTACTATTCAGTAAAATAATCATTTTTTATTATTTTGATTTATATAGCGGTATGTGGCGCTATACTAGCATTGCGGACCTTTTTAATGTGATAAAAGCTGCTGTCGTGAGCACACTGCTTATTGTCATTGTCATCTTATTTTTAAAAGGTTTCAGGGGGGTACCCCGTTCTGTGTTCATTATTGATTGGGGTTTTACAATATTTTTAATCTCTGGTTTCCGCCTTGGTATCCGTCTGTTTTTTGAACGGAGTTATATCGAAAAAGGTGAGGTTAAAAATGGATGGACGTTATTCAGCATATTTAAGAAAAATACCGTGAAACGAAAAAGATTGCTGATTGTGGGAGCAGGTGACTGCGGTGAAAAGATTTACCGTGAAATCAGGGACAACGCATCCCTCGGCTACAGGGTAGTCGGTTTTCTTGATGATGACCTGGATAAAAAAGGGATGAAACTTCACGGTGTCCCTGTATTAAGCCATGTGGGAGGGATTAGTGTCGCGGCAAAGAGAGTCAATGCGGATGAAGCCCTGATTGCCATACCTTCAGCAACCGCGCATCAGATGAGGGAAATTATTTCTTATTGCAAAGAATGCGGTCTTAAGTTTAGGACGGTACCAGGAATGGGAGAGCTGATTAACGGAAAGGTGTCTGTCAATGCAATCAGAGATGTGGCGTATCGAGATCTCCTTGGTCGTGAAGTGATAAATTTGGATACAGAAAAAATAGGCGCTTACCTTAAAGGGCAGACAGTACTTGTTACAGGCGCTGGCGGATCGATCGGTTCAGAGCTTTGTCGGCAGATGTGCCGATTTATGCCTAAAACAATTGTTCTTTATGACAGGGCTGAGAGTCCCCTTTATGAAATTGAGCTTGAACTGAAAAAGAATTTTAAAGGAATAAAGGTTGTTCCCGTACTTGCTGATATTCAGGACAGAAACCAGATTGAAAAAACATTTGAAAGTTATCAGCCACAGACGGTTTTTCATGCTGCCGCATATAAACATGTACCGATGCTGGAACTTCAGCCCTGGCTCGCTGTTAAAAATAATATACAGGGCACAATGAACATGATTGAAGCGTCCTGCCGTAATAATATTGGCCGGTTTGTGTTTGTTTCAACGGACAAGGCGGTCCGTCCCACAAACGTGATGGGCGCTACGAAAAGAGTTTCTGAAATGCTGGTACAGGGGCATGGCAGTTGCAATGCAGGAACCCGGTTCATGATTGTCCGTTTTGGTAATGTTGTTGGAAGCGTTGGAAGCGTTGTGCCGTTATTTAAAAAACAGATTGAAAAGGGAGGACCGGTTACAGTGACCCACCCTGATGTGACGCGTTATTTTATGACCATACCAGAAGCCTGTCAGTTGATACTTCAGGCAGGTACCTTGGGAAATGGTGATGGTAATGATGTTGACATCTTTATCTTTGATATGGGTACACCAATAAAAATTGTTGATATGGCGCGTGACTTGATCAGGTTTTCGGGGTTTGAACCAGATGTGGATATTAAGATTGAATTTGTCGGATTAAGGCCTGGTGAAAAACTTTATGAAGAACTGATAACCGGGGATGAAGGGATCGTTCCCACTACCCATGAAAAGATCATGGTGTTAAGAGGAAAAGGTCCTGATCTTGATTCTTTAAAAGCAAATATTCATCAGCTTCTTGTGTTCGCAGAAGATCAGGATACAGATAAGATTAAGGGAAAGCTCATGGAAGTTGTTGCCGAGTATAAACCGGCTAACATTAATTGAGCTAATCATGCTTGAATGTATCACTAATAAATCAGGTAAGATACGATGATAGAAAAGAAACTTTTGGTAACAGGCGGCGCAGGATTTATCGGATCTAATTTTATCCGGCACGCTTTGTTGAGTAAAGACAACTGGGAAATTGTAAACCTGGACGCGATTACTTATGCCGGCAATCCTGGAAATTTTGATGACCTCCCGGATGGTTTAAAAAAAAGATATCGGCTTATTCATGGTAACATCAAGGATAAAAGTCTTTTAAAAAGACTATTCGATAAAGAGAAATTTGATGTTGTGGTTCATTTTGCAGCTGAATCCCATGTGGACCGTTCAATTGTTGGTCCGTCAACATTTGTTGAAACCAATGTATTTGGTACGTTTACGCTACTTGAAGCTGCGTTAAAGTCCTGGGAGCAAAACAGTAGGCCAGATAATTTCAAGTTCCTTCATATCTCCACGGATGAAGTGTATGGAAGTCTTGGTAGTGAGGGATATTTTACTGAAGACACACCCTATGATCCTTCCAGTCCTTATTCAGCTTCAAAAGCAGCATCTGATCATTTTGCAAATGCTTTTTGCCGAACTTATGGATTACCTGTTGTAATTACCAATTGTTCAAATAATTACGGACCTTACCAGTTTCCTGAAAAACTGATTCCATTAATAATTTTAAACATTATGAATGAAAAAGAGCTGCCAGTATACGGTGACGGAAAGAATATACGTGACTGGCTTTTTGTTATTGATCACTGCGAAGCGCTGTTTCGCGTCATTGATCGGGGGATTCCTGGCGAACAATATAATATCGGAGGAGATGCTGAATATCAGAACATTGATATCGTTAACCTATTATGCGATATTATGGATAAGAAGCTCGGCCGTTCCGGGAACAGCAGAAGCCGGCGGCTTATAAAATTTGTCACAGACCGTCCCGGACATGACAGGCGATATGCGATTGACGCCTCAAAAATCAAACAGGAGCTTGGATGGGAACCGCAGTATGATTTCAACGATGCTATCAAAGATACTATTGACTGGTATATGGGACACCTGGAATGGGTAAATTCTGTACAAAGCGGTGAATATCGTAAATGGATTGAAGTTAATTACAATAACAGATAAAGGAATTATTAAATGAAAGGAATTATTCTTGCTGGAGGTTCAGGCACAAGACTCTATCCCATTACCCAGGTGGTGAGCAAACAGCTTCTTCCTGTACATGACAAGCCGATGATATATTATCCGCTGTCAGTGCTTATGCTGGCGGGTATTCGTGACATATTAATTGTTTCTACTCCAGAAGATCTGCCTCTTTATGCAGAACTACTGAAAGATGGAACCCAATGGGGGCTTTCTTTCACGTATGCTGAGCAGCCGCGTCCTGAAGGGCTGGCACAGGCATTTATCATTGGTAAAGATTTTGTTAGTGATGACAATGTCTGCCTGATACTGGGCGATAATATTTTCTATGGACATGGTTTGTCAAAGCAGGTGGCTGATGCTGCCCAACTAAAGGAAGGGGCTACTATTTTTGGATATTGGGTAAAAGACCCTGAACGATACGGGGTTGTAAAGTTTGACAAGAAAGGGATGCCTGTTAAAATTGAAGAGAAACCGAAAGAACCAGAATCTAACTGGGCGGTCACTGGTCTGTATTTTTATGATAATCATGTTCTTGATATTGCTGCCGAACTGAAACCTTCAAAGCGCGGAGAATTGGAGATTACCGATGTAAATCGGACGTATCTTAAAGAAGGGACTCTGAGGCTCGAAAAGCTCGGAAGAGGAATCGCCTGGCTCGACACGGGAACCCATGAGAGCCTTATGCAGGCCGCGAATTTTATTGAAGCGATTGAACAGAGGCAGGGTCTCAAAGTGGCATGTATAGAAGAGATTGCATATTTAAACGGATATATAAATGCCGAGCAGATCGAAGAACTGGCTCAGCCCCTTTTAAAAAACGAGTATGGACAGTATCTGATGGATATGCTCAAATACGGATGGAAAACCTTATGAAGATACAGGAAACATCTATTGCTGGTGTGTTGATCATCGAAACAGATGTTTTTGGAGACAACCGCGGCTCTTTTATGGAATCATATCATATGGCGCGATATAAAAAGAAAGGTATATTGGCTGATTTTGTTCAGGATAATATTTCCCGTTCAGTAAAGGGAACACTCCGCGGGCTACATTACCAGGTTCCGCATCAGCAGGCGAAACTGGTTTACGTGGTTAAAGGTGAAATATTTGATGTGGCATTGGATATCCGATCTGGATCACCAACATTCGGGAAATGGACAGGTGTAACCTTGTCTGAAGATAATCATCGTCAGCTATTCATCCCGGAAGGGTTTGCCCACGGGTTTTGTGTACTCAGCGAATCTGCTGTTTTTGAATATAAATGCAGTGATTTTTACAGCCCTGAAAGTGAAGGGGGGATATTATGGTCAGACCCTGACCTTGCAATAGACTGGCCAATAAAAGCCCCCTTGTTGTCTGAGAAAGACTCGGTCAATCCTTGCTTAAGGAATGTGCCGAAAGATCGGCTACCACAATTTACTGCCTAAAGAATTATTTGAAAAAAGACATTACCGAGTAAAAGATCAGATGGCGGTTATTCAGCCATAGAGTATCGGCATGATATGCCTGAAGCTAGCTTTGTGTGGATTTTGTTCAGGACAGAACAGTCGTCCTCACAGCCGGGAAAGAGTTCATGCTGGTCACATTCTTTACAAGGGCTTTTGATTAAATATCCAACTTCAAAATCAAATTTGTCCCTTATAATGGGATTTACAGATAAAAATTTCATAAGCAACTCTAATTATTATATAATACTTTTTATGTCAATAGATCTTTTTTATGTTTATTCCCGACCGCGACCATACATAATCTGCAGGGTTTAATTATTTTTTAACTATCACAACAGCACGAGGATAACAAGATATATTCGTCTAAAGTATTGACTTAATATATAAGATATTAACATATATAGACAATGTTAAAAAGTTTTATACATTTTCTCCGGCTGCTGTACACGCAAAGACAGCTGATTATACGGATGGCAAAAAGGGATGTGGCGGCCCAGTATGTGGGATCATTGCTGGGATTTATCTGGACGTTTATCCACCCCCTGGCGCTTGTATTTGTCTTCTGGTTTGTTTTCAGCGTGGGATTTAAAATAAAACCGAGTCATAATGTTCCGTTTATTGTGTGGCTTTCTGCTGGTATGTGCGCGTGGTTTGTTTTTGCCGATATTGTCAATGGATCGGCTAGTGTTATTATCTCAAATGCATACCTGATAAAAAAAACTGTATTTCCTTCGCAGATACTCCCTGTTGTTAAAATCGTTTCAAGCCTTATTACACACACCATGTTTCTTCTTGTCCTTATCGGCCTGATACTATTTCAGGACATGCCGGTGAGCATCTATTATCTGCAGTTTCTGTATTATCTGTTTTGTATGTGTGTTTTGGCGTTGGGGCTTGGATGGATTGTCTCTGCATTAAATGTATTCATCAGAGATGTCGGTCAGATTATCGGTGTTCTTCTCCAGATAGGCTTTTGGGCAACCCCAATTTTCTGGGATATTCAGATCATGTCTCCAAAGATACAGGTTTTCCTCAAGGTAAACCCCATGTATTACATTATCCAGGGATATAGAGAGTCATTTATCTATTCGCTTCCTTTCTGGAGACACCCTTATCAAACATTATATTTCTGGTCTATATCAACGCTGATGTTTGTGATCGGCGCGTTGATATATAGAAAATTAAAACCGCATTTCGCGGATGTGTTGTAGTTGGTATATTTTATCCTCTATATATAAGGAGAATAAATGAAAAAAATAATTCTGATTTTGTTACTGCTTATTATAGGTGGGGGCGGAGGCTATCTCTATTATGACTGGTGGCGGTTTGAAAATCAGCCGGATAAAATAACTCAAATCGAAAATATATATACATGGAAAGATGCTGACGGAGCAATCCATTATTCAAATAAACCTCCGGAAAATCAGGAAAATGTAACGGTTTCAGAAGGATTTAAGTCCACACCACTCCCTATTGTATATCAAATACAAGAAAAGGCTTCCATGCTGACTGATAAGATCAAGGATAAAGCAGGAAAGGTTCGTAAAGAGAAACAGGCGTCAAAAAAGAAAAAAGATAAAAAGAAAAAGAAAAAAAAGAGAAGAAGAACAAAAGCCCAAAGTATTACGATATATACTTCAAATAGATGTAAATACTGCTCAATGGCCAAAAAATATATTTCAAAAAAAGGATATAAGTTTACTGAAAAGAATGTCAGCACTTCCTTTGGCGCCAAGAGTGAATTCAGACGGTTGGGCGGCAAAGGCGTCCCCTTGATTATAATTGATGGGAACAGAATCAACGGTTTTAATCGTAGTGAACTTGACATGTATTTAAAATAAATACAGATATATACATATGCCAAAGACCCCGAAATCGATTCAACATTAAATCGCTTTTTCTAAAAAATATTTTCATCAACTTTCTCTATAACAATATAACTTTGCTTAAAACTGTCTTGCATGCTCGGTGATATATTAAAATTTATTATAACCGGAATGCCCCACAGCGGCACTACGCCTATTTCAGATGTTTTTCGTAATGTGCCGGGGCTTACTTCAGGTTTTGAATGCGGATTTCTTCTTCACAAAGAACCGAGAAATTTTGTCAATCCGAAAAATAGTTATTATCAGATATATTACGAAAATTTAAAGCAATACTGGGGGGTAACGGATGATGAGGTATCGTATATTACTGAATCGGATAACTGGGAAGAGGTTTATGTAAAGCTAAGACAAAAGAGCAGAAAAATTAGCGATAAAAGCTTGGTATTATTTGATAAAACACCTCATTATATTTTTTATTTAGATGATATTTTGAAAAGAGCAGAGGACATCCCTGTGATCGTCGTTTATAAGGATGCACGGCTGCAGTATTGGTCTTTTAAGAGAAGGAAAGAAAAGGACTATAAATTGTTGATGGAACTGCTTGATAATGAATTTGCGGAAAAGCTTCTACATTATCATAACAACGGCAGGATTCTTCTGGTCCGATATGAAGAGATGTGTTTGAACCCGGAAGCGGCTTTTAGGAAGATGTTCGATTATGTTGATATTGAATTTAACAATAACTACCTGTCCTTTGATTCTGATTACCGTCCTCATTATGGGAACAGAATTGAAAAAAAGTATATCACCGCATACCGGGAAAAAATGGATAAGGATGAATATGATGCTGTTCGAGCAATGGCAACCCATCCCCTGTTTTATTATGACGTTGAAGTAGACGAAGATCTGCCCTTACAACAAGAGGTCCCTTTATTTTATATCGTACCGGATTATTTGCAGCACAGGAGCAAAGGATATGCCTTCCTCAGAGGAAATGGGTTGGAAATCGGTGCATTTGATCAGCCGGCATTTTTGCCGTCTGGTTGTAATGTTGTATACAGTGATATTATTTCCAGAAATGAAGCTGCAGAGATTTTTTCCGAACATAAAATTGATGATCTGGTTGACGTCCAGCATATTTGTAATCTTGATAAGGAAGGCCTCTCCTGTTTTAAAGAGGAGAGTTTTGATTTTGTAATTCTGAATCATGTTCTGGAACACGTTGTTAACCCGATTAAAGCGTTGGAAGAAATCTTTAGTGTTATAAAGGCTGGCGGATTTGCCGTTATCTCTGTTTTTGATAAAGATTGTACTCATATAAATGATTTATCTTCTTCACTCTATCAGGACTTATTTTTTAAATATGACAAAAATATCGATACTGCAGGAGAAGAAGACTATTTAGAGTTTGTCAGAAGGGCGCATCCTGAAGTTTTTGAACTCGGTGATGCGGAAATACAGTCTGCTGTTGCCCGTGCGAAGGCTCGGCGTGAGCATATTCACTTGTGGAATTCGAATCATTTTATGTCTTTTCTTCAAGATTCATTTAAGCTCCTGGATATTTCTGTAAAACTGGTTTTTATGAGTCCCGGGGAAAAAAACGGTTTTGAATGTTTCTCTGTATGGGAAAAATAACAGGTTAAGAATTCTATGCGTATGTCTGATGATATTAAGATAAGCCTGATTATGCCTGTATACAATATTGATGAAATATGGCTGGCAAAGTCTATCGAATCTATTTTAGCGCAGACATATCAAAACTGGGAACTTTGTGCTGTTGATGATGGTTCAACAATGGCGCATATAAAAAATGTATTATCTAAATATGCCGTGGATGATACAAGGATACGGGTTTCCTATTTTAAAGAGAATAAAGGAATCGCTGAAGCAACAAATGAAGCGGTAAATATGGCCACAGGAGAATTTCTGGCTCTTATAGATAGTGACGATGAAATTACTGAAGATGCCTTGGAAGAAGTTATTCAATTGATAAAACAATATCCTGATACGGATGTTATATATACTGATCAGGATAAAATTACTGAAGCGGATAAGATTCATGAACCTTTTCATAAACCAGACTGGTCCCCGGATTTTTTTCGCGGAGTAATGTATGTCGGACACCTTCTTGTTGTAAGAAAAGAAATCGCGATAAAAGCAGGTCTTTTTGACAGCAGGTTTAATGGGCTGCAGGACTTTGAGTTTATGCTAAGGGTCTCAGAAATAACGGACAATATAATGCACCTGCCAAAAATATTATATCACTGGCGTCAGTTAAAGGGCAGTGTCGCTTTAGAAACAGAAGCAAAGGAAGGCCTTGATTCTTTACAAGAACAAGCAGTGAATGATCATATGAAAAGGATAAAATTAAATGGATATGCAAAAAACTTCGGCCGCCTTCACCGTCTTCGTATATATCCTGAAAAGAAAAAGAAATACCCCTCTGTCAGTATTATTATACCGACTAAAGACCAGCCTGAACTGCTGAACAGGTGTCTTGAGAGTATCTTTAAGAAAACGATTTATCCGGACTTTGAAGTCATATTGATCGATAATAACACAACTAACCAGGAAGCCATTGACTGCATGAAGACTTATCCTATGACCATAATACCATATCAGGATCCATTCAATTTTTCTCTGGCCAACAACAATGGTGCTGAAAAAGCAAAAGGCGAGTTCATCATATTTTTAAACAATGATACTGAGGTATTGACTCCTGAGTGGATACAGAATCTTTTATTTTATGCGGAACAGCCGGATATAGCAGCGGCAGGGCCGATGCTTGTTTATCCGGGCAACAAGATTCAGCACGCTGGCGTAATACTTGGATTCCGCGGTACTGCAGATCATGTTATGAAGAATTTTCCACAAAATAGTGATGGCTACTTTGGCTCACTCGCGTGTGCCAGGGAAGTGTCTGCAGTGACAGCCGCGTGCATGATGATAAGAAAAGAGATCTTTTATAATGTGGGATGCTTTAACACTCATTTTGCGAATCATTATCAGGATGTTGATCTTTGTCTTAAATTGAGACAAGCGGGATACCGTATCATCTATACACCAACAGTTGTTGTGATGCATCATGAGTGCGCATCAAGGGGTATGGATTATGATTTGGTTGACCGGGCACTTCTCCTTGATCAATGGCAGGAGGTGATTGAAAGGGGAGATCCGTATTATAACCAGAATTTTGATATTTCCTGTTTCCATGACGGGGCCACAGGCTATACAGTTAAAGCATAGCAGGAATCTGATTTGAATATTATATATGTCTTGTATGAAACATTTAAAAGCAACAGTGCTATTCATGTGCATAATTTTGCAAATGCGTTTGCCTTAAAGGATCATGAATGTGTCATCGCTGTTCCGAAGCAGAAAGAAAGCGCGGAAAAATATATCGGTGGAGAAATATTATATAAGGCTCTTAATTTCTCCGACACATTAAAGCCCAACTATACATTCCCTGACGGCAGGGGAGCGGATATCATTCACGCGTGGACGCCACGGGAGAATGTAAGAAAGCATTGCTCTCTTTTAAAAGAGAAATATCCTTTGGCAAAGCTGATTGTTCATCTTGAAGACAATGAAGAGGTGTTGCTTTCAAATGATATTCCAATGACCATCAATGAGTTGATACAGCTGCCTGAAAATGAAATAGACCATATTGTTCCTGAAAAACGATCCCATCCTGAAAAATATAAAACATTTCTGAAAGAATCTGATGGTATCACTATTATCATGGATACCCTTGCTGATTTTGTTCCGGAGAACAAAGACTATATCATTTTATGGCCGATTATTGATTGTGACAGGTTCAGACCTGCTGAGGCAGGTCAGCATCTCAGATTACAATTGGGTATTTCGGAAAACGAAACCGTGCTTTGTTATACCGGGAATGTCCACTCGGGAAACGCGCGTGAAGTACGCAGCCTTTACCTTGCGGTTGCCCTTGCAAACAGGGAGGGAACACCTGCACGGCTAATCAGAACCGGAAAAGACTATTGCGATTTTTTAGGGGAAAATGGCGATTGGGCTCACGAATATTCTATTGAACTTGGGGTAATTAACAGCAAAGATATACCTGAATATCTGGCATTGTCGGACATATTAATACAGCCAGGAAGTGAAAACATTTTTAATAACTACAGGCTTCCTTCTAAAATACCTGAATACTTGGCAATGGGTAAACCTGTAGCAGTTCCGAATACAAATATTGGAAGATTCCTTAAGGACAGAGAGGAGGTCATTCTCCTTCAAAAGGGTGACAGCCTGGAAATTCTTGATGTCATTAAAATGATTAAAGGGAATAGGATTCTGACTGAAAAAATATCGTCCGGAGGTAGGAAATACGCGATGGAGAATTTCAACAGGGATAAAAATTCTGAACGATTAGAGTTTTTCTATGAGAAAATAATGAATGATAAGCCAGGCATATTAAAAAGAATCACGAGTATGTTTTTCGGTTTAAAAAAACAGCACTGCTCAATATGAAAACTTTAAACCCGCCGCCCCTGCTCTCTATTCTGCTATCGTCAGTACCCTTCTTTTTTTTGCTGGTGATGGTTTTGAAATATTCAGTAAACATACCATTTATGGATCAGTGGGGGATGATTTTTCTTTTTGAACATTATTATTCAGGCGATTTAAGTTTCATGGATTTCTGGGTGCAGGAGAATGAGCACCGGCTGGTATTTCCAAAGCTAATATTTCTGGGGCTGGGAATATATAGCAAATACAATGTGACTTATGAAATGTTTACCAGCCTTGTTATTGCTTGTCTGATATATTTAACAATCATCATGCACATCAATAGGAATAAAGAAATATTTAATATAAAAAAAAGTTACAGATGGTTGTGGATAATTTTATCGTTATTTATATTTTCACTTTCTCAGGCAGGGAACTGGTTATGGGGCTTTCAAATACAATGGTTTTTAAATATTCTGGCAGTGATAGCAGGCGCTTTTATTATTGCAAATTTCCCGATAAATCTGTTTACGATATCACTTACAGCCTGTTTTGGTATCATTGCCACTTTCTCATTGGCAAGCGGTATTTTATACTGGATAATAATTCAGTTCATATTAATAGCCTATAAACATAAGAGCAGATCGAGTTCATTGCCACGGTATGGATATATGTGGTTTATCACCAGTGTCTGTATATTAGTGATATATTTAATTGATTACCATACACCTCGAAATCATCCAGGTTTGTTAGAATTTCTTCATATCCCTTTTCAGTCTTTAGCTTATATAGCCGCATATATCGGCAGCCCTCTTTCATGCTTTGGCAAAATATTTCCTTTGGCAGTTATTATCGGAAGTCTTGGAATAGGTTTTTATGTTTATTTTCTTGTAAATAAAATTTCATGTGATTCTTTCCAGAAGTTTCGGAGCAGTTCATTTTTTCTCATCCTGGGTATGTATGGTATCTTAAGTTCTATCCTGACATGTGTCGGCAGAGTTGGTTTTGATGGACCTAAACAGGCTTTGGTATCCAGGTATACGACTGTAGCAATTATATTTTGGACAGCTCTGTTTTTTATGATCTATGCTGAAAGGTATCATGAACGGGTCAAGTCAATTAAATTGAAAAATGTGATTCATGCAGTGAAATATACACTGCTTGGGATTATATTTATTGGAGTAGTTTACAGCAGTTTCAATAGTATAAGTTTAATGGTTGCAATACATGGCACAAGAAGTTGTGGTAAACAATCGGTACTTGAGGGACGAACAGAATGCCTTCAGCATTTGTTCATAAGTCCACAGCAGCTTGTTGAGTATGATATCCCACGTCTTAAAAGCCTTGGATTGTCGGTATTCAGTGACCGGAACATAGAAAAAAGAGATTAATGTCATTTTTTCATAAATATTTGAACTGCATTTTAAATGATTTGGCTTAGTATCAAAACACTTTAAAAGATCAGGATATGTGATTCATGAAGTTATCTGTTCTAATACCAGCGCATAATGAAGAAATTGTTATTGAGGAAACTATAAGGAACCTTAGTAAACATTTAAAGGAGAAAGGCGTTACCCATGAAATATTAATTGTAAATGATAACAGTAGTGATAACACAGAGAAGATATTAATTGAACTTGAACAGGAGATCTCTGAGTTAAGACATGTTAATAATACGCCACCGAACGGTTTTGGTCTGGCAGTAAAAAAAGGCCTGGAGAATTTTGATGGAGATGCTGTGGCGATTGTGATGGCTGATGGGTCTGACATGCCTGAAGATGTATTAAAATATTTCAACCTCATACGTGACGGGTATGATTGTGCTTTTGGTTCACGATTTATTAAAGGTAGCAAGACCATCAATTATCCATGGTTTAAGCTGGTGTTGAATAGAATATATAACCTGATGATTAGGATGCTGTTCGGTCTGCAGTATAATGATATTACAAATGCTTTTAAGATGTACAAGGCGAATGTAATACCGGGACTTATGCCCCTGCTGAGTCATCATTTTAACCTTACAGTTGAACTTCCATTAAAAGCGATTATACGCGGTTACAGTTATACCGTTGTCCCTATCTCATGGAAAAACCGCACCGGTGGAGAATCAAAGTTAAAGCTCAAGGAGATGGGAAGCCGTTATGCTTTTATCGTCATATACTGTTTTATTGAAAAATGGCTGTCCAGGGGTGATTACAAGCATGATTCCAGTAAACAAGAAAATGTCCAGAATTGAGCGTCGCTGATATGGACTGTTTTATAAACAGTGGTATATTTTTACGTGCCAATGGATCAATACGCTGTGGATGTGATGAAGGCACCCGTATCAATCTCCAGCCGTATAACGCTGATATTGATTATGCCGAGGATCTGTATTTTGGTAAAGCGTATCAGAAGATTAGACATCATCTGAAAAAAGGAGACATGCCGGATTCGAACCTGTGTTCCCGGTGTGCTCTTTTATCAACTACTGACAGTTTTAATTCTTCATTTGCCGATGATAGAATCATTGATATATTTCAGATTGAGCCTTCCTTTGCCTGTGTCCTTGAATGCCCATCATGCGTAGACAGGAAAAGGAGAAAGGATATCCTACCGAAGACAAAAGGCGGACATTTAATACTGCCCCTAGATGTGTTTAATAAGATACTAACAGACTTGGTGAAGGCTGGGATTAAAATCCGAAAATTTTCCTTGGAAGGCCACGGTGAACCGGTTTTAAACAGGCATGTGTGGAAGATAATCGAATTGATCAAACAGATGTATCCTAAATCGTATGTAAGTATGACAACCAATGCGCATATTACGTTCAAACCGGAGATGTTGTACTCAGGTCTCAATGAACTCATTTTTGCCATAGATGGGATGAGTCAGGAAACATATGAGCCATATAGGAAAAAGGGGAATTTTGAAAAAGCATATAACTATATGAAAGATTTTTCTACTGCGGCACTTGAAAAACAAGTACCGATAAGTACTGTCTGGAAATACGTTATTTTTGAACATAACGACAAACCAGATAATCTTCTCAAAACTCAGGAATTAGCAGCTAGGGCCGGTATATCAAAAATTGTTTTTGTTATTACGTGTCTTGGACCTTATTCAAAAAAAATATTTGATGCTGACCAGATACCCAGAATCAAAAATGGCCCTCATGTGGAGGTTATAACCAACAAACTAGCAGTTACAGATCTTAATGAAAGAATATATGATATCCTTAATACCCTGAAAAATGATGATAGTGACAAAGGTGCTGAAACAGCGCTTTATTCCATTTTTGAACATCTTTTTTCAGATAGGGAAGAAATTAGAATAGAGCGGTATGACTTGCTGAAACAGCTAGTGAAACAATCCAAGGAAATGTCATTAAAAGCTCATGGGCAGGTTATTATCGCCCATGACAGGCTTGTCATAAATAACATCATACGATTGGATGACAATGTCCATCGTCCTGAACTTATATTTGATGAAGAATACTACCTTGCTGTTAATAAAGATGTGGCTGAAGTTGTCAGAGCAGGAATGTTTAAAAGCGGATTTGAGCATTACAGAACCTGTGGAAGAGAAGAAGGCCGAAGGCCTTATCCTAAAAGCTGAAAACAAAGAGAATGTAAAGAAAAATGTGTTGGCGCTTCATAAAAAGAAGAAAAATTTAACTGCAGAGGCGGTATAAATGAACAAAAAGATTTTAATTACAGGTGGTGCCGGATTTATAGGTTCGAACCTGGCAATATTGCATAAACAAAATCATCCTGATGATGAGATAATAGTACTGGATAACCTTAAAAGGAAGGGGAGTGAACTCTCCTTGCCGAGGCTGAAGCGATCGGGCATAACTTATATCAAGGGCGATGTCAGATATGAAAAAGACCTGGCTAAAGTCGGAGATATTGATCTAATACTTGAATGCTCTGCAGAACCATCTGTGAAGGCAGGTTATGATAATGGCGCGCGATATCTGGTTGACACAAATCTTGTGGGGACAATTAACTGCTTGGAATATGCGCGTAAAAACTATGCAGAGATGATTTTTCTTTCAACCAGTAGGGTATATCCGATTATCCCGTTACGCGAATTACCTCTGGAGGAAAAAGGAAAGCGCCTGATAATTCCGGATCATGCAAAAGGGCCGGGCTGGTCAAATAAAGGCATCAATACTGATTTTACATTGAACGGAACCAGGTCGTTGTACGGAGCGACAAAGTTTTGTTCTGAAATTCTGATCCAAGAGTACGCAGCCATGTATGATTTAAATTTCATAATTAACAGGTGCAGTGTGATTTCCGGCCCGTGGCAGATGGGTAAAGTGGACCAGGGTTTTATGGCTTTGTGGATAGCCAGACATTATTTTGGAAAAGATCTAGCGTATACCGGTTTTGGTGGCAAAGGGTATCAGGTTCGTGATGTACTTCACGTGGAAGACCTGTATGAATTGATTGCGTTGCAGCTGGAGAATATGGATATCCACAGAGGAAAAGTATTTAATGTTGGCGGTGGAAAAGAACAGAGTGTTTCGTTACGCGAACTCACAGAACTTTGCAAACAGGTAACTGGCAACACGATTAAAATCAGATCAAAACCAGATACTCATCCATCAGATATACCCTACTATATTAATGACAATGAGGATGTGATGAAGCAGACAGGATGGAAACCGAAAAAAACGATTCAGGATATCGTTCATGATGTTCTGAAATGGATAGATGACCATCATTTAGCATTAAAAGATATCTTCACTTAAAATATTAAATCTTTTCGCAGACTGAGGAGCATGAGGATTATGACCGGCAAGAAAATTGATGAAAAATCAAATATCTATTCTTACCTTGATAATCCTGTTGATGGCGGATGCTTTGTCAGAATTCTCACTATTCAAGGGTGGGCTTTTTCAGTTACAGGAGAAAAAGTTGAAATAGATATTCTGATGAATAATGAACTGTTTGACACGATAACAATTACTGAAAAGAGGGATGATGTAAAAACAGCTTTTGTGGACTTTAACATAAACGCGATTTGCGGTTTTAAAAAAACATACCAAAAGAAAGATATCATAAAATATGGTGAAACATTTAATGTGGCAGCCAGGATAAAAGATGCGACAGGACACGAAAAGATGTTAGGGCCTGTGATCGTTCAAAAGGTTGATTCAATACCTGAAGGACCAATCCGTGCTAATTATGGACTTGTATGGGATGCTGTTGCCAAAACTGAAGAGACTGCAAGACATTCTGTATCCGGTTTTGCTAATCTTGATGAATATGACAGGGCAGGCAGGGAAAGTGTTGAGATGTTCAAAAGTCTAGTCGGTATACATCCGGAAGATATTATACTTGAAATAGGGTGTGGTGTCGGCAGGGTGGGAAGAATAATAGCGCCGCTTTGTAAAAAATGGATCGGTACTGATGCATCGAAAAATATGTTGAAATACGCTGAACAAGGTCTTCTAGAAGGACATAAAAATATTGAACTGATTCACACAAATGGATTTGATCTTAGTGACGTGGAAAGTGAAACAGTAGATTTTGTATACAGTCATTTTGTTTTTATGCACATTGATGAATGGGACCGGTACATTTATGTAAAAGAAGCTTATAGAATATTAAAACCCGGAGGAAAAGTATATATTGATAATATAAACCTGTGCGGTAATGATGGGTGGAACAGTTTTATTACGCTTTGCGAGATCGATCCAGCCTGCCGTCCGCCCAACATCAGCAAAACATCTACACCGGAAGAATTGTATATGTATTTAGAAAAAGGGGGATTTAAGGATATAAAAATTATTCCTGAATCCCTTGTGGTTTCAGGAATAGGCACAAAGCCGTGACCTGGTGTCTCTGCGTTAATCTGTTAAACTCGGTCAGGTTTAAAATGTTTCCGCAGTACATCTGAAATCCGGTCAGCAAAAATCATATTGCCAAGGTCATTTACATGGCAGCATGTGTCAATGTAGATTGACTGTTTTTCATCTTTGAAAATCATGGTCAGGTCAGTAAAATTGACACCACCATTACGGAGAAACTCACCTTCATTAATAAGCAGGTGATATGTGTTTTCAACAGCGGTCCGGTATGGATAATCTTTATCTGCATATGCAGTTTCAAGTTCTTCTATGGTGAGCTTTTTTGAATTGTTGTGATACTGATTGGGTTGTAGAAAATGAAAATACAAAATGCCGTTTGCTTTGCATATACGTGACATGTGAAGTGAAGAAATCTTCCAGATTTCCGCAAACCTTTTAAAGGCGGAATAATCATCTTTAAATGGTTTCTCCGGACCTGTCGTTTGAAGATTTATCTCTGTATCGGATATGAGTTTCATTAATTCAATATTATGATTTATCAATTGATTTGTACATCTGTTGATGAATATCTGTCTGATAAGTTTGACAATATTACTTTTACAGATAAGGTGTTTGTTTACAGCATTTACATGTTTTTCTCTTGTTTCTTTCAGCTGTTCGATTTTTGCCTGAAGGTAGATAAGCTCCCTGTCAAAAAGCTTGTTTGTTCGAAGAGCCCAGTTTCTTGGATAAAAACTGCTTACATTGGTTGGCAGATTCTCCGTATAGGGCAAGGCAACTTCATTAAAACCGTCAAGATTAATAATAATGTCCAATTGTATGCCAATGATCATAAAATATATCAATGTGAAAAGCTGCTGGGGCTGTTTATATCCGCCAAGAGCAAAACTGACAATTTCCACATCCTTATTTTTGAATCGGTCAATTGATTTAAGAGTATCTGTTAACTTTTTCTGTGCATATTCGGAATTGTATAACGACTGAGAAACGGACCCACCAAAAAAAGCAACGGTCAACTTGTTGTCGTTATTACCAATTGTCGGTTCCGGCCCAAAAAAACCGAAGCGGTTAGAGCCAATGACTGGACAGTTTTTGACAAATCCAAGATATGGGTGGATGATTTCCCTTTGGAGCCAGATGGGTTCATTAACATGTGGGCTTGTTATATTGCTACCCTGATCAATACCGGTGAAAAAGGGATATATATAAAAAGACACGATCTCAATAAAAATAAGCGCAATAGACAGTGAAACAAGTGTTAATAATACTTCTTTTTTCTTTGATTTAAATATACTCAGCATATCATTTGTTATCTTATAATTTGGTTTTATAACATATTATAAATTATACATATAATGAATATCGAACATTCTTGTCAACTTAAAATATGACCGCAAACAGTGATATAAAAACTGGCGTGATCGCACCTGCTGGTTATGAAGGCTATACTGATACAATCTCAGAATTTGAGATTTACGGCTGGGCAATTGATAGAGACAGTGATGAAAAATTATCAGTTGATCTTGTTATTGACAATCAAATTGTTGCAACTTGCAGGGCTGATATTTACAGGGAAGATCTTAAAGACGCGGGAATTAGCAATGGGCATGCTGCTTTTCATTTCGCACCGTATTATTTTCTTTCAAAAAAAAAATGTGATGTGTGTGTCAGGTATTCCGGTACAGATACACTTGTGCAGAACAGCAGAGTTATTTTAAGACAGTCATCCTACAACTTCGAAATATTTAAACCAGATTATCATTTAAAATTACGTACGGTTATAGAATCGAATAAGCAAATTAATCTTTCTGACATCTCCGAAAAATCGTGTATAGGAATGCTTGATGACGATATCCCTGATGAGATCTATATCGGCGAAGGTTTGGCATATTATGTGTCAGGATGGGTTTTTAACCTATCAATACCGATAACAAAGGTGGATTTCAGCATAGATGACAAATGTTTTTCATTAGAGCATATCAATTTTCCACGGGATGATGTCCATACGTATTTTTCTGAAACACTCAAACTAAAAGGGGATAAAAAGAATATTTATTACTCAGGTTTTTCCGGAATCGTTGAATTAATGCCTGGTTTATCCGGTATGTCAAAAAAAATCAGGATCAATGCTGTTTTTAAAAATGGGACTGAATATCTAATCTTTGAAAAAGAAGTTCATTTTCCTGTTCAGATGGACGATCTGATTCCTGCAGAAGCTGAATATCATGATAATGCTTCACAACCATTGATTGCTATCTGCATGGCTGTATATGCGCCAAAAGAGAAACCGTTTATAAGGCAGATTGAATCAATAAAAAAACAGTCCCATACTGACTGGATATGCATAATCAGTGATGACGGTTCAGATGAACAAACATTGAGAGAGATAAATAATGCGATATTGGATGATAAAAGGTTTTGCCTGATCCATCAGCAGAGAGAAAAAGGTTTTTATCATAATTTTGAATATGCACTCAGACATGTCCCGGAAAATGTTGAATACGTTGCATTTGCGGACCAGGATGACTGTTGGTATCCGGATAAACTTGAGCGTCTGGTTAAAAAAATTGAATCAGACAATGCCATTACTCTTGTTTATTCTGATATGAAGATCGTGTCCGAAAGTGGAGAAATTATATCAGAGACATATTGGAAGAACAGGAAGAATTACTATAAGGATATTTCTCTTGTAATGGCAGCAAACACAGTTACGGGTGCGGCCACCCTTTTCAGACGATCGCTGCTGAGCAAAGCTCTCCCTTTCCCACAAAACATCGGAAACAGTTTTCATGATCACGTTATTGCCTGTACTGCACTAACCACCGGGAAGATAGCATATATTAACGATCCCCTTTATGATTATATCCAATATGATACCAGCTTTATCGGGCATTGTGATTTTCAGGTTGCACAAGTGAATCTCTTATGGTCATTGATAAAAAAGATACATGATTTCTCATACCTAAGGCAGGTGTTCAATTATTTTATTGAAGTATATAATGCGGACTATCTTCGTCTTAAACTTCTTTCAAGGACTTTGGAACTGAGAACAGGGGAAAGAATTTCTTCTCTTTTTAACGACAGGGTTATGAGTATGATGAAACTGATAACACTCCATTTAAAAGTGAAGCTATTGGGACAAACAACAAATGACGCGGAGCTGAAACTGGCACTGGCATACTTGTCCCGTAAAATCTCCAAATTGTTTTCTTGAAACACTGTAATTTCTTTTATGAATAAAATCCTAATAGCATCATGGGCGGTTATGAAAGCAGTGCTGCTTTTATTAACATTTTTAGCTGTTTTTACTCTATTACTATGGGGTTTTACTCCAGCATATATTAACAGAATAGACAGGTGTTTTGTTAAATTATACACTGCCCATTACGAATCTTTCTTGAATGAAGCAAAGGCTGAAATACAGAAAGGAGAAATTGACAAAGGTATAAAGGCACTTGATACATTGCTTCAAAAACTGGCAAACGTGAAAAAACTAGACCGGCTTGATACTGTTAAACGAGATTGTATGGAAAATTTAATTAACGCTTATATGGAGACAAAAAAGCACGAAAAAGTAATCACCCTTTATGATAGTTGGATTGAACATGATGATAGAAATATTTTCGCAAAAGTTGACCAGGCAAAATACATGCTTGAACTACCTGGGTATAAAGAAAAAGGCGAATCACTTTTAACTGATCTTTATTTAAACATACCCATTGAAAATGTTGTCAATGCTTATATCTCTATGCAGACAAAAAAAGGCCCGGCCGGACTTGCGAAGGCTTATTGCGCTTTTCAGGATATGCTTAATAGCGGGAATAGCAGATGGCGGATATATTGGGATACTGGCAAAGGATTTAATAAAAGGGAACGCATGGATGTCCGGCCCTTTTTCTTTAAAGGCAGTATACTTCAGGCTAATATAAAAATTCCCGCAAAGATTAAACAGATACGGATTGATCCACCGCCTTACAGCAATTTTTATTTAGTAAAACCAGAGGTGTCTCTTAAAACCGATTCAGGCATAAAAAATGTTGTATTATCCGGAACCCGGCTTGAAACTAATCAGATTTTAAAAAAAGAAACAATCGACAATTTATATTTAGTATTGTCAGGAGAAGTGGATCCTTATTTTTACTTTTTAGTTTATACCAGTTATTTAGATGAAAAAGATAACTTATCCTTTAAGACATTTGTTTTACCGGCGTTCCTGATAGATTTCCTGGATAATGATGGTATGAAAGATAAGATAAAAAACAGCCTAATATCAATGGGAAGAGACGAATTGGTAGATTCCATCAATCAGTCATGGGATCGGTTATTAAAATTGAAATGAAAAAATTTATTTCATTTATATGGAAGTGGAGCTGGATAGTAACTGTCCCGGTTGTATGTCTATATTTATTCTGGATATTTGAAACAGCAACTTTATATACGAATTTTAAAATAAAATATGATTCAACACCTATACCCTATACATTACATGATACTGGAAAGTATAATTTCAAATATCTTATCAGGCAAATGAAGTCTTTTATCAGAAATGCTTTTTGGGGTGAAACCGCTGGTTCAAAAAATTTTAATAAAATGAATCTGCTAATAGCTAAAAAAGATCTATCCTCTCTTACCTCAAATCTGCCTCACAGCGGTAGAAGATATATTGACAGTATATTAATGAATAATAACAAGTCATATAAAATCAAGGCAAGATTCCGGGGTGATTTTGTTTATCATTGGGCTTATCAGAAGAAATCCTGGCGATTAAAAACAAAGAAGAATAATCTGTATAACGGGATAAGAACGATCAATTTGATTGCTCCGAAACAATTTAATAATTATCTCTCTTCCAAGCTTGCCAACTATTTTGAGGTGATTTATCCCTATGCCGAGATGGTGAATCTATATGTTAACAATAAAGATCATGGAACACATGCATTGATTGAGCAGTTGAGCGAGATCACTTTACGAAGACATAGGAGAATGCCAGGGGATATTTACACAGGTGAAAGCATAGGAAGAGATCGGTATCATCCGGCAATTAACCTGTTTGATATTCCAGGTGTTTGGAGAAAAACCGCGGTTAACAATCATTATCCGGATGAACATAACAAGCCAATAGATTTTTTAATTACACTTCTGCATTCTTCGGAAACCCCTTCTGACCGGCATCAGAAATTGAGTGAATATTTTAATATGGAAGCTTGGGGAAAGTTTTCTGCAATGGAAAGTCTGATGCAGACTTACCATTATGATAACCATCATAATTGGAGGATATATTATGATCCCGTGAAGAGCCAATTTGAACCGGTTATTTGGGATCCTGTGGGATGGTTTTTCCAATGGGTACCTGGGCCTGATGAAAAAGCACGCCTTGATATTGTACAGAGTGAACTTCATGTGATGCTGTTTCAAAATGCTGATTTTCTTAGATCTCGACAAAATGCTATATCTGATTTTTTCCATTCAGGAAAAGACACAGAATTTCTTAGAGAAGTTGATGAATATATTCCGGTTATGCAGTCAGCAGTGGCCGACGATCCAATGTTGTCTCCAATGCAGGTAAAGATGTTTGACCTTGAATATTTAAGATCAGCCATTCAAAGAGTCTTTACTGATATTAAAAATGGTTTTCTAAATGATGATAGAAATATTTATTATAATATTGATAATCATTCGGCTATTTTAAAAATATCCGGGAGAAGAGTTGTAAGACAGATAGTTTTTATTTACACAGAACCGGTTACGACAGGTTTTTCAACTTCACTGTCATACTTACGTGACAATAAAATAATCGTTAAAGATATTAGCGGCACGGTGAGTATCAATAATAACCGAGTGGCAATTGATATCCCTTTGATTGCTAATTATGTACAGTATAAAAACTTTGACGAAAAATGGGCCTTAATGAAGACAGCTGTTCAGCCTGCCCGCTATATGTTTACTTTAAAAGGTGTTGATAACAAAAACAAGCTGCAGGAGGTCTTAGTTGACAGGGGAGATGGAACTGAACCTGCTGCGTATGATAAAAACATAGAGATGACCAATATTCACGATATGTATGCCATTGCAAATGATATTCCTGCTGATAACAGTATCATCTGGAACGGTGATATAATAGTTGATGATTTTATAGTGATAAAAAAGAATCTGATCATACGGCCGGGCACAATGATTAAGTTAAAGGAGGGTGCATGCTTGATTATCAGGGGACAGCTTCATGCGGACGGTATGGCAAAAAATCCTGTAAAATTTATTAAAGCGAATAAACAGCAAAAGCCCTGGGGTACAATTGCGCTGACAGGACAAAGAGCGAATGGATCATATTTGAAACATTGCGAGTTCAAAGGAGGAAGTGGCTACAAAGATGACCTGCAGGAATATTCAGGCATGTTCTCTGTCCATGATGTTACTGACATTAAAGTAGAAAACTGCAGTTTTCATGATAACAATGATACCGATGATATGGTTCATGTTGTTTATTCCAAAATATTTTTTTCTGACTGTACATTTAAAAAGGCACGGTCAGACGGGCTTGATCTGGATATCTCTGACGCGGTTATAGAAAATTGCCGATTTATTCACAATGGAAATGACGGTATTGATCTCATGGAAACAGACGCAGTGGTTGTTAATACTTTGCTGAGGAACAATGCAGACAAAGGGATATCTGTGGGTGAAAACAGCCGGCTCATTGGTATCAATACCCGTTTTACAGATAACGGTATCGGCCTTCAGGTCAAGGATGGGTCTTCAGCTTCAATTTTAAATTCAGATATATTGAACAACAGGATTGCTGTTGATGCGTATAAAAAGAACTGGCAGTATGGAACCGGTGGTAGGATTTATCTTTATAAATCATTACTGTCCGGAAATATTGATCAGATAAAGGCAGATAAGAAATCGATAATAAAAATATATGACAGCTACATTGATCAGGAGTTTAAAAAAAATACGCGTATAATTCTTAAAGAAGTTGATTCATACAAGAGGAGCAAGGCCAGGTTTAATGAAAAATGGTTTTTCCCTGATGATATGGCGGATATGAGGAAATTTGAGGATTATCAAGGAAAAGCAGATATGGCAAGAAGAGGCGCGGTGAATAGTACGGTTTTAAACTAAGAAACAGGCAGTGACAATTCTTAAAATAAATTGAACAACAAATGCATAAGCTTTCAATTAGATTTTTGTTGAATCTGGGCAGGATAATTCTGCTAATCCTTATGGCTACGGCTGTTTTGGTTGTTAGCATTTGGATTTGTAGTCCCAAGTGGATTAATCAGGCGGATAACTATATTGTTCAAAAATACAATAACGCATATCTTGATCAACTGAAAACTGCGAGAGGACTGTTGTTAAAGGGAGACGTGGATGATGGAAGGGAGATAATTGAAGAACTTTTAAATGATCTTGATGATATAGAAAAACGGGACAGGCTGGGGCCGATCAAACGATCAGGATTTAAATTGATTACTGAAACATTAAAAAAAAGCGGGCATAATGAAAAAGCGATTTCCTGGTATGAAAGATGGATCGGTTTTGATGAGATGGATGTTTATGCCAGGTCAGCACATGCCTTACTTTTAAGCAGAATGTCAGGCCACTCGAATAAAGGAGAAATGTTGCTAAGAGATCTTGCAAACACCTACCCATATGATGTGGCTCTTGATTCATACTACAGCATGATTATGAAAAGAGGGGAGAGCGATGAAGAGACAGCAAACATATTTGCGAAAGCGTTTTTAATTTTTTTGGCATCATTTGATAAAAT
>JANQFQ010000102.1 GCA_028277765.1 Desulfobacterales bacterium
CAAACTCACTTGTTTCGGGAAACTCCTGCTGCATGTGCCCGAACAGGTCATTTGGATCGAATTTATAGTAACCTTCTTTATATTTAAAATTCGGCATAACATCACCTCCTATAATTTGCTTTTCTTATTTGGGTCAGCAGAAATTTTGCCTTCCTGTGGGATATATTCAGGTGCTGCATACCACCAGTCACCTGGTTCGGCAATACCGTCTTCAATCAGGATGTGCATCAGGTTGTATGGGATCGCCATCAGGCATAACCCGCCCGGATGACCCGATGTCTGATGCGCGTGGTAAAGACCGTCAATGGGTGAACGGTAGCGTTCAAGGCCTTCACACGGCCTTTTTTCCCAGAGCTGATCTTCGCAGTGACGGCTGCCGGCCCAGGTACCGCCGATCAGGCCGGTGTTTCTGAGCTCCACTTCACGCCCGGTTGCATACCAGTGATGGATAATATTATTCTCATCCAGACCGTCAAACACCTGGGAGTAACAGTCAACCGCATACTGCATCAATTCATCCCTGTATTTGTCAGGTGCGTCCTCTCCTTCAATATGATAATCAGGAGATGTAAGCGCCATTTCGAATGCAGCAACCAGATGCCCCTTTGGATGATACCCCTGAGGATCAGACGGATCAAATGCCATACTGGGTGTCTGGAACCACATTTTATGCTTTGGATCGATGGTTGGTTTCTGTTTATGTCCATCAATATCAGCACAGTCAGCAAGATAAATATCTCTGTGATCGCAGGGATATACACCGCCCCAAGGATATTTGTTTGGACCTACTGCACGTAAATTTGCTACATCAAGACCGTTAGGTCCTGTTTTAAATTGATCCTTGTATGTGAGAGGATCTTTAACAAAAAATGTGGATACATACAGGGTCTGATTTTTCAGGCTAATGTCTTTTACATTCTGAATAAAGCCAGGATCAAGATGTCTTGGCCCAACCATTTTTTGAAAAGCCTGATGTACGTCACAGGCAGCGATAACAGCTTTATTTGCGCGGATAGTTTTTCCGCCTGAAGCGGCTGTCTCTCTTAACCGGACAGCGACGGCCCTTCCATCATCAACAATGATTTCATCCACAGGGCAGCTTGTGCGTACAACAGCGCCATTATGAACCGCAGCTCTGTGAATTGCATGGAAATATCCGTGTAATCCAGCTCTTGGAAGGCTTGTCATGCCTGTGTTCGTAAGTGTAAGAAGTTCTGTACAGGCTATAGCCGGGATTGCTACTCCTTCCCAGTGAGCGGCAGCACCTGATGCATATGATGCGTATGCCATACAGGTTTTAAACCACTCTGTTTCGCAATATTCATCAAGCACATCAAACATGGTACCCTGGAGAAGGTCTTCACTCCATACATGGGGGGCATGTTTTTTAAAAACCTCCATAAATGGAATGTTATTCGCGTTTACTTCAACCTCAGGTGGATGCGGGGGGGTCCAGAAGACAGACCGCATAAGCTCTTTGGTAAAAGGCGGATCGCCGAACATGCCACCTAATGTTCCCCAGCCTTCCATATCCTTATCTGTATAGGCTCGCCAACCGTCTGTACATGCCAGCAGCATAGATTCTGGGGCTACAAAATCCATAGGATCCCAATTCATACGGAATCCGTATTTCCATAATTCAAGCTGTTCAAAACCAGGTGCAGGTGCAGCATACATAAGCATAGCATGGGGGAAAATACGTACTCCGGGAATCGGCTCTTGTGTTTCGCATGCGCCGCCGCATTCCACCCTTTCCTCCAGTACAACAACGCTGAGACCACACTTGGCAACATATGCCGCTGTTGTCATCCCGTTAGGGCCTCCACCTATGACAATTACATCAAAACGTTCGTCCTTCATAATTTCTCCTTATGGTTGCCTTTTTATTAAAAATCGAAAATTTGGCTTTAGCAATATTCCCATATCAACTTTATTATTTTATCTAATTGTTTAAAATTCTAACCAATATATCATTCAAAGCAAATGTTATGCCATAAACATATTATATAACTATCACGTGTATATTTAAATAATTATAGTTATCAATTTATATATATATAAACAGCTTGTTTTTAAATATGAAAAGCAACTTTTCATTTTGAAAAGCAAGGGTGTCTCATTTGCAGGTGATTGATTCTGTTGGCAAGTTTCACATCTAAGGAACGTGCAAATAATGTAATTATTGTAAATCAATACTGATAAGAAGAAAAATGATATTGTAAAAGCGTTTAATCAGCTCCGTAAAGAATTTAAGCCAGACAATTCTGATCTGATTGTTTCAATTGCTTGTGGATCTAATATCACTACAGCTCAGGGATTCGGGATTATATCACTAACTCTTTCAGCAATATTGTAATATATTATACTGCTTTGATAGGGTTTGGATTGTGTTTTTAAATTTTGTATACTATTAAGTTTGTGAGCATAAAATTGAATATATCAAATAAAAAAGGAAGAGAAAACATGGTTAAATTCAAATTTATCAAGTCTGTTTTATTTCTGTTAGTTTTGTTGTTAATTTCAGGATGCAGTGAACAAAAAAATAACTCCAAAATTCCTGAAAATATTGAAGAGGTGAAACTGGATTATATTCTTAAAAACCAGTCAAAGTATACTGACACCCTGGTGGTCTTAAACGGCATTTATGCTGTTCCATGCGGTGCGTCCTGCTGCCCGAACGAATTTTCTCTGAAGGACGGAATCAACAGCATAAAAGTTTCAATGGCCATTAATACGGTCCTGCCGAAGATTGCCATATCAAAACCCGTCAGGGTTTTCGGCACGCTGAAAGCTACAGCACAGAGCCCGTATATATTGGCTGAGGTTGTTGAGGAAAGATAATGAAACTCCATAATTTTGCATTTAAAAATCTGACACGCAGCAAAACACGCACAGCTCTGGCCATACTGAGCATATCTTTGACAGCCTTTATACTTTTTATGGTATTTTCCCTGGACAGGGGGTTTAAACTCTCGGTAAAGGAGGGGCTTGTAGAGGGAATAGGAGCGCACCTATTTATAGCGAGGGGAGGCTGCCCCATGGATGCCGCATCAATCATAGCTCAAGGAGGAATAAGTCCCATGTACATTCCAGAGGCTGTGCATGATGAGATAAAGAACGTGGACGGCATAAAAGAAGTAATGCCCTTTAAAATATTTTCCATCACCACCTCGGACGGCATGCGGACAGATATCTTCTGCGGCGTAACCAGAGAAGTGGAAAGCATGAAAAATAAATGGAAATATAAAAAGGGCGGCTGGTTCAAAAGCGACAAATCGATCATCCTTGGCGCTGATATAGCTGTTCTGGAAAAGAGGCTGGTGGGAGATATGATCTATGTTGAACATTTTGACATGGAGTTTGAAGTTGCAGGTATACTGGAATATGCCTACAACCAGGATGACGGTATGTTTTTTCTGCCTCTTAAAACAGCCCAAAAACTTATAAACAGAGAGGGCAAACTTTCTGCCATTGCTATAAGTGTCAAGAATATTGACCGGCTTGATCAAACAAAGGCCAATATCAAAGCCCACCTTGCAGATGACTATATGGTACTGACACCTGAGGCCATTGGTCAGGAGGTTATGACTTTTTTTAACAGTACAAGGACAATTATGTATGCAGTTCTGTTTTTTACACTCATTGTCAGTACTGCCGGGATAGCAAATACGATTATTACTATAATATACGAAAGAAGGAAGGAGTTTGCCTATTTAAAGTGTGTAGGCGCGGGTTTTTTTGATATTTATAAGCTTATACTTCAGGAAACTTTTATGATCTGTCTGGCCGGTATTGTTTTCGGGCTGACGGCAGGTATGCTCATGGCAGGCCTGTTTGATGGGTATGTGAGAGAGATTCTTCTTACATCTTTTATCTCGCAATCCGCAGATATTATACGTCCGGGTATGGACATTGCCTTTTTTTCATTTTCGATTGTCATGGTCATAGGGGGGCTGGCTGCAACCCTGCCAGCGCTTAAGATATCCGGCATCATGCCCATGGAGGCAATAAGAAATGACTAACAACAGTATAATTGAGTTGAGAGATGTTTCCAAATACTACAAAAGGGGTGCGGAAGAGATCAAAGCTGTCAACAGCATCAACTTAAGTATCCGGAAAAATGATTTTGTTTCTATTGCTGGAGCTTCTGGCTCTGGCAAAACCACACTTCTGAATATAATCGGATGCATCGATAATCCTTCAAAGGGTATTGTAAAGATAAAAAACCGGGATGTAAGTGCCATGAATCAAAACCAGCTGACTATTATAAGAAGAGATACAATCGGATTTGTTTTTCAGCAGTTTTATCTGATACCTACTCTGACAGCATATGAAAACGTGCAGGTGCCCGGCCTGTTTGCAAATAACTCTCAAAGAGAAAAGGAGGCTCGGGAATTGCTTGATATAGTAGGTCTTTCCGACAGGATTAACCATCTCCCTTCCCAAATGTCAGGCGGAGAGATGCAGAGGACTGCCATAGCAAGAGCCCTTATAAACTCCCCTGATATTTTACTTGCTGACGAGCCCACAGGAAATCTTGATTCAAATAATGCAAAAATCATATTCGATACCTTTAAGAAACTTAACAGTAGCGGGCTTACCATTGTTGTTGTCACCCACAGCAGAGAGCTGGCTGAAACCACA
>JANQFQ010000126.1 GCA_028277765.1 Desulfobacterales bacterium
CCAAGTGCAGTGGAGCGGAACGCGAGCCGGGATCCATTATCGCTTGAATCGGAATATTGTTCTGGATTCCGGGTCTTGGCCCAAAAAGGCTGGGCCCGCCCGGAATGACATCATTTTTTAATAGTAAATGATGAAAAAAAACTAAACCTATGAATTTTTGTAATTTTACTAAGATGATCCACTGGCAGATAACACAAAAAAAAACATATCTGTTTCAACTGTAACCAGGGTGAGAAATAAGAATAGTTCAACAGGCTGATCGGGTAACTGATTTATACTATTGACTGAAATAAGCAATTCTTGTAGACAAACATATATATCTATACGTCTGAGTAACTACTAATTCTAAATTGGTGAAAAAAATGAAAAAAGAGAAGAAAAACAGGACTGGAAATGACCATGGTTTCACCCTTATAGAACTGATGGTCGTCATTGTCATCATCGGGATTCTTGTAGGGACTGTTGCGGTCAATTTCATGGGGGCTCCTGATGATGCAAGAGTGAACAAGGCAAAAATGACCATTGAAACACTTGAATCAGCTCTAAAGTTATATAAACTGGATAATGGAAAATATCCGACAACAGAACAGGGACTTCAAGCCCTTGTGGAGCCCCCGAGTGGCGCAAAAAAATGGCGGGAAGGGGGGTATCTTGAAAAGAGGAAGGTGCCCAAGGATCCATGGGATCATGAATATGTGTATGTCAGTCCCGGGTCTCACGGCAGGTTTGACCTGACTTGTTTTGGCGCAGACGGTGTGTCTGGTGGTGATGGTGTTGACGCGGATATTAATAACTGGGAAATCGAATAGCCTACTGCCAGGCATTTTTTTAATAATACCGGATATCTGGCAGGCGGGTTTCCTTTTGACGATAAAGATACGAATGATATCTGGATGAATAATTTCAAACAAAGCGCTGGTTTTACTCTTATAGAAATTCTCGCTGTAATATCCCTCATCAGCATAACTCTGTTTGTGGTTCTGCCACATTTCCCAACAGCTATTTTAACTGATAGTACAAAGAAAACAGCAGATTATATCAATCTGCAGGCGAAAAAACTGAGAGCGGACGCCATACAAAATCAACAAACATATATTATGTTTATAGATATCAGTGCCAACAGAATTTGGGTTTATTCAAATCAAACAGAAGCTGAAGCAGCACTTGAAGAGAGCAAAGTGCCTATATTTGAATTGCCTGAGGATCTGAACATAATGGATGTTGAGTTTCCAGGGAAGCTTCCGGTTTCATCAGGAGAAGCCCAGATATATTTTTATAAAAAGGGTTATTCTGACATGGCGGCCATACACGTTATTACCGATGATAATGAGAAGTATTCTTTTATGATAGAACCGTTTTTACAAAGCATGAAGACGGTAGACGGTTATGTTAGTTATGAATAATGATAATACGGGATATAAAACAGGAACGATTCAGGGCTTTACACTGTTGGAGATTCTTGTTGCTATGCTTATTATCGCCACTGTTCTTGTGACGGTTTTCAGATTGCATATTCAGACAATTAACATGACCAACGCGGCCCGGTTTTATACAACAGCAGCCCTGCTGGCTGAAAAGAAGATGGCTGATCTGGATATTGATAAAGAGAATATAAAAGATTCATCAGGGGTGTTTGAAGAACAGTTTTCAGAATATTCATGGAATATCAAGGTTGAGGATATGGAGACAGAACTGATTGAAGGTGATGACGACACCCTGAATTTGAAAAAAATTGATCTGGATCTGTCTGTAAATAACAGGGAATATGTCTATTCTGTCAGGGCTTACAGGTTTGTTGAAGATGATTAACAAGAATTTATACCATAAAAAACCAGATGGTTTTACCATGCTAGAACTTCTTCTGGCCATTTTCCTTTTTGGTACCTTGATCACTATCCTGTTTGGATCATTTAATTTTTTATTATCGAGCGGAGAGGCGATAAAAGAGAGTGAAATATATTATGAAATGGGGAAAACATGCCTGGAAAGGATGGCCGATGATTTAGAGACGATTCATGTATCCGTGTCTGAATATATTGAGCCCGATTTTACTGAAGAACCAGATATTTTCCGTATTGTGGGTGAATCATCTTACGCAGGGGCTGACAGTTTTTCAACACTCAGATTCGCGTCTTTCGCTCATCTGCCAATGGGGCAGTCGCAGCAGGAAGGGATTGCTGAGATTGTGTATTATGTCCAGGAGACCTCAGATCGTCAGTATGTTGTCAGAAGGCGGGATCGTCTGAAACTTGATGAGGAATTTGAAGAAAGCAATATGGATCCGATACTGTGTGAAAGGGTAAAATCCCTTCAGTTCACATATTTCGATCAGGAAGGGGAGGAACAGCAGACCTGGGATTCTGAATCTTTTGAAGAAGATTATGAAACCCCCAAAGCCATTCATATTCTCCTTGAGCTTGGTGATGAAGAGAATACATATACTTTTGAAACAGCCGTAAGTCTGCCGGTATGGAGAGAAAAACAGGAAGAAACGATTTAATTATAATAATTTCAATGGATTATTGGCAATATCAGGATGGTGAAATGAAAAAGATCAACAAAAACAGTGACAATGACAAAGGTGTTGCGCTATTTATAACAATAGCGGTCATTACACTGCTGATTGCCTTTACCATTGAAATGAACAGAACAGCGCGATCGACGATCGACTCAGCCGTGATAACCCGTGACCGCTCTTTCCTCAGCCATATGGCGTATTCGGGGATCAATATCGGCATGGCTGTTCTTGTCAGTGATAAAAGGAAGGATGAAGAGGAGAAAAAGAAAGTCGATTCCATCCATGAGGATTGGGCTGATGAAGAGGTCATCGCGGATTTGTTGAGTGAAATCCCCTTTGAAGATGGTGAAATCACATTGAAAATTACGGATGAACTTGGGAAAATACAGGTAAATGCCCTTGTAGATTACCCGGAGGGGAAAGGTTTTGACGAAAAACAGAAAGAACTTCTCGACCGGTTTGTACGACCGATTGTATCTGTAGATGAATCTGCGGATCTTAACGCAACAACGGATATCATCAACTGCTTTAAAGACTGGCTTGATGATGATGATGACATCATCACAGGCCTTAATGGTGCGGAATCAGATTATTACGAGGACCTTGAGCCACCGTATTCATGCAGAAATGGTCCGTTTACCCATCTCGGGGAGTTGACACTGGTAAAAGGATTTACGCCGGAACTTGTGAGTATGTTAGTCGAAGCAGCCGCTCTTTATGAGGCTTTAACAGAGAGTGAAGAGAGTATTTTTGAAGATGAAGAAGAAAGTGTTAATGATGATAAAGCAAAGGAGCCCAAGATTGCTGATTTTTTTACGGTTCACGGCATGAAAAAAACCAGCAAAAAAAGTGATGGAAAGAGCTTTACTTATGATGGTAAAATTAATATCAATACAGCGCCTCTTCACGTTATAAGGTCTCTTTTAACAGATGAGTACGAGGACCTTGCAGAAGAGATCTATGATTTTCGCGAGATTGATCCTGATGAAGAGGACACAACAGGGGGGATAGTGGCGGATCTGTCAAAATCAACATGGTACAAGGATGCGCCAGGCTGCAGTGATGTTAAAATTGATTCAGCACTGATAATGACGACAAGTGATATTTTTAGAATAGAATCAACCGCGAAACTGAATGATATTAAACTTACGGTGTCAGCTGTTGTTCAAAGAGAAAAAGACAGCGAATCAGACAAATGGAAATGCAGGATGTTGAGCAGGGAGATAAAGTAACCGGCATTCTGATGCAACGGGTTGTTAATAGCGAGTGATTAACTGAATATGGAAAAAAGAATTCTCGGAATAGATATAAGAGATGGCGCTTTGTCAGCCGTCCTTATCGAGAGTAATGTCAGCGGAAATTTTATCGAGGCAAATGAATATATACTACCGTTTGACGATGAGGAGAATGACATTACGTTTTTGGATCTTCTGGAGGATTTAGCGGCAAAGATCGATATTGAAAGTGTTGAATGTGTGGCGTCAATCCCTGCTGAGTCTATATACTTCAGAAATGTGAAGATGCCCTTTAAGGAAAAGAAAAAGATCGCTCAGATTTTACCTCTTGAACTCGGCCCTGAGATGCTGGTTCCGGTGGATGAGATGGTCATCGATTTCCGTTATATTGACGCTGATAATAATCCTGAGGGTGTGGAGATCATTACAGCCGGTGTTGAAGAAACCAGGATTGAAACATTTCTGGAAGCGTTTAAGTCTTGCGGTCTTGATCCTGATATATTAACGATTAACGGTTACGCGACTGCCATAGCCCTGGGAGGTATGTCTGGCCTTCCTGACCACTCTCTTTTCATAGACGCGGATATGACTATGGCAACCCTGTTCACGATTGTTTCCGGTCAGATATATATTGTGCGGCCTGTTTTTGCTGATTTAAACAGTGCAGACGGTATCAATAGCCTGTGTATTGAAATTGATCGTGTGAATTCAGCCTGCTGCAGCCGGTACAATATCGATTTTAAGCCGGAAACTGTATTTGTTACCGGGACATGTCTTACAATTGATTCCTTTGAAAAGCGTATGTCGGAAAAACTGGAAGTTCCAGTCAAGGGTATGGACCTTTTACGAGATACAGATATCAATATCAGCAATTTTCCGTCCATGTCCTGGGAGCCCGGACAGATGGACAACGCTCTTGCGCTCACGTTTGCGTCTATTACTGGTTATGATTGTTTTAATTTCAGAAAAGGGAAGTTTGCTGTAGAACGTAAATGGAAGGAACATAAAAAAGATATTATCAAAACAGGGATAGCAGCATTAGTGATGATACTTGTATTTCTTAGTTATGGCATTGTTGATATTGTTGTAACCAAAAAAAGAGTCTCCAGTATTGAAACACAGATTGACAATATCTATGCATTAACGTTTCCTAGTGAAGATATTCCTGCTGATCCGGTAGATGAGATGCAGAATAGAGTTGATGGCCTCAGGGAAATACCTATGACCAGCGAAGCTGGCAATGGCAGGTATAAGATTGATATCCTTAACAAGGTCAGCAAAATGATTCCCGAGAGCATCGATATTGAGGTAAAAAAAATAATTATCAGTAAAGACAGTGTTATTATTTCCGGAAGCACCGATTCTTTCAGTACAGTGGATGATATCCACGCCCGTTTTGAAAAGGAAGAAATGTTTACAAATGTTTCTGATCCAGACAGCAGCAGGGATTCGAGGAAGAATCGGGTGAACTTTAAACTGAATATGAAGCTTTAATCGAGATAAACAGCGGAAGAGTATCATGGCAGTAAAATTGGACACATTAAAAAAACTGAGCAAGCGTGAAAAATACGCTGTGCTGACAGCACTGATTTTTATATGCGTGTTTATTGTTTTCCAGTTTGTCGCTGTACCGGCTGTTAAAAAAAAGCATCGGCTGGAAAGAACTCTTGTCTCGAGTATAAAAAGACTTGATGAAATGGTCGAGAGTAAAGCTGAGTATGATACACTTAAAAAGAGGACGGAAATGAATGAGGCCCGTTTCTCAACAAGGGACAAAAACTTTACACTCACCTCTTTTGTTAACGGCCTGGCTGAGAAAGCGGGGATCAAGAACATGATAGCGTATATGAAGCCCTCTTCTTCAGCGGTTAACGCAACCCGGAATAAAATTTCCAGGGTGGAAATGAAACTTAAGGCGGTTCCTCTAAAAGAGCTGATATCCTTCCTTCACATGATAGAGACTTCAGAAAATATGGTTTTTTTAAAAAAGATATCTATCTCAAAAGAAGGGAGGGGGAAACAGCAGATTAATGCTGTCCTCCATTTAGAAACCATTGAAATAGGAAATATATCTATTGCAGCAGGTATTAAACGATAAAAAAGTAAAATGGCTGTTATATGCCGTGTATTTTATAGCAATAACGCTGATTTTTCTATATGCCCTTTTCCCCTCAAACACGGTTAAAGGATATCTTGAATATCATGTAAATAATTTGTTTCCAGGGATAAGTATTACATCGGCTGATGTTGGCCCGGCCTTATTATTCAAACTGAAAGTTGACAAGGTAAATATTTATTATAATGATACACTATTGATAAAGACGGAATATGTGAAGCTGACCCAAGGTTTTTTTTCGTTAATTCTACCTGGTCAGGTATATAAATTTAAAGCAAAGACCTGTGACGGGATGATAAAAGGGAAGGTATCTTTTTCAGGTAAAAAGGAAGATAAAAAGACCGGTTTAAAAATATTTGTCAAGGGATTAAAATTAGACAAGGTGCAGGTGATTAAGGACCTTGAAGAATACCTGATATCAGGTGCGCTTGATGCTGTTATTACATCCGGTGCCAAAGGGAAAACAGGGGTAAATATAAAAGCTGATATCTCTGATTGTGAACTGCAGCTCGAAAATCCTGTCATGGGTATGCAGGAATTAGATTATTTTGTGTTCAGCAGTTTGTCAGCTGAAGCGGATATTATAAAGAGCGAAGTTGTGTTCCAGAATTGTCATTTTAAAGGAGAACCGGTCAACGGGAGTTTGTCGGGACTGATCAAATTAAAAATACCTCTAGATGAAAGTATGTTAAACCTTGACAGCAGTATACAACCGGATCCTGGTTTTCTTAAGGAGCTTAGTGAGGATTCTCCAATGGCGTTTTTTATAAAAAATAAACAAGGGAAGGATGGTAGTATACCTTTGAAAATTGGCGGGACATTTAACAATCTAAATTGGGACAATTTGTTTTAAAAACCTGTTTGAGCTGTTTTTAATTTATGATGATAAAAAAAATATTTCCGATAATAAATACTTTACTGGCAACCGCTGTTATCTTTTTTTGTGTAAAAATATTTTACAGTATTGTCACGGCAAATATGGGGCAGACTCCTGTTTTACAAGCATCGGACAGTCAGGTGACACTTCCAAAAGAAGTAAAGTCAAAGCCGTTGTCTGACTATAAGTCGATTACAGAACGAAATATTTTTAAAATTATTGATACGCCGTCTGGTCTCATCCCACCGATCGTGAATAATGAAGCAGCGCCGATACAACTTAACCTAAAACTTTGGGGAACCATCGTAAGCGGGGAAAATTCATATGCGGTGATTGAGGACAGGGATAAACGGGAGCAGAATTTATATAAGAAGGGGGATTCTGTTCAAGGCGCTATTGTTAAAACCATTATGCGGGAAAAGGTTATACTGACACATAATGGCCAGGATAAGAGCTTGGACATGGAGGATAGTGGTGCCCCTGGTAAGGGAAGAGAATTTGCCAGCAGGTCAAAAGGGGGAGAGAAAAGTAGGTCTAGCAAAAGCCGGTCAAAGGGAAGAACACAGAACATAAAATTAAAACGTTCCCAGATAGAAGATGCGTTTAGCAATATGAATGATCTGATGAAGGATGTTAGGGTGCGGCCCCATTTTGTTGATGGTGAAGCTGATGGATTAAGGATCAGCAGTATAAAGGCAAAATCGATATTCAGGCGTATGGGGCTTAGAAACGGTGATGTTATATCGGCTGTTGACGGTCACAGGCTGCAGAGCATGGATGATGGCTTAAGATTGATAGAATCATTGAAGTCATCATCAAATATGGAACTTCAGATTAAAAGAAGGGGCAGGGATAGAACAATAAAATATGAAATAAAATAGATATGAAATTAAAAAATACTTAAAAATAATAATATAACAGACTGGCAGATAAAAATGAAAATTAACTTTAAAATTATTACTAGTTACTTGATCTCATTCAGTTTTTTATTGATGACGACCACATTTGCCGTGAATGAGGATAAACGTGAACCTGGGAAAAAAGGCTTGGGCACGTCTCCGGCTTCAGTGATCACCGAAGAAAACTTAACCGATAAACCGCCTGATGCATCCGTGAAAACTGGAAAAGAGGTAACTGATAAGAAGATGCTGTTACCAGGGGAAGCAGGAAAAAAGGTGAACGAAAAGAAATCCTCTGTATCAACAGATACGGTTGAAGATGGAAAGGGTAAAAAACCTATGATACCGGCTGATAAAGCTGAAGAGTTATTTAAAAGAAAGCTTTCCTTGCCGGATGATAAGATGAAAGAGGTGATAGGGAAACAGCCTCCTAAGCCTCCCATCGAAATGCCTGATAAAAAAGATAAAGTCTCCTCACCTGTGCCTGAAAAAAAACCAAAGGATTTAATCCGGAAAAAACCATCTTCATCAAAAAGGAAGGCAAAGACCGAAAGAAAAGGAAAAAAGACACCGGCTGCAACGAGAAAAGAACCAAAGGAAACAAGCCCGGAACAGTTTGTTTCAATCAATTTTAATGATGTGCAAATATCAGTCTTTATAAAATTTATCAGTGAATTAACAAAAAAGAACTTTATTGTAGATGACAGGGTTAAGAACAAAAAGGTAACGATCATTTCACCTTCCATGATTTCCACGAAAGAAGCATACAAGGTGTTTGAATCTGTCCTGGAAGTACACAGCCTTGCAACAGTAGAGGCCGGGGAAGTAACGAAAATTATACCTGCCCCGGACGCAAAGTCTAAAAATATTGAAACCAGATTAAAAAAAGAAGGGGTCGTTGAAGACAAGATTGTAACGCAGATACTTTCATTAAAATACGCTGAACCTGAGGAGATTAAACGACTTTTTACCCCCCTTGTTTCAAAAAACAGTTCCATGCTTTCATACGCACCGACAAATATGCTGATAATTACAGATGTGTATTCGAACATAAAAAAGCTTCTTAGAATCCTGGAGATAATTGATGTGTCCGGCATTGGCCAGGAAATCACGATGGTACCAATAGAATACGCTGATGCATCAAAACTGGTTAGTCTTCTGGACACGGTGTTCAAGGAGACGAAGCAGTCAAAGAAAAAGCAGACGGAAAACAAGATTAAACTCGTGTCAGATGAAAGGACAAACACAATCGTTATTCTTGCCAGCAAGGTTAATACTGCCAGGGTTCGAGAACTTATAAAAATGCTCGACAAAGAGATCCCGCCGGGCAATGAAAAAATCCATGTATATTATCTGGAAAATGCCACGGCCGAGGACCTGGTATCTGTCCTGAAATCCTTGCCAAAAGAAAGTAGTACGTCTAAAAAAGGGGGCAAGAAGAGGGCGCCGGTTGTTCCCAAGGATGTAAACCTGACAGCCGACAAGGCGACAAACAGCATCATCACCCTGGCTGAAAAGAGTGATTACATTATTATTGAAGAGATAATTCGGAAACTCGATATTCCCAGATCCATGGTCTACATCGAGTGCCTTATTATGGAAGTTAACGTAAACAAAAAATTTGATATCGGAACCGAGTGGATTGCCGGAGATGAAAGAAAGATCGGCAGCAAAGTAATTGAATATGTTGATTCTGACGGGAACACGCAAACGAGATTAACAAAGGGAGCTGTCGGTATAGGTTTTACCGGAAGCGACTACAGCAGTTTGAGCGGACTTGGGAAGGGGTTTATGCCAGGCGGTTTTTCTATGGGGGTAATTACAGAGCCGTTAACTATCGGCGATGTCATTTTTCCCAACCTGGGAGCGATTATTGAAGCCTCTAAAATTGATGATGATGTTCACATCCTTTCAACACCTCAGCTTCTCACGACCGATAATGAAGAGGCAAGCATCACTGTGGGGAAAAATGTGCCGTACCAGACAAAAACCAGTACATCAGATAATGATACCTATAATTCATATGAATACAAGGATGTCGGTATAACACTCAAGATTACACCGCAAATTAGCAAAGGGAGAAGGATACGGCTTAAAATATCCCAGGAGACGTCCCGTTTAATTGAAGGGGGAGAAGAAGTCGCGAACCAGCCTAAAACATTTAAACGCTCCATCGACACAACGGTTATTGTCAATGATAAGGACACAATTGTTATTGGCGGCCTAATAGATGATTCTTTTTCAAAGAATGCAAGCAAGGTCCCATGCCTAGGCGATATCCCGGTGATCCGCTACTTGTTCTCCTTTGTGGGCGAAACAGATGAGAAGACGAATCTATATGTGTTTTTGACGCCTTATGTTATCCAAGACCCTGAAGATGCTAAAGAGCTGTATACGAAGAAAAAAGGTGAAATTACTGAATTAATGGAAGGCAAAGTTGAACTCTACGATAAGGAATCAAAAAAAGATAATATTCATATTGAGTAGAAATTAGTTATGAAAACAGAACTGGCAGATATTATACAAAAACGTTTCAATGTTCCTGAAGATGATTTCATGGAGGCTCAAAGCTTACAGGACATACAGGGCGGAAGTATCCTTGACATATTGGTTTCAAAGGATGTTCTGACAGAGAACCAGGCACTTGAAGGGTTGAGTATTTTTTACGGTATACCGTTTTATACGGAACTGCAGACAGAAAACATGAGTACGGATTTTACCGGAAGAATTCCCATCCAGTTCTTAAAAGAGCACCTGATGGTGCCACTGACCGCGAAAAAAGATGATGAAAATGGAGAAGATCAAAATGGGGAGAGTATTGCAGATGAAAATGATACCTTATGCTTGATTGCCGTGAATGACCCGACGCTTTTTCAACCCTTTGATGATCTGCTCCGGTACCTTAAAGATAATTACGGCGTTAAAAAATTTCAAACCGTCATCGCGCCAAAAGAAACCATTATTTCGGTGATCAACTACGCGTATGATCAGGGTTCGGATTCCGCTGAACAGCTTGTGCAGGACATGGAAGAAGACAGCAGTTCTATCATCAGTGAAATAGAAGAGACAGCCGATCTGCTGGATGATAGGAGTGACGCTCCCCTAATCAAGCTTGTGAACCATATTATTTCTCAGTCCATCAAAGCTCGCGCAAGTGATATCCATATTGAACCTTACCAGCATACACTTAAAGTCCGTTATCGTGTTGACGGCATATTATATGAGCTGTTGACACCGCCCAAGCATATTCAATCAGCGCTTATATCACGCGTTAAGGTAATGGCCAAAATGAATATCGCAGAGAAAAGACTTCCCCAGGACGGCAGGATTGAGGTTAAAAAGGGGGACCAGGATATTGACATCCGCGTTTCAACCATACCGACATCTTTTGGAGAAAGAGTTGTTCTCAGGCTTCTCAATAAAACAAGCGCCCTATTGAGTCTTTCCGACCTTGGTCTAGAAACAGACAAGCTGGAAGTTGTACAGGAGCTTATCAAGTCTCCCCATGGTATTATACTTGTTACCGGCCCCACAGGGAGCGGCAAGACAACAACACTGTATGCTGTTCTATCATCAATCAATACATCAGATATTAATATTATTACCATTGAGGATCCGATTGAATACCAGATACCGGGTATCAGCCAGATACAGGTTAATCAGAAAATTGATCTTACCTTTGCCAGGGGGCTCCGTTCTATCGTCAGGCAGGACCCGGATGTTATCCTTATTGGTGAAATACGCGACCTGGAAACATCTGAAATCGCTGTTCAGTCCGCGTTAACAGGGCATCTGGTTTTTTCAACGCTTCATACGAACGATTCCGCAGGGTCAATCACGCGTCTTGTTGATATCGGTGTGGAACCTTTTTTGATTTCTTCATCTGTTATTGCGGTTATGGCCCAGCGGCTGGTCAGGGTTCTCTGTACTGACTGCAGGGAATCATATGAACCGGATGAGTCCATACTGAACAGCATCGAGGTTACCGCAGAACAAATTCAAGAGAGCGTGATTTACAGGGCTAAAGGGTGCGAAAACTGTTTTTTTACAGGATACCGGGGGAGGAAAAGTATTTCTGAAATCCTGGTCATGGACAGTAACATCCGGAAGCTGGTTCTTGAAACATTTGACGCAGGTCAGATTAAGCAGGCTGCACTTGACCAGAACATGATAACGCTCCGTGAGGATGGTATTATAAAGGTTAAAAAAGGGATAACCAGCATCTCTGAAGTGCTCAGGGTGGCTCAGAAGTAGTGAAAAAACATAGTGCCTAAAGTTGTGGTCGGATTAGGATAAGTTATAAGTGCCTTAAGTTACAAGTGCCTTAAGTTACAAGTGCCTTAAGTTGTGGAATTCTGCTATTTTATTTTTAAAAAACCTTAGAGTAAAGCGATACATTAACTGTTTTTTGGTTTAAATAATCGACCACGACCACGTATTTTAAATACTGACAGAGCGAAGCGATACATTAACTTAAGGCACTTATAACTTGTAACTTAAGGCACTTTGTTTTCCATTTTAGGCACTTTAAAAAAAAATTAATACAACGGATATAAAAAAATATGCCAGTTTATGAATACACCGCATTAGATGCAAACGGGAAAAATACGTCAGGGATTATTGACGCGGAAAGTCCTGGATCAGCGCAGCAGAAACTTCGCGGGTCGAGCATTTATCCTGTTTCAATTAAAGAGGTGTATAAAACAACTGCGTCAAAAAGAAAGTGGTCCCTCCCGTCTTTCCGTTCTTTCTCGCGTATCAGCCAATCAGAGCTCTCCATGATGACAAGACAGCTGTCAACCCTTATCAATGCCGGTTTTCCTCTTGTCTCAGCGATTTCAACTCTGATACCCCAGGCCGGCTCTCACGCGTTTAAAAAAATCCTCTCCCGGATTAAAGATTCCATAGAGGAGGGGAAAAGCTTCGCAGGTTCACTCTCTCTCTACCCAGAAGCTTTTTCATCAATTTATATTAACATGGTGAGAGCTGCTGAAAGTTCGGGCACCCTTGAAATCGTATTGGGCAGGCTCGCGGATATACTGGAAAAACAACAGTTCCTGAAAAACAGAATTCGCCAGGCACTTGCTTATCCCCTTATCATGACACTGTTTGGATCAGTTATTCTTTTTGTCCTTATAACATTTATCGTGCCGAAAATTACCGGCATGCTTCAGGGGACCGGCCAGGAACTGCCGGGGATTACGGTCGCGCTGATGACCATGAGTGATATCTTAAAAAAATACTGGTGGCTGATACTCATCGTTATCGTTGCTGTAATTTTTGGTTTCCGTTACCTGATTAATACAGAAAAAGGGCGTTATCAGTTTGATAAAACAACCCTGCGATTAACCGTAATGGGAGATCTCTTTAGAAAAATAGCCGTGGCAAGATTTGCCAGAACCCTCAGCTCTCTACTTGAGAACGGGGTTCCCATGATAGCTTCCCTTGAGATTGTTAAAAATATTGTCGGAAATGTGATTGTCGCTGATACCATATCTGAAGCCGCGAAAGATGTTGAGAAGGGGCATGGTCTTGGCAAGTCGCTGTCATCATCCGACACATTTCCGTATCTCACGGTTCAGATGATTCTGGTAGGAGAGCAGAGTGGTGAATTGGAAGCAATGTTAAAAAAAATTGCAGATATATATGAAGACGATGTGGAGACAACCATAACCAGCCTGACAACATGGCTTGAACCGGTCATCATTGTCATCATGGCAGTGGTTGTCTGCTTTATTATTCTTGCAACGTTATTACCAATTATGAAATTAACCCAGATACATTAATTCTTATTGCATCGTGCTTCGCCACAGCATGGTTGTTTTTCTTAGCTTGCTGGTTAAAATCCATGCAAAGTTATGCATAATACATAATCCTGAAGCGGGTATTGATTGGCTCAAGGTGTCGAAATCAGCTCTTGAGAGACAGAGAATCGTCACATCTTCCATGGCAATTGCCGATGCTGAACGCCGGCCGCCGTCAATAAAGGAAAATTCTCCAAAAATTTCTCCTGGCCGTATCATCTGAATCATCTCTTCTTTCCGTTCTCTCCATGTGGCTCTTATGGTAATCTTAACGCTGCCGCTGAAAAGAATATAAAGATGATCCCCATGATCATCTTCAACAAAGACCTGCTGATTTTTGGTGTATTGTTCAATTTTACAAATTGATGAGATTTCTTTTAGATCCTGATCGGGGACATCTTTAAATATTTCAGACAGGGCCAAAAACTCGACTAGATCTTCCATATATAGCTCCTTTATTGAAGACATGACCTGCAAATGATTAGATTTTTATATTAATTCATAAAGGTTCTGTAAGTCAACATAACTTTCTTATTTGACAAAATATTTTTATATATTTATATTTTTATAAAAAAACAGTTTCACGCTAAGAATAATTGATCAGGTATTGAACTTATGTATAAAACTTTTTTTGATTTAAAAGAAAGACCGTTTCAGCTGGTACCGAATCCTGCTTATCTTTATTTGAGCAGGAGTCATGAAGAAGCGTTGGCGCATCTGTCATATGCTGTATCCCAGGGAGACGGCTTTGTTGAGATTACCGGTGAAGTCGGTACAGGGAAGACAACCCTCTGCAGATCTTTTCTTGAGAATCTTGATGAGGATACAGAAGCAGCTTATATTTTTAATCCCAAGCTTGATTCACTGCAGCTCCTTAAGACGGTTAACGACGAGTTTGGTATTGATTCTGATGATGATAATTCCAAGGATCTCATCGACAGACTGAATGCTTTTCTTATCGATATAAAAACCGAAGGCAAAAAAGCGCTCCTGATTATTGACGAGGCCCAGAATCTTAACAGTGATGTACTGGAACAGTTGAGGCTTGTGTCAAATCTCGAAACAACCACGAGTAAGCTTTTACAGATCATACTTGTGGGACAGCCAGAACTTGGAGAGAAACTTGATTCATATGAATTGCGACAGATTGGACAGCGGATAACATTGAGCTGTCATTTGACGCCTCTAACATTTAAGGAGACAAAAGAGTATATTCAGCACCGCATGCATATCGCGTCGAGAAAGTCCGGTGTTCAATTCGATTGGTCAGCCTTGCTCTCAATTTATAGATATTCCGGCGGTATACCGAGGTTGATTAATATCGTATGCGACAGGTCGCTGCTTAATGCTTATGTCCTCGGGCAGCATAAGATATCAGGACGTATTGTAAAAGCGGCAATAAGGGAATTGTCGGGAAAAGGGGAAAGAATACCACTGCAGTTTTTAACCAGAAAAACAGCTGTTCTGGTTTTGCTGGTATTATGTATTTTTCTTCTGTTTAATGCTTTTTACGATAACAGTGAAAAAGGGGTTACCGTTGATGCGTCACCTGCCGGGAAAACAGATCAGCAATCCATGGTAGAAAAGGTTGTTTCAGAAAATGTTCCTGCAAAAGATACCGTTTCTGTGCGGGATAAAATATCTGAAAAATCCATAACTATTGATGAGGCTTATCCTGATATTGAAATAGGTCTGGCAGGTCAGCTTGAGAAATTAAACAGGATCTCGTCAAGGAGACTGGCCATAGAGACTGCAATGGATCTTTGGGATACTGGCTCCATAATTAACAGGAAGCTGGACCAAGTCGAGGATGATCTGGCGTTTTTAAGGCTTTCAGCTCGGAAAAACGGTTTTATAATCCGGACGATTATAGATGAGATGTCTATGCTTGAGCTAATCAACCTGCCGGCAGTTATTGAGCTGATTAAACCTGATGACTTGTCTTCGGTTTACCTTGCGCTTATCGGATACGGGAATGACACAATGCTGTTCTGGAATGCTGATACAGGAAAATTAATTAAGACGGATTTTAAGGGCTTTATGGAAAACTGGTCCGGGAAAGCCTATATACCTTGGAAAAACTTTTATAGAATTTACGGTACCATACCCTATGATACAAATAATGAATCGATACTTGCTCTAAAAATGTTATTGCAGGACATTGGATACAGCGATATCTTTATGGATCCAGTCTATGATGAGATGACTCAGAAGATAATAATGGATTTCCAGGAGAAACAGGGAATAGAGATTGACGGCGTTGTGGGATCAACCACAAAGATGGTCCTTTATAATGAAAAAAAATCTTTAACAATCCCTCATATAATGGTTTTTGAAAATTGAGTTCAATCCTTAAAGCGCTTAAAAAAATTGAAAACGAATCTGTTCCTGATAATGGAGTCCAGCTGAACGGGCAGATGGTAGTGCCTCGTGATACGATTAATACACAGGTTAAAAGAACGGTACGATTATACCAGATTTCCATATTATGTACGATTTTAGTGATGTCTGTAGGCATATGGATAGCATTAACGTTTCAACCGTTTTCGGATAACTATGTGCTTCATTCGGATATGAATATGCCAACAGCAGTAGATACAGTTGGGGTGGATCCGGTGGTGTCTTCAAAAAAAACTGATGAGGTTCATCTTGAAGCGGCTGCGGCTGAAAATAAACATATCCCGCTCACCGCTAATTTACCTTTGCCGGAAAAATCAGATGAAATAAAGCCTGAAAAAGTGATCGATATAAAGACTGATCCCGGCCGGGAAATCTCTGTAGAACAGCATGCAACAGTCTCAGAGATTAAACCGCAGCCGGAGATTATTCATGATGATGTTACGGTAAAACTCCAGGCAATTTCATGGTCTGCTGATTCTACACACAGTATGGCTGTCATTAACAATAGAATCGTCAGAGAAGGTGATTCTGTGGATGGATTAAATATTATCAGAATAGATAAAGACCATGTTGTGATCAATACAGGCAATGGAGAGGAATACCTCGGTTTTAGTCTTAACTGATATACCACCCCTGTGAGAAACACAGGGTGAAGGCGAGGTTTTTTAATATGGACAATAAAGACATCCCAAACATTGTTCCAAGCGAAGATGAACTGAAAATGTGGGCCACAAGTGAATGGGCAGAATACCAGGTATGGCTGTTTCATCATGGCTATGTTTCTCCTGGTGAATGGGCTGATCAGCGTCAACGGTCTCTTGAATGGAGCAATCCGCCTCTCATCAGTGTTGTGACACCTGTTTATAATACTGATTTTATTCACCTAAAAGAGTGTATATATTCTATTCAGGCGCAATCATATGCAAATTGGGAATTGTGTATGGTTGATGACGCCAGTAGTACAGGGGAAATCGCGCTATATATAAAAACATGTTCAGCAGACGATCTTAGAATTAAGCTGACTGTATTACCTGAGAATAAAGGTATCTGTTATGCTACAAATACGGCGATAGAAATGGCGACAGGTGATTATGTGGCATTCCTCGATCATGATGACAGAATATCCCCTGATGCACTCTACCATGTGGCTGAGGCCATCAGAAACCAGGACAAGGCTGATATTATTTATTCAGACAGGGATATGATTTGTCCGCGCGGTTTCCGGTATATGCACCTGTTTAAGCCTGACTGGTCGCCTGAGACACTGTTTACATTTAATTATACTTGCCATTTAACCGTTTACCGCCGTAGCCTTTTAAACGGTCTTGAAGGTGTTCACGCGGATTGTGAAGGGTCACAGGATCACGATCTTATACTACGCGCAGCGGAACAGAACCCGATGGTTGTTCATATTCCTAGAATTCTATACCACTGGAGACAGCATGCAGAATCAGTATCCATGAACCGCAATACAAAAACATATATATATGAAGCTGTGATTAAGGCCTTGGAAAGCGCGCTTGAAAGACGAGGTCTTGAGGGAGAGGTTTTTGAAATATCTGATTTATGGCGGGGGAATTTTAATGTGCGTATGAACAATCCGCCTGAGGAAGAGAGCAAACTTATATCCATGGAGCATCTTAGGAGAAAAGAGGATCAATATACAAAAGTATTATCAGAAAAGATCGAGAGCTGTACTGATAGTGACTATATTATTGTATTAGGAGCTGAATTGGATCCGGAAAATGAGGCAGCATTTCAGGAGCTTCTTGGGTGGTTCCAGATTCCCGAAGTCGGTTTTGTAACAGGGAGAGTTCTGGATGAACAAAACCGTTTCCTCCATGCAGGAATTGTGCACAGACAGAATGGGATTCCATTGTCAATATACGAAGGATTTGGTGAAGAGAACCAGGGGTATATGGGAGCGACATCAATCCTGCGGAATGTGAGCGCGCCTCACCCATTCTGTTTCGCGGTTCGCCGCAGGCTTTGGAATGACCTTGGCGGCCTGAATGAGGAATACACCGGCCCTCATTCGGTTTTCGATTTAGCACTCCGCGCCTTAGATGCAGGTTCACGGATTGTATATAATCCATTTGCCCGCTTTAAGTGCAGTGGCAGGTGGGTCCGCCTGGAGGAGCTGCCAAAGGATGATGCCCTTCTGTTTTCACAAAACTGGTCTGACTGGCTGGATAAAGGGGATCCTTATTACAACCGGAATCTTACCCAGAATGTTATTGATATGGGGCTTGATCTTAATCTTCCGAAGAATAAGTGGGGTTAATTCAAAGTGCCTAAAGTGCCTAGAGTGCGCTAAAGTGCCTAAAGTTGTGTAATTCTGCCATTTTTTATTCTTAAAAAAATGCAGCATAAAGCGATACATTAACTGTTTTTACTTTAAAAAATCGACCACGATCAAGTTTTTTAAAAACTGACAGAGCAAAGCGATACCACAACTTTAGGCACTTTAGCGCACTTTAGGCACTATGTTTTACGCCCAACCGTTTTTCCCAGAATTGTCTGGTTGTCATTTCTGATCGATGTTTCCTGTACTCGGTTTTCATCCGTGAATATTTAAATATAAAGACAATACTGAGCCGGATCAGTCTAAACAGTTTGCTGAAAAATTTTAGTTGAGAATATTCGCATAAAATACCGGTGTTGATTTGAGGGTCGCAAAAGAACATTTTTTTCAGCCTGAAGACATGGGCAGGGTGAACATCTGGTAAGTGAAGGGCCAGGATTTTAAAATATTTATCGTTTACGTCTTTTGGATTTTTGATTAAAAAAGAAGGTAAAAGATGTCCGTTAAACGTAATTTTTCTTAAGATTTTACGGATAAAGGTTTCTTTAAAAGTAAAATCATCAATATATTTTTCAGCAACAAAGTAATTATGGAAATCCTTACCCGTCTTAGTCTCTTCATTTGGAAGGCGTTTTATGATATCGTTAAAATCAAGGTCTGCAATAAATTTAGGACCTTTTAAAAAATCGATTATCGCCTGCAGAATCGCTTCAAGCACTTCATATCGATAACAAATAGCAAGGCTGAAGAAATTCGCCCATATCAGAGAAAGTCCCCGGAAAGTGTTGTAATACTTGTGATATATCAGCGCTGAGAGAATCAGCTCATTTCTTAATCGTAAATAGTTCGTGCTTGAAAGATATTCTTTGTTTTTAAACGGATCATGCCAGACAGAAATACTGTTCATGGAGATTTTTTCACTGACGAACCTTGATCCGTACTCCTGATCATCCCCGCGAATAAAAAAAGGATATGGGAACATGTCATCGGTCACAAGAACCAAAGGGAAACAATAAAACCACCACGCATAATAATCAACATTCTCTTCAATCTCGTTAATAAGAATATTGTCAACTTTTCTCAGGTCCAATTCTGTTTTCAAGGGGGACATCCCTTTATATGTCAATACAGCGCCGTTTTCATGCTGCAAATAAGGCTTGTCAGCCCTGAGCATGGCACCTCCGATACTTATATGGTTAATATCCCTAACAAGAAGTAAAAATGAAAATAGTCTTTTGAATGTTTCAGCTTCAAAAAAGATATCGTCGTCCATGAAGATCACGTGTGAATAATGATGTTCTGAACCTGTAATCTCTAAAAGCCCCCGGGAGAACCCTCCAGCACCACCCGTGTTTGAATTAGGTATAATATTAATATTATCCTCAGTATGTGTATCCAGTGTTTTTCCGTTGTCGATAATATAAAATGTAAAATTATCTTGGAAACGCTGGTCATTTATCAGGTGGCTTTTAATATAGTCGATATTTTTCCTAACAAAGTCTTCTTTTTTGAAGGTACACATCACAACCGCTATGTTAAGGCTATTGTTTAAAGGGAAAGCTTTTTCCGGCACATAAAAAAAGCCGCCGTAGAACCTGCTTCTGTTTGATGACGACCTGATGGATAAATACAGTTGTCCATCAATATACTTTTCTATCGGCACATTCTGGAAAACAGCCATACTTGCCCTGTCTTTTTGTTCTATGTATGTTTCCCGGACAAGTGTTTTATTTTTTTGTTTAACAGGCGTCTTATCTTCGTTTGATTTCTCATTTTTAACGGATTCAATATGGAACAGACTTATCTGAAAGCTTCCCTCTATCTCGAGGGAGATGCTGATACGGCTTACATGAGTATACTTACGCCATTTTGCAACGGAAAAGCAGTTGAAATAGGTGTCAAGGGAAAGAAGACCCCTGGCATGAAGCCGGACAGTCTGAAAGTTGTCGGTAAAATAACATCTTCCGTTTCGCCGGAAATAAAGCTCTTCTATACCGCATATATCAGGGTTTGGAAATAGAATATGCTGAAGCTTTATGATGTTTTCTGAAGGGGGCTCTTTTGCTGTCTGGTCTGAAAACATATATTTACCAATGTATGCCGACGTTCATTACCTGTCTAAATTGTTCAGGTCTTTATAGTTTAAAAAATATTACCACTATATATTTTATTAACACAACCCTAAAGTATGGCTTCAGTTTCAGATGCGATACAGGTTTCAGTGTGATCAGGAAGGGAGGTATTTATTGACAAGATATTATAGTTTATATATTTTTATATAAATTTAAAAGAGTTATACAATATCTCCATATTCATTAATTGCGAAAAAGGCTGGCATGGAAAATAGTATCAGGATTCTTGTCATCATTGTTACATGGAACAAGAAAGCGTATGTCATGGCGCTTTTAAACGCTCTAAAAAAAATCGATTATCCAAAAGAGGCCATCGATATTCTAGTTGTCGATAATGCCAGCGTTGATGATACATGCATGGCGATAAAAACGGATTTCCCTGATGTGAAGATCATTTCAAATTCTGAGAACCTTGGGGGGTCCGGAGGATTTAACACTGGTCTGAGATGGGCGTTTAATCAGCCCAAGGAATATTATAAATACTTATGGCTGCTGGATAATGATGTACTTGTGCATCCTGGTTCATTAAATGAACTTGTTCAACTCCTTGAAGAAGCAGAAGACGCAGGTATAGCAGGGTCAACAATGATGGAGATGAACCGCCCATGGCGAGTCCATGAAATGGGCGTGTTCATTGATTATCATAAAGGGAAACTGGTATTTAACCTGAATGGTGTTGAGATTGATGAATGGTCTGGTTGCTCAGCAGACGATTTGCCGGCCATGGATACTGGAAAGGTTAAGCAGAGCCTGAGCGCTGAAAAGTATCTTGAAGTCGATTATGTGGCAGCTGCGTCACTTCTTGTAAGGGCTGATGTCGCAAGAGCTGCTGGATTGTGGGAGGATTATTTTCTTCATTATGATGATATTGAATGGTGTCTGCGTATCAGAAAGATGGGATACAGGGTACTTGTTTCATCAAGGTCATTTGTCTGGCATTACCTGGCGGCTGCACAAGATTCAGAACGGACGGCATATTATAACAGTAGAAATATACTTTTTTTATTTAATGCGTATGGACCTGGAAAGACGCTGTTAAAGCGTGTTGCCCGTCGGATTTATATAAAAGCGCTCATTTGTTTCATTTCCGGAAAGTCGGATCTCGGGCGATTTCATCTTGATGCTGTTGATGACTTCCTGAAAGGGAAGAAGGGTAAAAAAGATTTCCATATTCAAACAGAAAATAAACGATACAGTGTTTTAAGAAGGACCGCGGAAATATTGAAAGATGTTTACACAGCCGTCATCCACTTCATAAGATGCTATAGAATTATTTAAAAAATGAAAAAGAGTTGAATTGGTCCATTATTCATGACTTGCATTACCTGAATTTATGGTGAATAATACTAAACATTGGCCGTGCAGTGCCACCTTCATGCTGATGGATATATCTTTTAAACGGAACAGGTATATAGAGATTTGAGTAAAAAAATTATTATACTGGGGGCTGGCGTTTCAGGATTAAGCCTTGCCTGGAAATTAAGCACAAAAGGATTTGAAGTGCATGTTCTTGAGGCAAAAAGCCAGGTCGGGGGGCTGGCAGGTACATTGCGGGAAGGTGATTATTGTATGGATATCGGTCCCCATTCTTTTTTCTCAGAAGATCAGGAGATCCTTGAAACAGTTCTCACCCTTTTTGACAATAAACTTGTTCCCAGGAATAGGAATGTTAAATTTTACTACCAGGACAAATTTCTTGATTATCCTTTAACCGCTTACAGCGTCCTATTCCAGATGGGTCTCTGGACAGGTATCAGGGCTGGTATAAGTTTTGTTGGCAGCAAATTCACGTACAAAGGAAATGTCCGTGTTGAAGCAGATGATGAAACAGTTGAGGAATGGGCGATTAAGAGTTTTGGCAGACATTTATATGATACTTTCTTTAAACCATATACAGAACAGTTCTGGAAAGTCCCATGCAGTGAATTGTCTTCCCGCTCAATACCTACACATACACGGATGAGTTTTATTAATACATGCCGTATTCTTTTAAAACGGCGTTTAACCGATAAAAAATCGTCACTGATTGAACGTGAAATGCTTCCCACATATTATCCAGATACGGGCTTCGCGGAAATTCCTGAAAAGATTGCTGAAGCTGCGATAACGTCTGGTGTTCAGATCCATGTGAATTCTCGTGCTGTTAGCATTGACAACCATAGTAATGGGCAATTGCGCGTTAGGTATGATACTGGTGAAACCTGGGATGAGATTACTGGTGATACGGTTGTCGGAACCATTCCAATCAACCATTTAATAAACATGCTTGAACCTTCTGCTCCAGAAGATGTCCTTATTGATGCTGGTAAGCTTGAACAGCGGTCTATTGTTGCACTGGGGATGGTCACGGAACGGCAGGATGTCCTTGGCTGCAGTTATATTTATGTTCTTGACAGGCCTTATAACCGTATCTCGGAGATGAATGCGTTCAGCAATGCAACAAGTCCAGAAGGTGAAAATATACTTGTGGTGGAAATACCCTGTCTTAAGGATAGTGTCGTGTGGACAGCTTCAAAGGAAGAACTGTTTGAAATTTGTATTGGTGCGTTATCAAAAGACGGTTTTTTAAGTCCCGGGGATGTTAAAAGCCTGCTCCTGGTAAAAGTGGAGAATGCATACCCGATTTATAAAAAAGATTACGTTCCTCATCTAAAACGGGCGCTTGATTATATCGAAGAATTTGATGATATCTTTGTGCTTGGAAGGGCAGGTGAACACATGTATATGGATGTGGATGTATGCATAAGGAGGGCTTTTGATTTGGCCGACAAGATGATCACGTCATATGAATGATAAAAACTGAAAGGATGATTATAGTGCCGGATAGAAAAAAGGACATAATGATCTTATTGTCGGGCCAGGGTGAAGCCATACCGCTGTTTAAGGTGTTTATGCCTGAAAGTATTCTTGAGTCACTCAAGGGAGTTCTCTTTAGCGGTTATATTGGTGAGGGGCCGCGGGTTGAAGATTTTGAACGCAGGCTGGAACCTTGGGTGGGCAACAAAAATGTACTTGCGCTGAACAACGGTACAGCGGCAATTCAGCTAGCGTTGAGACTTGCGGATGTGGGTTATGGAGATGAAGTTATTTCAACACCCATGACATGCACGGCAACCAATGTCCCGATTCTCGCCATGGGGGCAAAAGTCGTTTGGGCGGATATTGATCCATGGACAGGGAATATCGATCATAAAGATGTTGCCGAAAAAATTACATCAAAGACAAAAGCGGTCATCGTTGTTCACTGGGGAGGATATCCGTGTGAACTTGATGAACTAAATAAGATCACTCAATCGCGTGGTATCAAACTGATTGAGGATGCCTGTCACGCGTTTGGATCTGAATATCAAAACGGGAAAATCGGTTCACATTCTGATTTTGCCTGTTTTTCATTTCAGGCCATCAAAGAGATGACCACGATTGACGGCGGTGCGCTGGTCTGTAAAAAGAAAGAAGACTGTGAACGGGGACGTCTCCTGAGGTGGTACGGTATAGACAGGAAAAAAAATAGAAAAGATTTCCGGTGCGAGGATGACATCAAGGAATTCGGATACAAGTTTCACATGAATGATGTAACGGCGGTAATTGGCATTGAACAGCTGAAATATGTTGAAGACACTATAAATAAACACAGGATGAACGCATCAACATATAATAAAGCATTTAAAAATCTAAGAGCTATAGAACCATTGAGATACAGCAGCGACAGGTTAAGTTCTTACTGGCTTTATACCCTGCGCGTAAAAAAACGAGAAAAATTTATGCGGGAAATGGAAAGATGCGGCATCGTCGTGTCTCAGGTCCATGCCAGGAACGATAAACATACTATGTTTAAAGAGGCGCTGGCTAATCTGCCTGGCGTTGATGAATTTGCATCAGAACATGTGTGTATACCTGTGGGATGGTGGCTTTCTGAGGATAATGTTAAGTATATCATTGATACGGTTGTTGGATATGATTGTGAGTAGATGCTGGATACTGGATGCTGGATACTGGATGCTAGATGCTAGATAGCTGGTCGTAGTGAAACGTAGATCCCGCTGTATTTTAGCGGGGATGCTAGGTACAAATACAAAAAAATGAAAAAGAATAGAATAGCATTGATCGCTTTTGGCAATGAGGAGAGCTATGGATTGCTGTTTGTCGGAGGTGAACTCCTTAATTTTAATCAGGAGATTAAGTTTTTTGATGCTGAACTGGAGGGTGTCAGTAAGACGGTATGTGAATGGAAACCGGATTTTATCTTTTTTTCTCCAATGACAACATTTTTTCCTGGCGCGAAACATGTTTGCGGTGAAATAAAAAAACAGCTTCCGGATGTTATATCGGTATTCGGCGGGCACCACGCGACTTCATGTCCCAACATATCAGACTTTCCTGAAATCGATATTGTTGTTGTCGGGCCAGTAAAAGGGACAATTGAGCTTATTTTAAAAGGTACAAAAGGTGTTATTAAGTCTGACCCGACAACCCCCGACGACCTTACTATGCCAGCCCGGAAGGCATATTTCACGGATATTCCAAGGATGGCAAAAAGATACCGTAAAATCATGCTTTCAATGCTCGGTTGTCCCTGGAACTGTTCATACTGCAGTTCATCTTCAGGAAGCGTGAAGAAATTGTTCGGGGAGGACGTACACAAAAAATATTTTCTTTCAAGGCGGCCAGTTTCACATATTATCGATGAAGCAAGGGAACTAAAGGCGTATGACACAGTAGAAATCGAATGGGTGGATGATGATATGTTTTCTGGATATGATGTAGAAACATGGATACCTGAATTCGCGTCTGCATGGGAAAAGGAAATCGGGCTGCCAATGTATATTTCAACCACATCTGCGAGTCTGCTTAAGGTTTCAGATAACATTTTGAATTCACTGAAAAATATTGTAAATTGTATCGGTATGGGTATACAGGCCATACGCCCTGAATCATTAAGGCTTTTTAATAGACAGTGGGACAATGAGGAGAAAATGAAAGCTGCGTATGATAGGATGATATCGTTTGGTTATGCTGTCAATCTCCAATGTATCGTCGGACTACCGGTTGAGGATCCTGTGGAAGAAGCCCTGGATACGATTATGGCGATGCAGCGGATTGGGCCGGGCAGTGTTATTTCATGTTACCCTTTAATGATATATCCTGGTACTGTCATGGAAAAAATCTGCAACGACAAAGGTTTTTCATTAAATCCGGACTGCTCGGGTGATACCAATACTGGCATACCGGCGCTTAAGTTCCCGGATAAAACAGTGAAACGGATAAAAAATATTTGTAAGCTAGCAACACTGTTTGTCAAATTCAACATCAGTGAAAGATGGATGAATGCGTTGATAGATATCGATTTTGATGACGACACATCGAGGGCACTATCCATGGTACGGTATTTTGAATGTGTGACAGACCGTTTACATGAAAAAGGAGAGAAAATATTTGACGAAATAATAAACAGTATGAAGTTACGTTATTGAGTACACATGGATAGTAAAAATACAGTTTCAAAAGGCCCGGATTATCCTGAGTAGCTATTTTTTTTTTGACTTTTTTATATGTCATTTCTAAAATGTGATAATATTAATAATTAAATATGGAGAAAAAAATGAAAAATGTTCATAAGTTATTAAATAATCATCAGGTTATTTTTACGCTTTTATTAATTTTTATATTTAGTATTACCTTTGCAGGTATAGGATGTAAAGGTTGTGGGAAAGAGACTAAAGAGAAGGTTAGCACACAACAGCAGCAACCATCTCCAAATAAAGAAACAATCGTAAATTTTAAAAAAACTATTGGCCCTGATAATATTAAAACAAGAGATAAGCTTTTGGGGCAGTGGCAATTAATAAAGATAAGTGATACAGATGTCACAGTAGATAATATCAAAGTTTTATTTGAAAATGAAAGGCTCTCTTGTCGTAGCCTCAAACTAGAACTCTCTGGTCAATATTATATTTCAGGTCAAAACCTGTTTTTATCTATTGATGGCAAAAATGCAAATGACATTGTTAATTGTACTATTAACAAGATAGATGAAAATAATTTAGTTCTAGTTGAACAGGATGATAAGCAAATGTATACATTTCTTAGAAATCAGTAGCTGTATGATTTTTAGGATATAAGCTGTGGGAATATTATGCGAAATAATTTCAGCTTCGGTTTCAGGTGGGAAACCGAGCATTGCAAATCCATGGAAATAAATACCTGTATCAGCAGTTAGCGCAATATTTTTTATAAAACGGCTAATAACAAGATTTTTACCTGTCATTTTTGAAGCCTTGAGAGCCTATTTCCAAAGCAAAAGCTCAGAAATAAAGACCGGCATCTTTTAGTACATGTATCTCTTCCTCTTTGAGAATATCAGAACAAAAACCATTCGGAAAAGCCATTTTGATTCTTATGCCTGTATGATTGATCAGGTTAAAAATGATAAATGACGCTTTTTATCGAGGTTAAAACTGTCATCGACAAACTCGATATCATCGATAAAAGGCAACTTTAGATAATAATTTTCTAATGTTTTGTAAACTTGTTTCCATTTGACAAGAAGCGCTGGTTCATTATATATGTTAAGCTATATTTAATTATAAAAAAATCAATAGGATATCTGGCAAATTGCATCGTTATTGGTTTTAATGAATTAATCTGTTTTGTATTTAAACGGAGAGATTTTAATGGGAAAACATATTCTTGTTACTGGTGGTGCTGGCTATATCGGTTCAATTCTTGTCCCTGAACTTCTGGGCAGAGGTTTCAGGGTAACGGTTATTGATAATTTTATGTACAACCAGAGTTCTTTGCTTGACTGCTGCTCAAATAAAAGCTTCCAAATCATCAGGGGGGATGTGAGAAATGAGGATTTGCTGAAAAAAACATTAATTGATGTTGATTTTATTTTTCCCCTTGCGTGTCTCACAGGAGCCCCTTTGTGTGCGCAGGATCCATTTGCAGCACAAACAGTTAATTTTGACGCGATCAAGACGATTATTAATTTGCGGAAAAAAAACCAGAAAATTATATTCCCTACAACAAACAGCGGTTACGGCATAGGTCAGCAAGATACATATTGTACAGAAGATACCCCTCTGCGTCCAATATCTCTTTACGGAAGGTTAAAAGCTGAAATTGAAAAGATTATTCTAGACTCTGGTGAGAGTATTTCATTCCGTTTTGCGACTATTTTTGGATTATCTCCCAGAATACGCCTTGATTTACTTGTGAATGATTTTGTTTACAGGGCGGTTAATGATTCTGCAATAATGCTTTTTGAAGCGCATTTTAAGAGAAACTATCTTCATGTAAGGGATGCTGCGCGTGTATTTATTCATGCGGTTGAGAATTTTGACAGCATGAAAAATGAACCGTATAATGTCGGATTAGATAACGCGAATTTAAGTAAATGGGAACTTTGTGAGAAGATCAAAGATCAATTGCCGGGGTTTGTGTTTATTGAATCTGAAATCGGTGAGGATCCTGATAAAAGAAATTATATAGTCAGCAATGAAAAAGTAAGGAAAAAGGGCTTCACTGCAAAGATTTCACTGTCTGATGGGATAAAGGAACTTATTAAGGGTTTCCAAATAATAAAACGTAACAGTTACAGCAATGTATAAATATATGGCTGATCATGGTTATTACCAGAACTCCTTTTAGAATTTCATTTTTTGGCGGCGGTACAGATTATCCGGCATGGTACAAGAAACATGGCGGTGTGGTCCTGGGCACCACCATAGATAAGTACTGTTACCTTACATGCAGGTATTTGCCTCCTTTTTTCAAACATAGTATCAGAGTTGCATGGTCAAAAATTGAACTTGCTAATGCAATAGATGACATACAGCATCCTTCAGTGCGTGAAACACTTAGATATCTCAATCTTCGAGGCGGGATTGAGATTCATTATGATAGTGATCTGCCTGCCAGAAGCGGTCTTGGTTCCAGTTCCGCCTTTACCGTGGGGCTGCTAAAAGCGCTATATGCCTTAAAAGGGGAGATAGTATCAAAACGTCAGTTAACAGAAAAGAGTATTTATATTGAACAGGAAAAAATCGGTGAAGATGTGGGTTCGCAGGATCAGTCATTTGCGGCACATGGTGGTTTTAATTATATTGAGTTTAAAAAGAATGGTAAAGTTTCTGTAAATCCGGTTACAATTTCAAATGATAGAATAGAAGATATTCAGTCCCATATAATGCTTTTTTTCACAGGCTTTTCACGGACAGCATCGAAGATAGCGAAAAAAATAATAAAAAACATTCCTGAACGTATCAATGAATTAACTAAAATGCGAGAAATAACCGATGAAGCACTGGCAATAATAAATGGGAATACAGATGTCTCTGAATTAGGTAAGCTTATGTATGAAAACTGGGAATACAAACGTAAGCTTACGTCAGAAATATCAAATTCGAAAATTGATGGGGCCTATTCAGATGCAATTGATGCGGGGGCAATCGGAGGAAAGATTACCGGGGCTGGCGGCGGTGGTTTTCTTTTGCTTTTTGCAAAACCGTGTGACCAGCAGCGTATTATAAAAAGACTTAGCCAACTTCTTTATGTGCCTGTAAAATTTGAAACAGAGGGATCACAGATCATTTTTTATGATGAGGGTAATCTCTATTATATCTATGATGAAAAGAATAAAACATATGTTTATGATAACAAAAAAGACAACCCGAGGAGATATGAACAGAGATAACTGTTATCAATCAAGTGCCTTAAGTTATAAGTTACAAGTGCCTTAAGTTGTGGAATTCTGCCGTTTTTATTAAAACAAGAAGAGCGAAGCGATACCACAACTTAAGGCACTTTGTTTTCTCTAAACCACGCTGTAAGGCGTTTAATTCCTTCTTCTATGGAGACATCCGGTAAGTAGCCAAGGTCAGTTTTTGCGGCATTGATGTTAAACCAATGGGATGTAGCCAACTCTTCAGCCACAAAACGGGTCATTGGCGGTTCTTTTTTTAAATTAAAGCATTTATAAAATACTTCAAGAAAAAGTCCGATTATCCATACAACACGAAAGGGGAGTGAGCGTGTTACCGGAGGTTTGCCGGCCGCATTAAGGATCATGTTAATCATGTCCCAAACAGGGATGGGATTATCCTGTGTAATGAAATAAACACTACCCGAGAGGCCAGGGTTCTCCTGGAGTTTGTCACTGGCAAGGATATGCGCCAAGGCAGCATTGTCAATATAAACGGTATCAGCAAGTGTGGTCCGCCTGCCCACGATAAATAATTTTTCAGCCCTATCAACAATACGTGGCACAAGGTGATTGTCCTCTGGACCCCAGATAAGGTGAGGTCTCAGGATAATTGTTTTCAGTTGTTCATTTGATGCTTTAATGACGGCTTGTTCTGCTATTGCTTTTGTTTCAGAATATGCAGAATGAAATTCGTCTGGGTAGGGGGCTGTTTCATCAACACCCTCCATGTCTTTGCCATTGAACACAACACTAGGGGAACTGGTGTGTATCAGAAAAGGGATATAATTTTTCTGACAGGCAGAGATGACATTTTCAGTACCAATCACGTTGGTTCGATAATAGTCGGAATAATCGCCCCATACGCCCGGTTTCGCGGCAACGTGGAAAACCGTTTCCACGCCTTTAAACGCATTTTCAACAGCAGCACCATCACTAATGTCTCCCTGAATTTGGGTTACTCCAAGGGCCTTGAGTTCAGGATAGAACTGTCTTGAAAAACTGTGGACAGTATGCCCTCTATTCACTAGAAGCCTGACAATTGCCTTGCCGAGAAACCCACCGCCGCCTGTTACCAGTATTTTTTGATGCTTTGTTTGATTCATTTAATGACGCTATATCATGACAATTGTTTTTCAGCCCATTTTGCGAGTTTTTCCCGGAATATTTTTGAATTATGACGGATATCAACCGGAAACGATTTATGAAAAAGGACACTTTTTATGGATCTTGTTATCTCCTCTTTTTCAGCAAGTGCTAACAGCTCTTTTTCAATCTTCTTCTTGCTGATGCTTATATTCTTTTCAGGTTCAACGCAGATCACAGGTGTTTGTACTTGCTCGTTACCAATGCCCACAAGCGCGCTTCTGAATACTGCAGGATGCTGATTAAATACCGCTTCACAAGGAATAGTGAAAAGCGTGCCCTGATCAGTTGTTACACGGTGGTTCTTCCTGCCACAGAACCATACTCTCCCTTTTTCATCCATCCAGCCAAGGTCACCCATCCTGTGCCATATCCGGTCATTCTCCCTGATCTTCGCCAGTGCGTCCGCTTTAGGGAGGTTATCATATTGTTTGGTGACAACATCGCCGTCAACAGTTATTTCACCAATGTCACCGGATGGGACAGCAAGATCGTCAGACCAGGTTTCAATCGGTTCATCAATGATTTTAATGATCCTGATCCTGATATTGTCAAGGGGGTATCCAACACAGGTGCCGGAGTAAGTCTGTTCTTTCTTTTCTGCTTCCTCCAGAATTTCTTTGCTTCCTATGGAAACGATCGGAAAGGATTCAGTGGCGCCGTAAGGTGTATGGATTTCGGCATCGGAATTAAGTAAAGACGCGAACCGCTTAATATTTTCCGGTAGTACGGGTGCTCCTGCTGAAACCACTCGTTTTAATGAAGGGAGCTTGATGCTATTTTTAGCCGCGTAACTACCGACACGGTTTAAAAGGGCAGGGGATCCGAACATGTTAGTTATATGGTGCTGTTTTATCGGTTGTATAATATTTTCAGGATTGACCAGCGCTGGTTTGGTGGGATCCATCTCCGGTATCACTGCCGTGATTCCGAGTGCAGGGTCGAATATGGCAAACAAAGGAAAGGTGGGAAGGTCAATCTCATCTTCAGTAATATTAAAATGGGATTTAATCCGGTGTACCTGGGCGTCGAATGTGCCGTGGGTGTAAATTACCCCTTTTGCAGGGCCCGTGCTGCCGGTTGTGAACATAATGGCGGCTGTTTCATCTTTTTCTGTTACCGCTGGTGTATATGAATCGTATGACATATGACGCAGGTGTTTTAGTGTATACCCGCCCCAGCACCATCTACGTCCCGCAGTGATCCATATGTTAATTGATTTAAAAAATCCCGGGAACAGCGTACGAAGGATATGGGCTTTTGGAATACCGATAAACGCTTTAGGATGACTCTCCTTAAAGCAGTTGAGCATCCGTTTTATGCCCATACCAGGATCGACCATGACGGGTATAGCGCCAGTTTTTACAAGGGCGAAAGTGACGATAAAAAAATCGGGTCCCGGCCGGATCATTAAGATGGTTTTTGTACCTTTTTTAATACCCGATTTTTCAAGGCCTGAAGCAATGATGTCTGATTCACGGTCAAGCTGTTCAAATGTCATGACAGTATAATTGATATCACTATTATTATCCCGACCGGCAGGAAAGAGGACAGCATTCTTATTAGGCATTTTTTCGGCCCTGTTTTTCAGGTGATCAGCCAGGTTCATGTGGTTCTTATTATCAGGCATCGGCATTTATTGTACAGTGGTCTGGTTTAAAAATACTTTTACTTCATGTAAAACCTTTTCCGGCTCATCTTCAAGCAGATAATGGCCGGCATCTGAAAATAATCGTGTTTCCGCGTTGGGAAACCTTTTTTTCCATTCTTCATAATAGGTGCCGTCAAAAACAAAATCGTGTTTCCCCCAGCAGATAAGTTTTGGTATAGAGGCGAGAATATGAAGATGGTCATCAGCATTTTTTACAATATCGTAGCTGTGATCCCCCGGAGCAAGGGGGATATCCTGTACAAATTTAAGCGTGGCGATCCGGTTTTTCCATGAATTGTAAGGCGCAATCAATCCTTTTTTCACATCTCTGGACAGCCTTTTTCTGGGAGCCATATAAAGAGCTGCACGGGCAAAAATGTTCAGGCCCAGGACTGCAGGAATAGCAAAAGAGGCAATATTCCTGACAATCCATAAGCGGAGTGGAATTTTTTTCCCGCCGGGCGGCAGAAACGCTGCTGTATTCAAGATGACCATTCGTGCAATTTTATCAGGATGTCTTAACGCATATGCTGTTCCGATCATTCCTCCCCAGTCATGAATAACCAGGGTTATCTTTTCATTCAGGTTTAATGTATCAATGAATAACTCCAGATCGTCTATCCTTGATTTTAACCTGTAATCGTATGAATCCAGACCAGGCTTGTCAGAAAGACCACAGCCGATATGATCAACAGCTATTGTCCTGTAAAGCGGGGACAGGCCTTTTATAAGTTCCCTGAAATAGAATGACCACGTGGGATTTCCGTGAATCATCACAACCGGATCACCAGAACCTTCATCAATATAATGGTATTTAAATTTGTTGATTTCAACAAATCTGGATGTAAATGGATACAGGTGCTGAAATTCTGATGTGTTAAGAGTCATTATGTTGGATTACCACTTAATCCCCAGCATCAGGCAGTTGAGGCCGCTTCCTATCCCGAGGAAACCGACAAGATCGTCCTTGACAAGAAATTCCCGTTCAGAGGCGATTGCTGCTGTAAGGGGGAGGGAGACTGTACCCATGTTGCCCAGAAACTGGAATGTTGTAAAATCCCTGTCATCAGGGATACCGATGGAGTCCCGTATGGTTTTTTGATGAACAGAACCGACCTGGTGGCAGATGATTTTATCTGGCTGTCCGTTGGTTAAAGAGAGCTCTTTTTTAAACGCGGTAAATGTCTCAATCCCCAGCTTTACGCCATTTTTTAAGACACCAACGGAATCCGTATTCATCACATTAAGACCACTTGCAGGGATGCCGGTGTCAGGCCCCCATGTACAAAGTTCATGGTGTTCGGCAGCGTTTTTCATGATGCCGCCGATAATTTTATGGCTGTTGGATGCAAGGGATTCGTCAGTAAGGAGTACGGCAACAGCTCCTGAACCGCCGGTAAGGGTGGCGACTGTCCTCCTGAAGGTATCCATGTCCATGGCTTCAAGGATACGGTCAATGGTGCTGTAAACGATCTGACGCGCTGATTCGCATGACACCACAAGGCCGGCTTTTATCTGACCGAGTTCAATGGCGTTTGCCGTATGTATCATGCCGTTGATAACGCCAAGGCAGGCGTTTGACACATCGCAAATCTCCGTATCAGGACTTAAACGAAGACCGTGGGAAACCGCACAGGCCGTTGCTGGTTCAAGGTTGTCACGGCATACACCGCCATAGACAAGCATCTGTATCTGTTCAGGGGAAATCCCGGAGTTTTCGATTGCTTTCTGTCCAGCGCGGATGGCGCCCATATGCATTTTATAGTCAGGATCCCAGAAGCGCCGCTCCCTTACACCGGTCAGTGCTTCCAGCTGCCCCTTTTGAAGGTGAAGTTTATCGTAGAGAGGGAGGAGGTTCTCTTCCAGGTCCTCTGATGTTACAACGTTAGGGGCCAGTTCATAGCCAAAAGATTTTATATAGACTTTTGAATAAAGCATCGTATGGTTATGTATAATTTTTAAAAAAAACTGGTTGATTTATATACGTGCCTGTTGCTTATGTCAACTTATCAATTACTGTAAAGATCATGGCCCAGAGGCCCAGGGTTTTCATATCAGACTAAATATTATAAAGTTAGCTTTTCAAATCCTGTAACTCGTATTTTTACGATTAATATGAAAAATTGGATTAAGCGGGCAATAGCTGGATTCCAAAATCGTCCATTTTGTAAATATACAGTCCATCAACTTTCAAATAACCATCTGCGATAATACCTGGATATGGATGTTCAAGGATTTTTTTCACAATTGCTTCAACCACGATCTTCTTGTTTCCCTGAACAATTTGTCCCCTGTACAGCCATGAATGGGGATGCCCGGTTAAAAGACCGAATCTGTGTGAGTGGGACAAGTCTTTCCATTTGTCCATAACCATAAACTTCAACAGCTGTGTAAAGGAATCAAGACCGAGTGATCCCGGGCACACAGGATCCTGAAAAAAATGGGCCTTGAAAAACCACTCCTCAGGGTCGACTTCTTTGGTTCCCCGGATAAAGCCAAGGCCATGGGGGCCGCCGTCGGGAATATACACCTCAATATCGTCGATCATGCGGATGGCCTTTGCAGGCATAACAGCTCCTCTCACCGGGTCAACCGTTTTGTCATCTGGTGATAATGGCGCGGTGTCTTCTAGTCTGCAGGAGACAGATCTTTCTAGTTCGCCCGGTGAAGGGACATAAGCGTTTTTATTTGCCCCTGGTATGCCGACCTGTTGGGCGAGTGCTTCTTTTGTAAAAAAACCAAAATAAGATGTTCCTTTATAAACAGTTGTCTCCTGTTGTTTAATCTCCATATCAAAATGTTCAATAATCATATCCGATGTTTCAGACACCTTGGTCATGCGTGATCGGGTAGTGAGCAGACTGTCTTCAGCCGTTATTTCATGAAACAGGGTCGTGCTTCCGCCAAGGTTCCGGAATTTGAGTTCCTTTTCGCTCCTGAGGGAAGAACCAGCATATGCGGCAAGCCATCCGCACGGCTGAAGTGCGATTTCATTGATAATGCAGTAAGGTATGGTGTTTGTCCTGTTTGCCTTGAAGAACCAGTCATCATGATGGATATTAAATTCCGCCTCAATCCATCCAGAGGCTTTCAATATCCATGCTTCGGGTTCGATAAGGGTAATACGGTCCATGCACAGGTATGGCGGCCCAGGAAGCCTGGCAACAACTTTTTCGTTATCAAAAACCTTATACAGTTCTCCAAAAGCATCTGATGGTTTGCCAACTGCAAAGTCGAGGAGTTGTTTCTTACTGAACAGGGTCGGCTTTCCAACAGAGACAGATTCGATATTGTTGTCTTTATCTCTTTTATCCCAGAAAGATTCGACCTCATCTTTTGTGATATTGCTCAATTTAAGGGACATATCTTTAAAAAAGACAATTTCATTGCCGTCTGTATACATATGGGCGTCCGCGATAATATACGGTTCAGGGTTGTAGCCGATTTTTTTGATTTCAACCTCATAAATGACATGGTCTGTTTCAGGTGTAACTGGTCCGCGGCATTTGAGCCGGCTTTTTACACCGATGACCGGTTCATACCGGACATCCTGCTTGTCCGTAACCCAGCCGAGTCGCTGGGAAAAGACACGGAGTGTGTGCTCACAACACTGATACATCAATGTGCCTGGCATGACCATGTCATCTACAAAATGGCAGGTCAGAAACCAGTCATCAGGATGGATGTCTGCCTCAGCACGAATAATCCCCATACTGTACCTGCCGCCTTGAGGATCGATATCCAGGACACGGTCGATGAGCTTCATTCTTCCGCCGGGAAGGGTTATTGATTTAGGGAGATGAATTCCCTTGAAGTTTTCACCAAAGCCTGTTTCAAGGTCACCCTGTCTAAGGGCATCCACCTGGGTATCATCCATGGTACATCTGGAAAAAGAGACCAGGTCTTTCCAGCCTGGATCCTTTGAGCCAGGTTCAGACCGTAAATCTTCTTCCGTAAGGATGATCCCGCCGGAATTCTCAACCTCTTCTTCCGTGAAAAAGCCGGCACATCCATTTGTCATACTGATAAGATGTGAATCGCCGATATATCCGTTAAAATTAAAAAAGAACAAATAGGTGTCTCCCTGGCGGGCAAACCGTTCTATTTTGATTTCATATTGGATCACATCTCCAGGGCAGGGGAGTTCCCTGTGGAATACTACTTCAGCATCAAGAAGCCTGTATGCCCTTTCTCCTTTAACTTGAAGATCGATCCCTAGAAATGAACATAAAAACAGGTCTGCCTGTCCAGCTTCAACAGATATACATACAGGCGCTCTCCCTCCGTCAAGATACCAAGCATCAGGAAGGACATCATGCTCGGTTACTATTTTTCCTGACATCATTGAACATTTTTTACCTTCTATAGAGATAATCCTGTCAACCAGCATGAGCGGTTCATCTGGAAGGCGCACCCTGACATTGTATTCGTCAACAGGCGCGAATTCAGGGCCGAGAACCTTGGCAATCGATCCAACGGCAAATTCCATGCACAATTCGCGGGAAAAGGCAGGCAGGGAGGCCCTGTTTTTAAATGCTGGATCGTCTGTTATGGATTCAGGCATCCTCTCTTCATGGTGTACTGCGGTTCCAGCTATATTTACCTGATGTAATAGGTATTGCTGGAGGTCAAAGGCTTGTGCGTATGTGTCAGAGAGTTCAGTTGAGAAATCAATAAATGCGTTATGCGCTTCAGATGTTGCTTCAATGCATTGAACCATTGTTCGGGAGAGTTCATTACCGGGAAGTTTTTCTGATACAAATAGCTGGCCGTTGGATTTGTTGTCAGGAAGATCGATAGTATTATTTATTATATCAGTATATTGAGATTGAAATGGGGCTTTGGTTTCTTCCATGTATGGTGTTGCTGGCCTTAATGGGGGTTCAGGGGAGGGAGGGGGACTGCCAACAACAATGGTAATTTTGTTTCCTGAATGGGCGTGCATTTCCTTTGATGTTTCAGCCTGGTCAAGAAGCAGGGGAGGGTATTCATCATCTCCATACAGTTTTTCAAGGTCAACATGGATATGTTCAGCCGCAGTTGCGGCAAGAAACTTTAAAACCGTAAGATAGTCATCTTCGCCCCGTGCGCACGCTGAAACAGCCAGGTGTGGTTTATCCTTAAGAATGTTGTTGATCATTCGTGTACAGGATGAATGGGGGCCCATTTCAAAAAATATTCTATATCCGTCCTTATAAGCCTGATGTATTGTCTCGGTAAAATCAAAACCAAAAAGCGCCTGGTTAAGAATTGACGAGGCTGTGCTATCGGTTGTGAGTTTGTGGATTCTACCCCGCGCGCAGCTATAATAGTCTATACCATCAGGCTGGTTTACAGGGAATAGATGCAGGGCTTTATAATCTTTTTTTACAGGTACAGCCGCATTGCAGTGAACAGTTACCACACCTTCAAGTAAAAAGGCTTCACACCCGAGTCTTGTGATGGCGGCTTCAACCTGTTTTTTTCTTCCGCCGATGACACATTCATCAGGTGTGTTTACAATAAGCAGATTAACGGAATGAAGCTTTTTCACTGCTTTTTTTACAGCATCAGCAGGACGGTTTACCACAGCAACTGTCCAGCCAACATCTTCATCAGCAGGGACTTTCCACACCTTTCGAGCAGCATTACACGGACCTGCCAGTTCGGTTTTGAAAAGATTTGAATTTTTCATCCTTTCAAGCATATTTCCCCGTTCAGGCCATGCGCCGGTTGCGAAATAACCAGCAGTCTCCCCAAGGCTGTAGCCGATCACCGCTTTTGGTTTTATACCGAACCGGTTCACCAGTTCTGTAACAAGGCCACCATGGACAACCTGCCCGAAGATCATATTCAAAGGGTCTGATATAATGATATTATGCGCGTTTTCTTCCCATCCTGAATCCCAGGTAACACGCCAGGGGACATAGCACGCAGGTATCATCTGTGTTTTCAGTTCATCGGTTCGATGATCCATATTTCTTAGAAGCTCAGGCCACTGAACACCTGTGACACGGCCCATGCCCACGTAGTGATTACCTGATCCAGGATAAACAAATGCGACATTGTCTGAGATTCCTGAAGGTTCGGGGGAAAACCATACACCGCCAGGGCCGGTGATTTGGGAGCCGGTTTTTTCTCTTACTCTCTTTTTTGCCTGTTCCACCCATTTGTCAAGATTCAGAATATCACTTGCTACAATAGATACAACATAACGGCTGCTCATATCAGGCGTGCTTTTTTCAAACCAGGACCTGGCTGTTAGTTCCATGCTGTCATGGATATCTGCTTTTTTTCGCGCATGCTGGAGGAGATGGTCCAAATTCTCTGTGAGGTTCTTTTTATTTGACCCATGAACAATAAACAGACCAGCATTCTGAAGACCAAGAGGTTTTGTATGTTCTCGAAATACTTTCTGTAAAACAGCTTTGCTCCCTTTTTGTTCATAACCTTCAAGAATAACATGTGCGCAGTTGCCTTCATCTGTCATGGAGGCAATACATGTTCTTCGCGGTCCATTTTTGCTGTTTCTCAGCCAATAAGAGGGATATTTAGGAATATAAAAAATGTTATTGTCCCAGAGATCCTTCATGGCCGGGGATGTAAAACCAGGCAGGGGAGGGATGATTTCATGATAAACAGAGAGGCAAGTCTTAATAAATGAGGCCATACTCCCTGCAGCACCTGCATGTCCGATATTCGGCATTATTGATCCAATGGCTGCCTGTCGGTATAGGGGTATGAGTGTGTCTTCTTGAATTCTAAGATGTTTTTCAAAAAAAACATGAAGGGCTTCTGCTTCAGCTGTATCTTCAAATTGGTTTCCACTGCCATGGGTTTCAATCTGGCTGATGGATGAGGCTGGTACATTTGCATCTTTAAAAGCGCGTTCAAGAGAGAGAATATATGATTTTTTTGTTTCCTCAATTGCCTGTTTTTTATTTGAAGACAGGTTTCCACAGGCAACAGCCCCATTTCCAGCAGAACCAATACCTTTAATGATAGCATAAATCCTGTCATTATCCCTGACAGCGTGATCGAGCCGTTTTAAAACAACTGCGCCAGCCCCTTCGCATGGAAGGGGACTGTTTGGAGAATGGTCAAACGGGATGGACGGATTTTTCCTTGAATAGGGGCGTATGATGTTTGACGCAATTAAGTTCCTGATATCACATGATAAATCAACAGCGCCGATGATAAAAGAATCGGTTTCACCATTTTGGATTGATCGCAGCGCTATTTCCAGGGCTTTAATTCCTGATGCTTCTTCACAGGAGACCACAAATCCAGGGCCGCCGAGTCTAAATTCACGGGCGAGCCTGCTGGCAATAATACCGCCAAGGTTTCCGAGTGTACGCGCGGACGTAAGCGGGGGACCGCTTGAATCCCTTAGTTGTTCAAGCCATTCTTCCCTTTGATTGGCGTTAAGTTTTAAACTGTTTTCAGATATCCATTTATCTAATAAATTCAACATGTTCCATCTGAGGTGGTAGTTGGTTGCCTCAATATCAAAATTTATTCCAATTACCGCACCCATTTCAGGCCGATTTTTTCGTAAAGGGAGGCCCGCGTCTTTCATGGCATTTGCTGCGACTTTCAGCATCAGGAGATGCTGGGGAAGGATATCTGGTATCTCGTTCGGCTGGATATGAAATTCACCAATCAGAATTGACAGCTCGTCAATGAAGTTACCAAAGGGCATATCATTGTCTAGAAATAGTGATGATATGTTTTCTCCCCCTTTCCACCTGTTTTTAGGTCGTTTTTGGAAAGCGTTTACTCCATTGAATACTACTTCCTGGAAGTCACGCAATGTCTTGATTTCGCCAAATAAAGTATCCATTCCAATAACAGCTACATTTGGCGTCGATTCTTGTTGGTCGGTTATGGTAAGCGATGATTTTTGAAAATGTTTTTTTGTTTCAGGTAACCATTCTTCAACAAGAAGATGCGCGTTGATACCACCGAATCCAAAAGCACTGACAGCAGCTCTGCGCGGGATATGTTTATCTCTTTGTTTCCATTCTTCTGGTTCTGTCTGAATTTTAAACGGGCTGTTAATCAGGGGGCTGTCATCAGGCGGTTCTGAAAAATTGAGTGAAGGGGGAAGCATCCGATGATTTAAGGCAAGAATCGTTTTGATTAGACCGGCAGCTGATGAAGCGGTTAACAGATGGCCGATCATGGATTTGATCGATCCAATAGCGCATTGTCCTTTGTCCCAGCCATCATTGCCCCATAAGGTATTCAGACTTTTCAGCTCTTCTGTATCACCAATGGGTGTTCCGGTACCATGACATTCAATATAATCCACATCAAAAGGGGACCAACCAGTTTGTTTGTATGCTTTGTGCATTGCCCTGACCTGTCCTTCACTGTCAGGTGTGAGCAGGTTACCTTCAATGTCATTTGAAAGTCCGATACCGCGGATAAGGGCGAAAATATGGTCATTGTCCCGAAGGGCGTCATTGAGCCGTTTCAGGACAAGCATTCCCGCACCTTCACCTACAACAAGTCCGTCGGCTGTTTTATCAAACGGCGAGCAAACACCTGAAGGGGAGAGGGCCTGGAGCTGAGTAAATCCGATCTGGGTATAAAGAGAATCTGGTCTTGAAACACCACCCGCAAGCATCACATCAGCCCGTTTTGAATTCAACGCATCACAGGCAAGCTTTATTGCGTAAAGTGAGGAAGAACAGGCAGCATCCAAAGTATAGCTCCCTCCACCAAGACCAAAAGCCTTTGCTGTCAGAGATGCTGGAAAACTGGTTATCCTTGAAGCAAGACTCTGGTGTATGGAAAGGGCTCGAAAGTCTGTTGATGATGAGCCAGGAAACAGAGTCTCTTCAAAAGACCGTCCTAGAATCTCTCTTGTGATAAAGGAGGATGTGTCTGTGGGGAGAACAATGCAGGCAAGGATAACACCTGTATTTTTTCGATCAATGGATGAGATATCGCACAAAGACAAAGCATTTTGCGCAGTATGAAGAACGATATGATATAGAGGATCAAGCTTGGCAAGAAAACGTTCATCTAATGCTGCATGTTGAGGAATAAATTTAAAGTCATGGATAAGGCCGGCCCACCTGGAACATGCTTTGTCAGGAACAAGTGTTTCACTGAAAACAGTATCTGGCGGAATAATCCACCGGTCATCCGGCACCTCTGATATGGTTTCTTTTTTATTAATGATATTCTGCCAGTATGTCTTTAGATCAGGTGCACCTGGAAAAAGCCCTGACATACCGACAACAGCAATAGGCGGTTTCGTATGCATAGTGATGTTTTCCCTACAATTGCAACAATAGGGATTTATGACATGAAATTTTTCAAAAGTACAGATTTATTGAAAGGTATATGGTTAATTCTTTTTAATGATAATGATGGTTGTATTGTCCAGGTAGTTGTAGCGTCTTGCTTTTTTATAAAGGGCTTCCATTAGAAGGTCACAAGTACGTTCTGAATCGTTAGCGGATTTTGAAATTTTCCGAACTGATTCGTTTTTCATATAACCCCACAAACCGTCTGACGCGGCGACAAGTACGTAATTGTCAGGAAGCGTATAGGTTTTAATTTCAGGATCATCTGTAACACCGATCTCTTTCATGTCAAGATTGCCGAGGGATCTGGTAAGGTTAATGCCTCTGTCACCCTTAAAAACATACTGGCTCTTAATTGTGGCTCCGTGTTTTTTCAGCCTTGCAAGTTCATCTTTATTTGAAGTTTGGTGATCAGTTGTTAGCTGGAATTTTTTTTCGCCATTTATAAAAAGCATCCTGCTGTCCCCCACATTTGCCACAGCAAGGGTTCGGTCCTTGATAAAAAAAGTAAGGGCAGTGCTTCCGATCATGTCATAACCACCTGCTTCAGATGCTTCTTTATACGATTTTTTAAAAGCATCTTTAAAAGTGATCCCTTTTTTTATCATTTCAATAAACCGTTTGGGAATAATTTTAGTAGCGTTTTCAGCAACCGATACACCGCCATGACCGTCAAAAACACCCCCAAGGATGAAGCTGTTGTCTTTGCCGATATACAGAAAATGACGGTCCTGCATATCATTTCTGCTTCCAGTTTCAGTTATGACAAAAGTGTCAAACAATACATGCTCCTGACATCATCAATAGGTATAAAAAATATATATTACTGCACTATATATAACATTTGACAGCTTAATTATATTCTTTTTTTTCCCTGCTAAGCCATTCAATAATTAGTACCATAATAAAACCCGTTATGACAAGAATTAATGCAATAAATACTTCAGAATTAAATTCATCCGGGATAATATTTCTAGTGGTCAACACATGTTCTTTACCCCTGATGATAATAGAATCGATTGGCTCTTTCCATGGCCATATTTTTTTCATGGCACCCGCCATCAGGCCGGTGAGAAATGCAAGTGTTATATTATGCCATCGGTCAAGAAGATAGTTTAGAATTCTTGAAAACAGAAGGAGTCCGCATAGGCATCCTATGCAAAAAACTATAATTATCAAAATGTTCAAAGGTATAAAAGGATTTTTTAGTGTCCCGGTTATAAATTCGTATTTTCCGAGTATCAGCAGGATATACGCGCCGCTCAAGCCAGGAAGAATCATTGCGCATATGGCGATAAATCCTGAAATGAATATAAACCATATGGTTTCAGGTGTTGATACAGGTATCTGCCCGACAATCACATAGGCGGTAATTGTTCCCACACAAAAAGATAGAATCGGCATACCGGAAAACCAGTTTTTTACTTTATTCCCCACAACAAATATGGATGCTGCTATAAGTCCAAAAAAGAAGCTCCATGTATAAACTGGCTGATGATGGATCAGATAGTTCATCAATCTTGCCAGACTGAGTATTGCTGTTCCGATTCCGATAAACAGAAAAAAAAGAAAACGTATATGAAGCATTGACATTGCGCCTTTAAAGTCAAGCAGGGCCAGTTTTTTCAGCATATTGGTGTTGGCTGATCTTATCGCTTTAAGGAGGTCATGGTATATGCCTGTAATAAGAGCAATGGTTCCACCTGAAACACCTGGTATAATATCTGCTGATCCCATACAGAGTCCTTTTAATGTAAGAACGGCGGCTTCTTTTACATTGTCTGGACCAGGACTAGACATAAAGGCTTGTTTCCAGGTCATTCTTTTTTCTATATTCATGATTGGCTATTGCTCATATCGATTATTATATTAATAAGTTAAAAAAACAGACATTTATTTCGTTCAAAATTTGCCTGTCATCATAAATTAAACTTTTACTATAAACAAAGGTTTCTATAAATTCAATATGAAAAAGTCGGATCTGGCTATTGATTACCAAGGCCGTTCTGTTTTCCGCAGTCTGGACATTGCCAGGTAATGGCATTACATGTCATGCCCCAGGCGTTTTCATGAAGGCAGCTCTGACACATTACAAAACCGCATCTGCACATCCAGTAAAACGGAAACTTTTGTCGGCAGCAGTGGCATCCTTCTTTCTTCGCCTTTTTACGGAGGTTCCGATATGACGGTATCTTGACTTTCATTTTAAAAATTATCCCCGTGGTATTGAACAGATTGGCTGAGAATTAACCTTAATCACCGGGGAACACATAACCTTCAATCCTCACAAAGTCGTATCCTGCGGATATTGCATCCTTTTCTCCTTGTGAAGAAGACGTTGTAAAATTGTCGGACTTTTTAGAATTCCAGAAAAGTTTAAGTGGTACTGTGCCGGGTATCAATTTTGGATACACATATCCCTCAATTCTAATAAACATATATCCAGCAGCGATGGCGTCCTTTTCTCCATGGGATGTTGCTGTTGAAAAATTATCTTTTTTGTCAGTATTCCAGAAGAGCTTAAGCGGCACGGTTCCGGGTTTCTGCTGGGGATAGATATTGCCTTCAGTCCGTACGAACCTGTATCCTGATGCTATTGCGTCACTTTCCCCTTCAATGGTCGCTGTCGTAAAATTATCCTTCCCAGAAGAACGCCAGAAAAGCTTCAAGGGAACCTTGTCTGGCTGGGCCATGGGCCGGATATAACCTTCAATCCTTGTAAACCGGTATCCCGCAGCAATGGCATCACGTTCACCGCGCGGTGTTGCTGTGGTAAAAAAGTCTTTTTTTTCTTCATTATAATAAAGTTTTAATGGAATTGTACCTGGCTGCAGCCTCGGATACACATATCCTTCTATACCGATTAATTTGTATCCGCTGTTTTTCGCGAAATGATTTCCCCTAGATGAGGAAAGCGTATAATAATCGTCCTTTTTTTTGTTCCGAAAAAGCTTTAAAGGTACAGTGTCATGTTGCTGCTCAGCATAAATATACCCTTCAATTCTTACAAAATCATACCCCGCGGCCCCAGCTTTTTTTTCACCTTTCATAGTGGCAGTTGTAAAATTATCTCCCCGTTTGTGATTCCAATAGAGTTTTAAAGGGATCAGTTCGTCTGCAATTGCATAAGGGGCAAGGCAGATGGTATTTAACATTACCAGAGCCATAAGAAAAAACAGATTTTTTGTAAATCTAAGATGCAGCATAATGATTACATATCACAATAATGCTGAATATCAATGGTATCGATGGAATTTGTTTTTTATAAACAAATATGAACCGTAAAATTCGCTTGATAATCTATTATGATCTGTTATCATTTGCAAACTTTAGGATTAACTTACAGAATTTGAGGCAACTTATTGAAATCAAAGAATAAAAAAACGTTATACCTGGTTGATGGAAGTGCCTATATTTACAGGGCTTTTCATGCCATCAGGGGGCTTAAAACATCCTCAGGAAGACCGACCAATGCTGTATTTGGATTTACAAAGATGCTCATCAAACTGATGGAAGACAAGACTCCTGAATATGTGGCCATGTTTTTCGACGCAAAAGGGCCAACCTTTAGACATGATATGTACAGCGAATACAAAGCCAACAGGCCGCCCATGCCAGATGACCTTGTGCATCAGCTCCCTTATATTAAAGATGTCACAAAAGGATTCAATATACCGGTATTTGAAATGACTGGTTTTGAAGCCGACGATCTAATCGGCACCTTAGCCAGAAAAGCTGAGGAAAAGGGCTTTTTAACCGTCATGGTCACAGGGGATAAGGATTTTTTTCAACTGGTAACCGAACAATCGATTATCTGGGATCCGATGAAGGACAAGACAACTGATTATGATACAGTAAAAGAGACATTCGGTGTTGACCCGTGCCAGATGATTGATGTCATGGGGCTTTCAGGTGATACAGCGGATAATGTGCCAGGCGTACCTGGAATAGGGCAGAAGACAGCACTCGGCCTTATAAAAGAATTTCAAAACATGGACACCCTGTATGATCAGGTAGAAACAATTACAAAGAAAAAGCAGAAAGAGAATCTTATCAGTTTTAAAGACCAGGCTTTTTTAAGCAGGCAGCTTGTTACCATCACCACTGATGCACCTATAGCGTTTGAACCTGAAAAATTCATAGTAAAAGAACCTGATAATGAGAAACTTGAAAAACTGTACAAAGAGCTTGAATTTAGACAGCTGCGGCAGGATGCCGTTCAAAAAGCTGATTTGTCTAAAAAGAAATATACTGCTATTCTTGATGAAAAGTCACTGAATGACCTCATCGCTCAGCTTGAAGAAGCGGAGACGTTTGCCATTGATACGGAGACCACGTCATTAGACCCAATGGCAGCAAATCTGGTGGGCCTTTCATTTTCAACTCAAATTGATGAGGCCTTTTATATACCGATTGCGCATGATTATACTGAAGCACCGACACAGCTCGCTCTGGAACAGGTTCTAGCCAGTTTAAAGCCTGTTCTTGAAAATCCATCTATTGAAAAAACAGGGCAGAATATAAAATATGACTGGATCATTCTCAGCCGGAACGGAATCGATCTTAAAGGGGTTTGTTTTGATACCATGCTCGCATCATATCTTTTAAATGCTTCAAAACGGGTTCACAGCCTTGACCAGATCGCCCTGGATTACCTTGACCATAAAACCATTTCCTATGAAGATGTGGCCGGGAAAGGGAAAAAAGCTGTTGGTTTTAATAAAGTCCCTTTGGAAAAGGGAGTCCCATACGCGTGTGAGGACGCGGACATTACCCTGATGGCACAACATGTCTTGAAACCGAAACTTGAGGATGCTGGCCTTATTGATCTTTTTGAAACAATTGAATTGCCTCTGGTGCAGGTTTTAAAACAGATGGAAATGAACGGTATATATACTGACAAAGAGAAACTACGCTCCCTTTCCCAATCGTTTGGAAAACAGCTGGAAGAAATTGAAGCAGACATATATTTACAAGCAGGAGAGGCGTTTAACATCAAGTCTTCACAGCAGCTCGGCCATATACTGTTTGATAAACTTGAACTCCCTGTTCAGAAAAAAACAAAAAAGACAAAAGGGTACTCAACAGATGTCAATGTGTTGACGACCCTGTCCGAGATGCATGAACTCCCTAAATTGATTCTAAACCACAGAACCCTTGCCAAGCTTAAATCAACTTATACAGACGCGCTATTTGAGCTTATCAATCCTGAAACCAGCAGGATACATACATCTTTTAATCAGACGATAACCGCCACTGGGAGGCTTAGCAGTTCAGATCCGAACCTTCAGAATATACCCGTGCGTACCGAAGAAGGGAGGGAAATCAGAAAAGCATTTATCCCCCGGGACGGCTGGCATATGCTTTCCGCTGATTATTCTCAGATCGAACTAAGGGTTCTAGCCCACTATTCAAATGACAGCATACTGATTAAAGCGTTTAAGGATGATGAAGATATTCATACTCGTACTGCTGAAGAGGTTTTTCAAGTACTTCCTACATTTCTTACAAAGGATCTTAGGGATCAGGCAAAGGTCATCAATTTTGGCATTATATACGGCATGAGCCCTTTTGGCCTTTCCAGGGAGCTTGGCATTTCTCAGAAAATGGCAAAAAACTACATTGACAGCTATTTTAATCGACACAAAGGCGTAAAACAATTTATCGACAGCACAATTGAAGAGGCCCGTAAAACAGGAAACACGACAACTCTGTTTAAGAGAATCCGTTCGCTTCCGGATATAAACAGCTCAAATAGAAACACCCGCCAATTCGCCGAGAGAACAGCCGTCAACACACCTATCCAGGGGACTGCGGCAGACCTTATCAAGCTTGCCATGATAAATGTGGACAATGCTCTGAATAAAAACGAATTACAATCCAGAATGCTTCTTTCAGTGCATGATGAACTAATTTTTGAGGTTCCGCCTGAGGAGATTGAAACAGTAAAAAAGCTTGTTCAAGAAATCATGGAAGGTGTCTGGCCCTTGAAAGTACCGCTGAAGGTAAACATGGGTGTAGGGGATAACTGGGCGGAAGCGCATTAAGGCAGGATATGAGACAAATCCGAAATCCGAATATCGAAATCCGAAACAAATTCGAATGTTCGAAATTCAAATGTTCAAAACTCTTTAGGATACTGAATGAAAAAAATGTGAAATTACAACGACGCGAAAGGGTTTTTGCTTGAAGGACCGAGCCAGCGAAGGAGAATGAAGAAAAGTGAGATAATGATGTGTCGGAGTGTCGGTGATGCTATCATATAGTGTGTTGAGTTTTAATATTTGAAAATTTAGATTTTGGATTTGTTTCGGATTTCGATATTCGGATTTCGGATTTTACACCACAACCTTGAGGCTATGATGTTTACAGGAATAGAAGGTAGGAAGTTAATCTTTTTCTTCAGACTCTACATCATCTTTCTTCTCAGGTGCGTCAGTATTTCCCTTAACGGAATCATGAACAGTATTATAAATTTCCCTGAACAGGTCATGGCAGCTTGATGGAGAAACCCTGCCCACTTCAATAAATTTTACTAAAATCTCTTTTGCGGTCCTTAAAATCTGTTCATCAACAGAAGCCATATAGTATCCTCTTCTTAATATTCATAATAATTTTCATCTGTTAACAAATATTTTATTTTGTGTCAAGATGCTTTCACAACTCAAGGTTTGACATGTGGCGTTTATTTATTTATTAAACACACCTATACAGGTTCATGAGGGAAGATAATTATGAAAAAAGATAGAAACAGTAAGAATGTACCGTATGAAATTGAAAATCCTGACAATGTTACTACTGGTATACTTGAAGTTTTGGAATATCAGTATCATTCTAAACGGGGGATTGATATTACCATCAGTCAGCCTGAATTCACATCCGTCTGTCCGATGACAGGACTTCCTGATTTTGGATGCATTACCATCAAGTACAGGCCGGGCAGAAAAATTGTTGAATTAAAATCGTTAAAATTCTATCTGCTTCAATACAGGAGTGTGGGCATATTTTATGAACATGCTGTAAACAGGATACTTGATGACTTGGTTTCTGCGCTCGATCCTGAATTTATGGAAGTTACAGGTGATTTTACTGCACGGGGAGCGATAACAACAAGCGTTACAGCTAAACACGGTGAAAGTAATGAAACATAATAAAATAACGGTCTTTTTTTTGTCGCACATTTTCTTGGCGGTTTTTATGGCGTCCATCATAACCGCGCAGGGATGTTCGTATCCAAGAACTATAAAAACATGGTATGCTTCATTTTCTGGGGATAGAAAAGCAAGAGGAATCGCGATAATAGACAGTAATTTAAAAAGCATTATTACGATTCCGTATCTGGAGAATAAAACACTTTACAGCAGTGATAAATTAAAAAAAGTTTTTTTACCAAAGCTCGTAGCAGCCGTAAAAGAAGCAAATGAAAACATTATTGTTGTGAACCCTGAGAAGGTTGGGCTAAATGTTCAGGCGGAAAAAGTAGAAGGCACCGATCAGCTTGACAATTTTGTACTCGCTCAAAAGGGTCGGTCGGCAGGCATTAGCACAATTATAACATGCACGTTTACATCGATAACCAGTGATAAAAAGAAAAAAGGGATATGGGGTTTCAGGAAGTATAAGGACATTGTTCACATGCATATGCTTCTGAATATTTATGACACGGAAACAGGTTCGAAGATACTTGAAGAAACCGTTACTGGATCGGTTTTTATCGATGAAGCAGATCTGGCTATGCTTTATAATGGAAATACTGCTAATGCAGCAATACTTGACAGCGCGGTTGACGATATTGCCAAGACCGCAGGTATAAAGATCAGTACTGTTGTGTCTCTACAGCCCTGGAAAGGATATATAAAATCAATCTCAGGAGAGAGAGTGACTCTTAATGCTGGAAGCATTTCAGGCCTGAAAACAGGGGATATCCTTTACGCGTACGACAGCGGAAATATTATTGAGGGGAAAGAGAAGCATAAATTTTATCTGCCCGGCGGCCGGGTCACGTGTAAGATGGAAATTCAATCAGTCACCCCGGAAACGTCACAGGCTGTAATTATTTCAGGGGAAAGGTGCAGTAAGGATAGTTGTGTTATCTTTCCAAATGAAGACCAGGAAGAGTAAAATTAAAAAATCTTTTTCTTATAATCATATATTAACTTTTTTGCTGTTTCTTCATCTGTAATCTGTTTTATCGCTTCCCTGAAATGGCTACAACCGGGCAATCCTTTGACAAACCATCCAAGACGGCTCCGCATCATTTTACACGCGAGTTCTTCACCTAAGTATTTAACTGAATCTTCAAGATATCTCACCATCAAATCAAACCTTCGTGCCAGGTCAGGTTCAGGGACCGGTCTTCCATCTAAAAGCGCATTAATATCAGAAAAAATTGTTGGATTGCTGATTGCCGCTCTTCCTATCATAACTGCGTCGCACCCTGTTTCTCCTATCATTTTCAATGCATCCGCTGGTTCATTGATATCACCGTTACCGATCACTGGTATGGAGACATGATTTTTAACCGCTTTAATGATGTTCCAGTCCGCTTTTCCGCTAAATCCCTGAACAGCAGTACGAGGATGGACAGTTATTGCGTCAACACCGCAGGCTTCAGCGATGTTTGATATGTCAAGGGCCTGGTAGCCTGAATTGTCCCAGCCGGTTCTGATTTTTATGGTGAGGGGTATCTGTATGCTTTTACGTATAGACAAGAGAAGGGCTTCTGTTTTCTTATTATCTTTCATGAGAGCCGCTCCTGAACCCGTTTTAACAATTTTTCGCACAGAACAGCCGAAATTGATATCAATAATATCAGCCCCTGAATTTTCTATAATTACAGCTGCTTCAGACATTATTGACGGATCATTTCCAAAGATTTGAACTGAAAGCGGTTTCTCGGTTAGATCGCTTTCAAGCATTCTTTCCGTTCTTGCAGATTTATGGACAAGGCCGTTCGAACTGATCATTTCTGAACAGACAAGTGAGCACCCTTCTTCTTTGACAATGAGCCGGAAAGGAAGGTTTGTTATCCCTGCAAGGGGTGCCATTATTGTTTTGCCTTCTAGTATAATATTTCCGATTTTCATTCAGATCCCCGATGCTCAGTAATGGCTGGGTTTGCGTAACAGAAGAGACAGTTATGATAGCAGGGGTGAACGCTGTATGATCCGATATCTTTTGAAACCATACATCCGCATCCTTTACGTGTCCGCTGCCCTGGATCTTTTTTTAATAGGAGATTCCCACCGTAGAGTTCCATCAGAAGATCATTTGGAATACATGATGCAGCAGATACAGATGAAGCTTCGGGTAAAGAGTCGATGACCTCCTGTTCACAGCATGTGAAGAGTTTGATATCCATATGTTTAAGTGTTTTTTCCATCTTCAGAAGTATATCTCCTTTGGTTGATAGTTCTGGATCAATAAAGGAGAAACCAGCGATATGTTTAACCCGGTTTCTAATTTTTCGGTAATCATCCATAAAGCTTGTAATGCACCGCGAAATACCGCAGGAAGAGGCCTTTTCAGAAATTTTTTGAAAATCTTCAAGGTTGTTTTTTACGTGCGGACCGCCTTTTGTATAGAAACAGATTGGATCAAATCGCCACTGTATGCTTTGAGCGCCGAACTTGTCACACATATGAATCAGCTGTTCACATCGCTTTTCAAGAGCAGGAACTTCAGGTTCCAGTAAATCATTCTCAGAGTTTATGGTAAAATTAAAAAAAAGATTGTATCCTTTTTCCAAAAGTTTTTCACCGTATCTGCCTTTAAGAAATGGACCAAAGTTTTTTGACCAGAAAACAATCGAATGTACTTTGTCCTGAATGACAGGTATAATAGATATCTTTCTATTATAAGGATTGATCACTTCGAAAAAACCTTGCCTTAAACCGGCCATAAACCAATTCATATAAAAGGCCGGTATATCGCTTCTTCTTGAAGCTGAAATAACGATTTTAGGGGAGTTGGTCATTTTACAGCGGATGCTGCAGGCGGGTTTTTATTTCCTGTGGTCTGCCAGCGATATCACTTCAGCCCCCTTGGAATAATCCGAAGAATCAAGATGCCTTATCTCTTGAGGGCCATGAATTTTTTCAAATTTTATTTTTTTCCCATTCATGGGAAATTCCTGCCCGTCGATATATACATCCTTAAGAATCCATGTAACTGTCTTCAGGGGTACTTGCAGCATAAGGAGTTTTACATGGTACCAGTCGGGTTTGGTATCAGCAATGATTTCTTCAATGCGAGCAAAAACCAGAGGCTTCCCTTCTACATTAATTAATATTAAATCATTCTCCTGTGTCATTATGCGCATTCCTTTTTTCCAATCATTTTATAATTTATCCAAAATTGAAAGACAAGAAATAAATGTTTTTTTTAGTGTTGACCTGATAATAATAACCATTAAGATATAATTGTATGTAAGGTGTGAACATTTCATTAAAGCGTAAATATCATTAAAGGAGAATAACGACAGTATTTGTCGTTTCCCTTTGTGACAGATATTTTCTTTACAGGATTAAAAGGGTAGAAAGGCCCTGTATGATCAGGAAAAGTAACTATTTCTCTATTAAGAAAATTTTAACAGCTTCCATTGTTTTATCAATTATATCAGCATTTTGTAATTCCTGCGACACATCGAACAACGATCTTCAGCGTAAAATGGAATCCAATCCGACTAACTTTATTGCGTACTGGGGAGAGGAATGGAGAAAAAAGCCTTTTTACACCAGGATACAGCCTGCTTCTCAGGAACTGATAGAGAAAATAGATATTGAAAACCAGCTTTACGGTTTCGAGGAAAAACCCTTTTCAAATCCTCCCCCTGATGAACTCGCAAAAGCGATGTTATCTTTGGATAAAAGTATGCCGGAGAATCTTAAAGCATTGCTGAATGATCGATTTATCGGTATCTTTACCGTAAAAAAACTTGGCAGTACTGGGTATACAGAAACGGTTTACGATACTGAAGAGAGGGAACAATACGCGTATATTGTTTTAGATACAGATCTGCTTAAAAACATGAAAGCAAATGAATGGGCAACGTGGAGGGAAAACAGTTTCTTTAATACACGAAAAAGTAATAAATATACAATTAAGATGGTTATAGAATCCGGTAAAAACAATACAATCGTTAACGCTTTCAGATATATTCTACTCCATGAAACAGGTCATGTACTGGGTGCTGTAAGCCGGGTTCATTCATCGTGGCGGGATTGGCAGACGGGGCGGGGCGGGAGTATGGATTTCCCTTTTCAGCAGCTTTCATGGGAAATGGATGAAAACAATAATATCATCAGCCTTTTTGACAGCAGGTTCCTTGAGAGAAAAAATATAAAGGCATATGCATTTGAAAATTCAATTCTTTCAAATGAACAGATTTTGATTACATATCGTAATATGAAAATTTATTCAAACTATCCAAGTCTATACGGCGGGCAGAATGTCTGGGAGGATTTTGCGGAAAGTTTTACTGTTTATTTTCACACGGAAATTGACCACAAACCTTGGGAAATTTCTATTTTAGACAATGAAAAACCTGTACTGACAATCAAATCCTGCTGGCAGGATGAACGCTGCCTGGAAAAAAGAGAATTCATGAAAAAATGGTTCAGAAATCCGTTTTCAGAGGAAACATCCAACTAAAGAATATCAGCAGAAACGGCCAAGGAGAGGACGATTAAAATGTTCGAAGCATCAATTCCTGGGTATGGTATATTACGGCTCAAGCATATTGTCCTGGATTATAACGGCACACTCGCATGTGACGGAGAAATGTTCAGCGGCGTACAATCACGCTTAACAGATCTTGCTGGCATATTTGATATACACGTTCTGACCGCAGATACGTTTGGTAAGGCTGCTTCCGCTCTTAAGGGAATTCCATGCAGCCTTTCAATCCTTGCGCAAGAAAATCAGGATGAAGGTAAACTCAGCTATATTAAAAAAATTGGGGCTGAATTTTGTGTATGTATCGGAAACGGGAGAAATGACCGTCTTATGCTGAAAGAGGCGGGCCTGGGTATATGTGTGATACTGGATGAAGGCGCTTACCTTGGTACTATTCATGACGCGGATGTCGTTTTCACCGGCATCATTCCCGCGCTGGACCTTCTTGCCAATCCTCTTCGCTTGAGGGCAACTTTGAGGTCGTGAAAAACATATTCACCGTCTGTTTGAATGATAATATACTGATTTATAGTTCTTTTTTTAAAATTCAATTTTCTTGCAAAAAGGATATTTGCCCAATGAACGATGAAAAAAAAACCGATTATGGCGTTAGACAATGGGGATGGGTTATCATATTCGGGATTGCATTTGCCTGGGTTGAAAGCGCAGTGGTTGTATATCTCCGACAAATATACTATGATGGAGCAGATCTGTTTCCGATTGTTATCGTCAAAGAAGAAGGTAGAATAGTATTTGATTATTTGATGCATATTGAGCTGGTAAGGGAGGCGGCAACATTGATAATGCTTGCTGCAATCGGTATTGTCGCGGGCAGAAACAGACTCCAGAAATTCTGCTATTTCATGATCGTTTTCGGCATATGGGACATTTTTTATTATGTATGGCTGTGGGTGATGATCGCCTGGCCTGAGAGCCTGATGACATGGGATATCCTATTTCTGTTGCCGCTTCCATGGGTGGGACCGGTTATTACGCCTGTTTTAATCGCTTTAACCATGGTGACCGCAGGAACCTTGTTGATTTATTTTGATGAAAAAGGGGCTGATATCCGAATCAGGTGGTTTGACTGGGTCATTGAATTTGGATGCGCTCTGCTCCTGATTGTCGCTTTCTGCTGGGACTGGAAGAATATCATGCAGCTTTCCGAGGGAGGGGTGACAAACACCGGCATACCAAATCCATTTGCATGGTGGCTATATCTTCCAGCATACTTTTTTTCAGTTATTTATTTTGCCTTAAGGCTTAGAAGTTTTATCGGTTTCCCGGAAAAGATGACGAAAACCTAAGAGCATAGAGATAAGAGCATAGAGTTACAACTTGACACCGTATTTTATTTTCTGTAATTTATTGAAAAACCAGTCAATTTTTCACTTAAAGCTGACAACATTAAATATGGCCAAAAAGGCATACAAAATAGTATATGAATTTTTTTTCAAAAAGGGAAAGAGCAAGGTCTTTCAACTTGCGCTTCATCCTGAAACGATTACACTTTTGCGGCTGAAAACAGAACCGAGAAAAGAATATGAATGGACACTGTTAAAGAACAATCAATGTGAATGTTGTCCTCTTGATGAAAATGAACACAAATACTGCCCAATAGCCGTAAATATCGCAGAACTTGTTGAAGAGTTCAAAAACACATTTTCTTTTAATGACTGCATCGTTCGGTGTGCAACCCCTGAAAGAACATATTTAAAAAAGACATCTATCCAGGAAGGCCTTTTTTCAATATTTGGTGTTATTATGGCTACAAGCAATTGTCCTATAATGGATTTTTTAAAGCCGATGGCCCGTTTTCATCTCCCTTTTTCAACCATTCAAGAGACCATTTTTCGCTCAACATCGATTCATCTACTTAGACAGTATTTCAACCAGAAAAAAGGTAAACCAATGGATATGAATCTGGAAAAACTTGATGAACACTATGGAAAAGTACAGCTACTGAACAAAGGGATGCTTGCAAGGACAAATACAGTCCTGGAGAAAAGTGCTGATGCTGACAATAATGCTATTATTATTCTGAATGCACTAGCACAGATGTTTAACGTGGAGATCGAAGAAAATTTAAACTCAATTGAGTATCTTTTTCCGTAAATAATTACTGCCGGATGTTTCATTCAAACACCGTAATTATAAAAAACAATTTGATATATGATGTATAGTCGGTAATAATAAATAATAGATATCTTTTAGATATATTAATGTGATTATTTCTTTTGGAGTCTTTAATGCAAGGCAACAGCATTCTGATAATTGACGCCAGCGCTGCTATCCGAAAGAGCTACGCAAAACTGCTGCAACAACTGAACGCGGAAATCACAGAAGCTCAGGACGGCCAGCATGCACTCGAACTGTTAGATACCGTCAAGAGTTATGATCTGATTATCAGTGATATTGAAATGCCCCGTATGAACGGGATCGAACTGTGTAAAAATCTTAAGAGCAACCCAGCTACTCAAGGTATTCCTGTTGTTATGGTAAGTTCGTTTGAATCGGATAATGATATCAACAGGGGCTTTCAGGCAGGGGCCTCCGCTTATATTTCAAAAAGCGATGCAAAAGTTCGTCTTTGTGAGACTGTTGAAGGCATACTTTCAAAATCATCCATGATGAAAGAAAGAAGTGTGCTGGTAGTAGACGATTCCCAGTCAATAAGAAATGTGGTGACAAGCGGTCTAAAACAGGCGGGTTTTAAGGTGTTAGAAGCGGAAAACGGAAGGGAAGCGCTTGGGATCCTCAGCGAACATAAACCGGATCTTATTTTAAGTGACATTGATATGCCTGTGATGAACGGGTTTGAATTCTGTGAAGCGGTCCATTTTGATTCCCAGCTTAGCACGATACCTTTTATGGTGATGAGCGCGAACAGTGACCGGGCGCATATGAACCGTATGATGCAGCACGGCGCGTCCGCGTATATATGCAAACCGTTTAATGTTGATCAACTGGTTATTCTTGTTGAAAAACTGCTTTCCGACCAATTTCTGCTTCTTCTTAAGGAACGTGAACGGCTTGATGCAGAACGGAATCTCATGGTTGCCAGTATCACCAGCTTAGTTTCAGCTTTAGAAGCAAGGGATTCTTATACAATGGGTCATTCGGAATCTGTTGGTGACATTGTTTCCGGTATGGCGGGACTTAGTGGCGCCAGCAGGATGGAAATTGAGAGTACGATCATTGGCGGAAGGCTTCATGATATCGGAAAAATCGGTGTTAGAGACAGTGTGCTTTTAAAACCCGAACACTTGAATAAAGTTGAGTTCGCCCATATTAAAGAGCATCCAATTATAGGGGCTAATATACTAAAATCGATCCCCAGCCTTGCTGAAATTATACCAATCGTACGGTTTCACCATGAAAGAATGGATGGTAAAGGTTATCCAGATGGACTGAAAGGGGATAAAATACCCTTATGGGCTCGGATGACAGCTGTTGCAGACACCTATCACGCTTTAATCAGCAACAGGCCATATAGGGCAGGGATGTCTCATGAAAAAGCTCTGGAAATAATTAAAGACGCGAGGGGTACACAGCTCTGCCCTGACAGTGTTGAACTTTTTTTTAACTGGGATTCCTTGAACAAAAAGACATAAAAGAGAACAATTACAGATCAATCTGCTCTTTTGTCAGCTCTTTCTCCGCATACTTTTTATATATACCGCTTTCTAAAAACAGATCATAAATGTCAGGATCGATATGATTATCCTTTTTCATGAATCCCAGGATTCTTATTGCCTGGGATAGTTTCATCGGTTCTTTATACGGTCTGTCTTTTGCGGTCAAGGCTTCAAAAATATCTGCAATGGCCATAATTCTGGACTGCCATGACAGTTGCTTATCTGGTAATCCCTGGGGGTAGCCTGTTCCGTCAAGTTTTTCATGATGAGAGCTGGCAAATTCAGGGACTTTTTTCAATTTTTCAGGGAACGGCAGCTGTTCGGTAATTTTTAAGGTCATGGTGGCGTGATTTTCAATAACCTCTCTTTCCCTTTCAAGGAGGGTACCTTTTCTGATACAGAGGTTATTGGTTTCATCGTCTGTAAGATAATGAAATTGTTCGTCATTAATATTATATGTTTTCTCTGCAATCTCCTGCATACGATCAACTTTTTCATCACTCATAAAGTCGCCCGTGTTATTACAGGACTGGATAAATTCTAGGTCCTGTCTGAGTTCGTGAATATCTTTCTCTATTGCTTTATCAATATTTTCGATCTCCTCATTTGAGGCAGCGCTGTTTTGAAGGATGTCGATTTTTTTCTTCAGATACTTATTTTCAATGAGTGTTTCAATGAAATGGAATCTTGTCGCAACCAGTTCAATCCGGTCAAACACTGTTTCAAGTTTTGTGGCCTTATCAACAATATATTCAGGTGTGGTTACTTTACCCACATCATGCATCCATGCGGCAATACGCAATTCTTCCATTTCATCGTCATTAAAAACGATATCTTTAAACTTCCCTTTGGTACTGTTATTGATTGTTTCAGCGATCAGCATGGTCAGATCGACAACACGGTTGATGTGTCCGCCGGTATATGGAGACTTTTCATCAATTGCAGTAGCAATACTTTTAATGAATGAATAAAATAAGTTTTTCAGGTCCTGGATCAGCTGTACATTGGTCAGTGCAACCGCAGCCTGAGATGCGAGCGATGCGATCAGGTCCTCATACTCGATTGAAAATTCTATTACCTCTCCGGTATCAAAATCCTGCGCGTTCAGGAGCTGCAGAACACCGATGATGTTGCTCTCATGGTTTTTCAGCGGCATAACCAGCATAGACTTGGAACGATATCCAGTGGATTCATCATACTTTCTTGTGCCTGTCAGGTTAAAATCATCAGCCATATACACATCAGGTATGTTGACCGGTTGGCCTGTGAGAGCTACATACGAGGAAACATTTGTATAATTTTTAACATCGTTTACATAGAGTGGTACATTCGGCAGTTTAATCTTTATGCCGCTTGTTCCACCCATTCTTATGTTCAGGCTGTTATTCTGGAGGATTTCAAATTTAAGGCTTTGATTATCATTGTCGATGGTATACAGCGTGCCGGCGTCCGCATTGGAAAGCGCCCTTGCTTCGTCAACGATCATTTCAAGCAAGCTCTTGATATCTTTTTCCACAGAAAGAGCCATTCCGATATTTGACAGCTGGCGTATACGCGTCAGCTGGTCTTCAGCGTAAAGTTTTACCTCATTTACCACAACATTTAAAAGGTTGCTGAGTTTTTTATCCTGGGAGAGATTGCTGATGTCAATATTAGAAACCCGGCTGTTTTTATCGTCTGATTCCATGTCAGGCATGTTTACAACATATCCTTTAAAATGTCAGTATAAATAAAGATTTTTCATAATATTTCAGGCGCCATTTGAAGTCAATAACCTTCTATTTTATAACCGGTTATTGATTTTAATAATTATATTATTTATGCTATTCAAGTTTATATACTCTTTACAGCTTTTGATGAATAATTGACTGATTTTGTGTGTTGATTTTAATAATGAAGAATTTTTTTTATCCTGTAAAAGTCCTTGTGGCAGGTCTATCTGTCTCCCATTTTCTGTTTACAATCCTGGTTTTTCTATCAAATAAAGGCCTCTATCAAAAACTGGTATCAATTAATAATGCTGGATATATTACCGTACCCAACAGTCGGGTAATGTCGAGCCTGTGTGATTTTGGGCCGGCTTTTTTTGGGGCATTTTTCTTCACGGTTACTGCCGGGGCGGGGATTACGTTAACCTGTCTCCTGAGTGTCTGGTTATGGGACAGGTTGTTTTTACGAAAAAAATATTTTCTTTACTTCTGCTCTATCTGCTGGGCAGGTCTGTTCATTATGTTGAATATCAACAGACTGAATTTTTCAATCTCATTATGTTTTACGCTCATTTCTGCTGTGTCTGTCTTATCTGCCTTTAAATGGCTTCCTAAAAAAACGGAGAAGCGCTTGATCCATCACGCTATTATGCATTTTATACCGGTGTTACTTCTCTTTATTTTGTGGGGATGTCTGATTAATAAAACTGTTTTTGTCGATTTCAGAAATAGTTTTCTTTTTTCCAGCAAAATCGGTGCGAAATTAAACAGCTTCTACTACAGATATACCCTGTATCCTGCTAATATTATAAAATCTCATAACCAGAGAATCCTTAAAACATGCAGTATAAAAACAGATAATCACATTCAGTTGAAAAAAATTGAAAGAAGACTGCTCAAGTATGATTTTCTCAATATTCCTGATCTAGAGAACCCTGACATGGCTGTTTATGAGAAAGATGGTGGATTGATTTTCAAGTGCGGTAATAAAACCATTGTCAGTGTATCAGGTAAAGAATTTTTTAGAAATCCTTGGAAGTATATCAATCAATTTTCTAAGAAAAGCGATAGATATACATACTTCAAATATATTGTTATGATTTCTCTTGTCATAGCGTTTCCAACAGCCATTTATATAATGCTTCATTTTTGCTTCAATTTTGCCGCAGGCTGTCTACTGAAGATGAATGCATCGCCTGTTATCGCGACCTGCCTCTGTTGTATTATCGGGGCAGTGATACTTATATCATTATATCTTTTCAGGACAATTCCAGCTGATTTAGAAAATGTTGACACACTCCTTTTGTCAGCAAATCTGAGTGACAGGGTTTCAGCGTTAAGGCTGATATACCAGGAAAAAAAAGATATTCTCAATTATCCTGATTATCTTGCCCGAGATGAAAGCGATCATGTGCCTGAACGGTTCTGGCTTGTTAAAAACCTGGGACAAAGCAGAAACAGGGCCGTGGATAAATACCTTTTAGCCTTTATCAACGATTCGCATATTAATGTGGCCTGTAATGCTTTATATGCTGTTGGTAAGAGAGGAAACAGGAAGTTTTTCTATATAATAAAAAAAAGAATAATGACATCAGAACACTGGTATGAACAGAGATATGCGTATATGGCATTAAGAGACTTGGGATGGAAACAGAAAAGATCACATTAAAAATTCTATTGATATCAATAATGATTGTCATCTTGTCTGAATTAACGGCAATCCTGATAGCGTCAAAAACAGCTTACAGTCACATGTTCATTATCGGTATGTTGCGGATTGTGGAATCTGGGTTGTTAATTTGGATTATGATACAGTGCAGCATGGGATTGAAAGGGATCGGGCTTTCAAAATCTGATATCATCCCTGGGATAAAAAAAGGGTTTATATGGTCGGCGGGATTCGGCATTGTGGTTCTGATTGCAGGTGGTATTATCTTTTTGTTCGGTAAAAATCCCTTGATGATGTTAAGATCAGACCTTCCCGGAAGTATCGCTAATATTATCATGTTTTTTATTGTCGGTGGCATACTCAGCCCTGTGGCGGAAGAAATATTCTTCAGGGGCGTGATTTATGGATTTTTCCGAAGATGGGGCGTTGCCGCGGCTGTGGCGATAAGCACGGTATTATTCGTGCTGCCCCATATGGCCAATACATCTGTGCCCCTGATACAGATGATCGGCGGGATCATATTCGCGTGCGCCTATGAAATTGAAAAAAGAATGATGGTCCCGATTATTATTCATGTACTGGGAAATCTTGCGTTGTTCAGCATTTCTTTGATATAAACACACCTGCTTTACTGGCAGAATCATTTGTGTTATAAGCAGGAATATTAATTTATACCGGGAATTTATTATGAGGATCGGTTTAGGATACGATATACACCAGCTTGTCACAGGACGTAAGTTGATCTTAGGAGGTGTGGACATCCCTTTTGACAAAGGGCTTCTGGGGCATTCTGATGCTGATGTGCTTGTTCACGCTGTTTGTGACGCTCTGTTAGGGGCTGCCTGCTTGGGAGACATCGGCATGCTTTTCCCGGACACGGATCCTGAATACAAAGACATAGATAGCATGAAACTACTCATAAAAACATATGACTTGCTGAAAGAAAATGGATATTCAATTATAAACATTGATGCGACTGTGTCTGCGGAAGCGCCAAAACTCTCTTCATACAGAGAAGAAATGCGGGGGAATATTTCTAAAGTGTTACACACGGATTCTGATAGTGTCAATGTAAAATTTACAACATCTGAAGGCTTGGGTTTTGTAGGAAAAGGAGAAGGAATCAACGCCATGTGTATTGCGCTGATTGAAAAAAGGAGCAGGAAAGAGTGACCGTTAAAATATATAATACACTGAATAGGCAAAAGGAAGACTTTATCCCGATAGAGCAAGGTAAGGTAAAAATGTATGTATGCGGGCCGACTGTTTATGATTCTTGTCATATCGGCCATGCCCGGTCAGTTGTTGTATTTGACGTGATTGTTCGTTATCTCAGGGCAGTCGGTTATGATGTAACATATGTCAGAAATTTTACAGATGTTGATGATAAAATCATCAAACGTGCCAATGAACTCAACGTGGATTCAACAGAGATTGCAGAAAAATATATTAAAGAGTTCCATGAAGATATGGATGCATTGAATGTAAAAAGGGCAGATATCGAGCCTAAAGCCACAGAACACATACAGCAGATCATCAACGTAACAGAAACGCTGATAGATAAAAAAATGGCTTATGAAGTTGATGGAGATGTGTTTTTTACAGTTGAAACCTTTGATGGATACGGCAAGTTGTCGGGTCGCAAGCTGGATGACATGGAAGCAGGCGCGAGAATTGAAATTGATAAACGGAAAAAGAATCCATTTGATTTTGTATTGTGGAAGTCCTCAAAACCTGATGAACCTTCCTGGGATAGTCCATGGGGTAAAGGTCGGCCTGGATGGCATATTGAATGCTCAGCTATGAGCTCTGAATATCTCGGGAAGACTTTTGATATCCATGGCGGCGGGAAGGATCTGATATTTCCCCATCATGAGAATGAAATCGCTCAGTCCGAGGCGGCGTTTGACCGGCCTTTTGCGAAATTCTGGGTGCACAATGGATTCGTAAAAATCGATGATGAAAAAATTTCCAAGTCCCTTGGCAATGCCATTGTTATCAAGGATATACTTAAGGCGTATCATCCTGAAGCCTTACGTCTCTTCCTGCTCTCCAAACATTACAGGAGCCCTATTGACTTTACAGATCAAGCCATAGATGAGGCCACCTCCGGACTTGATAAGATGTATGCACTTCTTGATCGCATTGAATCCAATGAAAACGTTGGACCGGTTACTGATACAGCCCAAGATCAGGCAACAGGGAAATTATGGGAAAGCTTTTGTGATGCCATGAATGATGATTTTAATACTGCATTGGGAATAGGGCTTTTGTTTAATGCTGTGCGTGACTTAAACCGTCTGCTTGATGAACAGACGGATTTACGGTCCGAAGATGCTATAATCAAGATACAGACAGAAAGAGCAGACATTCTTAAAATCGGTTCTATTCTCGGCATACTTTCAGAAGTACCTTCTGAATATTTCAGCAATAAAAAATCCTCTGCTGTGAAAAATGCCGACATCAATCCTGACGAGATTGAACAGATGATTTTAGAACGCGCAGAAGCCAGAAAAGCAAAGGATTTTTCAAGGGCAGACCAGATAAGAGATAAACTAGATGCCATGAACATTATTCTTGAGGACAAACCTGAGGGCACGGTCTGGAAAATAAAAGACACAAAATAAAATCTTCCGACACTTTAATTTATTAAAATGGTTACACGATATTTCTCATGCCTTCCTTTAAGCTTGTAACAGACCTAAATCCAAAAGGCGATCAGCCGTCAGCAATAGAGAAATTAAGTCAAGGGATCACATCCAACAAGAAGCACCAAGTACTCCTTGGCGTTACAGGTTCCGGTAAAACATTTACAATGGCGCATGTCATACAGAGCGTTGAAAAACCTGTATTGGTTATTGCGCCGAATAAAACACTGGCTGCCCAGCTCTACAGTGAATTCAAAGCACTTTTCCCTGAAAACGCAGTGGAGTATTTTGTCAGTTATTATGACTACTATCAGCCGGAAGCATATATACCGACCAGCGATACATATATCCAGAAAGATTCTTCAATCAACGACATGATCGACAAGCTTCGCCATTCAGCAACAAGATCTGTGCTTTCACGAAGAGATGTCATCGTAGTTGCCAGTGTATCCTGCATTTTCGGTATTGGAGCGCCTGAGGATTACCTGGAAATGCGTGTTGAACTTGAAACTGAAATGGAGATACAGATGAATGACCTTTTTGCCCGGCTGGTTTCCATTCAATATGAACGGAATGATTATGATTTTCACAGGGGCACGTTCAGGGTCAGAGGAGACCGGGTCGATATCTTTCCTGCCCATGAAGAGGAAAAGGCCGTCAGGATTGAGTTCTTCGGCGATTATATTGATACGCTATCAGAGATTGACCCCCTCAGGGGAAACAGGATTAATCAGAAAAGCAGGATAGTCATATACCCAGCAACTCATTATGTCACCCGTAAACAGACGCGCAAAAGAGCTGTTAACACAATTAAAGAAGAACTCAAAGAAAGGATCGATTATTTCAGGGTGGAAAACAAGCTGCTTGAGGCGCAGCGAATAGAAGAAAGGACGAATTTTGACCTTGAGATGATGCTGGAAATTGGTTATTGCAACGGCATAGAAAATTATTCAAGACATTTAACAGGAAGAAATGCCGGTGACCCGCCACCCACGCTTATCGACTATTTCCCTGATGATTATCTTATGTTCATAGATGAAAGCCACATTGGCATTCCCCAGCTTCATGCCATGTTCAAAGGTGACCGTTCCCGCAAACAGACCCTTGTGGAATATGGTTTTAGGCTTCCCTCTGCCCTTGATAACCGGCCGCTGACATTTGAAGAGTTTTCATCAAGAATATCTCAGATCGTGTATGTATCAGCAACACCGGCAGAACATGAACTAGCCAAGGCGGGGAAAAATATAGCTGAACAGATTGCCAGACCCACAGGACTTTTAGATCCTGTCATTCAGGTCATAGAAGCGGAGCATCAAGTTGATGACCTGCTTGAGCAGATTCAAAAACGGATAGAAAAAGACGAAAGAGTACTGGTAACAACGCTCACCAAGCGGATGGCCGAAGATCTAACGGATTATTACACCGATCTCGGTATCAGAGTCCGGTACCTGCACTCTGATATTAAAACCATGGAACGGATGGAGATCATCAATGACCTGAGAAAAGGGGAGTTTGATGTGCTGATCGGTATCAATCTCCTCCGTGAGGGGCTTGACATACCTGAGGTCTCCCTGGTAGCGATTTTAGACGCTGATAAGGAGGGGTTTCTACGGTCCGGCAGGTCTCTGATACAGACATGCGGTAGGGCGGCAAGGAACCTTAATGGCACGGTTATCATGTACGCGGACGATATGACAGCATCAATGCAAAAGGCGATTGATGAAACCAGCAGACGGCGGAAAATTCAGGAGAAATATAATAAAGCTTACAATATATCTCCGGAGACGATTATGAAGGGAATAACCCCTGTATTCGATTTTGTCACCAGCAACAGGAACGGCGAGAATCTTATTGCTGAAAGTATTGAGGAATATCTGGCTACCGACAATTTTGATGATGTGATCAGTACCTTGGAAAAAGAGATGAAAAAGGCGGCTGATGACCTTGATTATGAAAGGGCTGCGGATATAAGGGACCGTATAAAGAAACTAAACAGTTTATTTCTGTTTGATTCCTGAAACAACAAATAGTAGCTAAAAATGAATTATGACACAGCCTGATTAGGGACCTAATGAAAAAAAGCCTTTCTGATCAGTTATCCAATGTATCAACCCGTCCGGGTGTATATCTGATGAAAAATACCGGCGGGGACATCCTATACATTGGAAAGGCAGGCAACCTTAAAAAAAGGCTCTCTTCATATTTTGCCGTTTCAAAAAAAAGAAACACCCGATTTGATTCTAAAACCAGGTCATTATTAAAAAAGATATCATCATTTGATACGATCATAACATCGACGGAAAACGAAGCCCTTATTCTTGAGGCTGGTTTGATAAAACGGCATCAGCCGAAGTATAATGTCATTTTAAAGGACGGCAAGCGGTATCCATCTCTTCGGCTTGATATAAAAAACAATTATCCTACCCTGAGTATCGTTCGTAAAATCAGTAAGGACGGTTCCCTTTATTTTGGACCGTATTCTTCGGCATCATCTGTCCGACAGACAATGAAGACAATCAATAAAACCTTCATGTTGAGAAAATGCAAAACAAGGGATTTCAAAAACCGTAGGCGTCCCTGCATTAACTTTCAAATGGGATACTGCCTTGGACCGTGCTGTAACGATGTCTCCCCGGACAGTTATGATGATATTGTAAAAGAAGTTACACTTTTTTTAAAGGGCAAGGGACAAGAGCTTTTAAAAAAAATAAAGAAGGAGATGCTGGCAGCGTCGGAAGTATTTGAGTTTGAAAAAGCTTCCCAGCTACGCGACAGGATGTTTGCTATTACCCGTATCATGGAAAAACAGGCTGTGGCATCAAACGACTTTATCGACAGGGATGTTATCAGTTACGCAGGGACTGACGATAACTATGTCATCACAATGCTGAACATACGTGGCGGCCTGCTTATAGGCACCCGTCATTTTGATGCTGGAGAAAGACTGTTCGGTGAAGCAGGAATGATCAGTGAATTTATAAGGCGGTATTATGAGAAGACCCATTTCATTCCAAAAGAGATTCTTGTTTGTGAACCTATTGAAGATGCGGAACTGATTGAAAAATGGCTGGGAGATATGGCTGGCAGGAAGGTGACCATAAAATGTCCGAAAAGAGGTGAAAAAGCCCGGCTTGTTAATATGGCATTCCAGAACGCGAAAAATGAACATCAAAAACGATCAACAGCAGCAGCAGCCGGTTCTGATCTTCTGAAAAGACTTAAAAAACGTCTTAAGATGGACAGGATTCCTGCTCGTATTGAGTGTTTTGACAACTCAAACCTGGCCGGTCAAGAGCCTGTTTCAAGCATGATTGTGTTTCATGACGGGAAACCAGCAAGATCCTATTATAGGAAATTTATATTGAGAAATGCTGTTATACCTGATGACTACGCATTTATGTATGAAGTGCTGAAAAGGCGTTTCAGCAAAAAGAGAAGATCAACGCCACATCCAGATCTTCTTATTGTTGACGGCGGGAAAGGACAACTCAATATCGCTGTTTCCGTGCTGAAGGAACTCGGCCTTGAAAAGAAATTTGAAGTAATCGGTATCGCGAAAAAGGATGAAAAAAAGGCGGAAGAAGAGGATAAGGTTTTTAAACATGGGCGGGTAAACAGGATAAATTTTTCCAGAGAAAAAGACCTGCTTCTTTTTATCCAGAAAATCAGGGATGAAGCTCACCGGTTTGCAGTCTCTTTTCACCGGAAAAGACGGACAAAAGCACTGCTTAAATCAGAGCTGGACGGCATCAGAGGGATCGGCAAAAAAAGGAAAATAGCGCTTTTAAAGCACTTTGGAAGCGTAAAAAAAATCCGGGCAGCAGCACTCAGTGAATTGAGTGCTGTGCCCGGGATGACCATCACCTCGGCAAAAGCCTTGCAGACTGCGCTTAAACGCAAAAGACGTTCAAACTAAGTCAAAAGGCATTTCCGTTTTAAAGGTTTTTTACAATTTCTTTGAGTTCCTGTACAGCATCAGCTGATTTTTTCAGTGCTGCATTTTCTTCATCAGTCAGATCAATTTCAATGATTTCTTCAACACCTGATGAACCGAGTTTGACAGGAACACCGATAAATAGATCGTTGCAGCCATATTCACCTTCAAGATACGCAGCGCAGGGGAGAATTTTTTTCTTGTCTTTGAGAATTGATTCCGCCATTTCAACTGCTGCTGAAGCGGGTGCGTAATAAGCGCTTCCAGTTTTCAGCAGGCCGACAATTTCCGCTCCGCCATTGGCTGTTCTGTCAACCAGGGCGTCGATTCTATCCTGGGGCATTAATTCGGTGATTGGTATGCCGGCGACAGTTGAATACCTTGGAAGCGGGACCATCGTGTCGCCATGACCGCCAAGAACAAACGCATGTGTGTTTTCAGCAGATACATTCAGTTCCATGGCGATAAAAGCCCTGAAACGTGCTGCATCAAGCACTCCGGCCATGCCGATAACTCTATTTTTTGGGAAACCGCTTATATCATACGCAACCTGGCACATAGCATCCAGCGGGTTGCTTACAATGATGAGAATCGTTTCAGGGGATCGTTTTACCACTTCTTCAACAACATTTTTCATAATACCAGCGTTGGTGCTTATGAGATCGTCCCTGCTCATTCCCGGTTTTCTCGGGATACCGGCAGTGATAATGACTATATCAGATCCTTCTGACGCATCGTATCCGTTTGTCCCGGTAAGGTGAGCATCATGTTTTTCAATAGGCGCGGCTTCAGTAAGGTCAAGTGCTTTCCCCTGCGGGACGCCTTCAATGATATCGATTAAGACCACATCGCATAACTCTTTCTCAGCCAGGCGCTGAGCGGCTGTCGCCCCAACATTTCCTGCCCCTACTACTGTAACCTTCTTGTCCATGTCCATCTCCTTATTTCCAGAATTAATAGAAAAAATACTAAATATTAATAAATCAGTTAAAGCCTGTTTATGCTGATTAACAAAAAATCGAATAATTTAAACCTTTTTGACTAACATATAGAAAAAATAAATGCAAACAATACATGGTGTTAAACGGCAAATTTCCTCAAAATTACTTATAAGATATATAACTAGCTATAATAACAATAATATTTGTTTGTATAGATAAAAATAAAATAAATATATATAATTAAATTTTTTCACAGATTTAACTGCTCTAGAGTATGTTGAAGCATTGTTTTTTACGTAAAATTCAAAAATATTTGTATTTAACTATTTCAAATATTGACATAACCATTAAAAACAAATATAAATATTTGTTGCATCTTAATATTATTAATAAGATGTAAAAATTAATAATTAATAGTAATTAAACTTGTTTTGTTTCTCTTTCCATGTCTGATGTCATGACGAGGAAATAAACAGATGGCAATAAATATAAAATCGCTTTTACAGCAGGCAGAGATATATCGTTCTCAAGGCCTTCTCCAGGATGCCGAAAAGAAATATCTTGAAGTCGCCACAGCTATAAAAAACAGTGATAATATTCAAAATAAGAATAAACTGCTAAAAGCTGTTAAAAAGAAACTATCTGCTGTTCGTAAAGATAATGAAGATGTTGAAACAGCACCTACATCTCCGGAGATGTCATCTCATGTAAATGAGATGATTAAAAAACTTTTTTCATTTTCACATGACAAAACCAATGAGGAAGAAGCCGCCCTTGAAGGCGCCATCGCCCTGGCTAAATTCGGTCAGTTTGAAGGGGCGATTACTGAATTTAAGAAACTTCTGGAGAAAGAATCAGTAGGCGTTGCCGCAGCTAAAAACATCATCCGGTGCTTCATGACACTTGATTCAATAGACGCAGCGTCAACACAGATGTATGAATGGGAATCAAGCGATTATTTTTCTGCTGAGCAGATGGAAAAGATCCGAAGCTTTTTTGATGAAATGCTTGAGAAAAAAGGGATTAAGCGGGATCTTGCCGCATCTGATCTGCCTGAGGAAGAAGAGGCTGTTGAAGATGAAGAATTCCTTGATATCAGCGCTGTTGCAATAACTTTTGACAGCGGTCCTCATAAAGGGGAACAGGTTGAACTGGATGTCAGTTTTCAGTCTGGAAATATCATCAGCCTTATCATCTCTAGCAATGACGAGCATATGATAGAAAACCTTCAAGTTGGCGTTAAGCTTGAGGATATACACTTCTATTCTCCCATCGCCATTTTCAGGGGGACGGGAGTAGTTTCAGCAAAAACACAAATTAATTCAGGCCCTAAAAAGGGTGATTACAGTGTAGATATAAAAATTCAGAGTATTTAGCGATTGAAATACAACATTAATTTTTTGTTAATAACCGTGTTAGAACTGTACGGATAGATATACGGCCCTGGAACTGGATAGACATATATGGCAATTTTTAACATAAAAAAACGAGAAATTGAATGTAAAATTGTTTACTATGGGCCAGGCAGGTGTGGAAAGACTACCAATCTAGAATATATCTTTAAGTCCTATAAAAAGCAGGTTGAAGGTGAAATGGTTTCCATTAACACAGAAGGTGACCGTACCCTGTTTTTTGACTTTCTTCCTATGGAACTCGGAAAAATCAAAGGATGTGAAATACGCGTTCAGATGTTCACTGTTCCTGGTCAGGTACAGTACAGTTCTACCAGAAAACTCGTATTAAAAGGGGTTGATGGCATTATCTTTGTCGCTGATTCAATGGATGTCAGGCGTGAAAAAAATATGGAATCACTCAAAGATCTCCAGAAAAACTTAAAAGAATACGGTCTAAATATTTTCAAAATTCCACTGGTTCTTCAGTATAATAAAAGAGACCTTGCTGAACAGGGCATACCGATTATGTCTGTTGAACAAATGGAAAGAGACTTAAATCGGCAGCTGAAAGTCCCTGCATTTCCAGGAAGTGCGATGACGGGAAAAGGTGTTGGGAAAACACTTCAGGAATGTTTAAAACTAACCCTGAAGTCACTTCATAAACAGTTTAACTGGGCGGAGTAACTAACGAATTATGGGTATATCCCTTTCAGGTGATCTAAGTTATATGAGTTTAGGTGAACTGGTTCAGATCTTTGGTTCAAACGGCAGTACAGGTATACTTCGTCTTATGAATAAGTACAATGATAATCTTGGTGAGGTTCACTTCTTTAACGGTAATCCTGTAAATGCCATATGCGACAAGAAACAAGGGAAGGATGCCCTCTATATGCTTTTTGGCTGGACTGAGGGTGAATTTGAGTTCAATCTTACAAATGTAAACGAAAAGGATTATATTAAAAAAAGCAGGATGGAGATCATGCTTGAAGGTTCAAGGATGGTCGATGATGGTGTTATAGAAAAAGTAGGTCCTGTTTCATTTAAACGGGGGGATAAATCGACTGGCAATGCCCTCCCTGTTATTTCAGGTCCCCTTGTTGATTACATGTATGTGGTTGATGAAGAAGACTATAAAGACGGGCAGGAAATTATTAAACAGGGAAAACACGGGAACTGGAACTGGGTTGTTCTTGATGGGATCGTTGAAATTCGCAAGGAGACTCCTAAAGGCCCGATTCCTATTCTCAGAGTTGGTAATGGTTCATTCGTGGGAAGTATAGCAGGGCTGCTAACAAAAAATAACGTTCGTAGCGCGTCCGTGGTCGCCGACGGTGATGTCCAGCTCGGGGTCGTGGATTCTCAGCGGCTTTCAATGGAATACGCCCGTTTATCACGTGAATTTAAAAATATCATTCTAAGCCTTGATAAAAGGGTTAAGCAGATTACAAATAAGCTTGTTGAAATAGAGCTTATGATAAAAACGGATGACTCCAACATCACAAAAGGAAAAGAAATAATAATAAAACAGGGTTCCAACAAAAAAGACGCCTTTATCGTTACAGATGGTAGAGCATTTGTAATAAGAAAAACAGACAGTGGTTATGTGCTTCTCGCTACACTTGAAGAAGGAGATTTTTTCGGTTCTATCCCTTTTCTTAACCTTGGGCAGGAACCGGATTCAGCGCATGTGATAGCGCCGAAAGGCCAGTTGGTACACGATGTTGTAGACTGTGACCTTCTTCAAAGTGAACACGATAAGCTCTCAGCGACATTTAAGAACATGATAGAAAATACTGCGATATTTCTATCAGCAACGACGACGCTATCATGTACGCCCAAAAAAAAGAAAAAAAAGGGGAAAAAATAGTTTTTTTGTAATATCATTATGCCGTTTAAAGAGAGAAAACATAACAGGATAGAATCATTCAAGCTGATTTCCTATACCTGTATAGACGAGAATAACAATGTGGTCAGTCAGGGAATGGGAAGAACGTTAAATGTAAGCGAGGGAGGTATTCTTCTTGAAACACACGTTCTTGTTGCTGTTGGCACTATAGTATCACTCGCGATCGGTCTTGAGGATGATCTTGTGAATTTGTCTGGCAAGGTAATGCACAATAAACCGGGTAAAAAAGGAATGTTTGAAGCAGGTATAGAATTCCAACCAATACCTGATCAGAAAACCGTCCGGGTTCTGAATAAATATATCCAAGCGTTTAAATCACAAATGAAAGGAGATGATTCTGATCAATAGACGTCATCTCTGTTATTGATGTTAACCACACCAACTAATTGTTTTATTCATGAAAATGCATCTCTTATCTTTCATATCGACTTACAAATACAGGAATTGGTATCTCTTATACCAGTAAAGAGAATGCATTTCGATATTCAAAAAGTTGATTTGTCGAGTATAGATTTACACGACTATACATTTCACATCACTTCCAGAACAGATCATCAGGATATAAAACAGTCGATCGCAGACATCGGTTTAATAAACGCTCCCATATTATCACGCAGGGAATCTAGATATATTGTTATCAGCGGGTTCAGACGTATCAACGCATGCAGTGCGTTAAACATGACAAGCGCAAGCTGCAGAATTGTTACGCCAGATACCAGTATGCATGACTGTGCGAAACTGGCTGTTTCAGAGAATTCATTTCAGCGCGAGCTCAATCTTGTTGAACAATCCCGTGCCCTAAATTTGCTCACTGAATTTATAAAAGATCAAACAGATACCGCGGTTGAAGCTGCCAGTCTGAACCTGCCGGGAAATTATTCTCTAATAAATAAAATTAAAAAAATCACCTTGCTCCCTGATCAGATTCAGGAGGGGCTTCTGAACGGTTCCATCTCACTTTCTGTTATCCTTGAGATAGAAGAGATGGAAAGGGATGAGGGGATGAAGTTTGCGGAAATCTTTAACAGCCTTAAATTGAGCCTGAACAAGCAGAGAGAAATTATTACCCTGGTAAAAGATATCGCTTTCAGAGAAGATACAGGTATTTTGGAGGTACTGGAAAATGATGATATAAGCGATATATTGAATAACAATGATGACAGGAATCAGAAAAGCCGTGAATTAAGACTCTTTTTAAAGCAATGGCGGTATCCTTCCTTATCAGAAGCAGAGGCTCATTTTGATCAATGTGTTAAAGAGCTGAAGCCGGGTACCGGTATCAAGCTGATTCCCCCTAAGTATTTTGAAGGCCCTGATTATTCCCTTCATGTCAATTTCAGGGATGTTGAGGAGCTTGAAGAACGTAAAGCCGCACTTGATAAAATGATCAAAAGTCCAGCATTAAAAAAAATTTTAGAATAGATTGAGGGAAACTAATACTGTTTTTTTTTCTTAGCTGTTATCATCCAGCATCTAGCATCCAGCATCTAGCATCCAGTATCCAGTAACCAGTAACCAGTATCTAGCATCTAGTAACCAGTATAATTAAAAGGCAAGACCGTGTCGTTTTCAGAAATTTATATTGATTGTGATGTGGCTGACACAGATGCTGTAAAAACGATTAAAACCCGTCTTGATATGCCATTAACCATCGTGGATGATGTCCGCAGCGTATATAGCCTTGTGGCGTCTTCACAGGATCCGGTTAGTAAGGGAAAAGAGATCCTTTTTCTTACGAAAAACAGGGGCACTTTTATTAAAAACTGTCCAGGTACCCGTTCATATAGGTGCTGTGGATATAAGATTCTTCATATCGGTACCTTCTGTACCATGGACTGTGCCTACTGTATCTTACAGGCATATTTTCATCCGCCTTTGACACAGCTTTACGTTAACCATGATGATTTGATGGATGAACTTGGGAACCTGTTCACCCAAAACAGCATCAGCAGGGTAGGTACCGGGGAATTTACCGACAGCCTAATTTGGGAACCTTTTACAGATCTTCCTGCTGTGCTGGTGTCAGAATTTGCGGAACAGACAAAAGCGGTTCTGGAATTAAAGACTAAGACCGTTAATGTAAAAGATCTTCAGCATATCACGCATAATCAAAAAACCATCATCTCCTGGTCACTCAATACAAACAGAATCGTTGAAAGAGAAGAGAGAGGGACAGCATCACTCTCAGAAAGATTAACGGCAGCTGCGGCATGTGAGTCCTGGGGATATAAGCTTGCGTTCCATTTTGATCCGGTGTTTATCTATGATGGATGCGAAGATGACTACCAAGAGGTTATTGAACAGATGATTGCTGCTGTTTCTCCTGAAAGTATTGTGTGGATCAGTATCGGTTCTTTCCGGTATATGCCGGACCTGAAACCGATTATACAAGAGCGTTTCCCTGAAAGTAAAATCGTCTATGGTGAATTTATAACCGGCCTTGATAATAAAATGAGGTATTTTAAGCCACTCCGTCTGAAGCTTTACCAGAAAATGGTATGCTGGATAAAAGAGTTGGCCCCGGAGGTTCTGGTCTATTTCTGTATGGAAGATGATGAGATCTGGAAAAAAAGCATCGGTTTCAAACCGTCAGACAAAGACGGCCTCCCCAGGATGCTCGACAAGAGTGCTGCAAAGCACTGCGGCCTGAAAATTTAAATAACCATTATATTAATATGTCTAACTTGAAATTGATACGCGCCTTCAATCCACTCAGACCTCAGATCTCAGTCCTCAGTACTTTTTTGAGAAATATAACAGTGATTGTTCTGTTTATCCTTTGTTGTCATCTGTCTTATGCAAAAGAAATCCGTTTAAGGGTCAAATATGTCATAGACGGCGACACCATTGTCCTATCAAATGATCGCCACATAAGGTACATTGGTATTAACACGCCCGAAGTTGAACGTAAGGGGAAACATCCACAAAAAGGCGAACCGAATGGAAAGGAGGCTAAGGTTTATAATAAAAAGATCGTGCTCGGTAAAACCGTGCGTCTTGAGTTAGACCAGAAAAAAGAAGATCAATACGGTCGTTCGCTGGCTTATGTCTTCCTTGAAAACAACAGGTTTGTCAATCTTGAGATGCTGGAAAAAGGGTACGCTTTCTTTATTCAAGGAAAGAAAAATAAAAAATACAGTGCTGAACTGCTGAAGGCCCAGCAGAGAGCCATGATGAAGAAAACAGGGATGTGGAAGGGATGGCGGATTAAAACCAGGACCTATATCGGGAATGTAAATTCAAAACGATTCCATGAAAGAGAGTGCCAGTTTGGGAAAAGGATTAACAAGAAAAAAATAAAAGTATTTACAAACCAATGGGATGCTTTCTGGAATGGGTATGCGCCGTGTAAGAAGTGTCTGGGGAACAAAGCTAGATACTAGATAGCTGGTCGTAGTGAAACCACGCGGAGCCTTAAAAGCGTAGATCCCGTTTCTTTTTAGCGGGGATGGTGGTAACAGTGCTAGGGAGATAATATGGATAAAAAAGAATGGAAATCTTATAAAGACCTCTCATTTTTTCGCTGGTTTCCTGGCATACCATTCATTCTGATGGGGCTGTTTGCGATTTGCAGCCCTATTATTTGTCCCATCCCCATGGCCGGCTCAGGTGAACCGACTCCTCCCCTGGTGATTGTAACTTTTGGTTTATTATCCACTATTGTTGGAGCATTGATATTTGGCTGGCGCCAGGAAACAGGGATCAATCTCATTCAAGGGACGGTTAGCAAGTGGTGGGGAATCTTCAGGCCCTGGCGTACATCTGTGTACTACATTAAAGATTTTGACAAGATAACGATCCGACGTGAAGTGAGTGGCGACAGTGAAGGCAAAACAAGGGTTTTTCCTGTGGCGCTTGAGGGGAATGAGCAGGTTGTTCTTGAATTGTCAGGAGACACCCTAAGTGCCCGAAAGTTGGCTAAAGATATTGCCCTTTTGCTGCGCCTGGACATATACGATCATTGCAGCAGAGATGTGGTCATCCGTGAATATGCTACTCTGGGAAAACAATTTATCCAAAGGCTTGATATCACAGACAGAACAACTGAATTAAAACCGCCCCCTGCCAGGAGTAATTGTACAGTACATAGAAAAGGTAATACCGTGCATATCAATATCCCTTCTATTGGGATTAGCTGGCAAATGATGATACCAGTTGGTGCCCTTGTTTTTATCCTTATTATTGCCTGGATGATTTTCCGTCCTGAACCACCAGCACCTGATGATCCACCTGGCTGGCAAGAAATCATGGTCTGGGGCAGCCGTGGCATATTGGTCTTAGCCGCAGTGTTTGGTTTCCGTTTTTTAATAGCACCGGCATTGCAGGATGGCTTTCGCTGTGAACATTTAGCCATATCCCCTGAGGGGATCCTATTTACTCGCCGTTTTATTTTTCGCTCTTGTAAAGAGATAGACATTAATGATGTAGATGAATTAATCGTTGAGCATCAGGCTGTTAAAAGATTACACCAGTTATCGATGGATGTTTACAGACTATCGATCCGCTCTGATGCAGATGAAATGATTGTTGCCGCAGGACATCCAAAAGAAGAGCTACACTGGCTTGAGACGATGCTAAAAACGCTAATGTCACAGTAAATATCCTGGTTCGGAGAACCAGACTTTAAGTTATCCCTAACAGGAGGTTGTTTATAAATACTTGCGCTGAAAATCCGAAATTCGAACAAATTCAGGTAGAAGGGTAAAACAGTAAAGGTTATAGGAACCCAGGTTATATAGGACCAGGTTTTAAAACCGAATAAAAAAACCGATTCTCCATAAGAGAACCGGTTTTTTAATCTAAAGGTTGCCAGAAGAGGCGGTCGTGAGTTATTCCTCTTCTTTTTGCTGCTTGTACGACTCGATAATTTTTTCTTGTAATTCATGGGGTACCGGCTCATAATGTGAAAAGGACTGTTTGTGCCATCCTTTGCCCTGTGTCATGATGCGGAGGGTAATGCCGTATTGATGAAGATCGACCAGCGGGACCTGGGCTTTGACAATCTGGATGGCTCCTTCTGAATCCATGCCCTGGACCTTGCCTCGCCGGGTGGAGATATCGCCCATGACATCTCCCATAAATTCTTCAGGGACATTTACTTCTAAATTGTATATTGGTTCAAGAATAATCGGGCTCGCGTTCAGGAAACATTCCTTGAAAGCACCTTTACCAGCGATCTGAAAGGCGATGTCTTTTGAGTCAACTGGATGCATCTTGCCGTCATAAAACGTCGCTTTCACATCAGTGACACGGCATCCGATGACGACCCCTTCATTAACTACAGCGTTTACGCCTTTTTCAACTGACGGCACAAATACCCGGTCAACATTCTGCCCCACAAGCGTATCCTCAAACTGTATGCCTTCCCCCCGGCTCAGCGGTTCCACAAACATCCAGACCTCAGCAAACTGACCAGCGCCGCCGGACTGCTTTTTATGACGAAATTTTGATTCTCCGCGCTTTGTAATGGTTTCCCGATAAGGGACTTTGGGACGCAGTTGGTCAACTTCAACATTGTATATCTGTTTTAACTTGTCGAGTGTAATTTTTATGTGTGTATCGCCCTGTCCTGTCAGTATGGTCTGTTTGACCTCACCGTCATACATATAGTTAAACGTGGGATCTTCATCAGACAGGGCCTGAAGGCCTGTATTGATTTTATCTTCATCAGCCCTTGTTTTGGGTGAGACGGCGATGCGCACAACCGGCTCTGGAAATTCCACGTCAGGATAAACAATTGGTGACTTTGGATCACATAGAGTGTCGATCGAATGAGTCTTTTTCAACTTTAACACTGCCCCGATATCACCTGCATTAAGAACGGAAACATCTTTTTTGTTTCTGCCGTTGAGGCAGAATACCTGGCCGATTTTTTCATTAGATTTTGCTTTGGGATTTAACAGATCCGTTCCAGTATTGATCGAACCGGAAATGACTTTATAAAGGGACATTTCACCTACATGCTGTTCATTCATTGTTTTAAACACAAAAAGTGATGTGGGTTCTGAATTGCTTATTTCTCTTTCTACTTCATTACCATCATTTTCACCCTTTATCTTGCCGCGGTCAGCAGGGGAGGGCGCATATTTTACGATCAGGTCCATCATATTGCTGACGCCAATATTATTATAAGCGGATGTGACAAATACAGGGAGAAGACTTTTTGCAATAATCGCCTGTTTCAAGCCGTTTATCAATTCTTCGTCAGTAAGAGCGCCTTCATCAAAATATTTTTCAAGAAGTTCATCATTGGTCTCTGCCGCGAATTCGATGAGTGCCTCCATGGCTTCTTCTGCTTTTCCCTGTAAATCTTCAGGGATGTCAGATTCAGTCGCTTTTCCCTTACCATCCTTTGAGAATGTAACCATTTTTTTCCCAATTACATCGATGACACTGTCAAAATTTTCTCCCTGATTAACAGGAATCTGCATGGGAGCCGCTTTTTTGCCAAAGGCATTTTGAACTGAATCCAAAGCAGTGTTAAAATCAGCATTTTCTTTGTCCAGCATATTGATCACAAAACCGCAGGGCACATTATCTTCATTTGCAAACCGAAAAGCGAGCTCTGATCCGACTACCGCACCTTCAAGACAGTTTATGGTAATCAGGCTGAGGTCTGCCGCTCTTGTAATTGCCTTTGTTTCACTGATGAAATCAAGGTATCCAGGGACATCAATGATATTTATTTTACGGTTTGCCCATTCAAGATGCATCAGGGAGGAGGTTACTGAAGATTTTCTAGCAATCTCTTCCTTCCGGTAATCGGACGTTGTTGATCCTTCATTAATTCTGCCCAGACGGCTAATTTCTCCTGCTGCAAAAAGCATAGCTTCGCTTAATGATGTTTTACCGGTTGAAGCATGCCCAAGAAGGGAGATATTCCTTATATCCTCTGTGTTGTAATCTTTCATAACATTCATCCTTTTATATAGAAAAATAAGTTAGTTATGTGCATCAGAGCTTAAAAGTAATGAAATATATATGTTTCATATTAAAAAATCAACACTATCTTTCACAAAGCTGATATTATTTATGAAAATTCAGTAATACAAAGAATTCTCTATTCCCTTTTGGGCCGAGAATGGGAGATTCAACGGCAGGTTCAGGCAGAAGGCCGTTTTCCGAGAAAAATTGTGAAAGGTTCTGGATAACCGCATCATGCAGTGCCGGATCACGCACTACACCCCCTTTTCCCACCTTACCCTTACCGACTTCAAACTGGGGTTTGATCAACGCGAGTATTTTGCCAGGATTTTTCATGAATTTAGTCACCGCAGGGACAACGATTTTAAGCGAAATAAAGGAAACATCGATGACAGACAGGTCAACAGGGGAGGGGATTTCTTTAAGTGGTAAGTGCCGGATGTTTGTTCTTTCAAAAATAACGACTCTGGGATCCTGACGTATTTTCCACGCCAGCTGTCCGTAGCCCACGTCAACGGCGAAAACACGTTCAGCGCCGTTTTGAAGAAGACAGTCGGTGAAACCGCCGGTTGATGCTCCCACATCAAGGCAGATCATGCTGGTAGGATCGATGTTATAGGTATCCAGTGCATGAAACAGTTTGATGCCGCCCCGGCTGACATACGGTATGTCATCACCTTTAATTAAAATATCTGATGCATGAATGCCAGTATCGATTAATGTGCCGGGTTTATCTATGACACAGTTATTTACAAGTACTTTGCCAGCCATAATCATGGCGCGGGCGCGCTGCCGGCTTTTAACAAGACCGAGTTCGGATATGAGTAGATCAAGCCGTTTTTTTGGAGGTGCTGACATTATTTTCAGAGCTGGAAATCAGTTTAACGGCAGCATCGGTAATGGCAGATGAATCAATGCCGTATTTTGATCGTAGGACAGACTGGGGCCCATGTTCGACAAAAAGGTCTGGGATACCGAGTCGTTTTATGGAAAAATCAGTAATATTATTTTCAACAAGGGTTTCAAGGACGGCGCTTCCAAACCCGCCATGCAGAACGTGCTCTTCAACAGTGATAATCCGTTTGATTGATTCAGCCAGCGGACAGATAAGGTCCGTATCAATAGGTTTAACAAAGCGGCAGTTCACAACTGTCGCAGAAATGCCTTGTTTTTTTAGTATGGTTTGCGCGTTTAGCGATTCACACACGGTTCTGCCTACAGCAAGAATCAGGATATCACCCCCTGCACTTAAAACTTCGCCTTTACCGATGGTCAAAGGTAGAATATCATCAGACAATTCAATCCCTGTTCCTTTTCCCCTTGGATATCTGACAGCAATAGGTCCGTTATGGTCAATGGCGGTTCTTAGCATCCTTTGGAACTCATTTTCATCTTTAGGGGCCATGACCGTCATATTCGGCAGACTCCGTAAATAAGAAAAATCAAAAAGGCCGTTATGGGTAGGACCGTCTTCACCGACGATGCCGCCCCTGTCAAGCGCAAACACAACCGGAAGCGCTTCAAGGCAGACGTCATGAAGGATCTGGTCATAAGCGCGCTGGAGAAAAGTTGAATATATGGCAACAACCGGTTTGAGCCCTTCAGAGGCCATTCCTGCGGCAAATGTGACACCATGTTGTTCTGCTATACCCACATCAAAAAAACGGTCAGGATACTTTTCAGCGAACTCAACAAGACCGGTTCCTTCGGGCATGGCTGCTGTGACAGCGATGATATCTTTATCTTTTTCAGCCATGTCAATTAATGTATTACCAAAAACTTCAGTATAGGTGGGTATATTATCACTTGCCGGCAGACAGCATCCGGTCTGTACTTCAAAACAGCCAACGCCATGAAAATAAACTGGATTCTCTTCAGCTGGCTGATATCCTTTCCCTTTTGTTGTTCTGACATGAAGGAGAACCGGTTCCTGAAGGGTTTTTATATTTTCCAATATATTGATGAGGTGCTCAAGGTTGTGACCGTTTATGGGGCCGAAATAGTCAAAATTGAATGCTTCGATCAGCATGCCGGGTGTGACAAAGGTCTTAAATGAATCCTCGGACCTTTTAGCGATCTGGTAGATATCATCTCCAACCTTGGGGAGTGATTTCAGGAACACTTTTAAATCTTTTCTTAAGTCCTGAAGGTACTTTGCTGAAAACTTGCGGCTGAGAAAGGATGACAGGGCACCTACATTGGGTGAAATCGACATATCATTATCATTCAGGATAACGATCAGGTCCTTGTTCAGGTCACCAGCCTGGTTTAATCCCTCATACGCCAGGCCGGCTGTCATTGAACCGTCTCCAATGACAGCGATAATCTTCGATGGATCATTTAAGATACTTTTCGCGCATGACATGCCAAGGGCCGCTGATATGGATGTGCCACTGTGGCCGGTTGAAAAGGAATCACATGAGTTTTCACTCCTTTTAACAAAGCCGGATAATCCATAATGTTTTCGGAGTGTGTGGAACTGATCTCTACGACCGGTCAACAGCTTATGTGCGTATGTCTGGTGTCCAACATCCCAGACAATATTGTCATCTGGTGCGTCAAAAACATAATGGATCGCTATGGTAAGTTCAACAACACCAAGGCTGGACGCAAGATGCCCCCCGTTTTTTGACACAACATTGACGATAATTTCCCGTATTTCCTGCGCGAGTATTGGCAGCTCGGATAGTGTCAATTTTTTTAAATCTGCAGGGGAATTTATTGTTTCCAGCAAACTCAAGTGATTAAGACTCCATATTTATCTTTTTCTATGCAGGATATATTGAGCAATCGATCTTAAAGGATCAGCTCTATGATCAAAATGACTTATCACATCAAGGGCATTGTTAACAAGCTTTTCAGCAAGTTTTTTTGATTTATCAATTCCAATGAGAGAAGGGTAGGTCATTTTTCCGCGTTCCATGTCTGTACCTGCTGATTTACCCATTATTTCAGGATCACCCTCTACATTTAAAATGTCGTCTGTTACCTGAAAGGCAAGACCGATATTCTCTGCGTAAGATTGCAGGTTTTCAACCTTTTCTGTTTCAGCGCCTCCTAAAACTGCGCCCGTGCAGACCGAAGCCTCTATTAGCACACCCGTCTTTAACCGGTGAAGCTTTTCAAGGTCATCAAAGGAGAGTTGTTTTCCTTCTGCTTCTATATCATCCATCTGTCCCTGTATCATCCCCTGATAACCGGCAGCAACGGAAACTCTATTCACAATATCAAGATGTTTGCTACTATTATTTTCAGACATAGTTTCAGGAGAAGAGAGGATCTGAAAAGCCAAGGTCAGCAGTGCATCTCCAGCAAGGATGGCTGTTGCTTCATCAAAGGCGATATGGCAGGTCGGTTTTCCCCTGCGAAGGTCATCATTATCCATGGAAGGGAGGTCATCATGTATGAGGGAATAGGTATGAATCATTTCCAGCGCGCAGGCTTCCCTGATAATGTTGTCTGAATTTCCACAAACAGCTTCTGCTGAAGCAAGGCATAGAACAGGACGCAGCCGTTTACCGCCTGCCATCAGGGAGTACTTCATGGCTGAAGCGATACGTGTTGAATTTGTTGAAGAAGAAAGCAGTTCATCAAGACAGATATTTATCTGGTCCCGCTTTTCATCAAAATATTTTTTTAAATCGAACATTCTTGGTTAGTCCAGATCCTCTTCATCAAACGGTTTTTTAATAACCTCTCCATCCTTATCCTTAAGGAGTACAGATACCTTTTTTTCTATTTCATCAAGCTTTTTTGAACATATTTTTGAAATATCAACACCTTCTTCAAATTTTTTTAAGGCATCTTCAAGGGGGAGGTCACCGGTTTCTAGATCCTCTACAATCTTTTCAAGCTGCTGGATCGATTCCTCAAATGTCTTCTTTTTCTTTGCCATGGGGCTCTTTTCCTTCCACGCGGCATTTAAAAGATCCTTTTGCTACCATAACGTCAAGATGGCTTCCTATAGTGACGTCTTCTGGGTCCTTTACCACCAGGTTGTCTGGTATGGTCCGTGTAATACTATATCCGCGTTCAAGAATTGATAGGGGGCTCAATGCCTCCATTTTTCCTGATAATTCACTAATATAATTTCGTTTATAGTTTATAGATCTATCGATGCTCATTAACATCCGTTCATAGGCATGGTCGATCCGTTTGGTAGTGGTTTTTATTAAAAATAATGGATTTCCGGCAACCAGTCTTTTGGAAAGCCATTCAAGACGTTCTTGGTTATATTTTAAAGTGTTTGTAAGCGATCGTTGAAGTCTTATGGTATAATCATCTGTTTTTAAACGCAAATCATCGACTTTTCGCTTGGGATCAATCAGCTGTTTTGTTAGTGATTGCAATTGAAGAATACGATGGTTCAGATATGTATTAAAGCTGTTTTTCAGATATAAACGGAGTTCACTGATCCTGAGGTAAAGATCGTTCTTGTTAGGCACAGCCAATTCAGCGGCAGCAGAAGGGGTCGGCGCTCTTAGATCTGCTGTAAAGTCTGCAATGGTATAGTCGGTTTCATGTCCAATCGCTGAAATAACAGGTATTTTTGACGCAAATATGGCTCTTGCAACCAATTCTGAGTTAAACGGAGAAAGGTCCTCAAGAGAACCGCCACCACGGGCAAGAATAATTAGATCTGAATCTCCCTGTTCATTGGCCAGGTTCAATGCATCAACTATTTCAGTTTCTGATGATTTTCCCTGAACTTTAACCGGGAAGATGTTAATATGCAAGTTTGGATACCGTCTGTTCAGGATATTTAGGATATCATGTATTACTGCGCCGGTTGGGGATGTTATAACACTGATATTATTAGGTAAAAATGGTATTTCCGCCTTATGGGCATCATCAAAAAGACCTTCTATAGAGAGTTTTGCTTTTAGCTGCTCAAACGCGGCCTGTAATGATCCCAGGCCTTGGGGTTCCATGTATTCGATGATGAACTGATATCTTCCTCGCGGTTCATATACACTGATCCTGCCGAGGCCGGTAATTCCCATACCTTGTTCTGGGGAGAAGGTCAAACGTCGGTTCTGGCCTTTAAACATGACCGCGGATATCTGTGCGTCATCATCTTTTAGTGTAAAATAATAATGGCCTGATAAAGGGGCACTGAAATTGGATATTTCACCACAAATCCATACAATGGGGAAATTGTCTTCAAGCAGGTCTTTAATACTGGATGTCAGCTCAGAGACAGTATATATTTTTTTCTTTATTTGGTCATTATCTGTAATCATGGTAACAGTAGCATCTTTTGAAGCAGAGGAATGGTTCTTGTATTATTTACAAAGATATTAATCTTATATGCCACCAGCATTCCCGCTAAAAAGAAACGGGATCTACGCTTCGTTCCGACTAGCATTTAGTATCTATTAATCAATTGTATTAATTCAATATCATTAATAATTACTATTTGTCACCAGAATTCTGATACACACATAACGTCTGATAAGATATATTATGTAAACTTTTAATCTGGCCTGAAATAGCCTTTATGTAATCCTGCCCTTTTATTCGGTGTCATCCTTTTTACTGTATTTGTCTAGCACTTCCCGGACCGCGGGAATGATATAAATATCATCAAAAGGAAAATCGCTGATGCACTCAGCCAGCAGTTGGGTTTTGACCTTAATAGACTTTTTTTTATCTAATATGAATTTCTTCTCGCCTTTTAAAGTGCATAAGCCGCTTTTTACTTTTATACCTGAAATTTTCAAATTCTCTTCAGTTACCTTTATATCGAGTTTTTCAGCCAGATCGAGTAGGTTCTGATATAACTGATCAGCTTTCATGGTCTTATCGCCCTATGAGAAATATGATATTATATGTTAAAATTGTTTTATATATCGAGAAAATATGTTATGTAAATATAAATTTAAAAAACTTTCAATATTACTTTATGCCTTGAAAATGTTTTTTTTATGTTTTATCTTTACTACACATTAGCACGCATAATTATTAAAAATAAAATGGAGGTATTATAACGATGGAAACTAATTATTCAGATTCAATTTTACAAACAGATGTCAATGCAAGGGTCACATTTATTAAAAAAACATACCAGCATCTTGCTTTTGCTATCCTTGCATTTATTGGATTAGAAGCATTGCTGCTTAATTCACCCATAGCCCCTCTGATGGTTTCATTTGTAGGTGCGGGCAAGTTTAACTGGCTGATTATACTAGGATTATTTATGTTTATATCCTGGATCGCTGATAATTGGGCAAGATCAAGTACATCACGGAAGACACAATATATCGGTTTGACTGTTTATGTTGTTGCTGAAGCCCTGATTTTTGTTCCCTTGTTATTCATTGCTAAATTATATGCACCGAATGTCATCCCTTTGGCGGGGATTTATACCCTATTGCTATTCATTGGGCTTACGTTCACAGCATTTACCACTAAAAAAGATTTTTCTTTTCTGGGCAGCATCCTTAAAATTGGCGGTTTTATAGCACTTGGTTTGATTGTCACCAGTATTTTTTTTGGGTTTAGTTTAGGGCTGTTTTTTTCCTTTTTTATGATTATTTTTGCTGCAGGCTGTATTTTATACGATACATCTAATATACTAAGACATTATCATCCGGAACAGTATGTGGCTGCATCTTTATCTCTTTTTGCTTCTGTAGCCCTTTTATTCTGGTATATTCTTCTCTTTTTGATGCAGCTAGCAAGTAATGATTAACTTATATTGCGCTAAACAAATTTTATCTAGAATTATCAGCATAAAAAATAAATCCCTGTACTTTATATAAAAAAAGTACAGGGATTTCATTTTCGTCAATCAAATTCAATGATTATTAAAGATCTGTCTTTTATAATACCTGCTAAAAAAAAGTAGGATCTACGCTTCGCTACGACCAGTATCCAGTATCCAGTATCCAGCATCCAGTATCTAGTATCCAGTATCTAGTATCCAGTATCCAGCATATAGTTCATCCAAGCACTTCTTCAATAACATCCGCTATCTTCTTGCAATATCTACTGGTTTCAACCTTGGTCGGCCCTTCAACCATTACCCTGCACATGGGTTGTGTGCCAGAATAACGGACCAGCACCCTCCCCTTGTTCGCAAGTTTTTTCGCAACCAGTTGAATTATATTTTTGATTTCAGGCACAGAGTCGATCTCAGGTTTTGTTTTAACATCAATATTGATCAATTCCTGTGGAAAGACATCCATGACCTTTAAAACTTCTGAAAATGGTTTTTTTGAATCTTTTAAGGCATGGAGCAATTTTATGGCAGCAATCATACCATCGCCGGTAGTATGGTGGTCCAGAAAAATCATATGGCCTGAATCTTCCCCGCCAAGCACAGCGTTTTTGTTTTGCATTTCTTCCAATACGTATCTATCTCCTACTTTAGCCATTGAATGGTTTATATCCATCTCTTTTAACGCGATCCCTAAGCCCATATTGCTCATGACCGTGGTTACTGCAAGATTGTTCGCCAGTTTCCCTTTTTTTTTCAGATATCTGGCGCAAACAGCGATAATCTGATCGCCGGTGGCAGTATTCCCTTTTTCATCCACAGCAATCAGCCTGTCTCCGTCACCATCAAATGCAAGGCCGATATCTGCTTTATTCTCAAGTACTTTTTCTATAAGCGTTTCCGGGTGCTGTGAACCGCATTTATCATTAATATTTTTTCCATCAGGTTGGATAAAGAGCGGTATAACATCTGCCCCAAGTTCTGTAAAAAGTTGAGGAGCTGTTTGAAATGTTGCCCCATTGGCGCAGTCAATTACGATTTTAACGCCTTTAAGATTTTCATACTCTTTGGTATATATATCTATTAAAAAAGCTTTATATCGCAAAACAGCGTCTTCTATAATATTTATTTGTCCAAATTTATCATTCTTTATGGTTTTGGTAGAGTTTTTTTCCTCAAATACTATATTTTCAATCAGGTCTTCATTTGCATCAGATAATTTAAAGCCATTATGTTTAAAAATTTTGATTCCATTATCATAATACGGATTATGTGACGCGGATATAACGATGCCAGCATCTGCTTTCATGGAAGACGTTAAGTATGCAATTCCTGGCGTGGGAAGGATCCCAACAGGAAGAACGTTAGTGCCTGTTTTGCATATGCCTGAAATCAAAGCTTTTTCTATTGATTCGCCTGATTCCCGGGTATCTCTGCCGATCACTATTTTTGGAGACCTATTTCCTGCAAAAAGAGAGGCTGCTGCAGCGCCAATCTTCTCAATCATTTCAGTGGTCATGGGATAGTCCCCGACTTTACTCCGAATACCGTCTGTACCGAATAATTCACCCATTATTTGTGTTCCTGACTGATGAAATAATTAATTCTGTATTGGTAAAAAAAAATTATAATTGTAAATCCTCTGATATTGTTTCGCCTTTTCCGTTGCCGTGGGATTTCGTGCTTCGGATTTTAGTATTATTTATATGAGGATATTATCTTAAAAACTTCTGTTACCGTATGATCCACTATGCCCTGGAGCCATTGCGTGCCGATTTCAGCGTCATTCTGGTTCAGACTTTTAATAACCTGCAGGTAATCCTTTCCATTTTTCTTTATGCCTGAATAGATGGATTCAAGGAAACGGTCCATTATTTCTTTTTCGTGTTCAGCCTGTCTTAGATCTAAAACCGTGCTTTCAAGCTGGCTCCAGCTGGTTAACAACACATTTGTGCTGTCACCTTTTTTTGACGCGTCAACTTTTTCTGCCAGTTCTTTTAATCGCTTTAATCTTTCTGTTATACCCATATCAAGTTTTTCTTTAAGTCCTTCTAGTAAACTATCTGAAAAATCAGCGGATATGAATTGTGATCTAATATTGGAATACCAGTGAAAAAGAGCAACCAAATTCCCCATATAAATAATATTATTTAACACGATTCTTTTTACATTCTGATATGATCCAGGTTTAAACGGTATGTTTATCGATTTTCTACCCCCTTCAAGCAAAAGCCTGCCAGGTTTTAATTCATCTTTTCGGCAGATCGTTCCTGCTGCTGTGATGGTGCCATATGCCAGCCGTACCGGCCCCACCAGTCCACCCTGCCCGCCTAAAAATATTGGTCTTTGATTCAACATAACGCCATTTGGCACATCACCAATTAAGGAGGCGGTTGCCTTATCCTGGTTAGGGGTAAAATTGAAATGGATAAATGAACTCCCCACTTCACTGTGATCTTTTTTACCAGTTCCGCCAGCCATAAAACAGTCACAGAAATTGATCAGACTCCCCAGGGTAACATGCGGGAAGAGAATGGTCTGTTTTAAGGCTACTGTGTGGGCTGCATGTGCCTCTTCCTCAAGAATGGTCCCTTCCCGAACATGAGATCCATATCCCATGATTGCTTTTTGTAGAAAAACCGCTTTTTTAAAAAAACCGCATTTTAATTCCACATGAGGTCCCACCTGACAATCCTCAATAGTCACTGGACCTTCATACCCGAGTTTCGCGCCCTGCATAACCAGGGTCGATTTTCCGTAGATTTTACTGCCAGGATAGATGATGGTCCCCTCTCCAGATATCCTGCCAGTATCAACATCATCACTTATGTCAATGCTGTCAGGGCGTGGGATCTTCACCCCTTTGGCGATCAGTTTTTCAGCTTTTTCATTGATTTGGTTGCTCATATGGGCCTCGTTGGTTGTTTTGTCTGCTTTTAAATGTTATATTAGGCACTTAATTAAAGAATAAGTCAAGATTTTTATGCTGCATTAAATCATTATCAAAAACACTTGAATTATTATCAAAAACAATTGTAAATAAACATGTAATTTGCTTTTTTAATAATTCAGATCATTTTAAAATTTATAGAAATATCCTTTAAAAGAGTGACAGATGAGCGAAACCAGTATCACAGATCTTCCAATATGGAAAAAGCTTCTGCAGCAAGCTGAAATCATCAACAGCAAGAAGAATCACCTACGCAGCCTGCTTCAAGAGGAGAACAGGCTAAATGATTTTTCCGGAACAGGTGCGGGTATTTTCTATGACTATTCGCATCAGCGGATTGATGGGCAAACAATGGAATTGCTGCTTGAGCTGGCGGAAACGCGGAAGGTCATGGACACATTCTATTTAATGACAACCGGAAAAAAGGTGAATAAGACAGAAAACCGTGCAGCCCTGCATACAGCTGCGAGGAGTTTTTCAGATAGGCCCGTGATGGTGGAACATGAGAATGTAATGACTGAAATAACACGGGTACGGGATGAAATAAAAGCGTTTTCTGAAAAAGTTATTTCAGGAAAGATCTGCGGCTCATCTGGCAAGACATTTAAACATGTTGTTGTCATCGGCATCGGCGGTTCATATCTGGGAACTGAATTCGCTGCCCAGGCCTTAAAGGCATTTGCTGATAAAAACATAAAACTCCATTTCCTTGCCAATGTGGATGTTCACAATTTTGGATGGATAGCAGATGAAATCGATCCAGAAACCACCATGTGGATCGTTATTTCAAAATCATATACAACTGCAGAAACAACCGCTAACACAAAAATGGCATACACCTTTATGGCGGAAAAAGGACTGAATCCTGAAAAACATTTTGTTACAGTGACTGCAAAAGGGAGTCCCGGAGATGATCCGTCAAATCCTGTTTTGCAATCTTTCCACATGTTTAACTTTATCGGGGGAAGATACAGTGTCACATCCGCAGTGGGAGGTGTCCCGTTGAGTCTCTATCTGGGATATGACCGATTCGAGGAATTGCTGCAGGGCGCAGAAGAGATGGATATTCACGCGACCAAATCACATGCAGAAAGTAACCTTCCTTTAATCGCCGCCCTCATCAGTATTTGGAATAATAATTTTCTAAATTACCAGGCACAGGCGATCATTCCATATGCTGCGCCTTTGTGCAAACTGGCTCCCCATGTACAACAACTTTATATGGAGAGTAATGGAAAATCCGTTTCAACTGAAGGAGATGATCTTAATTTTAATACCGGCGTGATTATCTTCGGGGAACCAGGCACAAACGCCCAGCATTCTTTTTTTCAGCTTGCCCACCAGGGCCGCCCCTTCCCTATTGATTTTATCGGTGTGATCAATCCTCAGTATGAACAGTATCAAAGTATTTCCAATGGTGTAACCAACCACCAGGAACTCTGGGCAAACCTGATATCACAGCCAAAGGCGCTGGCTGAAGGTATGGATAATGAAGACCGGGCAAGATTTTTCTCCGGCAACAGGCCATCTTCCACGATTCTCCTGAACGACCTGTCACCAAAAAATATCGGACGTTTGCTGTCATTTTATGAAGCAAAAACCGTATATGAAGCGTTTATATGGGGTATCAATCCATTTGACCAGTTCGGCGTTGAACTCGGGAAAAAACTCGCCTCAGGAGTCAGACAGGAAATGGCGGAGAAAAACACCAATAAAGATCATGCTTTTGATGAAGCGGACCCGATCGCCAAATTCTATCTAAATGCCCTGTTTTCAGGGAAAATCGATTAATTTTTTCTTTTACAGAAATTGATCAATACTGTTTCTAACAAATACTTGGGGTTTTGCCGACTCCGTTTAAGTTTTATATCGAGCCGGCTGAATGCTTCCATACCTGATATGAGCTCTCTTAACGAATAATTCTCAGCATTTTTAAAGAGCTGATAGACGGGATACGCGTTTTTCGGGTTCGGGGCAATTAAAAGATCGGTTGAAACAGCTTTTTTTCCTGGTTTTTTCTTTTTACCTTTTTTATCCTTAACCATGGTAGTATTCTTCCACGCTTCAAGCCTGGTCAGGAGGTTGTTATCGTATTCAGAAATTAAAGGGATGATCTCTCTTGTGAACTGATTATACTGCATACCCGGATACCACGCCCTCCCCTGGCGGCTTTGGGTAAACTCTTTTACAATCAGCAGTTTGCGTGTCTGGTTAACTGCGGCAGCAAGGATCTGTAAGGGGTAAATATCATCTGCCAGTAGGGACGACACATACTCCAGTACGCTTTTTATATTTCTACTGGCCAAAGCACTGGTCAGTTCAAAAATCGGATCTTTTTTTGTCTTCAGTACCAGGGCGTTTATATCAGCCAGTGATATCGTCTTTCGATCTCCCGCATAAGTGATTAGTTTTTCTAGATTATTGACAAGGGTGACAAGGTCAAAGCCGGTATTGTATATCAATTCCCTTCGGGCGTCTGGATCCATTTTTTTCTTTTTTTCCGACAGCATGGCATTCAGGGTTTCATTAATGACAGCCTCTTGTGCTTTTTTATCTGCCATACGGTTACCCTTTGGCACTGAACAGTCGATAATAAGCCCATGCTTATCAATGGCTTTATACAGGGTTCTCCGTTTATCAACCAGGTCTGTGGTGATAATCAGGTGATTCCCCTTTGGAAATCCTTGTTTTATGACTGTTTCAAGAACAGTGCTGCTGTCCTGATGAGAGGGTATGGTTTGTCTGTTTTCAATACAAAAATCGATCAGATCATCAATCCAGGTGTTATCTGTGGTCTGTTTTTCATTTCCCTGAAATAATTGCTGTTTATCGCTTTTAATGTCTTCAAAGGATAGATTTAGTAAGCCGATAAGTTCTGCAAAGATAGTCGCGGATTTTTTTATTTCATTTATGTCATACGCGTCTTTAGCTCTCTGGAGAAGTTTTCCCTGGTCCCTTTTGGCATAAAATATTTTTGAATCACAAAACGCGACAATTCTTTTGCCGCCGAGAAACGAATAAGTATTTAAACGCTCAATACCATCATTAAAATCACCTTCAGCGGAATCAATTCTGTCATAATTGAATTCCCTTTCAGATTTAGTTAGCAGAGAGGCCAATAACGTTTCAAGAGATTGTTTAACAAGGAATTCTTCACCAACAATCAAATATACATCAGGAAGCGGTTCATTATCTAGTTGCTGGAGATTTTGGTTAAGTTCTCTGTGACTAATGACGGTCATTCTATGTTTATGTTTTTTTGGTTTTTAGCGCGTATAATATCAGAACGATGAAAGAGACAGCAGCGGCAGACAAACCGATTGTTTGGGAAATTGAAAATATATCAAGAATGGTTGCGCCTCTTTCATCTCCGCGGAAAATCTCAATGATCGATCTGATAATACCGTAAACCAGCATGTAGACCCAGAAAACCTGGCCGTCATACTGTTTATGTTTTCTGAAGTAAAAGAGAAAAATAAAAACAATAAGATTAGCCAGGGCCGCATAAAGTTGGGTGGGATGAAGAAGGATATCCTGCCTTGCGAGCGTGTCTTTATGGCTAAAAATGACCGCCCAGGGCAAATCGCATTCTTTCCCATAGCAGCATCCCGCGAAAAAGCATCCAATCCTGCCAAAAAAATGTCCGGCCGGGATAACAAGGGCAACGATATCAGCAGTGTTCCATACCGGCATTTTTTTAATTTTAGCATAGATAAATGCGACGATTAACGAGGAGATAAAACCACCGTAATAGACTAAGCCGCCATGCCATATCCTGAATATCTCTAAAAGATCTGATCTGAAAAGATTAAAGTTAGTTGCCACGTAAAACAGACGCGCACCTAAGATTCCAGAGATAATAATGTAAAATGCCAGGTCCATTATTTCTTCTGGGTTCATTCCCGTACGTTCAGCTTCATATTTGCCTATGAGTATGGCAGTTAGTATGCCGATAGCCACAAAAAGTCCGTATGTGTATATGGTCAGAAAACCGATTTTATAAATAATTGGATACATATATTATCTATCTTTCATCTGAAGTTAATTCATCCGGCATTTTTTTTAAAATAATATGAAAAACAAATATGCTCATACCGATGGTGATCGCACTGTCAGCAATATTAAACGCCGGCCAGGGATTAAATAACTTTAAGGGGATCAATGGGATTGAAAAATCTAAAAAATCAATCACATATCCCAATCTTATACGGTCCACCAGATTCCCAAGCGCCCCGCCAAATATCATTGCCAGTCCAAAAGAGAGGATCGGATGGGATTTTGGTGTATTTATATAAAAATAAAAAATAAAGCAAAGGGCTATCGATGACACAAAAAGAAACATGATAGCTCGCGTTAATTGACTCTGTTCAGCTAAAAAACCGAATGCACCGCCGGGATTGTGGAGATACGTAATGTTAAAAAAAATTGGAATTATCGTAATCGATTCATAAAGGCTCATCTTGCTGTCAACCAGGTACTTGGTAATCTGATCAACAGCTACAAGAACAGATGAAATTACAGCAAGTTTAATATATTTACCTTTATCTTCAATACGCATGTGAATCGATAACTTTATATAGCTATGTTATGAGCAACCAGGATTAAGTTGTCATTGTTTCCAGGGCACTGCAACACCGTCCGCAGACGGTTGGATGAGTCTGATCAGTTCCAACGGATGTATCATATCGCCAGCATCGGTCGCACTTATCACCCTTTGCCGACTGTACCATAATGAATAATCCTTCAATATCATTGCTTTCAAAAGCATTTTCGAGTTTTTCGCCATTTACCAACAGCGCTTCTGATACAATAAATATACTACTAAGGTCTTGGGCATAATAGTCGAGGGTTTCATAAACGTCATTGGTTGAAGATATGGTAACAGACGCGTCCAGGGGATGCCCCACGAGCTTTTTCTCTCTGGCCTCTTCAATCGCTTTGGTGACTTCACTTCGAACATCGAGGATACATTGCCATTTTTTTGCAAGAGCATCATCATGCCATTCTTTTTCTGTATCCGGTAGCAAAGCAAGATGAATACTCTCTTCTTTTTCATTGGCTGCCGGCATAAATTTCCAGATTTCTTCCGAAGTAAAAGGGAGGATGGGCGCCATAATTTTTGCTATAGAATCGAGCATGATATAGAAAACCGTCTGAGCACTCCTCCGTTCAGAAGATACAGGAGGTGATGTGTACATTCTGTCTTTTAATATATCCAGATAAAATGATGACAGATCAATGGTGCAGTAGTTATAAAGAGCGTGGTGGACTGTGTGGAACTCATAATCCGTATATGCATCGCGGGCTTTACAGATAAGTTCTGACAATTTGTGTAGGGCGAACCGGTCAATATCAGGGAGTTCATTGTAAGGCACTGAATCGGTTTCAGGATTGAAGTCGAAAAGATTACCGAGCATAAACCGGCAGGTATTCCGTATGCGCCGGTATGCATCACTCAGCTGTTTCAGTATATTATCAGATATACGGATGTCATCCCTGTAATCGGACGCGGAGACCCATAATCGCAGTATTTCAGCACCATGCTGTTGGATAACCTTCTTCGGCGCGATAACATTGCCGAGGGATTTAGACATTTTTTTGCCGTCAGCATCAACAACAAAACCGTGTGTCAGTACTGTTTTATACGGCGCACTCCCCCTTGTGCCGACCGACGTCAGCATGGAACTGTGGAACCAGCCGCGATGCTGGTCACTCCCTTCCAGATATAGATCACACGGCCAGTTTAAGTTTTCTCTTGTTTCAAGCACAGCTGCATGGCTGACACCTGAATCAAACCAAACATCAAGAATGTCATCTTCTTTTGTGAAACTTTTATGACCGCATTCCTGACACGCGGTATTATCCGGTACAAGTTCATTGGCGTCTTTTTCAAACCAGATATCTGCGCCGTTTTCTATAAACAGGTTAAAAATATGATCCAGGATGGTTTCATTGATAACGACGGCATCACATTTTTCACAATAAAAAACCGTAATCGGTACCCCCCATGTCCTCTGTCTTGATATGCACCAGTCCGGCCGATTTTCAATCATACCGTAGATCCGTTCTTTGCCCCAATGCGGTACCCAAGAGACTTTGTCAATTTCAGACAGAGCGTCTTTTCTCAGCCCGGTTTTATCCATGGATATGAACCATTGGGGGGTAGCCCGAAAGATAACCGGTTTTTTGCACCGCCAGCAATGGGGGTATGAATGCGTGATTTTTTCTGAAGAGAGCAGAGAACCGTTTTCATCAAGGGTGTTTAAAATCTCAGGATCTGCCTTAAATACAAACTGCCCGGCGAATGTTTCCACTTCGTCAGTAAAACAGCCTCTGGCGTCAACTGGTGAATAGACATCCAAGCCGTATTCCATACCAATTTCATAGTCCTCACGGCCATGGCCTGGCGCAGTATGTACACAGCCGGTACCGGCTTCCAAAGTTACATGTCTGCCGAGGATGATGATCGATTCCCGGTCATATAACGGGTGACGGCATTTTTTATGTTCCAACATCTTTGAATCAATTTCAGCGATTATTTTGTAATCATTAATACCAAAAGAAGCCATAGATATCATGACAAGTTCTTGGGCCATGATCAGGACACCGTTATTTTCCGTCTCTACTGCAGCATAGATAAAATTCGGATGTAGTGCTATGGCGAGATTTGCTGGCAGGGTCCAGGGAGTTGTTGTCCAGATCACCATAGATACTTTTTTACCTGCCAGTTCAGGTATCTCTTTTTCCAGGTTATCCATGAGTTCAAATTTTACAGATATAGATGGGGAGGTTTCATCTTCGTATTCGATTTCAGCTTCAGCAAGTGCTGTTTTGCAGCTGCAGCACCAGTAAATCGGCTTTTTACTCCGCACCAGGCTCTCTCCAAGGGCGAACTTGCCGAATTCTTTGGCAATAATTGCCTGGTAGTCATAATTCATCGTTAGATACGGATGTTCCCACTCTCCCATGCCGCCAAGCCGTTTAAATTCATCCCTTTGAATATCGATAAATTTTTCAGCATAGGAACGGCATTTTTTACGAATGTCTGCCCTGGTCATCTCTTTCTTTTTTTTACCAAGCTCTTTGTCCACATTGTGTTCAATGGGTAAGCCGTGGCAGTCCCATCCTGGTACGTACGGCGCGTTAAAACCGGCCATCTGCCGTGAACGGATAATAATATCTTTTAGAATTTTGTTAAGAGCTGTACCAATATGAATATAGCCGTTAGCGTAGGGGGGGCCGTCATGCAAAATAAAAGGCTCTCTCCCTTTAGATCTTTCTCTAATTTTTTCATATAACTTACCCTCTTCCCATGCTTTTATCTGTTCAGGTTCACGATTGGCGAGATTCGCTTTCATGGGAAACTTTGTTTTCGGCAGACTGAGTGATTTCTTGTAATCCATTTACGACTCCAGAATCTTATCTATTTATAATAATTTTGTATTTTTATGCTACAACAACTGCGTGTGTCAAGGGAATGTTGGGATCAGCTTTTTATTTTTATAATGATGATGAAGCGATCCTGTGAAACAAAAGGGAGGGTGTATTCGTGAACATCAAGTTCAATATTGCCGTAATTCATCTTGCGTCCGTCAGGCATTGTTTTCTTAAACGATTGCAGTGATTTAATTTCAGTATTGTATGATCTCCCCTTTAGCGCTATTATTCTGCCATTATTTTTTAATAGCGGCAACGCCTGGCTTACGAAACGATCCATACGTGATAAGGCCCTGCTGATAACCACATCAAATTTTCCAGTGTTTATGGCTTCAGGGTTTAAGTCTTCCGCCCTGGTATGGTACGCATCAATGTTATCTAGCTTCAAGACTCTGAAAAGCTGTTTTAAGAAACTGACCTTTTTTCTTGATGAATCGACCAGACAACAGGAGATATCCGGCATGACAATTTTAAGGGGAATACCAGGGAAACCCGCACCAGAGCCAATATCTAGAAGAGATGATCCAGCGGGAATATAACTTAATGGCGCTATTGAATCCAGGAAATGTTTAACCGCCATGTCTTTGGGATTAGTAATGGCGGTTAAATTGATTTTATTATTCCACTTTAATAATTCTAAAGCGTATAGAGAAAATCTCCCGGCCATGTTGTTGGTGATGTTGATATTCATCTGCCGGGCACCGTCTATAAGGAATCTCTCCCATTGTTCAGAACCTGTCTTCATGCTGTCAGATGTTATTGCTTTTTTCTCCGGCCTTATCAGGAAAAATCATATTTATATAGATCTCGCCATCCTCGCCCATGGTTGTCACCAGATCAGGATACCTTTTTCTAAATACTTTAACCATCACTGAATTTTCTCTAAGGACAGTTGCTTTAAATCCTTTGAATTTATTCACTTTCGCAATTGTTTCCAGGATCGTCAGCAGGTTGGAGGCGACCCCAACGCCCTGAAAATCCTCCCTGACGACAAAAGCGACTTCTGCGATTGAATTGCCAGCATCAACATATGTCCCGATTGCCATGATCTCTTTATGGTCTCCTTGTTGAAAAATACCGATGATTGATATGTTGCTCCTGTAATCAACAGATGACCATTGTTTTTGCATCTCTTTATGTGAAAATATTTTCCGCTTATGAAAAAATCTGAAATATATGGTCTCTTCCTGAAGCGAATAATAAAAATTTCTTGAGGCAAATTCATCTGAAGGGAGCATCGGCCTGAATTCAACGGTTCTGCCGTCTTTTAATGTATTGGTAGATTTGTAATCTTCAAGGAAAATCAGATCGTTTTGTGCAGGCGGTAGCTGGTCAGCAAAGATATAATGGCGTTTTTTAGCTATCTCGATAAGGTCTTCACGAAACTTTGGATGGGCGATCTGAGAGAGTTCCAGGACCCTCTGGTATATACTTTTACCCTGTATTTCAGCAATACCGTATTCAGTAACAACAAAATTCACGTCTCCCCTTGTTGTAGCGACCCCTGCCCCTTCACTCAGATGAGACACTATTCGGGAAATTTTACCGTTCTGTGCAGTTGACGGTAGCGCAACAATTGCAAAGCCGCCTTTTGACATGGCGCTACCCCTGAGAAAATCAACCTGATCGCCAATGCCACTATAAAACAGGTAACTCAATGAATCCGAACAGACCTGCCCTGTTAAATCGACTTCCAGTGCTGAACTGATGGAGATAAGATTGTCATTGCGGGCGATGACCGTTGGATCATTAACAAATTCAGACGAGCGGAAATAAAACATAGGATTTTTATCAATATATTTGTAAAGTTTTTTAGATCCGACTACCAGTGATGCAACAGTCCTGCCGGGCAGCAGTGTTTTTTTCCTATTTGTTATTACATTGTTTCGAAAAAGAGGGAGAAAACCATCTGTAATGACCTGGGTGTGTATGCCAAGGTCTTTTCTGTCACTCAGATATTGCAGAACCATATTTGGCAGGTGACCAAAGCCTATTTGAAGTGTAGCCCCATCACTGACAAGCTGTGAAATATAAAAACCGATCCTCATTGTGATCTCATCATTTTTTATGTTTGGCGGAGCTTCGACAATCGGTTCTTCATGAATAACCAGATAATCAAGTTCATCCACATGGACAAAGCTGTCACCATGTGTCCTGGGCATTCTTGGATTGACCTGGGCAATTACGATTCCGGCGTTTTCCATGCCTGATTTTGTAATATCAACGGAAACACCAAGGCTGCAGTAACCGAACTTGTCCGGCGGGCTGACCTGGATTAGTGCGACATCAAGGCCTATACGCCTGTTCGCAAAAAGGATCGGTATCTGGGAAAGATAAGAAGGGATATAATCAATCTTCCCTTCAAAAGCGGCCTTCCGCATTGGAGGGCTGATAAAAAAAAGTTTAAGAGAAAACCGGTTTAAGAATGATTCATCATCAACAAACTGAGCAAGGGTGGATGAAAGCATCTGGTAGACAGTAATGTCCTGGATATTTTTATCGTTAACCATCGCTCTGATTAGGTATTGGGGTTCACCGCAACCAGTACCGATAAAAATTCGGCTTCCCCTTTTAATTTTTAATGTCGCCTCTTCTATATTTAAAATTTTGTTAGGACAATTTTTTTGCAGCCACTTTAGATAAGCCATGTCAATACATTCGTTTTGTTGTTCTGGTATTAAGCTGGATTTCGCACAAATGTCGGTAAGTCTATTCGCATGCTTCCAGCGTGTTGATTGTCAATAATAAATACTAATACAAATAGGAAATGATCAAGAATTCTTTTTGAAATATAAATCACTTTGGGATTTAATGAAGTGTAGAGTTTGTGTAGCGGACGTGAATTACGCTTAAATTATCAGTAAAATCGTGGGGAAGAGGAGTTACTTGCGATTGAACTGAAAAAAATTAAATTTAATTTTTTTTTGCTTGGTTCACGTCCGTTACACATTAACTCTTGCCATATGCTGTTATGTTCTATAGTAAAAAAACACTGAATTGTAAATAGCAAAATAATTACAGGTTAATAACAGGTAAAACCTGATAAAATTAAACCAGCGAAAGAAGGTGTGATCTCAAGTTAACTTTTTGATTTTTCAACCCAAGTTTGTCCCTTAAGTTACTTCTGTGAAATTCAATGGCCCTTTGCGAAGAGTTTAACAGATCAGCAATCTCTTTTGAGGTTTTTCCTTTCTTTACAAGCTCTGCTATTTGAATCTCTGTGGGGGTGAGGTTAAGGTATCTGGAGGTCAGTTTATGGGAATACGGTGATGTAATGTCCTGGAGATTCGATTCCAGGATGTCAAGATACGCTTTTTGCCTGTCACGCAGTCTACCCTGTTTTAATTTTAATAAATAGGGATCAATTAATTCCTTAACACTAAACAGAACCTTGTCTTCAAGCTCTGACTTATCTTCTTCTCTCCGTTTCAGAAGAACCCGCAAGGCAGTATTTGCTTCTTCAAGATTGACTGTTCGTTCCTTCACAAGGTCTTCAAGCTGTTCGCGGTGCATTTTCAGCACTTCTTCAGCATGTTTACGCCTGGTAATGTCCCTGATGATGCTGATGAACCCTTGAAGTTTTTTCCCCTTTTTTAATATCGTTGAATTGACTTCAACAACCACCCGCTTGTTATCTTTACGTCTAATTTCAAACTCTTCCATATTTATGGGTCTATCATCTTCAAAAGAATCAATACGTTTAAATAGCTGTGTTATGTCATCTGGTAAAAAAATACCGACTTCACCAAAGTTTTTTCCGACCAGTTCTTTTCTTTTGTACCCGAATACATCATAACACTTTTCGTTGATGTCTATTACCCCTCCTCTGTTGTCTGACATGACGATCACATCATTTGCGGTTTCAAAAATTGTTTTAAATCTCCCCTCACTTGCACGGAGTTCTTCTTCTGCTTTTTTTTTCTCAGTCAAATCTCTTACAAACGTTAGAAAGCCTTTAATTTTCTTCCCTTTTTTTATAATAGACGTGTTTACTTTTACAACTGCAACACTCCTGTCTTTACGAAAAGCCCTGAATTCATCAGGTGGTGGGGATTTTCCAGTGCGGACATCTTCAAAACCTTTCCATGCAGTCCGCATATCTTCATGACTTAGTATATCAAGGTTAAAAATATTTTTCCCAGCCAGTTCTTTCCGCTTGTGTCCGAACAGCTCAACCGTCCTGTCATTCATATCAATAATTGTTCCGTCAGGTCCAACATAAAGAATCGCGTCATTAACATTATTAAAAACAGCCGTGAACTTTTCATTGGTTTCCCACAACTGTGCTTTGAGTTTCTTTAGTAGTTTAGAATCCTTTTCAAGTTTTTTAACTTTTTTCTCTAGTTCTTTATATGTCGGTTTTACAGGCATAATGATAGCCCCTTTATTTTTATAGCGGGGATACTGTTAAATAGAGATCTTATCTTTAGAATTTAGGTGTGGTCGGGACGAGAGGATTTGAACCTCCGACCCCAGCGTCCCGAACGCTGTGCTCTACCAGACTGAGCCACGTCCCGACATGGGATTTTTCTTAAGCTACTAATATTTTATTGTCAAACAAAATCATTTTCCAGGACAATTGTTTCTTCTCTTCCAGGGCCGACAGATACTATTTTTATCGGTATTTCAGAAAGTTCTTCAATCCGTTTAAGATAATTCTTCGCGTTTTGAGGCAGATCATCAAAAGCACGGACAACAGAAATATCTTCTTCCCATCCGGGCAGGGTTTCATATACAGGACGGCAGGCTTCCAGTTTTTTAAGGCTCGAAGGAAAATATTGAATGGTATTTCCGTCAAGTTCATATCCAGTGCATATTTCCAGGGAATCAAGTCCGCCAAGGACATCAAGTTTTGTGATAGCAAGGCCTGTCAGTCCGTTTAACCGGGCGGAATTATTTAAAACAACCATGTCGAGCCAGCCGCACCTTCTTCTTCTTCCTGTGGTGGCACCGAATTCAGCCCCTTTTTCCTGAATAGCATCACCGATGTCATCAAGGAGCTCTGTGGGAAAAGGGCCTCTCCCTACCCTGGTTGTATACGCTTTTACAATGCCGATAACACCGGTAATCGCTTGCGGTCCCACACCAGAGCCGCAGCAGGCGTTTCCTGCTACGGTATTGGATGACGTAACAAACGGATAGGTCCCATGTTCAATATCAAGATGCGTTCCCTGGGCGCCTTCAAAAAGCAGTTGTTGATTGTTTTTAAGCGCCTGATTGAGAAACACGGATGTGTCTGTTACATACGGGGCAAGTTTATCTGCCAGTTCGCGGTACTGGTTAATGATACTTTCAGCATCAAGGGTATCTGCTGAAAAGAATGCCTCAAGGTATCTGTTTTTTTCTTCGAGCGCCTTTTTTACTTTCTCTTCAAATTCCTGCGGGTCGAGAAGATCAATAAACCGTATTCCCCTTCTTGCGGCCTTATCTTCATAGCAGGGGCCGATTCCCCGACCGGTTGTCCCTATCTTATTTTCCCCTTTACTCTCTTCTCTGGCTAGATCGATCTTTGTGTGATACGGCATAATGAGATGCGCTTTATCACTTATTTTTAGTTTATCCTCATTTATTTCAATGCCCATGCTTCTAATATAATCTATCTCCTCGGCCAACACCAAAGGATCAACCACAACACCGTTTCCTATAATACAGGTTTTTCCTTGGAGAATGCCTGATGGAATAATGTGGCTGATAATCTGTTTACCATCAACAACCATTGTGTGTCCTGCGTTATTTCCTCCCTGGAAACGTACAACACAATCTGCATGTTCCGCTAGAAGATCAACGACCTTTCCCTTGCCCTCATCTCCCCATTGTGTACCGATAATTATAATATTTGCCACTTTACTAACTCCTTATTGAATTATTTTTAAAAATTAATTTTTATTGCATGATTTAATCAGTTGCAACATGTTTTCGCTTTTGCTTGAAAAAATCTTGAATTATTTTCATGCAGTCTTCTTCGCATATACCAGTAACGACTTCAATGCGATGGTTTAATCTTGTGTCATTAGGAAAATCGTACAAAGAACCGGCAGCCCCCCACTTGGGATCTTTTGCGCCAAAAACAAGAGTTGAAATTCTTGCGTGAACAATCGCTCCCATACACATCATACACGGCTCAAGGGTAACATACAGTGTTGTGTTTAATAGTCTGTAATTATTTAACTTGATGGCCCCTTTACGAATGGCCAGTATCTCGGCGTGTGCTGCGGGATCCACAGCTTCTATTGTCCGGTTATGTGCCCGGGAAAGGATGTCGCCGGTATCTGAGATAAGTACCGCGCCAACAGGCACTTCATCTTTTAAAGCTGCTTTTTCTGCTTCGCTTACGGCGATTGCCATATATTCAGTATGATTAACAGGCATATCTTGATAAAGGGATATTTGAGTTAGGTTATCATTGACAGAGCATTTATAATAGCTTATGAGGAAATGCAATTTAAAACTTTTCTAGCGCGCCCGTAGCTCAGCTGGATAGAGTGCCGGACTACGAATCCGTAGGTCGCAGGTTCGAATCCTGCCGGGCGCGCCAATTATCCAAATTGGATAAAGACAGGTTACTGCTCCCTGCAGCTACAGCGCATGGATTTCATTTTCATTCCCAAAAGATCGACTGAAATTTTTACAGTATCCTCAAAACCTGGTTCAATTGGGCCAACATCAGCTGTAGAAATGGTACCGGTACTGATGTTTATTTTGTTCCCGTCAGGATCGATGGCAATGCACTTGATTTTAACATGCTTTTTAAATGTTTTTTCAGAATCGTTTGCATAGGTTAGTAATACATGTCCAGTCCCACCGGAAGACCATATGCGATCAATGGTCAAGGTACCTGCAGAAAATGAAAGTGTAGCAGTTAATAGGATAAAAAGGGTAAGAAAAAAGATTTTTTTCATGAGTACACCTTTGATAAAAATTTTATTATATAAAAAGTTTTTATACCCCCTTGATAAGAAAGACAATGCCGGCAGATTAAATACTATCTAAGTCAAAAGATATCATTGCTACTGAATGGTAAGGGACCATAATCAGATTACCATCGGAATCGCGAATGATGACTTCATAGCCAGCATCACTTTTTTCAACCTGAATGATGCTGCCGGTAACAATATTTCCAGATGATAGTTCAATCTTAATTATCATGCTTTTAGCAATCAGCCGCTGGAAATTAAGCTGCTGTCCGCCGCTAGTCTGGAGTTCGTGCTGTACGGTATCCAGGTAGAGTTTGTTTGTTGTACGGAGACGGTCGACCACAATACATAGAAGGTTATCAAGTACTTTTGCCCCTGTTAATGGGTTTTTTTCATTAAACGCGTCAAAATCAGAGCGGGTCAGGGTCTGGACTTTTACATCATCAATAGCAAAGGCTGTTGCAGCACGTCCCCCCCTGTCCATAAAGGCCATCTCACCAAAAACACACCCTTCTTCAGCACGGAGTAAAAGTTTTTCAATATCTCCCTGCATTATCCATCTTTTCAGTTCAACAATCCCTGATTCAACAATAAAAAGTGCGTCTCCTTCTTCATCTTCTTTAAACAGGTAATCTCCGGAAGAGAAGGATTGCTCTTTAAAGCAGTCTTTGAAAAGTTTCATCTCATTATCATCCAGCCCGCGCATTAGAAGGCTGCTGACCATTATTGTGGATTCCGTCATTATGTCCTCCTCTTTAAGCGTTTATAATTGTATTAACAAAATTGAAGGGAAATTCAAGGTATTTCTTCTGATGAACTATTTTAAACCATCTATATCACACAGGAAAATTCTTGCTAATAACTCAATTGCCTAATAAAGAAATTGAATGCCATGATCATTTAAGATTTAATTCATGGAGTGAATTGCCCAGTGAGGATATAAATCAGGGTGGTTCAATTGAACCACCCTGGATTTATAAAAGACTTCCTGCAATGCCGTTATAAAATAGATGCACGCGCATTCAAGAAGTCAGCAAGTGCCACCTGTAGCTTCATTTTTAAAAAAATAACCGTTGGAGGCAAAAAAAAGCCGTCGCTTGGTTTTAAATTATTGTGTTGAAGCCCGGTGATGTAATAATTTTAAGCAAGAATCATGCAATAAATATTGAATGTCAAAATAGCCTATTATTTCAAGGCATTAAAATGTTTATATGTGATTACGGACACTTTTGCATATCTTACTCGAAATATTAAAATTTATGTTACTGTGAAAAACCTTTCTTGAAAAAAAATATAAAACTAATTTATAAAATGTTTTTCAGGTATAAAAAATTTATATATTTTATAAATACGATCATTGAACATAAGGAAGAATTATGGGAATTGTAAATAGCGATTACACCCTGCAGGATCATAGATGCGTTTTATCCTGTTAGAGAAGATTACAGGTAGTGCTTTATATTGACTCAATAGCTTTATTTTTATAACCAAGTCATAATTTTTTTCTTTTCATGAATAACACTTAAGGGGATCCAATGAGTGTAATACAAGATAAATGGGATAATGGGGGTGATAAATGAGTCAGCAGTCAATTAAAGAGATGTTTAATTTAAGTGGCAGGAATGCCATCATTACAGGTGGTGCCCTTGGTATAGGACAGGCAATAGCCTTCAGACTTGCTGAAGCAGGCGCAGGCGTATTGATTGCTGATATTGATCAGAAAGCCGCAGAAAAGACGGTTGAAGAGATAACATCAAAAAACGGCAAGGCGCTGGCTGTAACAGCTGACGCCCGAAGCGCAGATGACGCAAAAAAGGTTGTGCAGCTTGCGGTTCAGGAGCTGGGGAGTATTGATATACTGGTTAATAACGCTGGCATTTTTCCATTAATGCCGGTCCTCGATACTACAGAAGAAATGTGGGATAATGTCATTGATATAAATCTAAAGGGCGCGTTTCTTTTTTCCCAGGCTGCTGGCAGGGAGATGGCAGCTACAGGAAACGGTGGAAAAATCATCAATCTTGCTTCAATCGATGCCTTTCATCCCAATGGCATGGCAACCCATTACAACGCATCAAAAGGCGGTGTCCTTATGCTCACACGTGCCATGGCCCTTGAACTTGCACCGCATAAAATTATTGTAAACGCTATTGCCCCGGGCGGTATCATGACCCCGGGAACAGCAGATGTAAGAGAGAACCTGAATAAAACACTGGGACTGTCCAGTGAAGACATCATCGGCGGATGGGTACAACGCGTGCCACTTCAGAAGATGGGTGAACCTGATGATATAGCAAAAGTTGCTCTATTCCTCGCAAGTTCGGCTGCCGACTATATTACCGGTGAAGTTATACTGGTTGACGGAGGGTACCTACTGTCATAAAAAAAACACGGAGCAGACATGAAGATTCTAATAACAGGGACTGATGGTTTTGTGGGAACTGAACTGAAAGCATATTTTCAGGAAAAAGGATATGATGTGTTCGGTACGGTTTTCATGAGAGATGCAGAAGAGAATGAGGTGCGGTTTGATATTCAACATGCGGAAGAATTTACTAAACTTCCCCAAACAAGATATGATGTGGTCATCCATACTGTGGGAGTTGTAGACCAGAATGCATCTGGTAAGGTTATGTTACAGGTTAATGCGGAAGGAACAAAAAAAATGCTTAACTGGGCAAAGGCCAACTCATGCGGGCATTTTATTCATATTAGTTCTATCTCAGCATACGGTTTTAAAGCCAATGGTGTTAACCGGTCAGAAGAAAACACCAAAAGGTATGACGGCCTGATCAGTATCCCATATATGCGGTCAAAAGCCCTTGCTGAAAAATATATTGAACAGAACAATATCCCCTATACCATGCTCAGGCTTCCTACCATTTATGGGAAGAACGACAGTTTTTTTTCTCAAACGATTATTCCCAGGCTCAAAAACGGCAAATTCTATTTCAGCGGCAATGAGGATAAACTCATCTCTACAATGTATATTAAAAATCTGCCTCCTATTATTGAAAAGATTATTAAAGCCGGTCCGTTAAATGACGCATTTAACTGCATTGATCATCATATTTACTGGAGCGAATTTGTCGGTGAATTCGCCAAACTGTTGAATGTCGATCCAGGCAATAAAAAGAAATCTGTTCTATCTATTCTGTTTCGTTTAAATGATAAGCAGTGGGGGTTGATGATCTGTTTTTCTTATTTTGGCAGCCACTTTCCTGGTAAAAAGCTCAAACAAAGGCTTGACGGATATCCTGTTCTGTATTCATGGCAGGAAGGCGTTAAAGACGCAGTGGCGAGTTATCGGTAATCAAGCCGATGATATTGTTATTATTCATTGACAGGAACAGAGTAGTTGCTTCTTGCATACTCTTCTTCATCCATTTTGCTTAGCCCTTCCATGAGCAGGCACATAAAATGTCCAATCTCAGCAGCCCCCATTAAATCGGATGACAACCCAGGGATGAACTTGAATCTGCCGTCTTTTTCCTTAAGCAGTTCAAAAAAGGCGTCCTTATCTTCTTTATTTAGGTATTTCGCGCTTATCAGCTGTCCTTTATTAAATGAGAGTTCAGCTTCACCGCTAGCTAGCTGTAATGTCAGTACACCTGTTTTTTCATTCACATTAAATGTCTGAAAAAGTTCTGATGCGGATGTTTCTGCAAGTGTTCCGCTCATGACAGCCGAGAGATCTTCAGAACGTTCACTGGTTGTTTTGGCAAGTCGTTTTGTTAATAAACGCGCAAGATACATCTGAAGTGAAGGATATTTATGTAGAACACGCCTGAAGTCTTTGCTGTTTAAGTATAATAGTTTGACTTTATCAACTACCCTTATGGTCGCAGTAACCGGGTCCCCGCTGAGAAGGCTCATTTCTCCGAATACTTCTCCCTTTTCCAGAAAGGCAAGTCTGTTCCCGTCAGAGTCAAGCACCTCAACCTTGCCGCTAATGATGATATAAAGATTTGTTCCAGGATCTCCCTTTTTTAAAATATCATCACCAGTATTATATTGGTCAAGTTTAAGGAAGGAAACCAGATCCTTTGTTTCATATTCACTAAGTGTTTGAAACATGGAAAAGTTGCTGAGCATCCTGGCAATATTTCCGACAGTCTTTTCATGTTTGATAATCGCGGCTGTTTTATTATCTTTTTTCTCTTTAATGTATTCAAGCCTGACCAAGCCGGTACACCCGCTGCAGTTAAAAAAAACCCGGCCGGAATCACTATTCAGATTAGATATTTCAATGCTTGTGCATACATTAATAAATTCGGTAAGATCCTTTACAAGTTCTATGCATGCCGGCTTATCCTTCGGGAGATACAGGGAGTTTCCCTCAAGGCTGAATTTATCTTGAGACTCATAAATTGGGCATTCATATTCTTCAGCAATGATAAAGCCTACTTTATTAGCAGTCATGCTTCCTCCACAAACAGAAACCAGGTGTACCTATTCTTTTTCCTTATAAATCAATTCTTCTCCTTTATCAGTAAGCCTGAAATTCAACTTGTCATTTTCGGTTCTGGAATATTCTAACAGGCCTTGTAAAACAAGCTCATGGACGGCAACGTCAAATATTTCTTTTTCATGAGATGTCAGAGAAGCGATATATACATCATCAAGCCATTCTATGGGAGATATAATAAAGCCGGCTTTTAAATTTGAAGTCCTGAATTTTTTTAATATATCACTCTGTATATCAAATTTCCCTTTTTCTTTTTTTTCGGACGTTGCTTTAATTCTTTTTTTCGGAGCTTTCTTTTCAGTCTTATATTCTTCTATGACATGTTGCGGAAGCCCAAGGTCAATTGTTTTGATAAACCTTTCAAGCAACGCTATTTTATAACCGGACAACTCCCCAAACTGGACACATTTTTTCCTTATTTTTTTATCGCCCGGAAGTTCAGCAATAACATTGTCAGATACTGTAATAAAGGGAAGATCTTCGAACTCAATTTTATCATTTTCAGTCAGGATGACTATTTCAGAAAACTTTTTTGTTCTGGTTTTGCTTTCAATATATTCAAGGGCTAGCCCTCCTCTGCTGATATCAATAATCGGACCGAGCTTGATAATATCCGGTTCAAGGATATTGAATAATCTTGTTTTTTTATAACCAACAAATGCACCTGCACTCACATTTACGCGTTTATGCTTTCTTCGTTCACTATTTTCCATTATGTAAAACCCTGGTAAAAAATTTTAAATAGATTTGAAAAAAATCTATAAGTTTTAAAAAAATATTATATCATATGTATTATAAATTATCTTGATTTATTTAACATATTTATATTTATAAGGCAAAAGAAAAACCCAATTTTAATTTTGTTTTATTTTTTAAAAAGGAAAAATACGTATAAATTTCAAACAGGATTATTAAGAGTAGATAAGGTATAAAAAACTGCTTTTTTTATTAAGTCTGGACTGAAAAAACATCTACTTTATTATTGTGTGTCCAGAACCAGTCGATTCTATTTTTGTTTTTTTCATACTTAAGATAGCCTTCGTTAATCAGGTTGCGCATGGAGTCTACAAATTGAGGAGAAATTTCTTTATCCATAACACTTGATATTTTTTTTAAAAGCATGGTTTCAATCTGATCGTTTGATGAATTTTCAATAGTAAACGACGCATGTTCCTCAATAATATCTTTAGACAGGAGATTAAAGATCAATCCCATCCTCTGGTACCCCTCAATTACCAGGCGATCATAATCAGAACAAGTCCCCTCTTTATAACGTTTTTCAATATCATAGTATTTCTGTTTCACAATCTGGTCAAAATCGTTATAAAATTTTTCCATATCAACCTGGCTCAGTTGTGTGGTTCGCACTATCGCCCTGTTTGCATCATATTTTGCCCAGTTGTCAGTTAAAATATCCAGATCAAATTGATCAATCTCTTCCCATAAGGTTGTACCGGGAAAAGGGGCGAGAAAATGGTATCCATATTCGATATCAAGTTCTTCAGCGAAATCCCATGTGTCTTGAAGAGTCTGGTGGGTTTCACCAGGCAGACCTATCATAAATGAGGCAAATACCTTCATTCCTACATCTTTGCAAATTTTTACAGCTTCTCTTGCCTGATCAAGCGTAATCCTTTTTTTTACACGTTTAAGCATTTCAGGATTTCCTGATTCAATACCAAAACTCACGGTATCACATCCAGCACTAATCATACGTTTCAGGGATTCCCTGTCTACGGAATCTACCCTGGCAAACGCGCTCCAGCTGAAAGAGATTTCCCGCTTAAGGATTTCATCACAGAACATACGGACTCTTTTTTTGTTTGATGTGAAAAAATCGTCAGCGATATTAATCCTTGTAAAACCGTATGAGAGGATATTTTCAATTTCATCAACAATGAGTTCAGTGGTCCTGTAGCGTACTTTTCGTCCAACCATTCTTCTGCCCTGGCAGAATATACACTGGTTTGGACAGCCGCGACTTGTGATAATACTCACAGGAAAACCAAGGGCCTGGTATCTGGAAATTGGCAACAGATGACGGGCTGGCGTAGGAAGAATATCAAGATCTTGGATAAATTCACGCTTTTTGGTTATAACCACATCACCGTCATAATTTTTAAAGGCAATACCTTTGACCGAATCCCATGCCTCCCTGCTATTAATAACAGGGACAAATTCCAGTATCGTATGTTCACTCTCACCGATAAAGATAATGTCAATTTCAGGATAATGCTGGAATGTATTTTCAACATCAAAGGTTACATGCGGGCCACCAATCATCGTCAGAATTGACGGATCGTGATGCTTCACGGTTTTGAGAATATCGATCGCACCAGGGAAATTCATTGTTACTGAATTGGTCCCAACCACATCAGGTGTATATAAATCAAGTTCGCTTTTCAGCTTTTCCGGCGTGTATTTTCTAACGATATAATCGAGAATAATAACTTCAGCACCAGCTGCTTCAAAGGCTGCTGCTGCATAGCAAAGGCCGAGAGGCGGTGAAGGCGCTTCATCCAGAGGATACGGAGGTGCTATTAATGCTACTTTCAACATAATTTAAAATAAAACCATTAATCATTACCCCTAAAGGCTGAAAAAATAACAAATTTTATTTGAACTGCTGATTTGTGTCAAGATAAAATCTTTTTGAAGAGGTCCATGATGCATGGAAACAAAATAAAATATTCATCAGGAGATGTTTGTTTCAGGGAAGAAAAGGATGTATTTAAAGGGACTTACCGTTTGTATTTTATCTCTTTTTTTAAAATCGTGAGATATTTTGCGTCCTCACACACACCCTTTTCCCATGTATCAGGGATTTTAGCGACAGGTTTACCGTTACACTCAACCATTTTCAACACTATCTGTAATGGCGTAATACCGAGGTCATTTGTGAGGTTAGTACCAATGGCAAAAGATACATTAATAAGGTCATGAAACATTTCATGCAGTTCAATTGCGGTTTCAAAATCGAGCTTGTCACTAAAAACAGCTGTCTTGGTTTTCGGATCGATCCCGAGCTTATCATAATGTTCTATCAGCTTCACGCACCAGGACACTGGGTCACCGCTGTCATGCCTACATCCATCAAAGAGTTTAGCAAAATAAAGATCAAAATCTTTGAGAAACAGTTTTGCGCCAAGTGTGTCAGATATCGCTGTTCCCAAACGTCCCCTGTACTCCTGGCACCAGACATCAAATGCGTGTTTTTGGCTCTGTTTAAGTATCGGTCCCAGCTGCTGATGCGCCTGAACCCATTCATGGGCCATGGTCCCTATCGGCTTCAGACCATATTTTTGTGCAAAATAGACATTACTGGTACCTACAAATAGATAATGACGGAACTGTTCCTTTAATGCTTCAATGATTTTTTCCTGCCATTTACGTGAATACCTGCGACGTGTTCCAAAATCAGCGAATTTAAAACCAGCGATATGACCTGTTTTTAAGTGTTCAGACAAGTGATTGATTTTGTTTTCTAAAATATTATTGCCTTCTTTCATTGTCCACTCTATATCAGGTTCCCCATCTAAATTGACGCTTTTGTGTTTGCAATAGACTTCACTTACAATTGCCAGTGTGGGGACTTCAAAAAAGATAGTGGATATCCATGGGCCTTCAATATCAATATGGAGAAAAAGATTCTCGTCATTATAGATTTTGATGTAATTTCGATTTAACTGGAAAAAACGGAGGAACCGTATGAAGTCTTTTGTAAAAAACGGAAAGGACGAAAGGAATGAGAGTTCTTTTTCCTGAAATCGTAATGTGCATAAATGATCAATTTCTTTTTTTATCTCTTCTTCATAGGGAATATTCTTATTGTTCCTGCACTTGAATTTATATTTTACAATAGCAACAGGATAGTTATGGTAAACAGCCTGCGCCATTGTAAATTTGTAAAAATCTGTATCTAATAAACTTTTTATGATCGGCATCGTATCGTATCGTTAATCTGGGCTATTACGAATAAATTATTATAAAATCAGCCAACTCATTCAAGTTCTTGACTATCTTATCTTGACAATTATGAAGATTCTCAGAATTATGTTAATGTGTCAACAGTTTTTGTATTAATATGCTATGCTGTATGATGTTCGGTTCTGGTTAAAACTGTCATTTTTTTTTTAATATGAAAACAAAATGGTGAAGTAGACTGTTTTGTTGCCACAACATATCCAGCTTATCGAGAACGGCTGGGGATAGATGCACCGGTTTTACAGGTTCCTTGAAACCATCTCTTACGGCTTTTATATACCAACTGAAATGTCTGAACTGAACAGCACGGAATAAACCGATACATAGACGAGTAAAAATCAGGTAAATTAAATCAGGAAAAGGGAAGTATTTTCTTAAAATCCAAATAGTGTTGCGGGTGGGATAATATACTTGTCGCCATCGATTGCGGCCTGCAGGTGATTCCCTATGCACTACCCGGCAAAGCGGTTCATAATAAATCTGATACCCGAGATTTAATATACGTATAGCGAGTTCAGTTTCATTCTGGTAAAGAAAGAAACGGTCATCATACCACCCTGCCCTTTTGAACAGATCCTTTCTAACCGCGAAACCGCAGCCAACAAAAGCCATGGAAGAACCAGGCACATCCATATCTCTTGGTAAATGCCAGGTCCAGTTCGGACGACCGTCCGGGAATTCGATCCTGCAGGCAACGGCTCCAATATCTTGATTTTCGTCAAGGAGATGAATGATTGTTTCGAGTGTCTCAGCGTTACAAGGGTGTGAATCATCATCAAGTACAAAAATATAGTCAGCAGATGCTTTTTTAAAACCATCATTCAACGCAGCCACACCGATGTTTTCTTCCTTGACAATTGACATGAGCCAGTCTGACTGGGATTGAAGAAAAATATCTGTCCCGTCATGAGAAGCATTGTCAACTGCGATGACCTCGATATCGTTACGCCCCTTAATGAGTTTTTTTAAATGCATGACAGTTGTTCGTGTATCTTCAACACGATTATAATTTAAAAAGACGATGCTGAGTTTTAATGGGTTGGAAATATTCATCAGTCGATATTATTTATTCATATCTTTATAACCTGGGTTGTTAACAGTATTTGGCTTCCAGACGGTCACTTCATCTTTAGATTTCAGGATATGATCCGCGAATTCCACTCCCTGCATTAATGAGTGGTCCATATTTCCGACCTCATATCTCCATGAACCAAACCGTCCTCTGGAAAAAATATGTTGTTTTTCAAAATGACGTAATAAAGGGAAGAGCATACCGTTCCTGTTCAGGTCTGGTGTGGGATATGCGTCTTTAACAAAGCTCTGCCAGACATGATGGATATCGTTTCGATCTGCTATAAGTTTTGTGTTCAACGCACCTTGGATAATGTCTTCTGTTACATGGTTATGATCAACCTTTTTTAAAGGGCTTTCACTGACTTCGCATAGAAGAGACCATTGGGAAGTGATATCCGGCACATTGTTCGGGGAATAATTGCTGAAAACAGTGACCCTGTAAAATGGGCAGTTGTCTTCCGGAAAGTACATCCAGCACTTTGTAGAAAGATAGTCGGGCGGACTCCCTTTTAGAGCAAGTCCAGCAATATGTACAGATGACTGTTTTAATTGAGGTGGTTTGTCATAAGGCGCTTCCAGATCTGATATCTCAACAAGCTTGGTTAACGGGATTGATGACAGAAGATAATCAAAACATGTTTTTTTGCCGTTTTGAAATTCGATTTCTCTTTTTTTTAAAGATATGGACACAGCTTGATAACCAAGATGTATCTTGTTACCCGGTAGGTTGTCAGCAAGGGTTCGCCATATTGAACCTGTGCCTCCGTTTGCGGGAAACCGAAACTGTGAATTCGGTCCCCAGGATATGCTGTTTTTATTATAAAGATAATTTCTTAGAATTGTTTTTAGGTCAATAGTTGCTACACGATCACCAACCCAGGACCAGTCCAGTTCTTCAACAGGATATGCCCAGACCTTATAATTGTAAGGACGGAGAAACCATTTGGCCAGTCCCTTTCCAAAACCAGCATCAATCCATTCGCCAAAATGGGCAGGGACATTATCCTGGTTCCTTTCTTTTAAATCGATGATACCCTCAAGACATTCCCAGAAAATATTTTTAGGAAGATTATGGATATTGTTCTGAACAGGGTAAGGTATGAACCGGTCCTGCATCCATGCCCATGCTTCCCGTTCATGAAATATCCAGTCATTATCGTTAGGGAAAAGGGTTGCCATCAGATCATCAAAATAACTGTAATGGCTGAAAAGTACATGACCGCCAATGTCCCACCAGAAACCGTCATCATCCTGAAAAGAAGAAGAGAGACCGCCGCACTGGCTGTCCTGTTCATACAGCTCCCAGTTATCATGTCCGCATTCGGTAAGCCGCCAGGCAGCACCAAGACCGCATGGTCCCCCACCTAGAATAACTACATTCATTTAATGCTTCCTTTTTTGTCCGGCTGATAATGAAATGATCTATTCATGAAAACATTTTTATGTGATAATGTCCTCAAAATCAATATCATTGCATTATATTATCTTCTTTATAATTTTTTTTATGTCTGTTTCCGATATAGCGATCGGATTGTTTTTCATCCTATTGGTATCCATCCCCTTAAATAATATGTCACCGGCATCTTTTTTTTCAATACCGGCTTCCGAAAGGCTGATTGCAAGATCAATTTTTTTCATTATTGTCACTATTGTTTTTTCAGCCTGTTCCGGTGATGACGCATTAAGCATGTTCAGTATACTGTTCATTATATTCCTGACGAAACTCGCACCCCTTGTGTCATTCAAAGGATCTTTGTTGAATTCGCAGTTGCGTCTTAATACATGCGGCATCACCATCGAAACAGCATGTCCATGCGGTAGGTTGAAAAATGATGTTATGGGATATGACATCGCGTGGGCTGCAGTTGTTTTAGCGATATTAATCGCCCTGCCGGACATGTTCCCCGCAAAGAGAATCCTTTGTCTTGCAACATTATCAGGATGGTTGACATAATCGACAATACAGTCCAAAATAGCTGCAGCCGACTGCTTGCTGTATCCCCTTGATTCATCTGTTGAGTGTACTGACCAGAAAGACTCTATGGCCTGACAAAGAGCATCCATTCCAGAACAGGCCGCTGTATAAGGCGGCAGGCTAATTAGAAAAGAAGGATCCAAAATAGCATAATCCGGCAGCATCGACGGGTGTGAAAGGGAATATTTTTTTTGGTTGATATAAATAACAGAAAAATGCGTGGATTCACTGCCGGTTCCAGGTGTTGTGGGGACCATTATTGAGGGTATTTTTCTAGGGTTTAATTCGATATTACCTCTAATCGCCGGATCAATATCATCCCGGTTTTCTATTAGTATGGAAAGGGCTTTGGCGATATCAATGGCGCTTCCGCCGCCAACACCCATGATCATGTCGCATGCTTTATCCTTGAGTTGTAAAAATCCTCTTTTAATATCATCAATACTGGGGTTACTATCAAAATCATTAAATTTTATGCACTCTCGCCTTTCAATTAAACTGCCGATCGATTTCTCAGCTCCTGACAAGGTGTATGATGTTTTTCCACAGACGAGAAATATTTTCTTAACATCAATGGCTGTCAGGATATCATCCAGCTTATCGCATACGTTATATCCTTTTATTATTTTTTGTTCCATTTAAATGCTCTTCAGATAAGTCATAAACGCTTCTTTGTTGTCACCAGGAGTTGTTGTGGGACGTCCCAGATCTTTTCGGTGTCCCTTATTGACCCTGATTTCAAGAAAGAAAGGCTCTTTTTTACTTTTAATGGTTTTCATACATTGATCGATTGTTTCTTGTGTGTCTGCCCTGTACACGTTTTTATAACCCGAGGCACGGGCAATCTTAATAAAATCGATATGAAATCCTGCTGTAGGCTGTCCGCCCACGGAATCATGGGCCCCGTTGTTTATTACAATATGACATAAATTATTACATTGCCGGACGCCATTAACAGTCATACCTCCCATATGCATGATCAGGGCGCCGTCGCCATCAAGACAATATATTCTCGCATGTTTTTTTCTAATGGCAATGCCGTGGGCGATCTGTGACGCATGTCCCATACCGCCGACAGTCAGAAAATCCCAGCCATGCCCCTGGTTCAATCTTTCCCTGCACTCAAACACTTCTCTTGATGTCATCCCTGTGGTTGAAACAATAACATCTCCGTATTGGAGATGTTTGATGATAAGCCGGACAGCGTCTTCACGTCTCAATTTATATTGGTGAATGGGTTCCGTTTTCTTTTCATATGTTTCAAACACTCCTTTTTTAATCAACAAGACAAACGGTGCTTTATGATTTATCATGTAATTGGTCGCTTTTTTGACAGCAGAAGAAACCTGTTCCGCAACGAATTCAGCATCAATAATTTCAAAGGGAATTTCCATGGCTTCAAGCATTTTTTCAGTAACCCTGCCCTGTTTCCTGTGTTGGGGTTCATCGGGAATACTCGGGACACCACGCCATCCAACAATCAGAAGAATCGGGATGGCGTATACTTCTTTATCGGCAATGGATAACAAAGGATTGATCGCGTTCCCCAGACCTGAATTCTGTAAATATACTGCTCCTGCCCTCCCTTCAGCCAGATAATATCCTGATGCCAGGCCAATGGCATTCCCCTCATTCGCGCAAATAATATGGTTCTCATTAGCAACATGGTTTTCCAGGTAGGAGCAAAAATATTTTAGAAGGGAGTCAGGAACGCCTGCAAAAAAATCAATTTTGCTGGATTTGAGCAGATTAAAAAAAGTTTCAGGTTTAATCATACAGACTAATAATCTACATCACTCTTTGAAGCGATCAGTACGACCTCGGATGCCCCTTTGATCGCGCTGAATGCACCAGTCAGTTTTTCAGAAGTAGTATCTTCTTTAAGGGTAATATCATATGTAAGCTTAAGAAGCTTTCCATCCGCAGATGGTTCTATGTGAAGCAAATGTGACCGTTTGGCGTATTTATTGATGGCCTCAAGGTAATCTTCACTGCTAAATTCCTGATCAAAACAGAATCTGAGAATGAATTCGCTTTTATATAATGCACCATAATTGATTTTATAAATAACAATGGCAAGAATACTGAGAAACGCGGTTCCAGATAGAGCCAAAAAATAATTAGATGTGCCAGCAGCCATTCCAACAGCAAGCGCCATAAAGATAAAAGCTGTATCTTTTGTATCTTTTACAACTGTTCTAAAACGTATAATAGATAATGCACCAACCAGCGCAAAAGCACGCGCCAGGCTTCCACCTATAACCATCATAACAATAGCGACAATCACAGATACATAAAGAATTGTTTGAGTAAAAGACTGTGAATAAGAGAGGCCCTTATGCGTATACCGATATATAGTTGCAATAATAAAACCGAGGATTATCGACAGTGTTATGTTTATTAACATCTCCGGCTTAGCATAAGTTAACAGGTTCCCTGTTTGGTCCAAAAGCTGATTAGGCATAATCTCTCCTTTAGTTAAATATTGCACTGAAACCTTACGATAAATTTACAGCAAGCTCAAGAGTCTCAATACCTTCACATATTTTTGATAAAGATACCCTCCATAAATTATAGGATTGAATAATCCTGTGGAACCATGAAGGGATATGCCGCCTGAATTTCACTTCCATAACTGTATAGCCTGGAATCAAGTTTCGGCAGCGGTCCGTGGATGATGGGAACATTGATTTAGTGACCGTCCCCTGAAGCTGTTCATCAAAGGTAAGCCTGAATTCCGGGTCGTATTTGCTTATATAAGGTCTGCGGAAATAATCGATCAGCGCCACAGGACGGATTCTTTTTTTATGTATTTCATATTCAAATTGTGTTCGCAGTGGGCTCTCTGGAACATGTTTCAATAGAAAAGCGGCAAGATCATCCCCCTTCTCTTTTATACCGCCTGAGACAGTTTTCACGATATCCCGATGTTTAAACACAAGATTGTTGTGGCGGCCCTTGATTTCAAGGAAATACGGAGTGTCATCATCAGGATTGTCGGTATAGGTCCGTACCCTGAATTTTGACCGTGTATGGAGTCCGTCAATTTTATCAAAAAAGGCTGTGTAGTAGGGATCATCAAAATACAGGCTGCGTACAAGGTATTGATGATGAGGACGGTTTTCCACAAAAGGATCAAAATCGAGAAAATACTTCAGTTCGCTTTCCACCTCATCTCGAAGGTCTTTAGCAAGTACATATTTAAATTCAAATCTTGCAAAGTGAAGTTTAGTCTTTGATGCCACTTTTATAAGCTTCCTGATACAGATTATATTTACTGTTTATCCTTACGTATAAAACGAAAAAAGATGCATGCTGCCCCTATCATTGTTCCCAGCAAAAGAATAAACATAATTAAATTCTTAACGCTATAAAAACCTTTGCCGTCTTCAAGCAATGATTTAAATATATATTGATTTAATCTGTCAGACATTTCCTGTTTTTCCTGAAACTGACGAGATGCAAGTTTCATCAGACTGTCAGCTGAAAAATGTTTTTCAAACTCCTTGTATAATTGAGGAAGCGATTTTTCGCCGGAAGATAAAGATTGGTCCGCAATCTGATCCAACCGTTCTGAAAAAAGCCCTGCAAATGGTTCCATTATAGATGCCGCAATTTCATTCTCCGGTTTAAATCCGACCTTAAAATCAAGGATGCACTCATCATTAGTAATGTCATTGTAAATCAATTGTATGGATATTGCTAACTCTCCGGTTACAGGGACGTCAAATGCATCAGCTGTACCGGAACCGCTATAGCAGATAGCCTTTTCAGACAAAACAGTTCTTTTAAGATCCAAAACACTTTTGAAGCTTTTAATCGTAAATTTATCCGGTGTCCCGTTAATTTTATATTTTGATAAAACAGGAAGAATCTCTTTATAACTGTCTGGATCAGACATGCGTAAAATATCCAGGATGTAAACAGAGTTTTCAATGATGAAATGAACCTGTTCGGGTGTTAACCGTATTATCCGATTTTTATATTCTTTAACACAGACCGCATTATTTAAAACAGTATTACAGTCGATCGTGGAAGCATGACCGGTCGTATGATAAAACAATATAAGAACCGTTATAATCGAAAAAATATACAAACGGTAAAAAAAATAGTTAATAATTATAATCCTGTTTAAACGCATGTGTATCAAGTTTTATAGTTTAATAGAATCCAAACATTTTAATGTAAGAGCTGCAATAGTAAGTGTTGGATTAAAGCATGTAGATGTAACAAATGAACCCCCGCCAAGAATATAAAGATTATCATGATCAAATGATTTCAGATTATGATCAACAACACCCTCTTTTGGATTATTTCCCATTCGATATGTACCAAAAGGATGGTTTCCGTTTATTCCAAAGCCAAAAGGTTCAAAATTGACTTCAGGGGCGGTTTCACGCATAGCATATTCAACAAAATCTTTTACACCTTCTTCATAGGTGCCCCATTTAATATTGCTTACCGGTAATGGTATACCAAAATGATCTTTGTCATTTTTATCCAAAGATATTGTATTGTTCCTGTTTGGCAGGATTTCAAATGGGGCGGTAATATTAGTACGTCGTAATTGATCTTCAGCTTTTTTAACGAGTGTGCCGCCCCAATGACCATCATTTACGAGAATATCGACATATCTATACAATCCACCATGTGTCCAAATGATGTTCCAAACTTCTAATAAAAAAGCAGAAATTGTTGAACGATGTTTTCCGTCGCTATATTTAGCACAAACTGATGTTATGGGTCGCCCTCTAAAGGGATAAGTAAACTCAGGGAATTCAAGGAGCCAGACAAAAGCACCTGTAGACATGAAATATTTGCCGACAAGACCGTGTCGGTTTGCTAAACCTTCTGGAAACCTTTTGTTAGCTGAATGCAGCAGAAGCCTTGTATTTTCAATAGTGTTGGCAGCAAGGATAAATATATCTCCTGATACTTCAAAAGATGGATGATGTTCAGGTAAAACAGTGACGGAGTTGATACGGTCTGTTTTTTCATCAATGTTTAATCCAATTACAACTGATCTTTTCAGCAAAGAACAGTTTTTTCTAGCCAGGGCATCTCCCAGATGATTTTGTACAGGATGATATCTTGCTTCTGTTGGGCAGAACGGAACACATGAACGTGCGCCGACGCATGGTCCCCTTCCCTTGTATTTTTTTGATGCAACAGCTGCTGGTACGGGCATAAGGGGAAAAGCTTTGCCAAGATATTTATCAAAAACGGAGTCAAGATAAGACTGCCTGAATGCGGGCATCGGGTATGGCGTTTGCCTGGGCCACAGTTTAAATGGATCTGCGCCTGATACACCAAGTTCATTCTCCGCTTTTCCATACCATGGCTCGAGTTCTTCATAAGTTACAGGCCAGTCTTCACCTACACCATATAAGGAGCGGAGTTTAAAGTCGTTTGGTTTAAAACGGAATGCAGTACCGCTCCAAACAGCACCTGATCCCCCGACACCGAATTTCATATTATACAGAAATGCAGGTTCTGAATTTTTCGTTTTTATTTCAACACGTTCATATGGATCATCTTGAGAGACAGTTACCCACCTGCTTGAGCCCTGAACATTTATATGTTCTTCACTCCATACGTTTTTAACGAATTTTGTATTCCATTGGTCATCAGTATATGGAAAATAATCGCCTCCTCTTTCAATAATACAGACTTCTTTCCCTTGACGGGTAAAATGATCAGCTGCTAATCCCCCGGTTAGTCCTGAACCAATAATGATGACATCAAATTTTTTTTCCATTGGAGATATTACTTTTCTATCAAGTGTTCAAGTTTGTTCAGGTTATCATGAGCAATTTCTTTTAATGATGATGACGGAGGCATGTCATAGAATTTAATCCCTACTTTTAAAGCCAGATAATCAGCAGGTTGAGTAATTAGTCCAAACGCTTCAAGCTTACCATAGGTTACCCCACCTTTTAAATGACAAGCAATGCATGACCTATGAATAGTATTTTCAAGTATCTGTTTTTCTTTTTCATATTCTGAAGTATTAGTATAAATGAATTCTTTTGTTTTTTTCCAATTAAAAACAGGCTCTCTACCATGCTCCATGCCGCCATGACAATCAACACAATTCATCTTCGTGTTAATGTCCTCCATGATATATTTGTGAATATCAACTATTTCCTTCTTCAAACCATTTCTTTGAATCCCAGCAATATGGCATTTTAAACAGGCATCATTAAAAACAAATTCATGTCTTATTTCTGACTTGCCATTAAAATGCTGTAGATTAATAGGGCCGCTAAATAGTGTTTTATAAGTGTCTTTAATTCCACTTTTAAGTTTATATGTATACTTTTTCGTAACATCAGTTGTCACATGACATTCAGTGCAGTTAATCAGTCTTTCTCTGTTTTTTACATGAGGTGATTGGGTACTTAAAAAATGAAACTCTTTCATGGAATGGCAGGATATACAGAAACCTGTTTTAGCAGTTATATTGTCCAGTCCTGCCACCCAGAAGATAATGCCCGTCAGAAAGATTATTATATAAATAAATGTTTTTAACATTAGTTCCTAATAAATATATATCAAACGCTTTAAATCGAACTTGGTTTTCGGTGATATTCTTCCCATGATGGATCTGCCTTAAACAAGTTCGGCCATTTTTCAGGATAACCGTATTTAACATAAGGAAATGGCATAATGTGTCTGATATTCTGAATCAGTTTTTTTCGGGCATAATCGAACTTACTTAACACTTGCCGGTTACTAGTATTATTAATGTAATCCACGATCAGAATTTCACGCTTTTGAATATCATATTCGTAAAATTTATTATTTGATGTTGAGTATAATTTTTTAAAAAAAGTATTATTAATAATCTTCCACTCTTTTCTGCATCTATTAATTATATTAATATGAAGAGATAATTGATCTATAGAAAGAAAGGGATAGACAGTTTCAATAAAAGCGAGCCTGTCAAGTGTTTCTTCATTATTAGAATAAACCGAGGGGACTTTATTAAAAAACCAACTGCATCTTGATAACAGGTATACTGATGTCCCGGTAAAAAAAGAACCCAAAGAAAGAATTTTTAAAAATTTTCTTCTATTCATTTTTTTTAAAAAATTATTCATTTGAATAAATTATATTTTATTATGCACCATAGTGCCCTTATTCCGTCTTTCCAGTTTATCTTTTTTCCTTCTTCATAAGTGCGACCGTAATAAGAAATCGGGACTTCATAAATTCTAAGGTTTTTTTTCGCGATTTTCGCGGTAATTTCAGGCTCAAATCCGAAACGTGATTCTTCTATTATGATTCCTTCAAGAGCGTTTTTTGTAAATACCTTGTAACATGTTTCCATGTCAGTAAGGTTGAGATTAGTAAAAAAATTAGACAAAAGGGTTAGAAACCTATTCCCGATATAGTGCCAGAAATATAATACTCTATGTGCGCCATGACCGGCAAAACGTGATCCATAGACCACATCTGCATTTCCTGAGAGTATCGGTCCTAAAAGAACAGGATATTCATCTGGATCATATTCTAGGTCCGCATCTTGTATCAAAACAATATCGCCTTCAGCATGGGAAATACCGGTCTGGAGTGCTTTACCTTTCCCGCAATTTTTCTTATGGGACAAAAATTTTATACATGGGTCATTAATTTTTTGAATACTATCTGGGGTGCCGTCAGTAGAACCATCATCAATTATGATAATCTCTTTTTCATATGGGGTTGATAGGACTGCTTTAATAGCCTGCATAATCCTGTCTTTTTCGTTAAACACAGGCATGATAATACTTAAGACAAATTGGTCTGTTTCTATCTTTTTCATATATAAAGAACTATTATATAAATTAATTGTAGAGCTATATTAATCATTCCAAAACAAATAATCAAGGGCTCTATTGATTTACTTTTTCTGTAACTCCTCTTGTTCCTGGATCTGCATATTCCCAGTAGTTAGTAAATATATTTTCCATAAGAACAATCTCTTCAGGATAACGCCACAATTTTGTTTCAACAGGTTTATGCGGTTTTTCTGTATACTTCGACTTGTCCAGTTTTATCCTTTTTTTGTTTATTTCAGGAGATGTATCTATATAGGTATCATATACAGCAATGAATGAACGCTTATCCGCTTTAATCGTCTCTTTATTTTCATGAACGAGCCCTTTGTACAAAAAGATCCTTCCACCGTTGTTATACCGCCAGTTTTTCATGTATAAATCGAGTGCAATATCATTTTCTAAAAATTCAGCATTGTAGAAAACCGCGACGGAATTATCTTTTGACTGAACGCCAATACTATTTTTATCAAAACGGTTATTGAATGCTAAAAGACGGCTGTTTTCACCGATAGATATGCCTTTATCACGATTCTCTTTTAGGAGTGAATTCATTACAACAGCATTACTGGTCATAAGGTCAATACCGTCATTGACGTTATTTACAAAACGACAATCATCTATCACTGAAGAGCAGATATCAAGATCCAGTGCATCAGATAATGCATCCTCAAATTTACATCTGCTAAAATTTATATCAGAATAAACCGCGTGAACCATGTCATCCACGATCCTGTTTGAACGGAATATACAATCACTTATCCTTACCCGCTTAACATTATGAATAGATAACATTGCAGAATATTCATACAGATCATCTTTTAAGCCGCTTCCGCCCTCGAACTCACAATATTCCAGTTGAGAACCATCAGAATCTTTATCCAGCAGCACTAGTGAGCCCCATGGATCCTGGTCGATATTTGCAGGGACAAATTTTATCGGTTTTTCTTTGGTGCCTCTGGCAAGAAGACGGCCTCTTAAAATTAAAGATGCTGAAGGGCTGAATGTAATAATGGTTCCTGGTTCAATAATCAGATTCTTATTGAGCTTCATAACAGTATTGATCAAAACAGACCCTTTCCATTTTTCCGGTTTTGGATCAATCCCTTCGGGAATAATCATATACATGTCAGTAAATTCTGTCTTTCCAATTTTTTTAACTAGCCGAGCCTCTTGATTTTTTTGACCTCTATTAGCATGAATACCTAGAAGTGTTTTGTTGTTATCAATATTTTTTAATTTCAGTTCATAATATGCAGGTATAAATTTTTTGATGTTAGGATTAAAATTAGCGATCAAAGGTATATTTATTATAAGATTTTTGCCGGTTACAGTAATAAGTGAAGAAATATCACGTTCTATTTTATTACTGTTGTTCCAATATGATATGCTCGCATTTACAGGCCGATCAAAAGGTTTGCTATAATTTAAAACAAAACTTTTCACATAACTTCGCCCGTTGATTTCAAGTGAAATAACCTCAGGATTTTTACCGACAGAATAGAAGAACTGTTCATTACTGTTAAGATATCCATTCTTGATAACAATAAAAACATTCTCCATGATACGCCTGAATGCAGCTATTCTTTTTTTGTATTCAAAAAAAGGGAGGTGAATATTTGGATCATTTTTTAAGGCAGACATAACTCTTTCTATTGATCGATCTGTCTGTTCTAAGAAAAGTTTGTCGGACCCGGACATATAGAATTTTTCTATGGCATCATGACGTGCTCGTAAGAATTCAGCATTTCTAAAAAGCGTTTTAAGGAAAGTACATGACATAATATCCATAGAGGATACCTTACCTTCGTCCGATACCCAGGGATGATACCATCCCAAAGGATCCCAGACAACAGGAGAAAACTTTTCCTGTGATGGATCATAATAAATCCGCCAATTATGCACATGATTGTAGTGGTAACTCTGAGTAAGGGTTATGAATGCCGCGTAAGTTCCCCATGCTTCCATGTCAAGTATTCTTGTTAGATTTTTATGTTTGTTTTCTGTTTCCGTTGAGTGGGCAAGATCTAGAAGATATTTTAAAGGCGTGATTGAATCTTTGGGGTAATGATTATTGAATGACATTTTATTCCATGTATGCGGTAGCCTGAAAATGAAATTATAAAAATAAGGTGTATAAATATTTTTACCGATGCTGTCACCAGAATATATATCTCCAGGTATTCTTCTATATCTACGTAATATTAACTCATCCAGCTGTTCTACAAATGTATAGATACCCATGTGGTTCCCATTGACTGTAACATTAACCATTTCTGTATAAGGTGTAATCAATCCCATCTCTGTTGAAAGTTTGTAACTTAAATAATTATTGACAATATCTTCTCTCGGACAAATTAAATTAAATTTGTGCATTCCTTGCAAAAGATTTTTTTTTCTCGTCTTAATCCTCATTGATTTTTTAAAATATCCCCAATGATAAGTACAATCGCCCCGATATCTTGTTTCGATTTTTTGCATCTCTTTATTATTTAAAATTAATCCATCTATATAATTATAACCACTGTGCGGGAGGTTTGAATTAAGCACAGAAATGCTAGATTCCGGGATAAACAAGTCTATTGTATTAAAGTCAATATCCATTTTATGCTTTCGGTCAACCAGATGGTATAACATTACTTCAACCCGCCGTAACATGTGATACATCTCACGTTGGCCGGTTCGAAGTAAACCAAAAGACTTTGAATATGCACGGGGAGTTGTCAAGTTTTTAACACCAAATGTCATGTAGTTTTTTGACGTATTTATACTCCACCATACAGATGCGATAACAAAAGGGAATGTAATAAGCCAGTTCCAATTCCATAAAATTTTAACAAACTTTTTCATTTAGTATTATCGATGCTCATGAAGTTTGTGGTGTAATGAATCCATGTGCCCCATTCAATTCGGAAGGTGGCTGCTTCTTTTTCTTTTCCCATGTGGCGTAGTAAGTCTTCTATATGTTGTGCTTTCTTTTGATCAGTAATGTGAACAAAAAATAACGGAAAGACACGCGCCTTAAAATAACCGTCAATATTTTTCCCCTGTTTATCCGGCGTATCTTTCCTGGTGAATAGAAGATTACTATGCCAGTTGGAGATAAAAATATCGTTTGTAAGATTGTAAAGATTGCTTTCCATTGTGGGGCCGCCCAAAAGCAATTTATTTTTTTTATTTTCGATAGTTAAAATAAATTTTGGTCCAACCATTATATTGTCAACTCTGGGATGGACCTGAATATTATAAGCATATGACGGGACACTTGTTGAGAAGCTGATTTTATTATGATCTATCCATGATGGAAATACTGCTTTTGAATTATTCTCATCAAATCTGATTTCTTCATTAGAAATCCAGTTTATTCTCCAGTGACGAAGCATCTCATCACGTCGTTTTTTATAATTGATATATGCTTGGGCCAATCCTGAAACAGTTTGATCGGTATCGTCCAGCACTGACATAGCTGCAGACATCTCAGAAAGGGAGTTTTGTTTCATAAGCAGGAATGATTTGAGAATCAAGCCGCATGGATACTGTTTTAAAAGTTCCATTAATAACTTATCCCCCTGCTCCCTTGTATCTGGATTTTGGATCAAAAGATTAGCGTATTCAAGATGAGAAAATATATCATTTTTATCAAATTCTTTCCATTGTTCAATCAGGATACGAGCACGCTTGGAACGTCCAACATGAATTAATTCTTTGACTAATTTTCTCATGCATTTTCTTTTTATATGATCAAGACGGTCTCCTTTTTTTATATCCTTGAGATCATTCAGCAGTTCTTCAAGTTCTTTAATACCATCTGTGATGTCACCCTCGTTAATTTTATTTATTCCGGATTTATATCTTAATTTATATTCTTTAGTATATTTTTCAACAATTTGCTTGTCGATATTATCTATCCTATCAGGCGTAAAAATCCACATTAAAAAGACCACAATGAAAAAGCATGTTAAAATTAAATTTACAGCTTTTGCGCTATGAATAAGTATTATAACTGGTCTCTTGAATGTCATTTTAAACCAAAATCATTCTATCATTAATCATACTTAATTATTAATAAAATTATGCTTTTTTAAAAGTTCATTACTTTTTGTCAAATAGACTGGAACAATGGTTACGACACCCTTTCGCACCATAATTATTAAAAAGTTTTCATCTTTTGCCCCGCCAACTCCTGATGCTATAAAATTTAAATGTTTGTATGTTTTGTGGGAAAAAGCTTTTGAAGTTCCTGTTCCAACATCTCCTGCAAAAAAATATGCAGTTCCTTTACTGTTTTCAAACATCGGCACTACTGTTTCCCAGAACAAGGTTTTAAAATTTTCCTGCTCATGGTAAGTATGTTTCAGCTTTTCATCCTGATAATGGACTTCATCCTGCCAAAGAACTCTATGAAAAAAAACAAAAATATTTCTATATCCTTTTTCCTTAAGTAGCACATTAACAAATAAGAGCTGGTCATTAGAAATTGTGTTTCTTACTTTTTGAGAATTTAGCACAATAAAAAGATCATCACCATATAAAAAGTGAAAAATATCTGAGGGCTGATATCTATTATATTGTCTTGAATTAAAACCTTCATGGTCACCTTTGGCAAAAATAATCGGGGTATTCATGAATGCCATTTGCTGTATTGTAACTGCCCATTCATTTGGCTTGTAGACAGCATCCCCGCCTGAGAATATGAATTCAATTTTGTCATAATCAACCTTATGCAGTGCGTTTAACAGCGGTGGATAAATACCCGGATAATAATATTCGCTCTTTTTTATGGTAAAAATTCCATACATATGACCGGTAAAAATAAAATTGTAGTCTTTATTATTTTCTTTGAATTTAGTTAATTGTTTAGATGAAAACGGAGGAGGATAAAGGTTCAAAACCTCACTGTTTTTAATATAAAGCTTTGCATTCATATATTTAAAATTTTTGTCTTTAAATTTAGCAAAGTTGTTTTTAAAAATTAATGACAGTTCATGGGGTTGTGTCTTATATTTCTGATATTCAATAAACCAGAGACCGCGTCCATAAAGTGTGTTCTCAGTGATTTTTTGCAAGTTCGCTTTTTTTGCGGGTAAAATAGTTAAATCCGCTCCTGATGAAGCAAGATAATACTGAAACTTATCCGGTTCATTAGACAATATCGGAATAGCTTCATTCTTATAGTCATTTTTATTAATATTCAAAACATATTGCACAAGGTCTGTCCACTGTCCACTGGTTGTCGTGGTGTAAAAGTGTCTGGAGATAAAAATGTTTTTTGCTGACAGGACAATAAAACAAAAGACAACAATGTACATTGTTCTGTTTTTTAATACGGCACTTCCCATGGCAATAAGGATGATAATTGCTGGAAGCGTAAACGGCCATAATCTATACGGCGGATCTGCCAGATGATCCCATGATATAAAATGGATAAATAAGCAAAACAGGATAATCCAGAAAATTATTATTGGTAAGGAGAGCTTTATGTTTTCATTAACCATGTATCTGTTAAAATAGTAATAGAATACCCGGATGATCATCAATACGCATAATATTATATATAATGGTTCGCTGTTTATAATAAAATCGATGCTCATGGGGGCATAAAAAATAGAACGTGGCGTGAAATTGATAGTATGGAATACCGAACTAAAAAAGACTGAATAGATGATTGACATCAGTATGATAGCGGACATAAATTTATAAAAAGTTAAAACATTTTTATTTGATATGCACATAAGAAAACAGAAAATTTGACAGGCCGTAATCAGAACGCCATATGGATGTGTTATCATCATTAAACCAGTAAAGATGATATAATATGTAAAATTTAATATTGAATATTCTTTAATAATTTTAATCAGATATAAAAAGGAGAGAGTCGTGAGGAGAAAGATGAAAATGTGCGGCGCAGCTGTTCGAGAATAGCTAATATGATTAATATCTATGGCTAGTATGATACATGCGATATAACCGCATTTTTTACTAAAAACTTCACGTCCGAGGCAATAACAGGTGAAAAGGCTGAAAAAGCCGGCGATTACTGACAATAATTTCGCTGACAGATCATTATAAGATGTAAATTTAAACCATAAATTAAGTAGGAGCGGAAAGAACGGAGGATAAGATTGGATCAAATTAAAAGAGTTTATAATTTTGCTGAAAGAAAAATCTATATGTGCTTGTGTCACAAAGAACAATTCTTCAAAACTAAGGTCTTGAAATAATATTTTATAAGATCTTAGTAAAATGCCGACTAATAAAATAAGTATTAAAAACCAATATTTTTTTATTAATTCAAATATAGAGAAATTTTTGATCATTTAATTCCTGAAAATGAGAAAGTATAGCCATTATCATTAAAATTATTCCGATTTCTCTTTAACGCTTAAATCGATAAGCCATGCTGAAGCAATCCTTCTAATACAAACATCACGTTTTTCTCCAATTTCACAAATATATTTTTTAAATTTTGGTACAGAGCTATGTGAGAAAAGGAACCAGACCCTTTTATTCCCGATAAGCTGGTCAATTTCATCTTTGCATCCATGAATCCTTTCGTGGACACCCAGTATCCGTTTATATTTTATATTAAAACCATCAATTCTTTTAATACCTTTGTTATTCCTAAAGTGATCAACCTCTTTAACATATTCCAAGTCAGGTTTCGGACTTATCAGAACAAAATTGTCAAAATCAAAACCGTAAAACTCATCATAATATCGGAAAGCCGGTTCAGCCCAATAATAAAGATATATAATATCATTTGGTTGAATATTGTCACTGACATATTTCATAACGTGTTTCAATTCACGATTTCTTATTGGTTCTTTCAAACGATAAAAAGAATGATTAAGTGGTTGATATACAATCAAAATTATAAGTATTGCAGGAATTAATCGGGTCCACATTATCGATTTAATCCAGATGCAACAAGCACCTTCAGCCATAATAATTAGAATTGATGGAAGAAAAAAGAGTGCCATCCTGTCATAAACAGGATATGCTTGGAATAATGATGCTCCAACCGCAAACAATAAAGGGAGAACCAATGCCCATAAAAACTTATTTTTCCTGAAAAAAACAGATATACAACCAACAAAAAATAGTATGACAGCTGTATAATGTGTTAAATTAGTTTCATATCCTCCCAGCATTTTTATCATTTGAACAATCATGGTATACGACCATTTAAAAAAAGATAATGAAAACGGAGCAAAAGCATCTTCCATGATCCAGAATTTGATCAGCCAATTATGAACAGGATAATCGTCCATACCCTTTAAGGTGATCGCATAAAAAACAATGAAATTTATTACCCACACCAGATATACAACAATTAATTTTCGGGCGCGTTTCCAATCCCTGTTAAAAACGTCCGACATAAACATATATGTCCCACATCCAGCCAGTACAAAGATCGCTGGATGAGAACTCCAGACTGCTATTATACCCGTAAAACAGAGCATGACAATCTTCCATGGCTTAAGCTGCTTTGACTGTAAATGGATAACCATTAGAAAAATAAGTAACGCGATACATACATCTGTGGAATATTGTTTTAATTCTGTTGTGAAAAAAATCATGTATTCATTTGTAGAAAATAGTAATAGCGATACTATACATGCAGTGTAAGAAACCGTTTTACTGGCCAGTTTATAGAAAAGAAGCAACGATAATGTGCCGGCAATAAACGGGAATAAACGTATAAACAGGTCGTTATTTGTAAAAATAATTATCGGCAATTTGGTCAGGATGAGAAATAAAGGTGGTACTCTGTGGCTGTAATCAAGAGGTTTAAAAAAATCGAGAAAAGATCCATCTGCAATACTTGACGCGATAAACAATTCATCAAGTGCCATGGGGCGGTTAAATAAATACTGGTTAAAACGGACAAACACACCATAGGTAATAATAAACCACGGCAACAATTGTAAAAACAATTGATATTTTTTATTATAATGTATGTTTATATGCATAAGCGATTTTGTCGTATATTATTAAGGCTTTACATACGTATAACTTAAATCATACAGATATGCTGATGACGCCCTTGCATTTAGAAATCGTGATGCTGACTTATATTCTGTTTTTATATGGTCTATTTGTATTCCGATTTTGTCCAGGTAATTTATAAAGTTTTTTGGATCGTTATGTGAGAAAATAAACCACACTCTTTTATTCCCGGAAAGCTTATCAATTTCATCCTTGCACATGCAAAATCGTTCACCAATACCGAGTACCAGTCTGTACTCTTCATTAAAGCCATCAATTTGTTTATTAGAATTCTTCTCGCTGTATCTAAAATGGTCTAATTCTTTAACAAAACCTTCTTTTGGAAATGGACTGATAAATACAAAATCCCTATAGTCAAATCCATAGAACTGATCGTAATAACGGAACGCCGGTTCAGCCCAGTAATACAGGTATATGATATCGTCTGGCTGCATATGTTCTTTAACAAATGCCATAACTGGCTTAATTTCCTGCCAGACCTTTGGGTGTTTTAAATGAAAGAATGATTTTTGAAAGGGATGCCATATCAGAAACATGATGAGGATTACTTTAACAGACCAGGATACTGCTGAATACTTCAACCGGACATGGTCTACACCGGTTGCAATTACTAAAAAAAGGGCTGGAATAAAAAAAAGAAGCATCCTGTCATGTATCGGATACTTCTGAAATACAGACGCCGTGATCGCGTAAACTAAAGGCAGCAGTAGTACTGCAAATACGTCTTTCTGTTTTATTAAAAGTGCAATACACCCTCCAGCAAACAGTATCATAGAAACAGTAATTGGTACTTTATCAATATAACCGCCCAGCATTTTCATCATGTTCATCCAGGAATTAAAGAGCCAGAGAAAACATGAAAATGATAAAGGCATAAATGCTTCTTTTGACGACCAGAACGCGATCAGCCATTGATAAACCGGATAATCACTGAAGCCCTTGAGAGAAACAATATATAAAAATAAAAAACTTACTATCCACAATGAATATATAATGAGGAGGCTTTTTACTCGGGTTTCCTGTTTTTTCAGAACACATGACATCATTAAATATGTTCCTGCTCCAGCAAGGATAAATATCGAGGGATGTGAGAACCAGATGACCACAGTGCCGGTAAATGCGAGGATAACAGCGTTTTTTTGAGAGAGATCCGAAATACGAATTTTTCCGACAACCAGTAATATTAACAGGGCAGCCGCAATATCAATTGAATATTGTTTAAGACTTGATGTGTAATAGATCAGCTTCGTGGAAATCGAAAAAAGGAACAGGGCTATAATACCTGCTGAACGAGAAGCATATAAGGGAGCGACCTTATATAGGAGATAAAGAGAAGCAGAACCAGCAATAAATGGGAAAAGTCTTATGGTTAAGTCATTATTTCCAAAGAAAACAATGAATAGTTTTGAAACCATGAAGAAGCCCGGAGGAACAATATGGCTGTATTCCAGTGGACCGAAACAATCAGTAAAACTACCGTCCGCAATGGCGGAAGCGATGAATGCTTCATCAAGATTCAAGGACCTATTGTATAAAAATTGTACCAGCCGAAGGATGAAACCGTAAGTGATAATACCCCATGACAAGTAAACAAGTACTAACTTATTGATATTTTTTTGTTTTAACTTTAATTGCATTATAGGCAATAATGATCATAAATACTTAACTTTCATAGAAACCGTAAGAAAAAGCACCAGCCGCCACCTTTTTGGGTTATCTTGACTAAAATAGCATTTTTCCCTTTTCTCAATGTTACTTCAGCTTTATCATCATCTTTCATGCAGGGACGCACCTCATCTGCTTGAAGTGCCAGGTTGCCGTTAATCCAAACTTTTATACCATCATCACTACCGATGGATAATATACCTTTATAATCAGTCGGTAACTCAAGTACTGTAAACGCATAAGCTGTTGCATTACTGGTATCTTTGAACAGTTTTAAGAAATCAATCCGATCAGTATCTGACATATAACTAAACCATTTTAATATATTACCGGCATCAAGTTTATATTCAAATTCCTTTGAAGGTAAATACTTGGCTTCTCCTCCATATTCTTTTAAAAAATCATGGTCAAACGCTTTAGAATATTCATACGGTATTTTTCCTAAAACCAGCCATTCCTTGATAAATTCCCCTTTTTTAGCACGAATGCTCAAAGGGAAGTCTTCGATTTTCGATATATGGCGCTGATATTCAAGATATCCGGGCAGATACAGACATATAAGTATTGCTGCCGTCACAATTGTTATTAAAAAAGGTAAATGAACGTATAGTCTCAGCCAGTAATCATTCAATGGTGTTCTTAGTTTTTCTTTTATGATTTTTTGTGCTTTTTTTTCAGCCTGTTGGAAAAAATTATGAATAAAAATCAAAACTTCATTCAATGTTTTATGATCGATCTCTTCTTCTTCGAGTTGGAGGACGATTTTTTTGTTAGGCAGCGTCAGGTCTTTTAAATCCTGTTCCGGAAGCTGTTTTAATGCCTCTTCAATCTGATTTCTTTTATCTATTCTATTGATATCATAAGTAATTAATATCAAATTGGCAATATCGACAAGTAACTGTTTGATTATTAATAATGCTTCAGGATATTTGTCATTTTCGTTGAGGAGAATGACCGCATTCAGGCGTGATTGGCAAAAATACAATTGTGTCTCTATGGTTTTTTTCTTTATTTCATTTGAATGCTCTTCTTTTGTAAGATGAGGTTTTTTTAATTGAATTTTCAGAAAGTCTTTAATCTTCATATCTGATTAGAAGTAATTACGGGTTGATAATTAGCTCTGTAAATAATTAATTCAGCTTATTTTAATTAAAATAAGAAGGCAAGGAAAAGGCGTTTTGCGAAAGACAAAAAAAGCCCTGATCTGCAATGGATCAGGGCTTTTTATAAAAAGATTTCGGCAGCGTCCTACTCTCCCACACAGCTTCCCATGCAGTACCATCGGCGCTA